>NZ_JBVHTP010000005.1:0-446208 GCF_055565795.1 Streptomyces sp. NPDC028314
CGTTTCCGACTCTATCAGACTCTTTCGTGTCCGATTCCCGGTCGAAGCGGGTTTCGCTTTCCAGTTCTTCGCTTTCGCGTTTCCCTTTCCGGCGATTCCAACTCTACCAGATCATTTCCGCGTTCTGCTTCTCGAAAGCCGCAGTGACTTGGATTTGAATTCGGTGACCGTTGGAGGGTCTTTCCCTTTCGGGTGGATCAGACTTTATCAGGTCTCCCTGAGTGCTTGATTCCCACCCACTCGCATGGCTGACCGGACACACGTGTGTGCCGGGATGCCGTACGAGGTAGGGACGTAAACGTACTGGAGCGGGGCCCCCGGATGCAAATCCGGTTGCCCCGCTCCGGTGAGGTCGCTACGGCGAGGGTCAGACCTCGACGACGACCGGGAGGATCATCGGGCGGCGGCGGTAGCTGTCCGACACCCACTTGCCCATCGTGCGGCGGATGAGCTGCTGGATCTGGTGCGGCTCCGCCACGCCGTCGGAGGCGGCGCGGGCGATGGCTTCCTCGATCTTCGCGATGACCGGGCCGAAGGCCCCGTCGTCGATGCCGGAGCCGCGGGCCTGGATGTTCGGGCCGCTGACGACCTTGCCCGTGGTGCTGTCGACCACGACGTAGACCGAGATGATGCCCTCGTCGCCGAGGATGCGGCGGTCCTTCAGCGAGGACTCCGTGACATCGCCGACCGAGAGGCCGTCCACGTACACGTAGCCGGCCTGGACCTTGCCGGAGATCCGGGCCTTGCCGTCGATCAGGTCGACGACCACGCCGTCCTCGGCGATGACGATCCGGTCCTTCGGGACGCCCGTCAGGGCGCCCAGCTCGGCGTTGGCGCGCAGGTGGCGCCATTCGCCGTGGACCGGCATCAGGTTCCGCGGCTTGCAGATGTTGTAGAAGTACAGCAGCTCGCCCGCGGAGGCGTGTCCGGAGACGTGCACCTTGGCGTTGCCCTTGTGGACGACGTTGGCGCCCCATCGGGTCAGGCCGTTGATCACGCGGTAGACCGCGTTCTCGTTGCCCGGGATCAGGGACGACGCCAGGATCACGGTGTCGCCGGGGACGATCCGGATCTGGTGGTCGCGGTTCGCCATGCGGGACAGGGCCGCCATCGGCTCGCCCTGGGAACCCGTGCAGACGAGGACGACCTCGTGGGCAGGCAGGTCGTCGAGGGTCTTGACGTCCACGACGAGGCCGGCCGGGACCTTCAGGTAGCCCAGGTCGCGGGCGATGCCCATGTTGCGGACCATCGAGCGGCCGACGAAGGCGACCCGGCGGCCGTACTCGTGGGCGGCGTCGAGGATCTGCTGGATGCGGTGCACGTGGCTGGCGAAGCTGGCCACGATGATCCGGTTGTGGGCGTTCGCGAAGACCGTGCGCAGGACGTTGGAGATCTCGCGCTCGGGCGGGACGAAGCCCGGGACCTCGGCGTTCGTCGAGTCCGAGAGGAGGAGGTCGATGCCCTCCTCGCTCAGACGCGCGAAGGCGTGCAGGTCGGTGAGGCGCTTGTCCAGCGGGAGCTGGTCCATCTTGAAGTCGCCGGTGGCCACGACCAGGCCCGCGGGGGTCCGGATCGCGACGGCCAGGGCGTCGGGGATGGAGTGGTTGACGGCGATGAACTCGCAGTCGAAGGGGCCGAGGTTCTCGCGCTCGCCTTCCTTCACCTCAAGGGTGTAGGGGCGGATGCGGTGCTCCTGGAGCTTCGCCTCGATGAGGGCCAGCGTCAGCTTGGAGCCGATCAGCGGGATGTCCGGCTTCTCCCGCAGGAGGTACGGGACGGCGCCGATGTGGTCCTCGTGACCGTGCGTGAGCACGATGCCGTCGATGTCGTCGAGGCGGTCCCGGATGGACGAGAAGTCCGGCAGGATCAGGTCGATGCCCGGCTGCTCCTCCTCGGGGAAGAGAACGCCGCAGTCGACGATCAGCAGGCGGCCGTCGAACTCGAAGACGGTCATGTTGCGGCCGATCTCACCGAGGCCGCCCAGGGGGGTGACCCGGAGGCCGCCCTTGGGGAGCTTCGGCGGCGGACCGAGTTCAGGATGCGGATGGCTCAAAAGTATCTCCTCACCACACACGCCACGTACCTCGTAAGGCACGTGGCGCGCATGTCATTCGTGCACTTGCTTTTGTCTGTTTTGGTCTTGCTTATTCATTTGTGAAGTCTGTTGTCAGAGCTGTACCCCGCCGGCCGCAAGATCGATCTTGAGCTGTGCCGCCTCTTCGGCGGTCAGCTCGATCAGCGGCAGCCGCAGCGGGCCCGCGGGCAGTCCCTGCAGGTTCAGTGCGCCCTTGGTCGTGATCACGCCCTGGGTGCGGAACATGCCGGTGAACACGGGGAGCAGCTTCTGGTGGATCTCGGTGGCCTTCTGGACGTCCCCGCCGAGGTGGGCGTCCAGCATGGCGCGCAGCTCGGGGGTGACCACATGACTTACCACGGAGACGAAGCCGACCGCGCCCACCGACAGGAGCGGCAGGTTCAGCATGTCGTCGCCGGAGTACCAGGCCAGGCCGCTCTGGGCGATGGCCCAGCTGGCGCGGCCGAGGTCACCCTTGGCGTCCTTGTTGGCAACGATACGGGGGTGCTCGGCCAGCCGGACGAGCGTTTCGGTGTTGATCGGGACACCACTGCGGCCGGGGATGTCGTAGAGCATGACCGGCAGCTCGGTGGCGTCCGCGATGGCCGTGAAGTGCCGGTACAGGCCCTCCTGCGGCGGCTTGCTGTAGTACGGGGTCACGGCGAGCAGGCCGTGGGCGCCGGTGCGCTCGGCCTGGCGGGCGAGCTCGAGGGTGTGCCGGGTGTCGTTCGTGCCGATGCCCGCGACCACGTGGGCCCGGTCTCCGACGGCTTCGAGCACGGCTCGTACGAGGTCGTTTTTCTCCGCGTCGGTGGTGGTCGGCGACTCACCGGTGGTGCCGTTGATGATCAGGCCGTCGTTGCCTGCGTCCACCAGGTGGACGGCGAGCCGCTGCGCGCCGTCGAGGTCGAGTGCGCCATCCGCCGTAAACGGCGTGATCATGGCGGTGAGGACCCGCCCGAAGGGGGTCTGCGGAGTCGAGATCGGAGCCATGGGTAACACGCTACTCGCTGCCACGCTCGCGGTGTCCCCTCGGGGGACGTGAACCGAGTGTTGGAGCCCGGCACTGCCTGCTCGGGGGTTCAAGCAGTGCCGGGTCCGTTTGATCAGCCTAGATGAACTTTACGAAACGCCGCAATACGGACACTTGGGACTTGCTTCCGCACATGTGTACGTCCAGGGCGTTCCTGGCCTTACGGCGCAACGCGTCCGTTGGTGTTGAAGGCCGCGTACGTGAGCGGCATGAGCTCCGCCCAGTGCCGCTCCATCTTCTCGCCGACCATCTCGATCTCCCGCTGCGGGAAGGACGGGGTGGCCGCCAGCTCGTGCTGCGTACGCAGTCCGAGGAAGTGCATGAGCGAGCGCGCGTTGCAGGTGGCGTACATCGACGAGAAAAGACCGACCGGCAGGACCGAACGGGCAACCTCCCGGGCCACGCCCGCCGCCAGCATCTCCTGGTAGGCCTCGTAGGCCTGGCGGTACGAGTCCTCCATGACCCGGCCGGTCAGCTCCTGCTGCGCCGCCGTGCCCTCGACGAACACGTACTTGCCCGGGCGGCCCTGCTGGACCAGCTTGCGCTCGGAGTCCGGCACGTAGAAGACCGGCTCGAGCTCCCTGTAGCGGCCGGATTCCTCGTTGTAGGACCAGCCGACGCGGTGCCGCATGAACTCGCGGAACACGAAGATCGGGGCGCTGATGAAGAAGGTCATCGAGTTGTGCTCGAAGGGGCTGCCGTGGCGGTCCCGCATCAGGTAGTTGATGAGGCCCTTGGAGCGCTCCGGGTCCTTCTGGAGCTCCTCCAGGGACTGCTCGCCGGCCGTGGAGACACGGGCGGCCCACAGCACGTCGGAGTCGGCGGCGGAGTGCTTCACCAGCTCCACCGTCACATCACTGCGGAAGCTGGGTTTCAGGTCTGAAGCGGCGTTCTCGCTCACCGGGGGTCCTTCCGAACGGGTATTACCTGGGGCGCGCCCACTCTACGGCGCCGGGCACCTCTCGCTTCGCAGGCCCACTCGGCGCCAGGACCACCCGTACAGCTGACGGACTGCCAAAAAATTTGGTTAATGTTCCGATTTGCGGCACCGATTGGGCCCCTCGGACGTCCTACGTAGAGAACGCAGCCCGCCCTTCACCGCCGCGCCCCGGCCCTGACCGTGAGGAGAGTCGCTCCCATGTTCCGCCGCCCCCAGCTTCCGCCGGGAGGTACCTCCTCGTCCGTCCCGTTCGCCTTCGTCGCCGAGGCCGACCGATTCCGCAGTAACGTCACTCCACCGCCGCGCGAGCGCCTGGGCAAGACCCAGATCGCCGCCCGTACGCTGGTCGGACTGACCGTGGTAGCGGGGCTCGTGGGATCGCTGCTCTTCGGCATGCCCGCACTGCAGCCGCACAAGGCGCCCCAGAAGTCACAGCAGTCGGAGGCGTCCGAGGGGCGGTAGCCTCACGGGCACAGCCCAACCGAACGTGCATGTGAGTGAGGTCCAGCCGTGCCCCTGCCCTTCTTGACGGCCGACGGCGTATTCGACGCGCACGAAGAAGAAGAAACCCTCCCGCACGACGATCCCGACCGCTGGCGCCGGCCCTACCGGCCCGGCCCGTGGCGGGTCGCCGCCGCGGCCGTACTGCTCCTGCTGTCCGCCTTCATGCTGCTGGCCACGATGATCATCGCCTTCGCGGGCACGTGGGCGGGGGCGGGCGTCTGTCTGGCCGCCGCGCTCGCCGTGATCGGCGCGTCCCTGCGCATGCTCGTCACGGGCGTCTGGGTGAGCCGCAAGGGGCTGCGCCGGGTGACGTTCTTCGGGACGCGCTCGGTCGCCTGGAGCGAGATCGACCGCATCCGCACGGTGCAGCAGCCGGTGCGCTGGCTCGGCCTGCCGAGGACCGTGCAGGGCCAGGCGCTGACGGCGTCCGGGCACGGCGGCTCCGCGCTGCCGGTGCTGATGACCGACCACAACGCCGATTTCCTGGCCCGGAGCGAGGCTTTCGACCGCGCTGCGGGGACGGTGGAGGCCTGGGCCGACGAGTACCGGGCCGTGCCCGCCTGAGTCACGCCGAGCGCACGGGGAGCCCGTACGGGATTCAGGCCTGTACGGGCTTTCCGTCGTGCAGGGCGATCGCCCGCTGCATGGCCTTGCGCGCCCGCGGGGTGTCGCGGGCGTCGTGGTAGGCGACGGCGAGCCGGAACCAGCTGCGCCAGTCCCCCGGCGCGTCCTCGGTCTCGGCCTTGCGGCGCGCGAAGACCTCGTCGGCGGAGTCCCGCAGGATCCGGCCGTACTGGTCCCGCTCCAGCTCGTCCACGGGCAGGGCGCCCTCGGCCTCCAGCTCGGCCGCGAGCTGGTTGGCCTTGGTGACGAACTGGGTGTTCTTCCAGAGGAACCAGACGCCGATCACCGGCAGGATCAGCACGGCCACACCGAAGGTGACGGTGAGCCAGGTACCGTGCCGGATCAGCATCAGGCCCCGGCTGCCGACCAGGACGAAGTAGACGACCAGGACGGCGGCCGTGAGGAAGTACGTGATCTTCGCGCGCATGGGTACTACTGCCTGCTCATCAGCCGAGGTCGAGGAAGTTTTCCAGGCCGAAGGTGAGGCCCGGGGTCTGCGTCACGCGGCGGGCGCCGAGCAGGATGCCCGGCATGAAGCTGCTGTGGTGCAGGGAGTCGTGACGGATCGTGAGGGTCTCGCCCTCACCGCCGAGGAGCACCTCCTGGTGCGCCAGCAGGCCGCGGAGGCGGATGGCGTGCACCGGGACGCCGTCGACGTCGGCGCCGCGGGCGCCGTCGAGGGCGGTGGCGGTGGCGTCGGGCTGGGCGCCCAGGCCGGCTTCCGCACGGGCGGCCGCGATGAGCTGCGCCGTACGGGTCGCCGTGCCGGAGGGGGCGTCGACCTTGTTGGGGTGGTGCAGCTCGACGACCTCGACGGACTCGAAGTAGCGGGCGGCCTGAGCGGCGAACTTCATGGTGAGGACGGCGCCGATGGAGAAGTTCGGGGCGATCAGCACCCCGGTCTCCGGGGAGCCGGCCAGCCAGGTGTCCAGCTGCGCCAGACGGTCCTCGTTCCAGCCGGTGGTGCCGACCACCGCGTGGATCCCGTGGCGGATGAGGAAGTCCAGGTTCTCCATGACGGAGGCGGGGGTGGTCAGCTCGACCGCGACCTGCGCGCCGGCCTCGGCCAGCGTCTCCAGCTTGTCGCCGCGCCCGAGGGCGGCCACCAGCTCCATGTCCTCGGCGGCCTCGACGGCCTTGACCGCCTCGGAGCCGATGCGGCCCTGGGCGCCGAGAACCGCTACCCGCAGCTTGCTGCTCATGCTTCTTCGCTTCCTTGTCGTACGGGCCGGGCACCGGCCGGCGGCCGGTGCCCGCCCCCGAGGTGTCCGGGTCTCAGGCCACCGCTTCGTCGAGGCGTGCGGCCTGCTTCTCCTTCAGCGGGCCGATCACCGCGAGCGACGGCCTCTGGGCCAGTACATCCTGTGCGACCGAGCGGACGTCGTCCGGGGTCACGGACGCGATCCGGCCCAGCATGTCGTCGACGGACATCTGGTCGCCCCAGCACAGCTCGCTCTTGCCGATCCGGTTCATGATCGCGCCGGTGTCCTCCAGGCCGAGGACGGTGGAGCCGGACAGCTGGCCGATGGCCCGCCGGATCTCCTCGTCCGTGAGCCCTTCCGAGGCGACCTTGTCGAGCTCGTCGCGGC
This sequence comes from Streptomyces sp. NPDC028314, assembly GCF_055565795.1. Taxonomy (NCBI): domain Bacteria; kingdom Bacillati; phylum Actinomycetota; class Actinomycetes; order Kitasatosporales; family Streptomycetaceae; genus Streptomyces; species Streptomyces sp. NPDC028314. Next base: position 6,765 of record NZ_JBVHTP010000005.1, read on the forward strand.
AGATCCGCAGCACGTCGTGGATCTGGTTGGGCCGGCAGCCCGCGTAGACGCCGAACAGGCCGGTGTCGGCGAAGCCCGAGGTGTACGAGTACACGCTGTAGGCCAGGCCGCGCTTCTCGCGGACCTCCTGGAAGAGGCGCGAGGACATGCCTCCGCCGAGGGCGGTGTTCAGCACGCCCAGTGCCCAGCGGCGCTCGTCGGTGCGGGCCAGGCCCGGCATGCCGAGGACCACGTGGGCCTGCTCGGTCTTGCGGCCGACCAGGTCGACGCGGCCGGAGGTGCGGATCCGCTTGGTGCCGGTGCGCGGGCCGATCGGCTCGGCGTCGGTGCGGGTCAGCGCGCCGGCCTTCTCGAAGGCGGCGCGGACCTGGCGTACGACCTTGTTGTGGTCGACGTTTCCGGCGGCGGCCACGACCAGGTGGGTCGGGTCGTAGTGCTTCTTGTAGAAGCGGCGGATCCGGTCGGCGCCGAGGGCGTTGATCGTGTCGACGGTGCCGAGGACGGGACGCCCCAGGGGGGTGTCTCCGTACATGGTCTGCGCGAACAGGTCGTGGACCACGTCGCCCGGGTCGTCCTCGGTCATCGCGATCTCTTCGAGGATCACGCCGCGCTCGGCGTCGACGTCCTCCTCGCGGATCAGCGAGCCGGTGAGCATGTCGCAGACCACGTCGATGGCCAGCGGCAGGTCGGTGTCGAGCACCCGCGCGTAGTAGCAGGTGTACTCCTTCGCCGTGAAGGCGTTCATCTCGCCGCCGACCGCGTCGATCGCGGAGGAGATGTCGAGGGCACTGCGCTTGTGGGTGCCCTTGAAGAGGAGGTGCTCCAGGTAGTGCGTGGCGCCGTTCAGCGTGGGCGTCTCGTCGCGGGAGCCCACGTGCGCCCAGATCCCGAAGGTGGCGGAGCGGACGGAGGGCAGCGTCTCGGTGACGATGCGCAGTCCGCCGGGGAGGACCGTGCGCCGGACGGTGCCGATGCCGTTCTGCCCCTTGAGCAGGGTTTGGGTACGGGCGACGGCCCGCCCCTCCGAAGAGGGGCGGGCCGTCACACGGGAACTACGCGACGTCACTTGTCGGAGTCGTCCTTGTCAGCGGAGCCCGCGGCGGAGCCGCTGTCGGACTCGGTGGCGGCCTCGCCCTCGATCACGGGGATCAGGGAGAGCTTGCCGCGGGAGTCGATCTCGGCGATCTCGACCTGCACCTTGGTGCCGACCGCGACGACGTCCTCGACGTTCTCCACGCGCTTGCCACCGGCGAGCTTGCGGATCTGCGAGATGTGCAGCAGACCGTCCTTGCCGGGCATGAGGGAGACGAAGGCACCGAAGGTGGTGGTCTTGACGACCGTACCCAGGTAGCGCTCGCCGACCTCCGGCATGGTCGGGTTGGCGATCGCGTTGATCGTGGCGCGGGCGGCCTCGGCGGCCGGGCCGTCGGCGGCACCGATGTAGATGGTGCCGTCGTCCTCGATCGTGATCTCGGCGCCGGTGTCCTCCTGGATCTGGTTGATCATCTTGCCCTTGGGGCCGATGACCTCACCGATCTTGTCCACGGGGATCTTGACGGTGATGATCCGCGGGGCGTTGGGGGACATCTCGTCCGGCGTGTCGATCGCTTCCATCATCACGTCGAGGATGTGGAGGCGGGCGTCGCGGGCCTGCTTGAGGGCGGCGGCCAGGACGGAGGCCGGGATGCCGTCGAGCTTGGTGTCCAGCTGGAGCGCGGTGACGAACTCCTTGGTGCCGGCGACCTTGAAGTCCATGTCGCCGAAGGCGTCCTCCGCACCGAGGATGTCGGTGAGGGCGACGTAGTGGGTCTTGCCGTCGATCTCCTGGGAGATCAGGCCCATGGCGATACCGGCGACGGGGGCCTTGAGGGGCACACCGGCGTTCAGCAGCGACATGGTCGAGGCGCAGACCGAGCCCATGGACGTCGAACCGTTGGAGCCGAGGGCCTCGGACACCTGGCGGATCGCGTAGGGGAACTCCTCGCGGGTCGGGAGGACCGGCACGATCGCGCGCTCGGCGAGCGCGCCGTGGCCGATCTCGCGGCGCTTCGGCGAACCGACGCGGCCGGTCTCGCCGACGGAGTACGGCGGGAAGTTGTAGTTGTGCATGTAGCGCTTGCGGGTCACCGGGGAGAGGGTGTCCAGCTGCTGCTCCATGCGGAGCATGTTGAGGGTGGTGACGCCCAGGATCTGGGTCTCGCCACGCTCGAACAGCGCCGAGCCGTGCACGCGCGGGATGGCCTCGACCTCGGCGGCGAGGGTACGGATGTCCGTGATCCCGCGGCCGTCGATGCGGACCTTGTCCTTGATGACGCGCTCGCGCACCAGGGCCTTGGTCAGGCTGCGGTAGGCGGCGGAGATCTCCTTCTCGCGGCCTTCGAAGGCCGGGAGGAGCTTCTCGGCGGCGATCTCCTTGACGCGGTCCAGCTCGGCCTCGCGGTCCTGCTTGCCCGCGATGGTCAGCGCCTGGGAGAGCTCGCCCTTGACGGCGGCCGCGAGGGCCTCGTACACGTCGTCCTGGTAGTCCAGGAAGACCGGGAACTCGCCCTCGGGCTTGGCGGCCTTGGCGGCCAGGTCGGCCTGGGCCTTGCAGAGGACCTTGATGAACGGCTTCGCGGCCTCGAGGCCCGCGGCGACGATCTCCTCGGTCGGCGCCTCGGCGCCGCCCTTGACGAGGGCGATGGTCTTCTCGGTGGCCTCGGCCTCGACCATCATGATCGCGACGTCGCCGTCCTCCAGGGCGCGGCCCGCGACGACCATGTCGAAGACGGCGTCCTCGAGCTCGGTGTGCGTCGGGAAGGCGACCCACTGGCCGCGGATCAGCGCGACGCGGACGCCGCCGATCGGGCCGGAGAAGGGCAGACCGGCCAGCTGGGTGGACGCGGAGGCGGCGTTGATCGCCACGACGTCGTACAGGTGGTCGGGGTTGAGCGCCATGATCGTGGCGACGACCTGGATCTCGTTGCGCAGGCCCTTCTTGAAGGACGGGCGCAGCGGGCGGTCGATCAGGCGGCAGGTGAGGATCGCGTCCTCGGAGGGGCGGCCCTCGCGGCGGAAGAAGGAGCCGGGGATCTTGCCGGCCGCGTACTGCCGCTCCTCGACGTCCACCGTCAGGGGGAAGAAGTCGAGCTGGTCCTTGGGCTTCTTCGACGCGGTGGTGGCGGACAGCACCATCGTGTCGTCGTCCAGGTAGGCAACGGCGGAGCCGGCGGCCTGGCGGGCCAGACGGCCCGTCTCGAAGCGGATGGTGCGGGTGCCGAAGGAACCGTTGTCAATGACGGCCTCGGCGTAGTGGGTCTCGTTCTCCACTAGCGTTTTCTCCATTTTCGTCGTCTCCGTCGGCCACCCGTGTGGTGACCGACGGTTGCGGAGAAGCGCTCCTGGCGTGCGGGCCGGTCTTCGATCGAAGCACCCGGTTCGTAGCCCTCTCTGGGCTTTCCGGATGCCACTACCGAGGACCGGCGGCGTGGGAGGGCGCTCCTCCTCTTCAGTTGTGCACGTGGTTCCAGACTACAAAGCGTCCGGTACGTCGCGCACGTACAGCAAAGGGAGCGGCCCCATCGGTGTGGGAACCGCTCCCTTCACAGCGTCTTTACTTGGCGCCGGCCGCACCGCGGCGGATGCCGAGGCGCTCGACCAGCGTACGGAAGCGCTGGATGTCCTTCTTGGCCAGGTACTGCAGCAGGCGGCGACGCTGGCCGACCAGGATCAGCAGACCACGACGGGAGTGGTGGTCGTGCTTGTGGGTCTTGAGGTGCTCGGTCAGGTCCGAGATGCGGCGGGACAGCATCGCGACCTGGACCTCGGGGGAGCCGGTGTCGCCCTCCTTGGCACCAAATTCTTCGATGAGCTGCTTCTTCGTTGCGGCGTCGAGCGGCACGCGTACTCCTCGTAATAGGTCTTCGTTGCCACCGAGTGCCCCAGGTCGAATTCTCTGGGGATCTTCCGTGACTCGGGAGGCGGGGTCCGCTGAGCGCAGCCTCCAGAGGATCTCCGGGGGCGCGTACACAAACGGCCGTCACACAGCGTACCAGGCTGCCGGGTCCCGGCAGTCTCAGCTGGTGAGAGCGCGGGCCCGGGAGTAGACGTCCAGCACGGCCAGGGTCAGCGGGACCAGGCTGAGCAGTACCGCGGCCTCGGTGAGGTCGAGCAGCCTTCCCCAGAAGGGTGACAGGCCCTTGCGGGGGATGACAAGCGCAATTCCGGTGAGCAGGACCGCTCCGGCGGCGACGGCGGCCGACAGCCAGATCGTACGGAGGTCCAGGCCGCCGCGGTCGTGGTAGCGCAGGAGCTCCGCGACGAGGTCGACGGGCGGGTGCAGGGCCAGGCCCAGGATCAGCAGTCCGACGGAGGCGAGCCCGGCGACCAGGGTGCACACGACCTGCGAGGTGTAGCGGAAGAGCCGGGCGCGCAGCAGCATCGCCAGGCCGGCGGCCAGGGCGAGCAGCCGGCCCCAGGTGTTGTCGGAGAAGCCGAGGACGGCGGCGGAGCCCACGGCGACGGCGGCGCAGCCGCCGACCAGGCCCAGCAGCATCTCGTGGCCGCGGCGGGCCTGGGCGGCGATGGCCTCGGCGTCGAGGGAGGCGGCCGGGTCGTGCTGGATCTCGGCGGCGGGGTCGGCCGGGTCGCCGTAGGGCTGGGTCTCGTACCGGTCCGGGGTCTCGTAGACCTCGACCGAGCTCTGCGGGGCCGCGTAGCCGATGGGGAGCCGGGCGAAGCGGGCGGAGAGGCCGGGGAGGAACGCGACGAGGCCGATGGCCGCGGGGGCGCAGACGGCGGCGGTGGCGGTCGCGGAACCCTCGGAGGCGATGGCTCCGAAGGTGGCGAGGGTGCCGGTGGCGGCGAGGAAGGTGGCCGCGACGAAGGGGGCGTCGCCGTTCGGGGTGAGTGCCACGAGGGCGACGGCCGCGACGAGGGCGCAGACGCAGCCGAGGAGGAACTGGAGGCGGCCCGGTCCGTGGCCGGCGGCGGGGGCGATGATGCCGGAGCCGGCGATCAGCAGGTGCGGGAGGGCCGCGAGGCCGAGGGCGACGGCGGAGCCGCGGTCCGCGTAGACCCGGGCGCGCACGCCGGCGGCGGCGGTGAGGAGCACGCCGACGGCTCCGGCGATGACGCCGGGCAGGCTGTGCATGTCGTGGCGGACCGGGTCGGCGTACCAGAGGACGAAGCCGAGCAGGACGAGCAGGACGAACGCGCCGGCCAGGCCCGCGCCGCGCAGCATGTCGTCGCTCCAGCGGTGGCGGTCGCGGACGACGGCCGAGGCGACGGCGTCGGAGACGTCGTCGAAGACGGCGGGCGGCAGGGAGTCGGCGAAGGGGCGCAGGCTGAGCACCTCGCCGTCGAGGACCTGCTGGGCGGCGAGGGTGCGGGCGCCGTCGAGGACGGTGCCGGAGCGGCGTACGAGGTGGAAGCCGGTCGGTGCGCCGACGGGCTGGGTCTGGCCGGTGAGGCGCAGCAGTTCGGGGTAGACGTCGGCGACGGCGATGTCCTCGGGGAGGGCTACGTCTATCCGGCTGTCCGGGGCCACGACGGTGACCCTGCAGAAGCCCGTCGTTGCGGCCGTACTCACCTGTGTGACCCCCCTGGTTGGCGTGTCCGGCACTGCGAGTGCGAGGACGGATTCGCGGTTGCGCATGCTGCGCGCGCCACCCTACCGGGCGTATGGCGGACTGTCGGCAAGTAGGATCACCGTCGCGCGGAGGAGACCCCCTTCGTGTCCGGGACTTGGGGGCGCCGGTTGCGACGTCCCGTCCGTTTTCGAGGGATTGATGCTCCGGTGAGCCAGATCGTCGTCAAACGCCCGCCCCGGTCGCTGCCGCCCGAAGTCCCTTCGGACGACCTGAGGCTGGAGGCACCGCCGGAACTTCCGCGCGGGCAGCAGGAGGGCATGCTGATGCAGCTCCTGCCGATGCTCGGCATGGGCTCCTCGGTCGTCTTCTTCTTCATGCCGGGTGCGGCGCCCTTCATGCGCATCATGGGCGTGCTGATGCTGGCGTCGACGGTGGGCATGGTGATCGCCCAGCTGGTGCGCTACCGGCGCGGTACGCAGGGGCAAATGGCCGACGTGCGCCGGGACTACCTCAAGTACCTGGCGCAGACCCGCCGTCAGGTGCGCAGGACCGCGCGGGCGCAGCGCGACGCGCAGTTGTACCTGCACCCGGCCCCCGAGCAGTTGTGGTCGGTGGTGGCGGAGGGCTCGCGGCTGTGGGAACGGCGGGTCGGCGACGGCGACTTCGGGCAGGCCCGGCTGGGGCTGGGCGCGCAGCGGCTGGCGACTGCGCTGGTGGCGCCGGACACGGCGCCGGTGGACGAGCTGGAGCCGCTGACGGCGGGTGCGATGCAGCGCTTCCTGAAGGTGCACTCCTCGCTGGAGGGGCTGCCGGTGGCGGTGTCGATCCGGGCGTTCTACCACGTGACGGTGTCCGGCGAGCCGGAGTCGGTGCGCGGGGCGGCGCGGGCCCTGGTGGCGCAGCTGGCGACGCTGCACTCCCCCGAGGACCTGATGGTGGCCGTGGTCGCCTCGCCGGGTGCCGTGCCCTCGTGGGACTGGACGAAGTGGCTGCCGCACGCGCAGGTGCCCGGGCAGGTCGACGGGGCCGGTACGAAGCGGCTGTTCGGCGACGACCTGGCCGAGCTGGAGGGGCTGCTGGGCTCCCGGCTGGAGGGGCGGCCGCGGTTCAGCCGGGAGGTTTCCCCGGTGCTGGACCAGCCGCACCTGGTCGTCGTGCTCGACGGCGGGATGGTGCCGCCGGATTCGGTGTTCGCGGCGGCCGAGGGGCTGCAGGGCGTGACCATCGTCGAGGTGGTCGCGGGTGAGCTGGACGAGCCGCGCGGCGGGCTGTCGGTCGTGGTGCGGCCGGGCCGGCTGCGGCTGGAGTCGGGCGCGGGCATCGCGTACGAGGGCGTGCCCGACACCCTGTCGCTGCCCGCGGCGGAGGCGCTGGCCCGGCAGCTGGCGCCGCTGCGCACGGGCGGCGGGGACGACGACGAGCCCCTGCTGGCCAATCTGGACTTCACGGACCTGCTGAACCTGGGCGACGCGGCCGCGGTCGACGTGGCGCGGACCTGGCGGCCGCGGTCGGCCGGCGAGCGGCTGCGCGTGCCGATCGGTGTCGGCGAGGACGGCGCCCCGGTCATGCTGGACCTCAAGGAGGCGGCGCAGGAGGGCATGGGCCCGCACGGCCTGTGCGTGGGTGCGACCGGTTCCGGCAAGTCGGAGCTGCTGCGCACGCTGGTGCTGGGTCTGGCGGTCACGCACACCTCCGAGACGCTGAACTTCGTCCTCGCGGACTTCAAGGGCGGTGCGACCTTCACGGGCATGGGGCAGATGCCGCACGTGGCGGCGGTCATCACCAACCTGGCGGACGACCTCACGCTCGTGGACCGCATGGGCGACTCGATCCGCGGTGAGCTCCAGCGCCGCCAGGAGCTGCTGCGCTCGGCGGGCAACTACGCGAACATCCACGACTACGAGAAGGCCCGCGCGGCCGGTGCGCCGCTGGAGCCGCTGGCCTCGCTGGTGCTGGTCATCGACGAGTTCTCGGAGCTCCTGACGGCCAAGCCGGACTTCATCGACATGTTCATCCAGATCGGCCGCATCGGCCGTTCGCTGGGTGTGCACCTGTTGCTGGCCTCGCAGCGCCTGGAGGAGGGCAAGCTGCGCGGGCTGGACACGTACCTGTCGTACCGGATCGGTCTGCGGACCTTCTCGGCGGCGGAGTCGAGGACGGCGATCGGTGTGCCGGACGCGTACCACCTGCCGTCGGTGCCCGGTTCGGGCTACCTGAAGTTCGGTACGGACGAGATGACCCGCTTCAAGGCGGCGTACGTCTCGGGTACCTACCGGTCGGGCGGGCCGGACCTGTCGGTGGGGCTGTTCCCCGTGGAGCGGCGGCCCGCGCTGTTCACGGCGGCGCCCGTGCCGGTGGTCTACGCGGCTCCGGACCCGGCGTACCTGGCGGCGCAGGCCTCGCAGGGGGACGACGCGCTGGCGGACACGGTGCTGGACGTGATCGTGGGACGGCTGGAGGGGCAGGGGGTGCCGGCGCACCAGGTGTGGCTGCCGCCGCTCGACCAGGCTCCGCCGCTGGACCAGCTGCTGCCCGCGCTGGCGGTGTCGGCGGAGCGCGGACTGCACGCGCAGGGGTACACGCGGCCCGGCGGGCTCGTCGTACCGCTCGGCCTCATCGACAAGCCGTTCGAGCAGCGGCGCGAGGTGCTGTACCGGGACTTCTCGGGTGCGGCGGGCCACATGATGGTCGTGGGCGGTCCGCAGTCGGGCAAGTCGACGCTGATGCGGACGCTGATCTCCTCGTTCGCGCTGACCCACACCCCGCGCGAGGTGCAGTTCTACGGGCTGGACTTCGGTGGCGGCAGCCTGTCCTCGATCGCGGAGCTGCCGCACGTGGGCGGGATCGCCTCGCGGCTGGACCCGGAGCGGGTCCGCCGTACGGTCGCGGAGGTGGTCGGGATCCTGAACCGGCGCGAGGAGTTCTTCCGCGCCAACGGCATCGACTCGATCGCCACCTTCCGGCGGCGGCGCGCGGCGGGCGAGCTGCCCGGCGAGGCGTGGGGCGACGTGTTCCTGGTCGTCGACGGGTGGGGCGGTTTCCGCGGCGAGTACGAGGGCCTGGAGCCGGTGGTCACGGACATCGCGGCCCGCGGGCTGGGGTACGGCATCCACGTGGTGGTGACGGCGGCGCGGTACATGGAGGTCCGGGCGGCGCTGAAGGACCAGATGCTGAGCCGGCTGGAGCTGCGGCTCGGCGACGTCATGGACTCGGAGTTCGACCGGCGGGTCGCGGCGAACGTCCCGACGGGGATGCCGGGCCGCGGTCAGGTGCCGGAGAAGCTGCACTTCCTGGGCGCGCTGCCGCGGACCGACGGCTCGCACGACGCGGAGGACCTGTCGGAGGCCACCGCCTCGTTCGTGGCGTCGGTGAAGTCGGGCTGGACGGGTTCGGCGGCTCCCGGCGTACGGCTGCTGCCGCGGCTGCTCCACTCCGACCAGCTGCCCAAGGGCGGGGAGTTCCCCGCGCACGGGATCGCGATCGGCATCGGTGAGACCGACCTGGAGCCGGTGTTCGTCGACTTCGAGACGGACCCCTTCTTCCTGGTGTTCGGCGAGAGCGAGTCCGGCAAGACGAACCTGCTGCGGCTCATCGCGCAGCAGATCGCCGACCGGTACAGCCCGGACCAGGCCAAGCTGGTGGTCGGCGACTTCCGGCGCGGTCTGCTCGGCGCCCTGCCGGAGCAGCACCTGCTGGAGTACGCGCCGATGGCGAACTCCCTGCAGATGCACATGGAGGCGCTGGTCGGGGTCTTCTCCCGGCGCCAGCCGCCGAACGACGTCACCCCCCAGCAGCTGCGCGACCGCAGCTGGTGGACGGGCCCGGACGTGTTCATCATCATCGACGACTACGACCTGGTCGCGACCAGCCAGGGCAATCCGCTGTCGGCGCTGGTGGAGTTCCTGCCGTTCGCCCGGGACACGGGCGTGCGCTTCATCATCGCGCGCAGCTCCGCGGGTGCCTCGCGTTCGCTGTACGAGCCCTTCATGCAGCGGATCAAGGAGCTGGGGGCGCAGGGTGTGGTGCTGTCGGGCGATCCGTCCGAGGGCGACCTGATCGGCAGCGTCCGGCCGCGTCCGATGCCGCCGGGCCGGGGTTACTTCGCCTCGCGCAGGCGCGGTACGTCGCTCGTCCAGATCGGGCGGCTGCCGGCCTCCGGGGCGTGACGGCCGGCGGACCGCCGCCCGGACCGCCGGCGGACCGGGCGGGCAGCGGGCCGAGAAATCGAATCGCTCCCCCGCCCGGGGCGCCGGCACCGATAATCGGTCCAGAACGCTGCACCGCAGTCGGTACGAAGGGAAGGCCGCGCCATGGGGTCCCAGCAGGAGAAGGACGAGCTGTACGCGCTCGACATCAGCGGCGTCGAGTGGGAGGGCCCGCCCGGGAGCAGCCCCGACGAGGAGCGGGTGGAGATCGCCAAGCTTCCCGAGGGCGCGGTGGCGATGCGGTCCTCGCTGGACCGGGAGACCGTGCTGCGGTACACGGCTGCCGAGTGGGAGGCGTTCGTACTCGGCGCCAGGGACGGGGAGTTCGACCTCCGCTGAGGCCCGCCGGGCCCCGGATACGCGAACGGGGCGCGCCCGCGATGCGGGCGCGCCCCGTGGCCGCGCGCAGGCGCGGGTACCGGGCTCAGTAGGCCTCGGTGAACAGGCGCGAGGCCTTCACGTCGGTGGCGCGGTAGTCGCCCTTGCCCTGCTCGATGAGACGGGCGACGGTCTCCAGCTGCTTCTGCATGTGGTCGGCAGCGGCCTTGTACTTCGTCTGGAGCGTCACGTACTCGCGGTGGGCCTCACCGTCCCAGGTGTCGGTGACGACCTTGACCGCGGCCTCCATCTCCTTCAGGTCCTTCAGGATGTTGCCGGAGACGATCCGGATGCGGTCGGCCATCTGCTGGACGGTCTCATACCGGACCTTGGTGTGGTCGGCGTTTCCAGACATGGTCTACTCCTTGCGCTGGGGCTCTCGGGGCTGCGACGCCGAATCAGATGTTGTTCAGACCGGACTTGTTGGCGGCGGCGAAGGTGGCGCGCACGTCCTCGTCCTGGGCGTTGCTCAGGTTCTTGGTCTGCGTCACCGCGTGGTGCAGGACACCGAGCAGGCGGCGGATCTTGTCGTGGTCCGTGTTGATGTCCTCCTGGGCCTTGGCGAAGCCGCCCGCGCCCACACCCGTCCAGCCCGCGCTCACCGTGGCGACGATGTCCGCCAGTTCGCGGGACTGCCTGGTCACGGCATGCGCCGTTTCCGAGATCCTGTCGGCCGCCTTGACGACCGGATCGTCTGCGAGACCGAAATTGTTCGACATCCGAAGCTCCTCACTTCTCAATTCGCCGGCAGAACCGGCGGACTGCGTGGCGAAGCGGACGGTCCCGGCGCGGTATTGGGACACGCGCCTGGGGACTCCCCCTCCGCTTCACGCGATCCCCCGATCACAGTCGTGAAGCCTGCTGTCACTCTAGCCAGTTCGACGCGCAGGCCCAACACCGGTATCCCGCATCTGTTGATGAACTGTGACTGTTCACTGCAAACGTCGCCTGCGGCTCCGCGCATCCCGGATGACCGTGGCGGTTCCCGCGATGACGGCGATCAGCACGATGCCGATCCCGAGAGCGTACGTGCCGAAGCGCTCGTCGCGCTCCTGGGCCGTCTCGGTGAGCCGCAGTCGCGCCGCCTCCGGGGCGGCCGCGGGCGGGGGTCCGGGGTCCGGGACGGGGGCCTTGGGCGCCTCGCGGTCCTGGGTGACCGCGCGGACCGGGTCGACGACGCCCCAACCCACGTAGTCGTCATGGCCGTTGACCGCGCGCTCGGCCGTGTTCTCGATCTGCCAGACGATCTGCTGCGGGGTCCAGTCCATGTGCTCCGCGCGCAGCAGGGCGGCCAGGCCGGCGACGTACGGCGCGGAGAAACTCGTCCCGTTGTCGATGCACTGGCCGAAGCCGGGCACGGTCGAGACCATGTCCACGCCGGGGGCGGCGACCCCGATGAAGTCGCCGGGCTGGGAGAAGGGCGCCCGCTCGTTGTTGCGGTCGGAGGAGGCCACGGCGAGCACGCCGGGGAAGGCCGCCGGGTACGTCTTGCGCTTCTGGCCGCTCATGCCGTCGTTGCCCGCCGAGGCGATCACCACGGCCTTGGCGTCGATGGCCCGCTGGACCGCCTTGGCGAGTTCGGAGTCCGCGTTCAGGGGCACGTCGGTGTCCTGGGAGATGTTGATCACGTGGGCGCCCTTGGCCACCGCGTGGTCGATCGCCTGGGCGAGGGTGGCGGCGTTGCCGTTGCCCTGCCCGTCGTTCTGCCGGACGGGGATCACGGTGGCCTCGGGGGCCAGTCCGACGAATCCGGTCCCCTCCTGGGGGCGGGCCGCGATCAGTCCGGCGACCTTGGTGCCGTGGCCGACGGTGTCGGTGGTGCCGTCACCCTTGGGGTCGATGAAGTCCCGGCCCGCGCCCACGTCGAGGGCGCCGCTGAGCTGGGGGTTCGCCCGGTCGACGCCGGTGTCGATGACGGCGACGCGAATGCTCGTACCGTCCTTGGCTTTGCCCTTGGTCTGCGCCCAGAGGGCGTCGAGGAGCAGCCGCTGGAGGGCCCACGGCCGGTCGGCGATCTGCTTCTTCATCGGGTAGGTGCACTCGCCCGCGCCGGACAGGCGCAGCTCGTACGGGGACTGCGGCGCGGCCGCGGCGGCGGTGGTCGTGCCGGAGGCCGCGACGAGGGCGAGGGCGGCGGTGACGAGCACACCCCGAACCGGCCCGCGTACGGCACGGGGCCGGGGCGGGGTCTGCGTCTTCGGCCGGTTCTGCGTATGGCGCGACGGGGACTTCGGCATCGGTGGCTTCCTCACGAACCCTGCGGCTGGCGGGCCGCGTTGGTGTCCAGACGCGGGCCCTTGGAGAGGAACTCCGACCACGCGATGGGCACCAGCGCCGGGGTGACGGCGCCGTAGCCGAGCCGGATCTGCGCCTGGCTGGCCTCGGGGCGGCCGTCGCCCGCCCCCTGGTCCGGCTTGCCGCCCGCGCCGATCTTCGACTGCTCGGCATCGCTGTCGCCGTTGGCCTGTACGGCGTACCGCAGGCCGGTGTCGGTGACCAGGAACAGGGATCCGCCGGCCGTGGTCTGCCGGCCCTGGACCTGGGTGTAGAGCAGGCCGGAGCCCGGGGTGACGTACGAGCTGGTGCCGCTGGCGGTGGTGTCGACGGGGAAGCCGGTGCCGGCCCAGGTGCTCAGCGTCTGCCCGCCCTGGGCGTCGACGCCGCGCAGGACGTTGCAGACCGTGTCGCGCTGCTCGGTGCCCGCGGCCGCGCCCGCGGCCGGCGTGATCCGGTTGATCTGGGGGCCGCGCCGCTGCGGCCACTTGGCGTCGTTCTTGAACGGGTTGGCGTCCGGGTTGAGGGACTGGAGGTCGATCTCGCGTGCCTTGCCGTGCATGTTGAGGCTGTCGGTGGCGGGCGAGGAGATCAGCAGCCAGGCCACGAACTCCGAGACCGGGGCGACCTGGCCGGGGAGGACCACGTAGTACTGCGTGCCCGAGCCGGTCTGGGCGGTCAGCACCATGCCGACCCTGTTGTCCGCGGTGGCCAGGCCCTGCACGTTGGCGTTGGCGCCCGGGGCGCCGGGCAGCTGCGGGAAGGCCAGGTCGTCACCGGAGTTGAGGGTGGCCAGCCACTGGTCGGTGACCGGCTGCGGGGTGGCGCCGGTGCCGACCAGGGCGGTGGTCAGGGTTCCGGCGTCCGGCGTGCCCTCGGGAAACTTGTACCGCGTGCCGGCCGCGTCGACCAGGTAGCGCTCCTTGGCTCCGCCGGTGTTCTGGACGTACAGCAGCTGGCCGTCCGCGAGCTTGCGGGCGTCGTCCACCAGCCCCGCCTCGCGGTCGGCGAGGACGAAGGCCGCGGTCTGCACGCCCTTGCCGTTGCCGCCGGGCTGCTGGCAGACGGCCCAGCGCTTGGCCTTGCCCGCGTCGGCGGGGGCGGGCAGGCGGTCGGGCGCGTACGGGATGCCGATGATCGGACCGCGCGGCGGCTTGCCGGCGTCCAGGACCTTGTCCTCGATCTGGATGACCTTGAACTTCGCGGGATCCAGCAGGAGTCGGGCGGAGGCCAGGTTCAGCACGGGGTGCAGCCGGGTCTGGTCCTTGCCGTCGACCTTCGTCGACAGGACCACGTAGCGGGTCGTGGACTGCTTGCCGACCAGGACCGTGGTGCCGGGCTCGTCCCAGCCCTTGGGGGCCTGCGGTTTGAACATGCCCCAGGCGCCGAAGCCCGCGAGCACCAGGGCCCCGATCACCAGTCCGGGCACGACGGCCCGCAACGGCTTGGGCGCGCCCTCCTCGGTGCCGGTGGCGGAAGGCTGGAGGAACGCCGCCACCGTGCGCCGCTTCGCAAAGGTGTACGCGTTGAGCTCATCACGTCGTGATGCCATGGCCGCCTGCTTCTCCCCGCACGGTCCGGTCGGTGGGTACGGTCCCCGAGCCTCGATTGTCGGACCGGGCACCTACTATGCCTCTTGACGGAGGGTACGCACGGGGCGGGTAGGCTCTGCTGGCCGCTCAGCGCGTTCCGGACCGCGGAATTCAGTTGTCGTCGGGGCATCGGGGTTCGTCGGGCTGGATTGAGGGGATTCCGGTGCCATGCGGCGGCTGTCGCACGGCTTCCGGACTGACGGGGTCCGCCCCCGGGATGGGGAGGTGCGCGAGTGATGGCCACCGCGACGGAGCCGCAGACGGCCGCGGCCGCGCCCGCACGGGGCGGGGTGACCCCGCATCCGAGGTCGAGCCCGGGCCGGTTCGGTCCGTTCCGATTGCAACAGCTCGTGCTCCTTCAGATTGCCGCCGCCGCGCTGTTGGTCGCCTGGGTGGTGGAACCGCTGCTGCTGGTGCCCGCCGGTGCGCTGGCCCTGGTCCTGGTGGTGCTCGCGGTCGTACGCCGCCACCAGCGCTCCCTGCCCGAGTGGATCGCCGGTGCGCTCGCGCTGCGCGGTCGTCGCCGCCGGGCCGCCGCCTTCACCGTGCCCGCCGGTACCGAGCCGGGGCTGGCCCCGCTGGTAGAAGCCGATCCGGCGCTGCGGACCCTGACGTTCAGCGACCGCGACCGGCGGCCGGTCGGGATGGTCGGGGACGGGACGTTCCTGACCGCCGTCGTACAGGTGGACACCGACGCCACCGCGCTGCGGCCGGACCGGGGCGCGCAGCCGCTGCCGCTCGGTCTTGTACGGGACATCCTCGAAGTGGACGGCATCCGCCTGGAGTCCGCGCAGCTGGTGCAGCACACCCAGCCGGCGCCGGCCCCGCACCTGCCGGCCCAGTCGATGGCCACGCGCAACTACGCCCCGCTGCAGGCCCGGACCGGCACGCCCGCGGTCCGGCTGACCTGGGTCGCGCTCAAGCTCGACCCCGAGCTGTGCCCGGAGGCGGTCACCGCGCGCGGTGGCGGGCTGGGCGGCGCGCAGCGCTGCCTGGTACGGGCCGCGGACCAGTTGGCGAGCCGGCTGGCGGGCGCCGGATTCCGGGCCACGGTGCTGACCGAGCAGGAGCTGACGGGTGCGCTGGCCACGTCCTCGTGCGCGAACCCGATGGCGATCACCCAGGCGGGCCGGTCGGCCAGCACGGGCAGGCGTACGGAGGAGACCCCGCGGACCTGGCGCTGCGACGACCGCCGGCACACCACGTACTGGATAGGCCGCTGGCCGCAGTTGGGCGGCGCGGGGGCGGCGGCGCTGCCGCAGTTCGTGGCCCTGCTGACCTCGCTGCCCGCGCTGGCGACGAACTTCAGCCTGACGATGGCCGCGGCCGAGCGGCAGGGAGTGACGCTGACCGGGCACGTACGGGTGACCGGGCGCAGCGACGAGGAACTGGTGGCGGCCCGGCGCGAACTGGAGCGGACGGCGCGGGGTGTGAAGGCCGGGCTCGTACGGCTCGACCGGGAACAGGTGCCGGGGCTGCTGGCCTCGCTGCCGCTGGGAGGGGCGCGATGAGGGGTACGGGCGTACGGCGGGGAGGCTTCGGGCTGGTCGGCCCGCGCCGCGAGCGGCACGTCGTCCCCGCGGCGGAACTGGACGCGCTGGCGCTGCCCGTCGGGGACGACGGGGTCGTCATCGGCGTGGACGCGGAGGGGCACTCGGCGGTGCTGGGCGTCAACCGCCCCACCCCGTACGAGGTCACGCTGATCGGCGGCCTGTGGACGGCGCAGGTACTGGCGCTGCGGGCGGCGGCGACCGGTGCGCGGGTCGCGGTGGAGACCGGACGCGGGCAGGTGTGGTCCGGGCTGGCCCAGGCCGCCGGGGGCGGGCAGCAGTGCGTGACCCTGCACGAGGTCGGCCGGGTACCGCCGCAGGGCGCGTCCGCGGGCAGCCCGGTGCTGGTGATCCGGGACTGCGGGATGAGACCGCCGCGCGGGCGCGTGGTGGCGGGACCGTGGCAGTCGGTGGTGACCCTGCTGCCGTATCTGAGCCCGACGGCGCCGCGGCTGCTGCAGAACTCCTCGGTGGTGGGCGTACAGCGGGTCTCCCCCGACGAGGCCGAGCAGATCGGCCGGCTGATGGACCTGCCGAGAGCGGCGGTGGAGTCGCTGCCGACGCTGGGCGACGGGGTCACGCTGTGGTGCACGCAGCGGGACCGGAAGTTCGTGATGACCCAGGGCACGGAGGCGGAGACCGGGCTGCTGGGGCCGGCGCGGCGGATCGACTGACGGGTCGACTGACGGGTCGGGGGGTGTCCGGCGTCGTCGCGGGGATCCCGGCGCGGGGTGGGGCCACCTGGTGCGGCGCGCCCTCGTGCTGCTCCGGGAGGCCGGCTCGCGGAGGGCCGGCGCTCCGGTGACGGTTGCTCAGCGGCTGGGCTGCCTGTAGGGAGGGACGTGCCCCTTGGGGGCGTGTTGCCGATCGGGCCGGGTCAGGGCCGCGTCCGGTGCCGTGGGGTCTTCCCCGGCCCGAAGCTTCGAGGTGAAGCGTTGAGGCCGCGAACTGTTGAGGCTTCGCGGGTTCGGAGGTTCGAGGCTTGGCGGGTTCGCGGGTTCGCGGCTTGGCGGCAGGAAGCCTCGATGCGCGGTGTCGGGCGCTGCGAGCCCACTTGATCGGCACGACACCCCCCAGGGGGGCGAGCTCGGCAACGGGCCGCGATTAGGCTGAGTGCGGGCGTGGCGTCGAGGTCGGCGCCCGAGCGGTGTTCGACAGACCAGGAGGACCAGTGAGCGGCGATCGGAACGAGAGGCGCGGCGGGACGTGGGACGTCCCGACGGACGATCAGTCCGACGCGGAGCCCGAGGTGACGGGCGAGTTCACCATCGACTACACCCCGCCGGCCTGGTACACGCAGGGTGCGCCGTCGGCGCCGGCCACGCCGGTGCCCGGGCTGCCCGAGGGCAGCGGTTTCGAACCCCACCGGCCGTCGGACGTGACCTCGCCCCCGACGATGCGGATCGCTGCGCCCGGGCCGCGTACCCCGGCCGACGACGCGGGCGCGCCCACCGCGTTCGCGGCCCCGGACGCGCCCTCCCCCATCACGTCCGCCCCCGAGCCCGCGGCGGCGCCCGCGCCTTTCCCGGCTCCGGCGTACCCGAGCACCGGTGAGGCAGCCGCCGCACCCACACCGCCCGCACCGGCGTACCCGAACCCCGCTCCGGCAGCACCGCAGGCCACTCCGGCCACACCCGAGGCTCCGGAGCCCGCCCCGTACGCGGCACCGGCGTACCCGAGCACCGCCGAGGCAACTGCCGCACCCACACCGCCCGCGCCGGCGTACCCGAGCCCCGCCCCGGACGCGTCGCAGGCCGCCCCGGCCACACCCAAGGCTTCGGAGCCCGATCCGTACGCGGATCCCGCACCGGCGTACCCGAGCACCGCCCCGGACGCGCCGCAGGCCCCCGCGCCGGCTCCGTACGCGGCACCTGCGCACCCCGACCCTGCCGACGAGGCCGTTGCCCCGCCCGTCGCCCCGGTCGCGCCCGAGGCTCCGGAGGCCGCCCCGTACGCGGCACCGGCTGCCGCCGCGCCCGCACCGCCCGTGCAGGCGTACCCGAGCTCCGCGCCCACCGCGCCGGAGGCCCCGGCACCGGCGTACCCGGAGCAGGGTGACGCGCCAGCGCCCGCGCCCGCGCCCGCCGAGGCCGCGCCGCAGGACAGCGTCCCTCCGGCGGAGCCGTTCGCGGCGGCGCCCGCCGAGCCGGCCGACGTCACGCCGTACCAGGACGCCCCGCCCCCGGTGTACCGCACCGCCACGCCGCCCAACGGCATCCCCGTGCCCGCCGAAGCCGTCGCCCCGGGCCCGTACCAGGACCCCGCGCCGCAGGCCCCGTTCGAGGGAGCCCTGCCCGGGCCGTACTCCCAGCCCTTCAACCCCGCGGAGACCCCGGCGCCCGCCGGCGAGCACCCGTTCGGGGGACCCGGGGGTGAACTCCCGCCGGTGCCGCCCGCGTTCGCCACCTCCGGCGCCCCGCAGGGCTACGGCTTCCCGCCCTCCTCCCCCGCGCAGCAGCCCCCGGCCCAGGGGTACGGCTTCCCGCCGGTCCCCCCGGCCCAGCAGCAGCCGCAACAACCGCAGCCGCAGCCGCCCCGCAGCGACCCCCGCAACGCCGCGCAGTGGCCCGCCGGTCCGCAGCAGCAGCAGCCGTACCAGGCCGGCCCGGCCACCGGCGGGGCGCCGCTCGGCTACACCGCCGCCGTCGAGCTGTCCTCCGACCGGCTGCTGCGCGCCAAGCAGAAGCCCCGGCCGGCCCGTTCCGGCTTCCGCTTCGGCGGCAAGGCCGCGGAGTCGGAGCGCCTGCGCAAGCTGGAGCTCATCCGTACGCCGGTGATGTCCTGCTACCGGATCGCCGTCATCAGCCTCAAGGGCGGCGTCGGCAAGACCACGACCACCACCGCCCTCGGCGCCACCCTCGCCACCGAGCGCCAGGACAAGATCCTGGCCATCGACGCGAACCCCGACGCCGGCACGCTCGGCCGCCGAGTGCGCCGCGAGACCGGTGCGACGATCCGGGACCTCGTCCAGGCGATCCCGTACCTGAACTCGTACATGGACATCCGGCGGTTCACCTCGCAGGCCCCCTCGGGCCTGGAGATCATCGCGAACGACGTGGACCCGGCCGTCTCGACGACCTTCAACGACGAGGACTACCGCCGGGCCATCGACACCCTCGGCCGCCAGTACCCGATCATCCTCACCGACTCGGGCACCGGTCTCCTCTACTCCGCCATGCGCGGGGTCCTGGACCTGGCCGATCAGCTGATCATCATCTCGACCCCGTCCGTGGACGGCGCGAGCAGCGCCAGCACCACGCTCGACTGGCTGTCCGCGCACGGGTACGCCGACCTCGTGTCGCGCTCCCTCACCGTCATCTCGGGGGTCCGCGAGACCAGCAAGATGATCAAGGTCGAGGACATCGTCCAGCACTTCGAGACCCGCTGCCGGGGCGTGGTCGTGGTGCCCTTCGACGAGCACCTCGCGGCCGGTGCCGAGGTGGACCTCGACCTGATGCGGCCCAAGACGCGCGAGGCGTACTTCAACCTCTCCGCGCTGGTCGCGGAGGACTTCGTCCGCGCCCAGCAGCAGGCCCCGCAGAACCACTGGGGAGCCCCGCAGGCACCCCAGGCGCCTCACGCACCCCAGGCACCCCAGCCGTACCAGCAGCAGCCGCCCCAGGCGCCTCAGCCCCAGGCGCCTCAGCCGCCCCAGCCGCAAGCCCCCCAGGCGCCGGCCCCGCAGCCGTACGGCCAGCCCTACCCGCAGCCGGGCCAGCCCTGGCCCCAGCACGCCCAGCCGCAGCCGCCCGGCCAGCCCCCGCGCGACCCCCGCCTCGGCTGACACCCCGAGGCAGGCTCAGCCGGCACGAAAGGAGGGCCCGTACCGTCCCCAGGACAGTACGGGCCCTCCTTTGTCCGGCGGCGCGGCCTCAGCGCTCCGCGTCGTACGCGTCCGTCAGCACCCGCGAGCGCTTCACGTCGTCCGCGATGGCCTCCAGCAGCCCGTCGAGCGACTCGAACTTCGCCATGCCCCGCACGTACGCGAGGAAGTCGACGGCCACGTGCATCCCGTACAGGTCCAGCCCGATCCGGTCGATCGCGTACGCCTCCACGGTCCGCTCGGTGGCGTCGAACTGGACGTTCGTCCCCACCGAGATCGCCGCCGGCATCCGCTCGCCGTCCGCCGTCAGCCAGCCCGCGTACACCCCGTCCGCCGGGATGGCCGTGTGCGGCTGGGTTTCGACGTTCGCCGTCGGGTAGCCGAGCTCGCGCCCGCGCTGCGCACCCCGCACCACGACGCCCTCGACCCGGTGCGGGCGTCCCAGGATCTCGGCCGCGCCGTCCATGTCGCCCTCGGCGACGAGCCTGCGCGCCAGCGTCGAGGAGAACGGCACTCCGCCGCCCGCCTCGCCCCGCTCCACCAGGTCCACGACCTCGACCTCGTAGTCGTACGTGGAACCCAGCTCGCGCAGGAAGTCGACGTTCCCGGCGGCCTTGTGGCCGAAGCGGAAGTTCGGGCCCTCGATGACGGCGCGCGCGTGCAGCTTGTCGACCAGCACCTTCACGATGAAGTCGGCCGGGGACAGCTGCGAGAACTCCGCGGTGAATGGCAGGATCAGCAGCGCGTCGACCCCCAGGCCGGCCATCAGATCGGCGCGCCGGTCGTAGGGGGCCAGGATCGGCGGGTGGCTGCCGGGGCGCACGACCTCGCTCGGGTGCGGGCTGAAGGTGACGACGACCGACGGGACGCCCAGCTCTCGGGCCTTGGCGACGGCCCGTCCGATGATCAGCTGATGCCCCCGGTGCACACCGTCGTAGGAGCCGATGGTGACGACGCTGCGTCCCCAGTCCTGGGGGATGTCCTCCAAGCCACGCCAGCGCTGCACTGTGACCGCTCCTCGCCCGAACCCGTTTGGTCCCTGTCCTGATGCCGATTGCAGGTCTAAGACTGCCATGCCGGTGGCCGGGGACCCGCATCGGCATCTGGCTGGGAGCCGCCCCGCCTCACGTGATGTCCGGGGCCGCCCTGCTGAGCGTCTCGACCGTGCGCCGGGCACTCGGCCCGAGCAGCGCCGCCGCCTCCGCGGCCGCCTGCCCGAGCCAGCGGGCGACGAGCCCCGCGAAGGCCGGATCCGCCCGGGCCAGCTCCACCGTCCGGTGCTCGAACACGGCCGGGCCGCCCGGGGTTCCGAGCAGCCGGCGGCCGGTGCGGCGCAGCAGCTCGCGGGTCCGTTCCTCCGGGCGTCCGGCGACCCCGGCGGCGACGGCCCCGAGGAAGGCGTCGAGGACCGCCGGGTCGGTCTCCTCCCGCAGCAGTACGTCGGCCAGCTCGCCCCGCAGCACGTACGAGGGCTCCCTGCCTGGCGCGGCCAGCACCCGGGCCAGCGCGGCCCGGACGGGCACCGAGGCGGCCCGCAGCAGGTCGAGGACCAGCGGGCGGAGCACGGGGGTCGCGGCCAGGCCCTGGTCGAGGCGCCGGTCCACGAACTCGGCGCCGTGCGGTGCGTCCTCGGGGTGCCGCGCGAGGTGCTCCCGTACGAGGTCACCCGCACGGCGGCCCAGCCCCGGCGTGGTCAGCGCGGCCAGGGCGCGGACCACCTCCCCGTCGGCCCGGGCCCGCAGGGCGTCGAACACCGCGTCCGGGTCGGGCAGTACGGGCAGGGCCGCGACCAGCGCCGACGCGGGCAGCCGGGCCCCGCCTTCGGGGTCGCGGAAGCAGGCGAGGGCGTCGGGAAGGTAGCGGGCGCGCACCTGGGGGTCGCGCAGCAGCATCGCGAGCGCACTGCCGTGCAGGGTGCTGTCGGCGGGGCGGGCCAGCAGCGCCTGGGCGGCGTAGCGCAGCAGCTCGCGGTCGGCGGGGGTGCGCACGTGGGGGGCCGTGGCCAGCCCGTACGCGGCGGCGGCGACCCGGCGCCCGGGCCGCTCGTCGTGGGCCCACCGGTCCACGGCCCGGCTCAGGGCGGAGGGCTCGTCCTCGGCGAGTACGGCGAGCAGCTCGTCGGCGCGCGGATGGGCGGCGCGGACCAGGGCCTCGACGAGGTCGTCCACAGCGAGGCTGCGATGGGTGTGCAGCAGGGCTTGAGCGGCGGTGGCCACGGTGGCTCCGGGGCGACCGCGCAGCCGGCGCTCGTCGGTGAACCAGGCGCAGAGCAGGGGCTGGGCCAGCCGGGGGTCCCGGGCGAGCCGGCGGGCGGCGGCCTCCAGGTAGCGGTGGTCGGAGGGGAGCAGCCGGCGCAGCAGGTCGAGCCGGTCGGACTCGGGCAGCCGGAGCCGGTTCCAGAACCAGCCCTCGAAGTCGCCGGGGCCGGTGCGGGCCACGTGCTCGGCGAGTGCGTGCAGGACGGGCAGGTACGGCACGGCGTCGGGGGCGCGGAGCAGCGTCTCGCGGAGCAGCCGGGCGGCCCACCAGACCCGGTCGGGCCGGCCGCCGCCCCCGGCCCCTTCCGCAAAGGTGTTGAGCGCGTCCACCAGCCGGGTCAGCACGCTTCGCGTCTCGTCCGGCGGGAGCCTGCGCAGGGCCTCCAGGACGGGGCCGATGCGGTGCCGGGGCACGGGCGGGCCCGGGGTGGCGGGGCCCTGGTGCACCAGGGTGTCCAGTGCGGTCGGGACGTCGAGGTGCCCGGCCTGGAGCCAGTCGGACAGCTCCTCGTGGGCGAAGCGGTAGCCGGGCCCGGCGGGTACCAGCAGCCCTTCGGTGAGCACGGCGGAGGCCCAGCCGGTCCGCCAGGGGAACAGCTCCTCGAAGGCGGCCCGGTCCAACTCCCCCTGCCCGGGCCCGAGACAGCGCCGGGCCGCCTCGTGCATCTGCCCGGCCACCCGGGCGGCGAGCCGCCGGATGCCGGGGGCGTGGCCCGCCGGGGCGTGGGGGCCGGGGCCGGGGCCCGCCGGCCCGTGCGGGCCCGGACTGTCACCCGCGAAGCCGTACGCGCCCGAACCGCGGCCCACCGGACCGGGCATGCCAGGACCATGGTCCGCCAGCCCCTGCGGGCCGAGGCCCGCACCCTCCGGACCGTACGTGCCCGCAGCGCGCCCACCGGCACTGCCACCCGCCGAGCCGTACGCTCCCGAACCGCGGCCCGCCGGACCATGCGGGCCGGGACCGTCGTCCACCAGCCCGTGCGGGCCGAAACCGTGCGTACCCGGGGCATCCGGCCCGGGGGTGTCGTCCTCCGGACCGTGCGGGGCCGGGCCATGGATGCCGCTGCCAGACATGCCGGGGCCGTTGCCCGCCGGATCCTGCGGGCCGGGGCCCGCCGGGGCGTGCGGGCCCGGGGCTCGGGCCGCCGGGGCGTCGTAGACCTCACCGGTCAGCGCCGGGCCCTGCCCGGGCTCGGACGCGTCCGCCCTGGGAGACCGGTTCCCGGCCGCCCCGAGGCCGCCGAACCAGCCGGGCCCTGCGCTACCGCCTGCGGTGGCGGGCGCGGGAGTTCTGGGCACGGGCGGGAGGTCCGCCGCGGAGGCCGCGATCCGGACGGCGACCCTCAGCGCGAGCAGGTCGAGGTGGGCGGCGAAGACTTCGTCCCGGCCGGGACACCCCGCGGTGACGCCGGCGGCCCGGATGCCGGCGAGCAGCCGCAGGGTGAGCGGATGCCGGGCATCGGCCTCCCGGACGGCCCCGGCCGGGATTCCGAGACGGGCACGGGCGGTCTCGGCCTCGGCAGGATTCAGGTCCCCGACCGGCAGGGCCGGCGGCAGCCGCCGGGCGCGGCGGGCGGGGGTGTGCAGCACCTCGGCCGGGTAGAGCGCACCGGCCCGCTCCCAGTACTCGGGCCGGGCGGCGACCACCAGCCGGGCTCCGATGCCGCTCAGCCAGCGGGCGGTGGCCTCGGTCCAGGGCTCCAGCCGCTGGACCAGCTGCGGGGGCATCTCCTCCGGGTTGTCCAGGACGATCAGCAGCGGCCGCCCGGCGGCAGCCGCGAGCCGCGCGACCCGCTCGGCGGTCCCCTCCGCCCCGGGCCCGACTCCGCTCACGCCCGCCGATCCGCCGACAGGCGCGGACGCCGCACCGGGCGAGGCGTCGGAAGCGGGGAAACCGGCGGAACCGGCGGACCCTGCCGAGGCCTCCGGAGCGGCCGCGTCGGCCCAACCACCCGAACCGGGCGAGCCGACTCGAACGCCCGAATCCGGCTTGACCACCCGAGAACCCGACGGGGTCGGTGCCACCCTCACCCCCGAAGAGGCCGGGTCCACCCCAGCCCCCGCACCAACCGAAGCGTCCGAGGCAGTCCAAGCACCACAACCGGGCCCAGCCACCCAAGCCCCCGGCCCCACCGGCGCCCCCAAGACGTCTTGGGCATCCGGGGCGTCCGGCCCGGACGGAACCCAAAGCCCCGGATCAACCGGAACATCCGAGGCGCCCCACGCACCCGCATCTGCCGGGGCCACCCGAGCGCCCGAAGCGGCCGGGACATCCTCGGCAGCCGAACGCGGCCGAACCACCCAGATCCCCGGATCAGTCGCAGCCGCCGAAGCATCCCCTGCACCCGGACCGGACGCCCCCACCCCACCGCCCGAACCGGCCGGAGCCGCCCCGGACTCCCGACCGGCCCGAACCGCCGAAGCGGCATCCCCACCGCCCGAACCAGCCGGAGCCGCTCCAGAATCCCGACCGGCCCAAGCCGCGGGAGCATCCCGACCGGTCGAGTCGGCCGAGGCAGCTCGGGGACCCGCCCAGCCCGCCGAGTCATCCCCCGCACCGGCGTCACCCGAAGCCGCCGAACTGCTCCCCCACCCGCCCGTATCCGGGGCACGCCCCGCACCCGCCTCCAGGATCCGGGCCGCCGCCGACAGCGTCCGGGCCACCGCGTCCGCCAGCGAGGCGTCCCCGGCCCGCAGGTCGGCTCCGCGCAGCCACAGCGTGGGCGCGGGCCGGTCGCCCCGGGCGCGGCGGGCGGCGAGCTCGGCCAGCGCCGTCGTGCGGCCGGTTCCGGGGTCTCCGACCAGCCCGAGGACCGGGCGGCCCGTTTCCGTGAAGGCGGCCAGTCCGGCGGCGATACCGGGGCGCTCGACGGGTTGCGGCCCGTCCGGGGTGAGGGCCGGGCCCAGGGTGGTGCCGGTCAGCTCCAGCGCGCCGGCGAGGTTCAGGTCCGCGCCGTACCCGGGCACGGTGGCGGAGTTCCGCTCCAGCAGGGCGGCGAGGGGGCCTGCGCCCGGGGCCGTGGCCGCCGCGCGCAGGGGGACGGCGAAACCGCCGGAGCGGTGCTCCGCGTGCAGAGCGGTGCCCAGCACCGCGAGCACGGCTCCGGTCCCGGCGTCGAACACCGGGCCGCCGCAGACCTCCCCGCCCCGTTGCAGGGCGTCCCGGCCGTCCGTCCCGATCGCCAGCTCCAGGGTGGCGGGCAGTACGTGGGACCGCTCCGGCGCGGTGTACGTGACCTCCGCGCCGGCCGCGAGCACCCGTGCCTGGCGCCAGCCCCGCGCGAGGAGCCGTACGTACGTCCCCGGAGTGATCTCCTCCCGCATCGCGACCGGCAGTGGCCGCAGCCCGAGCCCGTCGGTGCGTACGAGAGCCAGCGCGAGCCAGGGCAGGGCGGTCACGTCCTCCGCCTCGGCCAGCCAGGTCCGCCGGCCCGGTCCGTGCAGGACCACCTGGGCCAGTCCGTCGACGGCCTCGTGACCGGTGATCACCGTCCCGCGGTCGTCGGCGACGAAGCCGCTGCCCCGCACCCGCCCGGCGAGATCGCAGATCCTGACGAGCTCCGCCATTGCCGCACCACTCCCCCGCCGTACCCGTGCTCATGACGGTAGGCAGGTGAAGATCAGCGGGAAAAGCACACGAGGCGAAAGCGCCCCCTTTCGCTCCCTCCATTCACTCCGAGCGCCTGCTCGGACGGGTGAATAAGGGGCTCCGGGTGGATAGAGACCTACCCGAGGGGGGTCGTGGAGCGGTGAGCAGCAGTCCATGTGCGCTCACCGCTCCACGTCAACAAGATCGTCCGTCAGAGCCCAGCGGCCTCCGAGCCCCCGACCCCCGCGTCAGACGAAGACCGCGAGCGACTTCGCCTTGCCGCCCTTGCTCTCCACGAGCCCGAGCAGCTGCCCCTGCGGCCCGTACACGGCGACCGTCCTGCCGTCCCCGTACTCGTCCGGCATGTCGATCCGCACACCGTTGGTGAGCAGCGAGGCCCGCCGGGCGTCCAGGTCCCAGCGCGGGAAGGCCGCGGCCGCCGCCTCGCCGATCGGCATGACGGTCAGCTCCTCCTGGAGCTGGTCCAGCGTCCGCGCCCGGTCGAGCTTGTACGGCCCCACCCGGGTGCGCCGCAGCGCCGTCAGGTGGCCGCCGACACCGAGGTCGGCGCCCAGGTCGCGGGCCAGGGCGCGGATGTACGTACCGCTGGAGCAGACGACGGAGACGACGAGGTCGACGACCTTGGTGCCGTCCTCGGCCTCGGCGTCGCGCATGTCGTACACCTGGAAGGACGAGATGGTCACCGGCCGGGCCGGGATCTCGAAGTCCTCGCCGTCGCGGGCGCGCTTGTAGGAGCGCACGCCCTTGATCTTGATGGCGCTGACCTTGGACGGGACCTGCATGATCTCGCCGGACAGCTTGGCGATGCCCTTGTCCACCGCCTCGCGGGTCACCGCGGAGGCGTCCGCGGAGGAGGTGATCTCGCCCTCGGCGTCATCCGTGAGGGTGTTCTGGCCCAGCCTGATGGTGCCGAGGTACTCCTTCTCCGTCAGCGCGAGGTGGCCCAGGAGCTTGGTGGCCTTCTCCACGCCGAGGACGAGTACGCCCGTGGCCATCGGGTCGAGCGTGCCGGCGTGGCCGACGCGGCGGGTCTTGGCGATCCCCCGCATCTTGGCGACCACGTCGTGCGAAGTGAAGCCGGACGGCTTGTCGACGATGACAAGGCCGTCCGGAGTCTTCCCTGCGTCGGTGCTCATTCCGCGGCTGCGTCCTCGTCGTCCTCGTCGCCCGGCTTCTTGTACGGGTCGGCGTCGCCGGCGTACTTCGCGCCGGAGGACACCTCGCGCACCTGGGCGTCGGAGGCGCGCGCCTTGTCGAGGAGGTCCTCGATGGTCTTGGCGTTCTCCGGGAGGGCGTCCGCCACGAAGGTCAGGGTGGGCGTGAACTTGGTTCCCGCCGCCCGGCCGACCGCGGAGCGCAGCACGCCCTTGGCGCTCTCCAGGCCCGCTGCCGCGCTGGCCCGGTCCTCGTCGTCACCGTAGACCGTGTAGAAGACCGTGGCCTCCCGCAGGTCGCCGGTGACCCTGGTGTCCGTGATGGTCACGTGCGTACCGAGGCGGGGGTCCTTGACACCGCGCTGCAGCTTCTCGGCCACCACCTCCCGGATGAGGTCCGCCAGCTTCTTCGCCCGCGCATTGTCGGCCACTGGTCCGTCTCCTTCTTTTCTTGCAGTCAGTCTTCATCACCGTGGAGCCGCCGTCGTACCGACAGCAGTTCCACTTCCGGACGCGCCGCGACCAGCCGCTCACAGCGGTCCAGTACGTCCGATACGAACCCCGCGTCCCCACTCACCAGGGCGACCCCTATACGGGCCCTGCGGTGCAGGTCCTGGTCGCCCACCTCTGCCGCGCTCACGGAGAACTTGCGTTGGAGCTCGGCCACGATGGGCCGGACGACGGAGCGTTTCTCCTTGAGCGAGTGAACATCGCCGAGGAGCAGATCGAAGGACAGAGTCCCCACGTACATGCAGTTCCGGATATCCCGCCGGTGCGGGTTCGGTGGCCTGCCGGGCCAACGCGCGGCAGGGTCACCAGAACCGTACACGCAACGGCCGGGGCCGATCGACGGATATTCCGCCGACCGGCCCCGGTGCTACTCGTACGGCCTTTCGGCCGTACGAGCCTTACGCCTTACGACACGGTGCGAACCGCCTCGCGCTTACGCGCGGGGCTTCTCGCGCATCTCGTACGTCGCGATGACGTCGTCGATCTTGATGTCGTTGAAGGAACCGAGGTTGATACCGCCCTCGAAGCCTTCGCGGATCTCGGTGACGTCGTCCTTGAAGCGGCGCAGACCGGAGATGGTGAGGTTCTCGGCGATGACCTTGCCATCGCGCAGGAGCCGCGCCTTGGTGTTGCGCTTGACCTCGCCGGAGCGGATGAGAACACCCGCGATGTTGCCCAGCTTGGACGAGCGGAAGATCTCGCGGACCTCCGCCGTACCGAGCTCGACCTCTTCGTACTCCGGCTTGAGCAGACCCTTGAGGGCCGCCTCGATCTCCTCGATGGCCTGGTAGATCACCGAGTAGTAGCGGACGTCGACACCCTCGCGGTCCGCCATCTGCGCGGCACGGCCGGCCGCACGGACGTTGTAACCGATGACGATGGCGTCGGAGCCCATCGCCAGCGAGATGTCGGACTCGGTGACCGCACCCACACCGCGGTGCAGGACCCGGATGTCGACCTCTTCACCGACGTCGAGCTGGAGCAGCGAGGACTCGAGAGCCTCGACCGCACCGGACGCGTCGCCCTTGATGATGAGGTTGAGTTCCTGGACCAGACCGGCCTTGAGCACGGAGTCGAGGTCCTCGAGGGACACGCGACGGACGCGCTTGGCGAAGTTGGCGTTGCGCTCACGCGCAGCACGCTTCTCGGCGATCTGACGGGCCGTACGGTCCTCGTCGACGACGAGGAAGTTGTCGCCGGCGCCGGGGACGTTGGTGAGACCCAGGACCAGGACGGGGGTCGACGGACCCGCTTCCTCGACGTTGTTGCCCTTGTCGTCGAGCATGGCGCGCACTCGGCCGTAGGCGTCGCCCACGACCATCGTGTCGCCGACGCGGAGGGTACCGCGCTGGACGAGGACGGTGGCGACGGCACCGCGGCCGCGGTCGAGGTGGGACTCGATCGCAATACCCTGAGCGTCCTGCTCCGGGTTGGCGCGCAGGTCGAGCGAGGCGTCGGCGGTGAGGACGACGGCCTCGAGCAGGGAGTCGATGTGCAGACCCTGCTTGGCGGAGATGTCGACGAACATCGTGTCGCCGCCGTACTCCTCGGCGACCAGACCGAACTCGGTGAGCTGACCGCGCACCTTGACCGGGTCCGCACCCTCGACGTCGATCTTGTTGACCGCGACGACGATCGGGACGCCGGCGGCCTTGGCGTGGTTGAGCGCCTCGATCGTCTGCGGCATGACGCCGTCGTTGGCCGCGACCACGAGGATCGCGATGTCGGTCGACTTGGCACCACGGGCACGCATGGCGGTGAACGCCTCGTGACCCGGGGTGTCGATGAAGGTGATCTTGCGCTCTTCACCGTTGACCTCGGTACCGACCTGGTAGGCACCGATGTGCTGCGTGATGCCGCCGGCCTCGCCCGCAACGACGTTCGTCTTGCGGATGGCGTCGAGCAGTCGGGTCTTACCGTGGTCGACGTGACCCATGACGGTCACGACCGGCGGACGCGGCAGGAGGAACTCCTCGCCGCCCTCGTCCTCGCCGAACTCGATGTCGAAGCCCTCGAGGAGCTCGCGGTCCTCTTCCTCCGGGCTGACGATCTGAACCTGGTAGTTCATCTCGCCGGCCAGCATCTCGAGCGTCTCGTCGGAGACGGACTGCGTGGCAGTGACCATCTCGCCGAGGTTCATCATCACGGCGACGAGCGACGCCGGGTTGGCGTTGATCTTCTCCGCGAAGTCGGTGAGGGAGGCACCGCGCGACAGGCGAACGGTCTCGCCCTGGCCGCGAGGCAGCATCACGCCGCCGACGGACGGGGCCTGCATGGCCTCGTACTCCTGGCGCCTCTGACGCTTGGACTTGCGACCACGACGGGCCGGACCACCGGGACGGCCGAAGGCGCCCTGCGTGCCACCACGGGCACCGGGACCACCGGGACGCCCGCCGAAGCCGGGACGACCGCCGCCACCGGCACCGGCCGGACCGCCGCCGAAGCCGCCGCCACCGGGACGGGGACCGCCGAAGCCGCCACCGCCGCCGGGACGCGAGCCCGGACCGGCCGGACGACCGGCGAAGCCGCCGCCCGCCGGACGGCCTGCGCCGCCGCCGGGACGCGGACCACCCGCACCGGGACCACGGCCACCGGGGCCGCCGCCGGGACGCGGACCGGGACCACCGGCAGCGGGACGCTGCGGCATCATGCCCGGGTTGGGACGGTTACCACCGGGAGCACCACCCGGACGCGGGGCGCCGCCCTGCGGACGGGGCATGCCGCCCGGGGTGGGACGGGCGCCGCCGGGACCCTGCGGACGCGGAGCGCCACCGGGGCCACCCTGCGGGCGGGGAGCACCCTGGCCGCCGCCGGCGCCGGGGGCACCGGGACGGGGAGCGCCGGCCGGACGGGGCGCCTGCGGGCGCGCCATGCCGGTGGAGCCACCAGAGGTGAAGGGGTTGTTGCCCGGACGGGGACCGGCCGGACGGGCGCCCTGCGGACGCGGGGCCTGACCGCCGGCGGGGCGCTGGGCCTGGCCGCCGGGGGCGGTGCCGGCCGGACGCGGGGCGCCGGGACGGGCACCGGCCTGGCCGCCCTGGGCGGGACGCTGCTGCTGCGCCGGACGCGGACCGGGGGCCGCGGCGGCGGGACGCTCGGTGCGCGCCGGGGCGGCCGGGGCCGCCGGAGGCGCGGAGAACTCGGTCGCCACGGGAGCCGCCGGAGCGGGCTTCGGGGCGGGAGCCTTGGGACCGGGACGCGGGCCGGATGCGGCCGGAGTCACCGGGGCGGGCGTGCTGGCGGCCGGAGCCTCGGCAACGACCGGCTTGGGGGCCGGTGCGCCGGGCTTCGGGGCGGCAGGACGTGCCGCAGCGGCCGGGGAGGGCGCTGCGGGCTTGGCGGGCGCGGCCTTGCGGGGCGCGCCGGGCTTCGCAGCGGACTTGCCGGCGTTGCCGCCGGGCCCCTGCAGTGCGTCAGTCAACTTGCGTACAACCGGCGCCTCGATCGTCGAGGACGCCGAACGGACGAATTCACCGAGTTCTTGGAGCTTGGCCATGACGACCTTGCTCTCTACCCCGAACTCCTTGGCGAGTTCGTATACCCGGACCTTAGCCACTTCGCTCCTTTTAGGTCCGGGTTACGCCGGACCGTCGCTACTTCATGGGCGTACTCATCGCGTA
Organism: Streptomyces sp. NPDC028314; assembly: GCF_055565795.1. NCBI lineage: Bacteria > Bacillati > Actinomycetota > Actinomycetes > Kitasatosporales > Streptomycetaceae > Streptomyces > Streptomyces sp. NPDC028314. The sequence goes on from NZ_JBVHTP010000005.1 coordinate 37,309, forward strand.
CTCATCGAGTGCTCATCGCAATCTCGACCTACTTCCAACTCGCGAGGTACCTGACCGCACGGGGTATCCGTGCCGTACTACTTCTTACGGTGTCGCCCCGGCCTCACCGGCCACGGCTTTGCGCAATGCCGCCGTGTCGAGCGCTCCTGCGGACCGAAGGGCCCGGGGGAACGCTCTGCGGCGGACCGCCTGGTCGAGGCAGACCACGGCAGGGTGCACGTAAGCACCCCGGCCGGGCAGCGTACCGCGAGGATCGGGGACGCATTCGTCCTCGACCGCCACGATGCGCAGCAGATCGCTCTTGGCCGCTCGCTCCCGACACCCCACACAGGTGCGTTCGGGGCATGCGCGGGCTTGCGTCCGGCCAGACACGCCTAAGTCTACCTCCCCGCACCGACCTCACCCCTTCGGGCGAAAAATCGAACGGATGTTGTTGTGATCCATGCGGGCCCCGGAGGGCCCAAAGGCCAGGGACCCCGGCCTGCGGGGTCCCTGTCTACCGCCCGGAAAGCTCCGGACGGTAGTGGTTTATTCCCCGCGCCGGTCCGCGTGACGGTCCGCTTCGCGGTGGCCGTCCCGGTCCCGGTCCCGGCCCCGGTCGCCGTCCGCGTCCGAGGACGTCTCGGTGTCGGGACGGATGTCGATGCGCCAGCCGGTGAGCCGCGCGGCGAGGCGGGCGTTCTGGCCCTCCTTGCCGATGGCCAGCGACAGCTGGTAGTCGGGCACGGTCACCCGGGCCGAACGGGAGTCCCAGTCGACGACCTCGACCTTGCTCACCCGGGCGGGTGACAGGGCGTTGGCTACCATCTCCGCCGGGTCGTCCGACCAGTCGACGATGTCGATCTTCTCGCCGTGCAGCTCGGCCATCACGTTGCGCACGCGGCTGCCCATCGGGCCGATGCAGGCGCCCTTCGGGTTCAGGCCCGAGCGGGTGGACCGTACGGCGATCTTGGTGCGGTGACCGGCCTCACGGGCGATCGCCGAGATCTCGACGCTGCCGTCGGCGATCTCCGGGACCTCCAGGGCGAACAGCTTCTTCACCAGGTTGGGGTGGGTCCGCGACAGGGTCACGGACGGGCCGCGGACACCCTTCGCCACGCGCACCACGTACGCCTTCAGGCGCAGGCCGTGCGTGTACTCCTCGCCGGGGACCTGCTCCTGCACCGGCAGGATGGCCTCCAGCTTGCCGATGTCGACGAGGACGTTCTTCGGGTCCTTGCCCTGCTGCACCACACCGGTGATGACGTCGCCCTCACGGCCGGCGAACTCGCCGAAGGTCAGGTCGTCCTCGGCGTCGCGCAGACGCTGCAGGATCACCTGCTTGGCGGTCGTCGCGGCGATCCGGCCGAAGTCCGACGGGGTGTCGTCGAACTCCTTGGGCTCCTGGCCCTCTTCGAGATCCTTCGGGTCTTCCGTCGCCCACACGACCACGTGACCGTTGGTGCGGTCGAGCACGACGCGGGCACGGCGGAAGCTGCCCTCGGTGCGGTGGTACGCGATGAGGAGGGCCGACTCGATCGCCTCGACGAGCAGGTCGAAGGAGATCTCCTTCTCCCGGACCAGACCCCGCAGGGCACTCATGTCGATGTCCACGGCTACGCCTCCTCTTCCTTCTTGTCCTTGCGGTTGAACTCGATCTCGACACGCGCCTTGGCGATGTCGGTGAAAGCGATGCGGCGGGCGGTCGCCTTGCGGCCCTTCACGCCCGGTACTTCGAGGTCCATGCCCTCTTCGTCCACGTCGAGGATGCGGGCGATCAGTTCCCCGCTCTCGGCCAGCTGGAACTTCACGAGGCGGCCGATCGCCCGGATGTAGTGACGGTGCTCGGTCAGCGGGCGGTCGGCGCCCGGCGAGCTCACTTCGAGGACGTACTCGTCCTCACCCATCGCGTCGGTCTCGTCGAGCAGATCGGAGACCTCGCGGCTCAGCTCGGCACAGGCGTCCAGCTCCACACCCTCATCGGAATCCACGATGATCCGCAGCATCCGGCGCTTGCCCGCCTTGGACATCTCGATGTCTTCGAGGTCCAGGCCCTTGGCGGCGACGAGCGGCTCCAGCAGTCCGCGCAGCCTGTCGCTCTGGGTGGTGCTCATCCGGGTGACTCCTCGGCCGCGTGTGCTGTTGTGGTTTTCCGTCGCGTGTCAGGTCAAAGGGTATCCGGTCGCGGGGGGTGTTGCCGTCCGCGCTGCCGCCGGGGTCCCCGGGTACCGTGATCACACCCTGCCCCGCCACCACCTCCGGAGGACGTCGTCGTGCCCTGGACCATGCCTCCCCCGCGTCCCGCGCCCGCGCGCCCGGCCACGAGCGCGCGGCCCTCGCGCCGGAGCGTGCTCACCGGAGCCGCCGCCGCGGCCGGGGCGGCGCTGCTCACCGGATGCTCGGGCGGGGACGGAGCCCCGGGCGAAGGCGCCGGGATTCCACTCGAACGGCGGATGCGGGAGAACGCCGTCCGTGAGACCGAGCGGCTGCTGGAACGTTACGACGCCACGATCGCCGCCCATCCGGACCTGGCCGGGCGCCTCGCACCGCTGCGCGCCTCGGTCGCGGCGCACACGTCCGCCCTGGCCCCCTCCGCCGGCCGGGCGAACGGGTCCCCGTCCCCGGCGGCCTCCCGGTCCGGCTCCGCCGCGCCGAGCGGTGCGGCCGCCGGGGCCCCCGCGCCGAGCGGGGAACCGGTCCCGGCGAAGGCCGCCGACGCCCTCACCGCCCTCTCGGACGCCGAGCGGAGCCTGTCCGAGGCCCGGACCATCGCACTCGCCGGCGCCCCCGGGGAGCTGGCCCGGCTGCTGGCCTCGGTGGCGGCCTGCGGCGCGGTCCACGCGTACCTGCTGACCTCGACCCCGGGAGCATGACCGTGAAGACCGAGCCCTCCGCGGCGAACCGCCCCCTGGAGGCCGCGCAGTCCGCGCTGGCCGCCGAGCACGCCGCCGCGTACGCCTACGGGGTGATCGGCGCGCGGATCGCGCCCGCCCGGGCGACCGAGGCCCGCGAGGCGTACGGGAGCCACCTCGCGCGACGTGACGCGCTCACCCGCACCGTGCGTGACCTGGGCGGATCGCCCCGGCCTTCGGAAGCCGCGTACGCCCTGCCCTTCGAGCTGCGCACGCCCGGCGACGCCGAACGGCTGGCCGCCGGCATCGAGGACCGGGTGGCGGGCGCCTACTCCGACCTGGTGCGGGCGGCGGACGGCCAGCTGCGCCGCGAGGCGGCCGACGCGCTGAGCGCCGCGGCGGTCCGCGCGGCACGCTGGCGCGGTGTCGGCGTAGCCTTCCCTGGGCTCACGGAACGTGCGGAAGAAGCGCAACGAGCCCAGCACAGCTGAAAGGGACCACGCACGCATGGCTTTCGAACCGCCGCAGCGGCTTGTACGGGCGCTCGGCGAGATGCCGGAGACGGCGCAGAACGCGGACTGGCTGGGGCGGTTGCCCCGGCTCACCGAGGAGGCGCTGGCCCGGCGTGAGGTGTCGGCCCAGCGGGTCCAGGCCCCCGGCGGCCGCAGCAGCCTGGTGGTCCTCGTCCGGTACGCCGACGGAACCCCGGCCGCGCTGAAGCTGGCGCCCCCCGGGGCCCGGCCCGACCGGGAGCTGGCGGCACTGGCCCACTGGGGCGGTTTCGGGGCCGTACGGGTCATCGACTCGCGGCACCACGCGCAGGACGGGGCGCTGCTCCTGGAGCGGCTCCACCCGGAGGTCTCGCTGCGGTCGCTGCCGGAGGCGAAGGCGCTGCTGGAGGCCTGCGGCACGTTGCGGCGGCTGTGGATCGCGCCGGGCGCGGGCCACGGCTGGGAAACGGTGGCGCAGCGCACGGCCGCGCAGGCGGAGGTCCTGCGCCAGGCTCCGCCGGAGGCCGAGGCGCTGGCCGCGGCGGCTCTGGCGGTCCGCGAGGAGCTGATCGCGGCGCCCGGTGAGGAGCTGCTGCTGCACGGCAACTTCCGGCAGGGCAAGGTGCTGGCGGGTGAGCGGGCGCCGTGGCTGACGGTGGGTCCGGACCCGCTGGTCGGCGAGCGGGCCTACGATCTGGCGCGGCTGGTCCGGGACCGGTTGGAGGACCAGGTCGCCTCCTCCGCGGGGGCGGCGGGCGCGCGGCGTCGGGTGAACAAGCTGGCCGACTCGCTGGAGGTGGACCGGGACCGGCTGCGGGGCTGGACGCTGTTCCGCGCGGTGGAGTCGGGGAACCGGGCGCTGGCGGCGGGACGGCGCCGGGACGCGGAGCTGCTGCTGGAGTTCGCGGCCTGGTTGTAGGGCATACCGTAGGTAGGAAGGTATGTCCGGCAGGGGGCCGTCATGGTCGAAGAACTGCTGACAGCGGCAATCGCCGCGGGCGTGGGTGTCGTGGCCTGTCTGGGCGCGGCGGGCCGTGTGGTGAGGCAGTACGAGCGAGGCGTGGTCTTCCGCTTCGGCCGGCTGCGGCAGGGCATCCGCGGGCCGGGATTCACCATGATCGTCCCGGTGGTGGACCGCCTCCGCAAGGTGAACATGCAGATCGTGACGATGCCGGTGCCCGCTCAGGAGGGCATCACGCGGGACAACGTCACGGTGCGGGTGGACGCGGTCGTGTACTTCAAGGTCGTCGACGCGGCGAACGCGATCATCGAGGTGGAGGACTACCGGTTCGCGGTCTCGCAGATGGCGCAGACCTCGCTGCGCTCGATCATCGGCAAGTCGGACCTGGACGATCTGCTGTCCAACCGGGAGCAGCTGAACCAGGGCCTGGAGCTGATGATCGACAGCCCCGCGGTGGGGTGGGGCGTGCAGATCGACCGGGTCGAGATCAAGGACGTGTCGCTGCCCGAGACGATGAAGCGGTCGATGGCGCGGCAGGCGGAGGCGGACCGCGAACGCCGGGCGCGGGTCATCAACGCGGATGCCGAGCTGCAGGCTTCGAAGAAGCTGGCCGAGGCCGCGGAGGTCATGTCGGAGCAGCCGGCGGCGCTTCAGCTGCGGCTGCTCCAGACGGTGGTGGCGGTGGCGGCGGAGAAGAACTCCACGCTGGTCCTCCCCTTCCCGGTGGAGCTCCTGCGCTTCCTCGAACGGGCCGCCCCGCCACCGGCGGAGCACCCGGCGCCTGCGCCGCAGACGGCCCCGGCGCAGCGCCCGGCCGCTGCGGAACGTCCGGCGCCGCCCGAGGTCGCCCCGGAGCCCGCCGCACCGGCCCTCGGCCCGGGCGGCCCCGGGGGCGACCTCCCGGCGAGGTCCGCCCCCGCCGACCGGACGGGGCTTGACGACACGACCTAGCCGAGGCGGGCCAGGGCCTCGGCCAGGGGGAGTTCCTCGCGGGTGCCCGTCGCGCGGTTCTGCAGTTCGACCACCGATTCGGCGGAGCGCCGCCCCGCCACCAGGATCCACGGCACGCCGATCAGCTCCGCATCCGTGAGCTTGACCCCGGGCGACAGCCCCGGCCGGTCGTCCAGCAGGACCCGCAGCCCCGTCGCGGCCAGCGCGTCGGCGGCCTGTTCGGCCAGCGCCAGCGGTACGGCCTTGCCCGCGGCCACCACGTGGACGTCGGCCGGGGCCACCGCCGCCGGCCAGCACAGGCCCCGCTCGTCGGCCGTCTGCTCGGCGAGCGCGGCCACCGCGCGGGAGACGCCGATCCCGTACGAGCCCATCGTGACCCGGACCGGCTTGCCCTCCCGGCCCAGCACGTCGAGCCCGAACGCGTCCGCGTACTTGCGGCCCAGCTGGAAGATGTGCCCGATCTCGATCGCGCGGTCGAGTCGCAGCCCGGCGCCACAGGCGGGGCAGGGGTCGCCGGCCTCGACCACCACGACGTCCAGGTACTGGTCGACCTCGAAGTCCCGCCCGCAGACCACGTTCCGGGCGTGCGTGTCGGGCTTGTTGGCCCCGGTCACCCATGAAGTCCCGGGCGCGACGCGGGGGTCGGCCAGGTAGCGCACCTTGTCCAGGCCCTGCGGGCCCACGTAGCCGCGTACCAGATCGGGCCGGTCCGCGAAGTCCTCGGCCGTCACCAACTCCACCGCGGCCGGGGCGAGATGCTCGCCCAGCTTGGCCAGGTCCACCTCCCGGTCGCCCGGCACCCCGACGGCCACGATCTCGCCGTCCACCTTCACGAGCAGGTTCTTCAGCGTCGCCGACGCCGGTACGCCCAGGTGTGCCGCCAGGGTCTCGATCGTGGGGGTGTCGGGGGTGGGGATCTCCTCCAGCGGCGCGTGCTCACCGGCCGCCGGGGCCAGGGCGAAGGTCACCGCCTCCGTGTTCGCGGCGTAGTCACAGGACGGGCAGTCCACGAAGGTGTCCTCCCCGGCCTCGGCCGGCGCCAGGAACTCCTCGGACGCGGAGCCGCCCATCGCTCCCGACACCGCCGACACGATCCGGTGGTCGAGCCCGAGCCGCTCGAAGATCCGCCGGTAGGCGGCCCGGTGGAGGGCGTAGGACTGCGCGAGGCCCTCGTCGCTCACGTCGAAGGAGTACGAGTCCTTCATCTGGAACTCGCGGCCCCGCAGCACGCCGGAGCGCGGCCGCGCCTCGTCCCGGTACTTGGTCTGGATCTGGTACAGCATGACCGGCAGGTCCTTGTAGGACGTGCACTGGTCCTTCACCACGAGGGTGAAGATCTCCTCGTGGGTCGGGCCGAGCAGGTAGTCCGCGCCCTTGCGGTCCTTGAGCCGGAAGAGCAGGTCCCCGTACTCCGACCAGCGTCCGCTGACCTCGTACGGCTCCTTCGGCAGCAGGGCCGGGAGCAGCACCTCCTGGGCGCCGATCGCGTCCATCTCCTCGCGGACGATGCGCGAGACGTTGTCCAGGACCCGCTTGCCGAGCGGCAGCCAGGACCACACTCCGGCGGAGGTGCGCCGGACGTATCCGGCGCGGACCAGGAGGCGGTGGCTGAGGGTTTCGGCGTCGGCCGGGTCCTCGCGGAGGGTCTTGGCCATGAGGCGGGACATGCGCTGCACGTGTTGCGTTGACATGACGGGAGGCTACCGGGCCCGGCGCGGGACCCGGCAACGATTTCAGCGCCGGAAGTGGCCCGGGGACAGCAGGGGCAGCGGCGCGCCCATGACGGCGTACGGGAGGCCGGCGCTCGGGAAGTGGACCTGGCGGGCGAGGTCCGTGTAGCCGAGGGCGCGGTAGAGCGCGCGGGCCGGGCTGTCGGTGTCGATGGCGGAGAGGATCGAGCGGGGCTCGGCGGCGGAGTCGGTGATCCGGGTGATCAGGGCGCGGCCGACTCCGTGTCCCTGGAAGCCGGGGTGCACGTGCAGTTCGGTGATGACGAAGGAGTGGTCGAGCCAGCCTTCGTGGCCGCCGGCCCGCAGGTACGGCTCGACGATGGTGGACCACCAGTGGCTGCGGTCGTTGGGCATCCCGTACACGAACCCGGCGAGTGCCCCGTCCTCGGCGAACGCCCCGAGGGCCCGGGCGCCGCGGCACTGCATGTGGCGCTGGACGATGTAGCGCCGGATGCCGACCTCCTCCTCGCTGAGCCCGAAGGCGACGGCCTGTACGCGCAGGGCCTCGTCCACGCGGGCGGCGAGGTCGAGGGGGCCGATGCGGAGTCCGGCGGGCCGGTCGGGGTCGTCGGGCATAGGCAGCATGCGGTGACCATACTCGGGCGCACCGGCGAGGGATACGAGGCCCCGTCGGCCGCCCGGACGAGCCCGGGCGCCCCTAGAAGAGCACGCTCATGAAGGCGCCGACCTCGCGGAAGCCCACGCGCCGGTAGGCCGCCCGCGCGGCGGTGTTGAAGTCGTTGACGTAGAGGCTGACCACGGGCGCCACGTCACGCAGCGCATACTGCACGACGGCGGCCATCCCGGTCTCGGAGTGCCCCCGGCCGCGGAACTCGGGGTCCACCCACACGCCCTGGATCTGGCAGGCGCGGGCGGTGGCGGCGCCGATCTCGGCCTTGAAGACGACCTTGCCGTCCTCGACGCGGGCGAAGGAGCGGCCACCGGCGACGAGCTCGGCGACGCGGGCCTGGTAGAGCAGGCCGCCGTCCCCGGCCAGCGGGGAGATGCCGACCTCCTCGGTGAACATGGCCACGCAGGCGGGCATGATCAGTTCCAGCTCTTCCTTGCGGATCCGGCGGACCAGGGGGTCGGCCCCGACCTCGGTGGACGGCTGTTCGATGACCATGAGGGGCTGGTTGGAGCGCACGTCGCGGGCCGGGCCCCAGCTGGGCTCCAGGAGCTGCCACAGCAGCCGGGTGGCCTCGGCGGGGCCGACGATGGAGGAGCAGCGGCGGCCGGTGCGGCGGGCCCGGTCGGCGAAGGCGCGTACGGCGTCGGGACCGGCGCAGACGGGCACCAGGTTGGCGCCCGCGTAGCAGAGGGACCGGAGCTCGCCGTCGGCGTACCAGCCCCACATCTCGCCGCCCAGGCGCCAGGGGTCGAGTCCGGCGACCTGGACCCGCGAGGTGACGAACGCGTTCTCGACCGGTTCGCGTCCGAGGACTGCGAGCGCGGCGTCGAGATCACTGGGTTCAAGGACCCGGGTGGTGGTCTGCGTCAACACTGGGGCCTCACCATGCAAGTCTGCTGATCTCCGCACTGTACCCGGCGGCGCCGGAGGATGCCTGGTCCCACAGGTCACGAAAAAGCCCCGGCCCCGCCCGCGAGCTGCGGGAACGGGGCCGGGGCGGATGCCTCGGGGGGCCGGGCGGATGCCTCGGGGTGCCGGGGCTCAGACGCCGATGGCCACGGTGGGCTCGCCGGAGGGGATGCCGTCCTTCTCCATCTGCTCGGCGATCTTCAGGGCCTCTTCGATGAGGGTCTCCACGATCTTGGACTCGGGGACGGTCTTGATGACCTCGCCCTTCACGAAGATCTGGCCCTTGCCGTTGCCGGAGGCGACGCCCAGGTCGGCCTCACGGGCCTCGCCGGGGCCGTTGACGACGCAGCCCATGACCGCGACGCGCAGCGGGACCTCCATGCCCTCCAGGCCCGCCGTGACCTCCTCGGCCAGCTTGTAGACGTCGACCTGGGCGCGTCCGCAGGACGGGCAGGAGACGATCTCCAGGCGGCGGGGCTTGAGGTTCAGCGACTCCAGGATCTGGTTGCCGACCTTGATCTCCTCGACCGGCGGGGCGGAGAGGGAGACCCGGATCGTGTCGCCGATGCCCTCGGAGAGCAGCGCGCCGAAGGCGACGGCGGACTTGATGGTGCCCTGGAAGGCCGGGCCGGCCTCGGTGACGCCCAGGTGCAGCGGGTAGTCGCAGGCGGCGGCCAGCTGGCGGTAGGCGTTGACCATGACGACCGGGTCGTTGTGCTTGACCGAGATCTTGATGTCGCTGAAGCCGTGCTCCTCGAAGAGGGAGGCCTCCCACAGCGCGGACTCGACCAGCGCCTCGGGGGTGGCCTTGCCGTACTTCTTCAGCAGGCGCGCGTCGAGGGAGCCCGCGTTGACGCCGATCCGGATCGGGGTGCCCGCGTCCTTGGCGGCGCGCGCGATCTCCTTGACCTTGTCGTCGAACTGCTTGATGTTGCCGGGGTTGACGCGGACGGCGGCGCAGCCGGCGTCGATCGCGGCGAACACGTACTTCGGCTGGAAGTGGATGTCGGCGATGACCGGGATCTGCGACTTCTTCGCGATCACGGCGAGCGCGTCGGCGTCGTCCTGCGTGGGGCAGGCCACGCGGACGATGTTGCAGCCGGAGGCGGTCAGCTCGGCGATCTGCTGGAGGGTGGCGCCGATGTCGGAGGTCCGCGTCGTGGTCATCGACTGCACCGAGATGGGTGCGTCGCCGCCGACGGCCACGGAACCGACCTGGATCTTGCGGCTGACCCGGCGGTCGGCAAGCTTCGTCGGCACGGACGGAATTCCGAGAGAGATGGCAGTCATCTGCTGTGCAACCCCAAGGTGTGGATCAAGGTCCCGAGATCGGCGGGCTCCAGCCTTCGAGATTACGCCAATCAGCGCGCGCCTCGCGCATCGCGGGGGCCCTGCCACCCGAACGTACGGGGCCGGGCACGATGTGTGCCCGGCCCCGTACGTACGGTCGTACGCCATGCGGATGAGAGGACGGTCGACCGGCCCGCCCCGGGCCGGTCGACCGGTCCCGGCGGTCCGGCCGGACCGGCCGACCTAGGTGATCTTGATCGGGTTCACCACGTCGGCGACGAGCACGAGCAGCGTGAAGCAGACGAAGACGCCGGCGACCACGTACGCCAGCGGCATCAGCTTCGCCACGTCGAACGGGCCCGGGTCCGGGCGGCGGAAGACGCGGGCCACGTTGCGGCGCACCGACTCCCACAGCGCGCCCGCGATGTGGCCGCCGTCGAGGGGCAGCAGCGGGAGCATGTTGAAGAGGAACAGCGAGAGGTTGAACCCGGCCAGCAGGTTCAGGAAGATCACCAGGATGTGCGTGGCCGGCAGGTCCAGCGTGAAGATCTCGCCGCTGACCCGGGCCGCGCCGACGATGCCCATCGGGCCGTTCGCGTCCCGCTCCGCGCCGTTGAACACGGCGTTCCACAGGGCCGGGATCTTGGACGGCAGCGCGATCAAGGACTCGACGCCGGACTCCATCATGTCGCCCATGTGCGAGACGGCCTGCGGGAAGGACTGCTCCACGTAACCGCTGGCCGGGGCGAAGCCGAGGAAGCCCGCCGTGACGTACTGGTCCTTGACGTACTGCCCGCGGCCGTCCGTCTTGGCGACCGTGTTCTCGATCAGGTTCGCCTTGAGCTCGACCCGCTGGCCCGCGCGCTCCACGGTGAGGGTGGCCGGGCCGAGGGTGGCCCGGATGTCCTTCTGGAGCGCCGACCAGTCGTCGACCTTCTTGCCGTTGAACGCGACGATCTTGTCACCCTGCTGGAGGCCGGCGGCCTTGGCGGGGGCGACCGGATCGCCGGCGGCGCACTTGTCGCGCTTCTCGCTCTGCTGGAGCACGCAGTCCGAGACGCTGCTGACCACGGTGGTCTGGGTGTTCACGCCGAAGGCCATCAGCGTGGCCAGGAAGATGACCACGGCCAGGACCAGGTTCATGAACGGCCCGGCGAACATCACGATCACGCGCTTCCACGGCTTGCGCGTGTAGAAGAGCCGCTTCTCGTCCCCGGGCTGGAGCTCCTCGTAGGCGGCGGAGCGCGCGTCCTCGATCATCGACCGGAACGGCGACGTCGAGCGGGCGGTGACCTTGCCGTCCTCGCCGGGCGGGAACATCCCGATCATGCGGATGTAGCCGCCCATGGGGATGGCCTTGATCCCGTACTCCGTCTCGCCCTTCTTCCGCGACCACACGGTCCTGCCGAAGCCGACCATGTACTGGGGCACGCGGATGCCGAAGAGCTTGGCCGTGGAGAGGTGGCCGAGCTCGTGCCAGGCGATGGAGACCAGCAGGCCGACGACGAAGACGACCACACCGATCAAGGTCAGCAGTATCGTCATGCGCGCGCCTCCGCGGCGGCCCGAGCCGCCATCTCCCGTGCCCGGGCCCTGGCCCAGGTCTCCGCTTCAAGGACGTCCCGGACGGTCAGGGAAGTTCCCGCGTCCGGCGTTCCGTGCTCATCGACCACGGCAGAGACCGTATCCATGATTGCCGTGAACGGCAGCCGACCGGCCAGGAAGGCTGCCACGCACTCCTCGTTCGCCGCATTGAACACGGCCGGGGCGGTTCCGCCCAGGGTGCCCACGTGCCGGGCCAGGCCCACCGACGGGAAGGCCTCGGTGTCCAGCGGGAAGAACTCCCAGCTCGACGCCTTGGTCCAGTCGAAGGCGGGGGCCGCGTCCGGGACCCGCTCGGGCCAGCCGAGACCGATCGCGATGGGGCCGCGCATGTCCGGCGGGGTGGCCTGGGCCAGCGTGGAGCCGTCCGTGAACTCGACCATCGAGTGGACGTACGACTGCGGGTGGACCACGACCTCGATGCGGTCGAAGGGGATGTCGTAGAGCAGGTGCGCCTCGATGACCTCCAGCCCCTTGTTGACCAGCGTCGCCGAGTTGATGGTGATCACCGGGCCCATGGCCCAGGTGGGGTGCGCGAGGGCGTCCTCGACGGTGACCCCTGCCAGCTCGGCGCGGGTGCGGCCGCGGAAGGGACCGCCGGAGGCGGTGACCACGAGCTTGCGGACGTCGGCCCGGGTGCCGGCGGCGAGGGCCTGGAAGAGGGCCGCGTGCTCCGAGTCCACCGGGATGATCTGACCCGGCTTCGCCAGGGCCTTGACCAGCGGGCCGCCGACGATCAGCGACTCCTTGTTGGCCAGGGCCAGGGTCCGGCCCGCCCGCAGCGCGGCGAGGGTGGGCGCGAGGCCGATGGAACCGGTGATGCCGTTGAGGACCGTGTGGCACTCGGAGGCCGCCAGGTCGGTCGCGGCGTCCGGCCCGGCCAGGATCTCGGGCAGCGGCTCGGAGGGGCCGTACTGGGCGCTCAGCGCCTCTTTCAGAGCCGGTACGGCGTCCTCGTCGGCCACCGCCACCGTGCGCACCCGCAGCTGCCGCGCCTGCTCGGCCAGCAGCGCCACGCGCCCGCCGGCTGCGGACAGCGCGGTCACCCGGAAACGGTCCGGGTTGCGCAGGGCCAGGTCGATGGCCTGGGTCCCGATGGACCCGGTGGAGCCGAGGACGACGATGTCCCGGCGGCCGACCGCGGGGTCGAAGAGGAGGTGCGGATCGGCGAGGGGGGCTGGGCTGTCGCTCATCCCCCCATTGTTGCCGCAACTCAGGAGCGGTTGGACACGGAGTCCCCCTGAATCACAGCGGCCAGCAGCTCGGGCAGGGTTCCGGCGAAATCGGGGAGCGCCCGGGCGGCGCGCCACCACGCGTCCGCGTCCGCCCCCAGGGCCCCGGCGAACAGCCGGTCCGCCTCCGCGCGGGCCGAGTGCACGGCCTCGGGCCGGTCGTGCCGGTCGGGGTGGTCCACGTCTCCGAGCCAGTGGTCCTCGTCCAGGGCCCAGCAGGCGGGCACCTTGTGCCGGATCACGTCGGCGCCGGTGAGCAGGCCCCGGTCCAGGCAGTCGCGGACCCACCGGATGTCCTCGCTGACCTGCTCCATCGGGACGGCGAGGCTGACCAGGGCCAGCTCCCGCTCCACCCCGCCGAACGGTTCGGGCCCGGCGTAGGCGCCGGCCGGCGGCGGTTCCTGCGCGACCACCTCCGCCACCAGCTCGGGCAGCGTGCCCTCGAAGCCGGCCGCCCGCCGGCGCAGTACCGGCCACCAGCGCGGGTCGTCGCCCAGCCGGGGCCGCAGCACCCGCCGCACGGCGGAGCGTATCTCGGCCTGCTCCGGCACGTTCCAGCGCAGCCCGCCCGGGGCGGCGGGCAGGTCCGCCAGGAGCAGCGTCCGCTGCGCGGGGGCGACGCAGGCGACGAGCTCGTCGCAGGTCAGCAGTCCCATCCGGACGGCCCTGACGGCGGGTCGGTACCAGTGGCGCCCGTACGCGTCCTGCGCGCGGCCGCCGAGCAGCGCGGCGGCCACCTCCCGGGGCAGGCCGCCGACCAGCAGCAGCGCCTCCACGGCCCCGGGCGGCAGCGGGGCGCGGGCGTGCTCGGCCGGCAGCAGTTGCGGGTCGAGGGTGTGCGGCAGCCGCAGCAGGGTGAGCGGGAGCCGGGGGCGGGCGCCGTGCAGGCGCAGCAGCCCGATCAGCTCGCCGGTGTCCAGCGGGCCGGGTCCGAGCCCGAGTCCGGCCAGCAGGTCCGGCCCGGGGCCGGGCCGGGCGGCGTACCGCGCGGGGCCGGGCAGTCCCGGCAGCGGGCGGCCGAAGACGCGCGGGTTCCGGGCGACGGTCCGCCGGTCCTCGTCGGTGCCGTCGCGCAGCACGAGGGTGACGAGGGAGGCGGGGAGGTACTCGTCGCGGAGCAGGTACTTGCGGGTGGGCTCGTCCAGCCGGCCGAGCAGGTCGGCGGTGACGGGGTCCGGTGCGTGGCGCAGCAGGTGTGCCACGCACCAGGCCAGCCTCCGGCTGTGACGGTCTTCCTCGGCCATCGCCATCGTTCCCGCCCGCCTCGTGCTCGTGCCGGTACGCGTGCCCGTGCCGCACGCGTACTCGTACTCGTCTCGCTCGTACTCGTCCTGCTCGTACTTCTCGTACTTCTCGTACTGCTGCTTGTCGTGCTCGTCCTACTCGTACAGCGTGCTCAGCACACGGGGCCGTCACGCTCTCGTTCTGGTCGCTCTTCGGTGCTCCTGTGATCCTCGCAGGTCAGCGCAGTGGGCGGTGGACGTTTTTCTGGGTGGAGGGGCCGGGGGTGGCGTCCGCGATCCAGGGGCCCTCGCCCGAGGGGTCGAGGATCCCGTCCTCCAGCCAGGTGTAGGTGCCCGACAGCACGCCGGCGACGACCTTGCGGTCCAGGTCGTCGGTGTTGGACCAGAGCCGGCCGAAGAGCTCCTCGACGCGGATCCGGGACTGCCGGCAGAAGGCGTCGGCCAGCTGGTAGGCCTCGCGGCCGTGGTCGCCGGTGGCGCGCAGGTGCTCGGCGCGGACGCACGCCGCGCTCATGGCGAAGAGCTCGGCGCCGATGTCGACGATCCGGCCGAGGAAGCCCTGCTTGGTCTCCATGCGGCCCTGCCAGCGGGCCATGGCCATGAACGTGGAGCGGGCGAGTTTGCGGGCGCTGCGCTCGACGTAGCGCAGGTGGGTGGCGAGGTCGGGGTGGCCACCGGGGTGGAACTCCCGGTAGGCGCCCGGGACCTGCCCGGCGCCGGCGGCCAGCTTGGGCAGCCACCGGGCGTAGAACCCGGCGGCGCGGGCGCCCGCCTTGGCCTTGTCGCCGAGGTCCTTCTCGGGGTCGATGAGGTCGCCCGCCACCGAGAGGTGGGCGTCGACGGCCTCCCGCGCGATCAGCAGGTGCATGATCTCCGTCGAGCCCTCGAAGATCCGGTTGATGCGCAGGTCGCGCAGCATCTGCTCGGCGGGGACGGCCCGCTCGCCGCGCGCGGCCAGCGAGTCGGCGGTCTCGAAGCCGCGGCCGCCGCGGATCTGGACCAGCTCGTCGGCCATCAGGCAGGCCATCTCGGAGCCGTACAGCTTGGCCAGCGCGGCTTCGATGCGGATGTCGTTGCGGTCCTCGTCGGCCATCTGGGAGGCCAGGTCGACCACCGCCTCCAGGGCGAAGGTGGTGGCGGCGATGAAGGAGATCTTGGCGCCGACGGCCTCGTGCAGGGCGACCGGCCGCCCCCACTGCTCGCGCACGCCCGACCATTCGCGGGCGATCTTCAGGCACCACTTGCCGGCGCCGACGCACATCGCGGGCAGCGACAGGCGTCCGGTGTTGAGGGTGGTCAGCGCGATCTTCAGCCCGGCGCCCTCGGCGCCGATCCGCTGCTCCACGGGGACGCGCACCTGGTGGAAGCGGGTGACGCCGTTCTCCAGGCCGCGCAGGCCCATGAAGGCGTTGCGGTGCTCGACGGTGATGCCCGGCGAGTCGGCCTCGACGACGAAGGCGGTGATCCCGCCCCGGTGGTTCTCGCTCCTGGGCACCCGGGCCATCACCACGAGCAGGTCGGCGACCACCCCGTTGGTGGTCCACAGCTTCACCCCGTCGAGGACGTAGCCGCTGCCGTCCCCGTCCGGGACCGCGGTGGTGGCCAGCCGCGCCGGGTCGGAGCCCACGTCGGGCTCGGTGAGCAGGAACGCGCTGATGGCGGTGGTGGCGCAGCGGGGCAGGTAGGTGTCCTTCTGCTGCTGCGTGCCGAACATCTTGAGCGGCTGGGGTACGCCGATCGACTGGTGGGCGGAGAGCAGCGCGCCGATGGCGGGGCTGACGGAGCCGACGAGGGCGAGCGCCTTGTTGTAGTACACCTGGGTGAGGCCGAGACCCCCGTACTTGGGGTCGATCTTCATCCCGAGGGCGCCGAGCTCCTTGAGCCCGCGCACGGTCTCGTCCGGGATCTTGGCCTCGCGTTCGATGCGGGCCCCGTCGATCGAGGTCTCGCAGAACTCGCGCAGCCGGGTCAGGAAGGCCTCGCCGCGCCGGACGTCCTCGTCGGCGGGCAGCGGATGGGGGTGGATCAGGTCGAGCCGGAACCGCCCGAGGAAGAGTTCCTTGGCGAAGCTGGGCTTGCGCCAGTCCTGTTCCCGGGCCGCCTCGGCGACCTGCCGTGCCTCGCGCTCGGTCACCTTGGGCTGGGTGCCGCTGGGCTGTGTTGCGGACATGAGAGGGGACTCACCTCGCCGCCGAAGTCGGATGACTTTCCGGAATACCGGTCGGTGCTACCTGTGAGTCGTACCCGCTTCGGGGCGCCCGGAAAAGCCGGGTGGGGCAGGACGGGGGAACGCGGGGCGGGATGGGCCGCTGACGGGCGGCAGAAAAGGGGGACGGCCGGAGCCCCCGCACAGTAGGCTCCGGCCGTCGGCTCTTGGGCCGTACGAGTCGGTCAGATGTCCAGGCCGGTGAGGACCAGGACCCGCTCGTAGGTGTAGTCGTCCATCGCGTAGCGGACGCCCTCGCGGCCCACGCCGGACTGCTTCACGCCGCCGTAGGGCATCTGGTCGGCGCGGTAGGACGGCGCGTCGCCGATGATCACACCGCCGACCTCGAGCTCGCGGTGGGCGCGGAAGGCGACCTGGATGTCCCGGGTGAAGACGCCGGTCTGGAGACCGAACTTCGAGTCGTTGACGGCGGCGAAGGCCTCGTCGGTCCCGTCGACCTTCTGGAGCGTGAGGACCGGCCCGAAGACCTCCTCGACGGCGAGCGTGACGCCGGCCGGCAGGTCCGCGACGACCGTGGGCTCGTACGAGGCCCCCTCGCGCTTGCCACCGGTGAGCAGCTTGGCTCCGGCGGACACGGCCTCGTCGACCCAGGACTCGACGCGCTTGGCGGCGTCCTCGGAGACGAGGGGGCCGACGTCGGTGGCGGAGTCGGACGGGTCGCCGGTGACCTGGGCCCGGACCTTCTCGACGACCTTCTCGACGAGGCGGTCGTAGACGGAGGCGTCGGCGATCACGCGCTGCACGGAGATGCAGGACTGGCCGGCCTGGTAGTTCGAGAAGGTCGCGATGCGGGTCGCGGCCCAGTCGAGGTCGGCCTCGGAGGCCCAGTCGGCCAGCACGACGGCCGCGGCGTTGCCGCCGAGCTCCAGGGTGCAGTGCTTGTGGGGCACCGACTGCTGGATGGCGTAGCCGACCGTGTCGGAACCGGTGAAGGAGATGACGGGCAGGCGCTCGTCCTTGACCAGGGCGGGCATCTTGTCGTTCGCCACGGGCAGTACGGACCAGGAGCCGGCCGGCAGGTCGGTCTCGGCGAGCAGCTCACCGAGGATCAGGCCGGAGAGCGGGGTGGCCGGGGCCGGCTTCAGGATGATCGGCGCGCCGACGGCGATGGCGGGGGCCACCTTGTGGGCGCACAGGTTCAGCGGGAAGTTGAACGGCGCGATGCCGAGGACCGGACCCTTGACGAAACGCCGGGTCAGGGCCAGGCGGCCGACACCGCCGGCGTCGGTGTCCAGGCGCTGGGCGTCCCCGCCGTTGAAGCGGCGGGCCTCTTCGGCGGC
Organism: Streptomyces sp. NPDC028314; assembly: GCF_055565795.1. Taxonomy (NCBI): domain Bacteria; kingdom Bacillati; phylum Actinomycetota; class Actinomycetes; order Kitasatosporales; family Streptomycetaceae; genus Streptomyces; species Streptomyces sp. NPDC028314. Next base: position 54,688 of record NZ_JBVHTP010000005.1, read on the forward strand.
GAAGCGGAACACGGACACCGCACGGCCGACCTCACCGCGGGCCCACTTGATGGGCTTGCCGTTCTCGGCGGAGATCAGCTGGGCGATCTCCTCGGTCCGCTCGACGAGCCGCTTGGACACGTGGTCCAGGGCGGCGGCCCGTACGTGGGCGGGGGTCGCGGAGAACTCCGCCGTCACGGCGTACGCCGCGGCCACGGCCTCTTCGACCTGGGCGTCGGTGGGGACGCTCACGGTACCGACGAGTCGGCCGTCCCACGGGGAGTGGACGTCGAAGCTGTCCTCGCCGGTGGCCTGGCGGCCGGCGAGCCAGAAGGCGTGGGTGGAAGTCATGCGAATCCCGGCCCTTCGGAGTGTGCGGTGGGTCGTTGTCCCCTCCACCGTAGGACTCCGCCCCGGATTCGTTGTTTGTCCGGCGTGGAGTACCGGCCGCGCGGGGCGCTCCGGTTTGTCAGTGTCCCGCTCCGGCGTCGCGTGCCGACGACGCCCTTCACGGCAGGCTTACGAGGGTGCCGAGCTGGCCTTGAGGGCGAGCCACAGCTCCATCCGGACGTCCGGGTCGTCCAGGGAGCGGCCCAGGATCTCCTCGACCCGCCGCATCCGGTACCGCAGTGTGTGCCGGTGCACTCCCAGGTCCACCGCGGCGGCGTCCCACTGGCCGTGCCGGGAGAGCCAGGCGTGCAGCGAGGCCACCAGGTCGCCCCGGCCCTTCTCGTCGTGTTCCCGCAGGGCGCGCAGCGTGCCGTCCGCGAAGGCCCGTACGGCGTCGTCGGCCAGCAGCGGCAGGACCGATCCCGCCGCCAGGTCCTCGTGCTCCACCATCGGCCTGCCGCGCCGCCGGGCCACGGACAGCGCCTGGTCGGCCTGTTTGAAGGCCACCGCCACACCGGCCGGCCCGGCCGCCCCCGACAGCCCGAGCACCAGCTCGTCCGGTTCCGGCCCGGTCGAGTCCCGGCCGCGCCGCGACTCCAGCAGCTCCGCGTGCTCCGCGCACGCCTGCACCGCGGAGCCCGCCTCGGCGGCCAGCACCACCAGCCGGCCGTCCTCCGGCACCACCAGCAGCGTCTCGCCCGTACGGGCCGCCGCCGACTCCACGGCGTCGGCCAGCAGCGCCAGCCCCTCGGGCTGGGCCGTCCCGGGCAGCGCGGGCTCGGCCACGATGATCCGGAACGGGGACTCCAGCAGCGCCCCGTACAGGTCCCCGGCCACGGCCCGCGCGTGTTCCGCCTCGCCCGCCAGCAGCATCCGCAGCACGGCCGCCCCCAGCCGGGACTCCGCGTCGTGCAGCGAGCGCGACCGCTCGGTCGTCAGCGTCAGCAGGGCCACCGCCGAGTGCACCGCGTACCGCTCCGCCGTGCCCAGCGGCGCGCCGGTGCCGACCGCGAGCGCGCCCCGCGCCCGCCGTCCCGTGCCCAGGGACTGGAGTTCGACCCGGTCGTCCGAGCCGCCCACCACCGCGCTCGCGGGCGCCGGCCGCTCCCGCAGCCGCTCCACGTCCGGGGTGAGCCGGGCGGCCCGGCGCGCGGCCCAGTCGGGGGCCGCGGCGACCACCGCGCCCGAGGTGTCGTACAGCGCGGCCCAGCCGTGCACGTGCGCCGCCAGCTTCGTCAGCAGTTCGGCGGGGCCGTCGGCCGACAGGGCGGCCCGGGTCAGCTCCCGCTGCGCCTCGAAACCGGCCGTCACGGCCCGGTACTGGTCGGCCGCGAGGGCCGCCGAGACGGCCTTGCTGATGGCGAGGAACGGGGTCCGCCGGGGCACCTCCAGCAGCGGCAGGTCCTCCGCCTCGGCGGCCTCGACCAGCGCCTCGGGGATCGCCTCGTAGTTGACGCCGACGGCGAAGCCGATGCCGACGACCCCGGCGGCCGCGAGGCGCCGTACGTACCGCCGCATCTCCTCGGGGTCCTCCGCGTCGAGCTTCATCGCGGTGATCAGCAGCAGCTCGCCGCCCTCCATATAGGGGACGGGGTCGGCCAGCTCGCTGACGTGGGCCCAGCGCACGGGGGTGTCGAGGCGGCTTCCCCCCGCCCGGACGCTGAGCTTGAGCGCCGAGTGCTGGACGAGCGAGGCGAGGGTGAGCGGCATCGGGTACCGGGGCCTTAGGAGGAGGGGAGGGGAAGCGAGGAGGCTAGGACACGGGGTGGGGTTCTTTTCGCCGTGTCGTACGAACGGCTCCCCTCGATTCTGCCACCTCGTCAGGGTCCGCTCAGCTCGTCCCCGCCAGCCTGACCAGAAGCGGAGCAGCCCGCTCCCCCCGCACCGAGGTCAGCGACAGCACCGCGTGCCCCGCCGGCACCGCGTGCGCCAGCTCGGAGGCGGACCAGCGCTCCCGCTCCACCTGCCGCACGGTCACCGCGTCCGTGGTCACGGCCTTGCCGGTGACCAGCTTCCGGAAGGCGTGGATGGCCCGCGTCAGCGGCTGGTCCGCGAAGACCGTCCGGTGCGTGACGTCCCGCGTCTCCACCCACTCGGTGCCCCAGGCCTCGGCGAAGCGCTTGCCGTCCCAGGTGGTGACCCCGGAGAAGGCCATCCGGCAGCCGACCGCCCCGAGCAGCGGCGTCCGCAGCCCTTCCGGTACGTCGTCCAGCGTGCGCAGGGTCAGCAGCACCCCGGCGTTGGCCGACCGCAGCCGCTGTACGCCGCGCACGGTCTCCGGGGTCAGGGTTTGCGAGGCGTCGTCGAATGCCAGGAAGGCGAACAGCGAGCGGTCGGCGCGGGCTGCGGCGGAGGCGTTGAACTGGGCGAGGAGCAGCCGGGCCAGCATCCGGGAGGCGTCGGCGTGACCCCGCTCGGGGAGGTCCACGCGGACCCGGATCGGGTGCTCCAGGGCGCGCGGCGAGAACGGCCGGCTCTGCCCGGAGGTGTCGAAGAAGCCGTGGAAGGCGGGCCGGTCCAGCAGGGCCAGCCGGTCCGCGAGGGCCGGCCCGGGGTCGCCCGGAGCCCCGTACTGCCGGCCGCGGGCGTCGAGCTCGCGCAGCATGGCCTGCTGCCCGGCGGCCTCCAGCTCCCGGCGCAGCCCGTCGAGCGCCCCGCCGACCTGGTCGAGGAGCTCGCGCAGCTCGGGCACGGCGGGGAAGCGGCCGTGCGCGGCGTGGAACGGCCCGAGCAGCTGGGCGAGGGCGGTGGCGGCGCGCCGTACGTCGACCCCGGGGACGTCCCCGACGAAGGCCTCGGCGAGCAGCGTGGCGGCCTCGTCGGGGTCGGCGGTGCCGCCGTAGAGGTCGAGGTCGTGGACGGACTCCGGATCGCCGACCCGGACCACGATGTCGTAGGCCGAGTCCGGGCCCAGCTGGGCTCCGGCCGACCCGACGGCGATGACGGCGGCCTGCCCGGCCAGCGCCTGCAGGGCCAGGGCCTCGACGACGGGGCGGACGAGGTGCCGGGTCTTGCCGGCGCCCGAGGGCCCGACGGCCAGCAGGGAGGTCCCGAGCACCTGCGGGTCCAGCGCGAGGGCGGTGCCGCGGCGGGCCCAGGGGTTGCGCTCCCCGTCCTCCACCGTGCCGAGGAGCACCTGGCGGACCAGCAGGTCGTGCCGCGCGGCGCGCACGGGCAGGTCCCGCGCCCCGGAGGGATGCACGCAGGCACCGGCGCCCTTGTCCCGGACGGCGTCGGCGAAGGCCCGCGCGCGGGAGGGGTCGACCTTGACGGACTCCCAGGCGCGCCGGATCCGCGCGTAGTCCACGTCGTTCATCCGCCCGGCCCCGATCTCCCCGCCGAGCCGATCGGCCGCCTCGCCGAGCCCGGCGGCGCGCAGCTCGTTCCACGCGACGGGGTCGTCGGGCGAGCCGGGGGCCACCGCGGCGACCTGCGGGGCGGCAGGGAGCGACGGATCCTTGTCGGTGCGCGCGAGGGGTCGTGGCCGAAGGCCCAGCCGGGCGAAGTACACGAGGACGGAACCGTAGATCACGACATGCAGCAACAGCTCGACGATCAGGCTCCACTGCGGTCCCAGCTCGCCGTACGGCAGATGCTCGAAGGCCAGCGCGTCGAGGGTGAGGGTCTTCGTCCAGATCAGCATGACCACGAAGAGCCCCCCGACCGCTGCGCCCGCCGCCCGGGCCCGGGCCCCGCGGACCGCGACAAGCCGGTCGAAGGCAAGACCCCACGCTCCGAGCCGACTGAACCAGACCACCAGGGCGCCGGTCAGCAGGAGCAGGTAGGCCTGCGTAGCGGCAACGCCCCGGCCGTCCTTCGCCTCGCCCCCCAGCTGCCACCAGTCCTGCGGCGTGAAGAGCTTGAGCGGAACCGTCGCGTACGGGATGTAGCCGTTGGTCAGAAGGGACCAGAGCAGCACGCACGCCAGGAAGGAGATGACGGCGCCGCTCAGCAGCGACCTGTCCGCAGCGGGCTCCGTCTCGCCCCCCTGCCGCGGCCGGAACCCGAAGCGCCAGATGCCCGGCTCCGCCTTGGGGCGGGGCGTGCGCAGCCAGTCCGGCAGGGCGGCACCCGCACCCGAACCGGCGCCGGGCGCGTGCGCGGGCATCGGGGGCGGCGGTGGGGCGAAGCCGGGAAGGGGTGGCGCCGAGGGGACCGGCGGCGGGCCGGCCGGCCTCGGTACGTGGTCCGCGCGGACCCGCTGTCCCTCGTACGCACCGTCGGTGTCCATGAACCCCTTGCCCCCTGCCCGTTCGCTGCGCTGCGCTGCGCGCCCAATCTAGTGGCCGCCGACGCCCCCGCGACCCCTACCGCGCCATGATCCACAAGACACGTCCCCCGTCCTTCCTATGGCCGTCCCGGACAAGGACACGCGGGTACCACTCCCTAACGGAGCATGCCGTACCCCCTCCCCCGGGCCTAGCCTGCGGACAAAGACACAAGTGCGTCCGAAAACACCCCCCAGGAGCCCCCTATGACCGCTGTCCCGCAGGAGCGCCGCATCGTCACCGCGATCCCCGGCCCCAAGTCGCAGGAGCTGCAGGCCCGCCGCCTCGAGACGGTGGCCGGCGGCGTGGGCTCCGTGCTCCCCGTCTTCACGGCCCGCGCGGGCGGCGGCATCATCGAGGACGTCGACGGCAACCGCCTGATCGACTTCGGTTCCGGCATCGCCGTGACCTCGGTCGGCGCCTCCGCCGAGGCCGTCGTGCGCCGCGCCTCCGCGCAGCTCGCCGACTTCACGCACACCTGTTTCATGGTCACGCCGTACGAGGGCTACGTCGAGGTCTGCGAGGCCCTGGCCGAGCTGACCCCGGGCGACCACGCCAAGAAGTCCGCGCTGTTCAACTCCGGCGCCGAGGCCGTCGAGAACGCCGTCAAGATCGCCCGTTCGTACACCAAGCGCCAGGCCGTCGTCGTCTTCGACCACGGCTACCACGGCCGTACGAACCTCACCATGGCGCTGACCTCGAAGAACATGCCGTACAAGCAGGGCTTCGGTCCGTTCGCCCCCGAGGTCTACCGCGTCCCGGTCGCCTACGGCTACCGCTGGCCCACCGGTGCCGAGAACTGCGGCCCCGAGGCCGCCGCCCAGGCGATCGACCAGATCACCAAGCAGATCGGCGCCGAGAACGTCGCCGCGATCATCATCGAGCCGGTCCTCGGCGAGGGCGGCTTCATCGAGCCGGCCAAGGGCTTCCTGCCGGCGATCGTGAAGTTCGCCAACGACAACGGCATCGTCTTCGTCGCCGACGAGATCCAGTCCGGCTTCTGCCGTACCGGCCAGTGGTTCGCGTGCGAGGACGAGGGCATCGTCCCGGACCTGATCACCACCGCCAAGGGCATCGCGGGCGGTCTGCCGCTCGCCGCCGTGACCGGCCGCGCCGAGATCATGGACTCCGCCCACGCGGGCGGCCTGGGCGGCACCTACGGCGGCAACCCGGTGGCGTGCGCCGGTGCGCTCGGCTCCATCGAGACCATGAAGGAGCTCGACCTCAACGCCGCGGCGAAGAAGATCGAGTCCCTCATGAAGGCCCGTCTGACGGCCATGCAGGAGAAGTACGAGATCATCGGTGACATCCGCGGCCGCGGCGCCATGATCGCGATCGAGCTCGTCAAGGACCCGGTCTCCAAGACCCCGTTCCCGGAGGCGGCCGGCGCGCTCGCCAAGGCGTGCCACGCCGAGGGCCTGCTGGTCCTCACCTGCGGTACGTACGGCAACGTGCTCCGCTTCCTCCCGCCGATCGTCATCGGCGAGGACCTGCTGAACGAGGGTCTGGACATCATCGAGGCCGCTTTCGCGGGCATCTGATCGAGCGTCTAGAACGCACGAACGCAGCAGCCCGTCCATACCGCTGGTAACGGTCGGGCACTGTGAAGAACGTGTGGGGGGCCGATGGCGGGAGCGCGTTCCCGCTGTCGGTCCCCCTTTCGCTGCCGTACGGTTTCTGCAGATGAGTGAGACACCCCGCTCCCGGGCAACCGAGGGCGACACCAGTACCGGGCTTCCCCAGCGCCGTACTGGGCATGCGTTCGCGCACACTCCTCACCGATCGGACGGCCGTTCGCCCCAAACCCCCCGGGGCGTGCGGCAACCCGATCCGGGCGGCCGTCCCGGAACCATCCCCCCTGTTCCGGGACGGCCGGCCACTCTCCCCCTCCTCCTGCTCTCCCTGCTGGGACTCGCCCTGACGACCTGGCAGGTCCTCGTCTCGGGCCCGCTGCTCGGGCCGGACGAGAGCCTGAGCCGCACACTGGTGCGCACGGTCCCCGACGCGGTCACCGAACGCCTCTCCGACCTCGGCAACATCCCGGTCGCCGTACCCGTCCTGGCCCTGGCGATGGCGTACGCCGTCCGGCGCGGCAACCGCGCCGGCGCCCTGGCGGCGGGGCTGGCCATGGCGCTGGTCCCGGCCCTGATCGTGCCGCTGAAGGAGTGGACCGCCCGCCCGGGCCCCCTGGAGCCCTGGGCCGCCGGCTACTACCCCTCGGGGCACACCGCCACCTCGGCCGTCGCGTACGTCGGCGCGGCACTGCTGATCCGTCCGTACACCCGCGGCCGCTGGCCGCTGCCCCTCGCCCTGACCCTGACGGCCGCCACGGCCGCGGGCCTGATCCTGCGCGGCTTCCACTGGCCGCTGGACGTCCTGGCGAGCTGCCTCCTGTGCCTGCCCCTCCTGCTCGCCGTCCACCGGACCGCGCGGTACGGGGCGAGGGGCACCGGGTGGAGGAAGAGCGCGCGGCGCTGAACGCGCGGCGCGGGTGGGGCACGTTCCGAGCGGGACCGGCTAGCCGCCGAAGTAGGTGTCGAAGTTCCGGCTGAACTCCCAGCCGCCGAAGCGGTCCCAGTTGATCGACCAGGTCATCAGGCCGCGCAGGGCGGGCCAGGTGCCGTGGGTCTGGTAGCTGCCGCAGCCGGTCCCCTTCGTCAGGCAGTCGAGGGCCTTGGTGACCTCGGCCGGGGAGGTGTGGCCGTTGCCCGCGTTGGTCGTGGCCGGGAGGCCGATGGCCACCTGGTCGGGGCGCAGGGCGGGGAAGACGCGGGCGGTGTCGCCCGCGACGGGGAAGCCGGTGAGCAGCATGTCGGTCATGGCGAGGTGGAAGTCGGCGCCGCCCATCGAGTGGTACTGGTGGTCGAGGCCCATGATCGGCCCGGAGTTGTAGTCCTGGACGTGGAGCAGGGTCAGGTCGTCGCGCAGGGCGTGGATGACCGGGAGGTAGGCGCCCGCGCGCGGGTCCTGGCCGCCCCAGGGGCCGGAGCCGTAGTACTGGTGGCCGAGCTGGACGAAGAAGGTCTCGGGGGCCATGGTCAGGACGAAGTCCGGCCCGTACTTGGCCTTGAGGGTCTTGACGGCCGAGATGAGGTTGACGATCACCGCGGTGGTGGGGGCGCGGAAGTCGGTGTCGCCGGCGGCCAGGGAGAGGGAGTGGCCCTCGAAGTCGATGTCGAGTCCGTTGAGCCCGTACTCGTCGATGATCTTGCTGACGGAGGAGACGAAGGTGTCGCGGGCGGCCGTGGTGCCCAGCTGGACCTGGCCGTTCTGGCCGCCGATCGAGATCAGGACCTTCTTGCCCGCGGCCTGTTTGGCCTTGATCGCGGCCTTGAACTCGGCGGCCGATTCCACGTTCGGGCATTCGCTCGCGGGGCACAGCGAGAAGCGGATGTCGCCCGAGGTGACGGAGGTCGGTTCGCCGAAGGCGAGGTTGATGACGTCCCACGAGGCGGGCACGTCGGCCATCCGCACGTAGCCGGAGCCGTTGGCGAAGCTGGCGTGCAGGTAGCCGACCAGGGCGTGGGCGGGCAGTCCGGGGTTGCCCGGGTTCCCGCCGCCGGCGGTGGTCGCCGTGACCGGGACGCTCTTCGGGGACTCGCCCGCCGCGTTCACCGCGCTGACCTGGAAGGTGTAGGCGGTGGCGGCGGCAAGGCCGGTGACCGTGGCCGAAGGACCGGTGACGGTGAGCGGGGCGGCGCCCTCGCGGTGGACCCGGTACGAGGTGGCGCCCTGGGTGGCCGCCCAGGACAGGTTCACCGCGCTCGACGAGGCGGCGGACGCCGTGAGGCCGGTGGGGGCGGCCGGGGGCTGGGGCTGGCTCTGACCGGGGTCCGGGCCGATGAGGGTCAGGTCGTCCGTGAGGTGGGCCGGCTGGCCGTACCAGCCGTGCGTGTACACCGTCACCGAGGTGGTGGCGGCGCCCGTACGGAAGGTCGTGCTCAGCTGCTTCCAGGCGCCGGGGGTCTGCGTCCAGGCGGACACGTCGGTGGTGCCGGTCCCGGCCGCGCCGAGGTAGACGTACGCCCCCTGCACCCAGGCGCTGAGCGTGTAGGTGGAGTCCGGCTTGACGGTGACGCTCTGGGCGCAGCGCGCGTTGTCCTGGCCGGCCGGGGTGGCCCTGAGCGCCGAACCGCCGCCGTGGACGGGGCTGGTGACGACGGCTCCGCTGCCGGCGGAGCAGCTCCAGCCGTCGAGGCCGGCTTCGAAGCCGCCGTTGCGTGCCAGATCGGTGTCGGCCGCGGCGGCCGGCGGGCCCGCGGCGAGGAGAGCGGCCACCGCGAGGGCGGCGGCCGTGAGCATGGACAGGGTTGCGGATCCGGCCCTGCGGGGTGCGCGCACAACTGCCTCCGGTGCATGGGGGGATGGAGCCAGGCCGCTGGTGAAGGAGCAGCGGCGCCCAAGATGGTCCAGACCAATGCCCTTGTCAAGACTTCCGGCCCCCGTCCGACACCACCCGCGCGGCCGCCTCGTGCATGGCGAGCTCCAGCACCGCCGGGTCGGTGAGCGTTCCGCGGCCGTCCGGGAGCACCACCCAGCGCACCCCGCCGGTCGTCCGGCCCGGGTACGGGACCACGATCCAGGTCCCGCGCCCAGCCCCCCGTACGCCGGTGCCGAGCCAGCGGGAGGCCGTGCCCGCGGGTACGAAGAAGCCCAGCCGGGAGTCGCCGAAGTCGGCGAGCACCGGGCCGGGCCGGTCGATGAGGAGGGTCAGCACGTCGAGGGTGCCCTGGCCGAGCGCGCCGGGGAGGATCAGCACGTCCCAGCACCGGCCGGCGGGGAGGAGGGCGACCCCGAGGGGATTGCGCTCCCACTCCCACCGGCAGGCGTCGGGGTCCGGCGCCACCGACACCAGCCAGTCAACTGCCGTTTTGTCCCCCGGGTTGGTCATCGCCCCGGCCTCCGTTCGCTGTCGTTCGGTGAAGGGTTCTCACCGGGAGAGAGCGGGAGGCGGGGCGACTATGACGCGGGTTTCGTTACTCCGTGGTAGTGAAGCGGCTCACACGGAGGCCGGCCGAGTGCGCCGGGCGTGCGGGCCTCGATCATCCGACGAACCGATCTGATGACCAGCAGGGCCGGGAGGGCCGGACCGGCCCGGCACGGCCCGGCAGGCGGCCCGCGTCAGCTGTCGAAGCCCAGGCCGAACCGGTCCAGCGTCCTGAGCCACAGGTTCCGCCGGCCACCGCGGGCGTCCGCGCGGGCCAGCGACCACTTGGTGAGCGTGATCCCGGTCCAGGCGAACGGCTCGGGCGGGAACGGCATCGGCTTGGACTTCACCATCTCCAGCTCGGTGCGCTCGGTGCGCGCCCCGTCCAGCAGGTCCAGCATCACGTCGGCGCCGAAGCGGGTCGCGCCCACCCCGAGCCCCGTGTAGCCCGCCGCGTAGGCGACCTTGCCGCCGTGCGCCGTGCCGAAGAAGGCGGAGAAGCGGGAGCAGGTGTCGATGGCGCCGCCCCACGCGTGGCTGAACTTCACGCCCTCCAGCTGCGGGAACGCGGTGAAGAAGTGCTGCGCGAGCTTGAGGTAGGTCTCGGGGCGGTGGTCGTACTCCGAGTCCAGCTTGCCGCGGTAGGGGTAGACGGCGTCGTAGCCGCCCCACAGGATCCGGTTCTCGGGGGTGATGCGGAAGTAGTGGAACTGGTTCGCGCTGTCGCCCAGGCCCTGGCGGTTCTGCCAGCCGATGGCCTTCAGCTGGTCGGCGGTGAGCGGCTCGGTCATCAGGGCGTAGTCGTACACCGGGACCGTGAACGGACGGATCCGCTTGACCAGGGAGGGGAAGATGTTCGTCCCCAGGGCCACCCGGCGCGCGAAGATCCGGCCGTACGGGGTGCGGACGGCCATGCCGGCGCCCGAGGGGGCCAGGGAGAGCCCGCGGGTGTTCTCGTAGATCCGTACGCCCAGCTCCAGGCAGGCCCGCTTGAGGCCCCAGGCCAGCTTGGCGGGGTTGAGCATCGCGACCCCGTCGGTGTCCCACAGGCCCGCGAGGAACGTCGGCGAGTCCACCTCGGCGCGCAGCTCCTCGCGGTCCAGCCAGCGTGAGCCGCCCGCCAGGCCCAGCTTCTCGGCCTCCTCGTACAGTTCGCGCAGTTCCTCGACCTGGTGGGGCTCGGTGGCGACGTCGATCTCGCCGGTGCGCTCGAAGTCGCAGTCGATGCCGTAGCGGGCGACCGCCGCCTCGATCTCGTCGAGGTTGCGGGCGCCCAGCTCCTCCAGCTTCGCGAGCTCGCCGGGCCAGCGGGCCATGCCGTTGGCGAGGCCGTGGGTGAGGGAGGCGGCGCAGAAGCCGCCGTTGCGGCCGGAGGCGGCCCAGCCCGCCTCCTTGGACTCGATCAGGACGACGTCCCGCGCGGGATCGCGTTCCTTGGCGATCAGCGCGGTCCACAGGCCGCTGTACCCGCCGCCGATGACCAGCAGGTCGCAGGCCTCGTCGGAGGTCAGCGCCGGCTGTGCGGCGGGCTTGCCGGGGTCGTCCAGCCAGTACGAGACCGACCGTGCTTCGGAAAGGGATTGCGCAACGCTTCGCATGGCGACTGGGGCCATGGCTTCCAACTCCCTACAGAGTTACTTGGGCTGTGCTTTCTTGCGGCGGTTGCCGACCATCTGGCCGGCCAGCACCACCAGCACCGCGATGACGAACATCGCCGTACCGATGACGTTGATCTGCACGGGCGTCCCGCGCTGGGCGGAGCCCCACACGAACATGGGGAAGGTGACGGTGTTGCCCGAGTTGAAGTTGGTGATGATGAAGTCGTCGAACGAGAGCGCGAAGGAGAGCAGCGCTCCCGCCGCGATACCGGGGGCCGCGATCGGCAGGGTGACCCGCAGGAAGGTCTGCACCGGGCCCGCGTAGAGGTCGCGGGCGGCCTCCTCCAGCCGCGGGTCCATGGACAGGATGCGGGCCTTGACGGCCGCGACGACGAAGCTCAGGCAGAACATGACGTGGGCGATCAGGATCGTCCAGAAGCCGAGCTGGATGCCCATGTTGAGGAAGAGCGCGAGCAGCGAGGCGGCCATCACGATCTCGGGCATGGCCATCGGCAGGAAGATCAGCGAGTTGACCGCGCCGCGCGCCCGGAAGCGGTAGCGCACGAGCGCGAAGGCTATGGCGGTGCCGAGGGCGGTGGCGGCGATGGTGGCCCACAGGGCGATCTGGAGGGACAGCCCGAGGGAGCCGCACAGGTCGGCGACCCCGCAGGGGTCCTTCCAGGCGTCCAGGGAGAACTCCTGCCAGGCGTAGTTGAAGCGCCCGGCGGGGTTGTTGAAGGAGAAGACGGTGACGACGAGGTTCGGCAGGATCAGGTAGGCGAGCGTGCCGAGACCCGCGATCACGACGAGGTTGCGGCGGAGCCACGTGGAGGTTGTGCGCATCAGACCAGGTCCTCCGTCCCCGCTCGGCGGATGTAGATGGTGACCATGATCAGCACGATGGCCATGAGGATGAACGACAGCGCGGCCGCCGTCGGGTAGTCCAGGATCCGCAGGTACTGCGACTGGATGACGTTGCCGATCATCCTGGTGTCCGTGGAGCCGAGCAGTTCGGCGTTGACGTAGTCGCCGCTGGCCGGGATGAAGGTGAGCAGGGTTCCGGAGACCACACCCGGCATCGAGAGCGGGAAGGTCACCTTCCGGAAGACCGTGGCGGGCCGGGCGTACAGGTCCCCGGCCGCCTCGTGGAGGCGGGTGTCGATGCGCTCCAGGGAGGTGTAGAGCGGCAGGATCATGAAGGGGAGGAAGTTGTACGTCAGACCGCAGACGACCGCGAGCGGCGTGGCCAGCACCCGGTCCCCCTCGGTCATGCCGAGCCAGCTGGTGACGTCCAGGAAGCCGATCTTGTTGAGGACGCCGACCACGGGGCCGCTGTCGGCCAGGATCGTCTTCCAGGCCAGCGTGCGGATCAGGAAGCTGGTGAAGAACGGGGCGATGACCAGCACCAGCAGCAGGTTGCGCCAGCGGCCCGCCCTGAAGGCGATCAGGTACGCCAGCGGGTATCCCAGCAGCAGGCACAGCGCGGTCGCGGTGCCGGCGTACAGCAGGGAGCGCAGGAACTGCGGGAGGTACTCGGTGAAGGCGTCCCAGTACGTCTGGAAGTGCCAGGTGACCTTGAAGCCCTCTTCGAGGGAGCCGGTCTGCACCGAGGTCGAGGCCTGGTAGACCATCGGCAGGACGAAGAACACCAGCAGCCACAGGATGCCGGGGAGCAGCAGCCAGTACGGGATCAGGCGCTTCTTCAGGGACGGCTTGTGGACCGGGGGCCCGTCGTCGACGACGGCCTCGGGCAGTGCGGCCGGGGCGGTCATGCGCCCTCCTCGACCGTCTCGATGCCCGCGTCGCCCATCGTCCCTGCAAGCATGGACTGGGCCGCGTCCAGGCCGAAGGTGTGCTCCGGGTTCCAGTGCAGGACGACATCGGCGCCGGGGACCAGGCGGGCGTCCCGCTCGATGTTCTGTACGTACACCTCCAGCTCGGGGCAGACCTGGCTGTCGATGACGTACTGGGTGGACACCCCGATGAAGGAGGAGTCCGCGATCTTGCCGGTGACCTTGTTCCGGCCGGCCGCGATGGTGTGCTCCTCGTCCGCGTGGACCAGGGAGATCTTTTCCGGGCGCACCCCGACCAGCAGCTTTCCGCCGGCGCGGGGTGTGGTCGAACATCGCGGGGCGGGAAGGCGGAGCTTGGTGCCGGCGCTGGAGACGGTGATGTCCGCGGAGCCGGCCTCCAGCACCTCGGCCTCGATGAGGTTGGAGGTGCCGAGGAAGTTCGCCACGAAGGTGGTGCGCGGGTTCTCGTACAGCTCGGCGGGGGCGCCCAGCTGCTCGACGCGGCCGCCGTTCATCACCGCGACCGTGTCGGCCATGGTCATGGCCTCCTCCTGGTCGTGCGTGACGTGCACGAAGGTGATGCCGACCTCGGTCTGGATCCGCTTGAGCTCCAGCTGCATCTGGCGGCGCAGCTTGAGGTCGAGGGCGCCCAGCGGCTCGTCGAGGAGCAGCACCTGGGGGTGGTTGATGAGCGCGCGGGCGACGGCGACGCGCTGCTGCTGGCCGCCGGAGAGCTGGTGCGGTTTGCGTGCGGCGAACTGGCCGAGCTGGACCAGCTCCAGCATGTCGTCGACCTGCTTCTTGACGGACTTGATGCCGCGCCGGCGCAGGCCGAAGGCGATGTTCTCGGAGACGTCGAGGTGCGGGAAGAGGGCGTAGCTCTGGAAGACGGTGTTGACCGGGCGCTTGTAGGGCGGCAGGTCGGTGACCTCGCGGTCGCCGAGGCTGACCGTGCCGGTGGAGGGCTCCTCCAGGCCGGCGATCATGCGCAGGGTGGTGGTCTTCCCGCAGCCCGAGGCGCCGAGGAGGGCGAAGAAGGAGCCCTGGGGGATGGTGAGATCGAGCGGGTGCACGGCGGTGAAGGAGCCGTAGTGCTTGCTGATCCCGGCGAGGCGGACGTCGCCGCCCGCGGTCTTGTCAGTCATGGGTCGCGGCCTTCGGTGGTGGTGTCGACGGCAGGGTGCGGGGGGGTGCGGAGGGTGCGGGGGTGCGGGTGCCGGCAGGGGGACCGACGGGGTGCGGGGCGGGCCCGTCAGGCGCCGATGAGCTTGGCGAACTTCTCTTCGTACGCCGTCTCTTCCTCGGAGCTGAGGGAGCGGAAGGCGTGGGACTTGGCGGTCATCGCCTTGTCCGGGACGATCAGCGTGTTCTCCGCGAGTTCGGGATCGATCTTCGCGAGCTCGTCCTTGACGCCCTCGACGGGGCAGACGTAGCTGATGTACGCGGCCAGCTGGGCCGCGACGGGAAGTTCGTAGTAGTAGTCGATGAGCTTCTCGGCGTTGGCCTTGTGCCGGGCCTTGGCGGGCACCAGCAGGTTGTCGCTGGAGGTGATGTACCCGGCGGCGGGGATCGCGTACTTGATGTCCGGATTGCCGGCCTGGAGCTGGATGACGTCGCCCGCCCAGGCGAGGCAGGCGGCGAGGTCGCCCTTGTCGAGGTCCGCGGTGTAGTCGTTGCCGGTGAAGCGGCGGATCTGGTTCTTGTCCACGCCCTTCTGGAGCCGGCCGATCGCCGCGTCGAAGTCGGCGGTGGTGAAGTTCGCCGGGTCCTTGCCCTGGTCGAGGAGGGTCATCCCGACGCTGTCGCGCATCTCGGTGAGGAAGCCCACCCGGCCCTTGAGGGTGGGGTCGTCGAGCAGCTGGGTGACGGAGTCGACCTGTCGGCCGCCGGTGGCCTTGGAGTTGTAGGCGATGACGGTGGAGATGCCGGTCCAGGGATAGCTGTACGAGCGGCCCGGGTCCCAGTCGGGGCTGCGGAACTGCGGGGAGAGGTTGGCGTAGGCGTGCGGGAGGTGGGCGGGGTCCAGCTTCTGGGCCCAGCCGAGCCGGATGATGCGGGCGGCGAGCCAGTCGGTGACGACGATCAGGTCGCGGCCGGTGTCCTGGCCGGCCGCGAGCTGCGGGCGGATCTTGCCGAAGAACTCGACGTTGTCGTTGATGTCCTCGGTGTACTTGACCTTGATCCCGGTCCGCTTCTCGAACTCCTCCAGGGTGGGACGGGTCTTCTCGTCGTCGCTGGTGTCCATGTACTCGGTCCAGTTGGAGAAGTTGATCTCCTTCTCCTGGTCAGAGTGGTCGTCGGAGGCCACCGCCGTGCCGTCCTCGCGTCGGGCGGGCGGGATGCCGCAGGCCGTCAGGGCCGAGAGGCCGCCGAGGGTGAGCGCTCCGAATCCGGAGGCGCGCAGCAGCGAACGGCGGGTGAGGGCGCCGCGCCCGCTGGCGAGGCTGCGCCGCATCGCGTTGAGTTGCGCCGCGGAGAGGCGGTCGGGCTCGAACTGCTCCATGGGCTGTGCCCTTTCGGGATGGGTGCGTGGCCGCTGGTCCGGCGGCAGCTTGGCTATCTGTCCCCGAAGATCGTGCGGTGCCAGTCCTTCGCGGCGACCGCGGTGTTGTCGTACATCACGTGCTTGACCTGCGTGTACTCCTCGAAGGAGTAGGCGCTCATGTCCTTTCCGAAGCCGCTCGCCTTGTAGCCCCCGTGGGGCATCTCGCTGATGATCGGGATGTGGTCGTTGACCCAGACGCAGCCCGCCTTGAGCTCGCGGGTGGCCCGGTTCGCCCGGTAGACGTCGCGGCTCCAGGCGGAGGCCGCCAGTCCGTACGGGGTGTCGTTGGCCAGCGCGATGCCCTCGTCGTCGCTGTCGAAGGGCAGCACGACCAGCACCGGCCCGAAGATCTCGGACTGCACGACCTCGCTGTCCTGCGCGGCGCCCGAGATCAGCGTCGGCCGGTAGTAGGCCCCGTCCGCCAGGTCGCCGGAGGGGATCTCGCCGCCGGTGACGACGGTGGCGTACGAGCGGGCGCGCTCGACGAATCCGGCGACCCGGTCGCGCTGGGCGTGCGAGACCAGCGGGCCGAGGTCGGTGCCGGAGGCGAAGGGGTCGCCGAGGCGGACGGTCTCCATCAGCTCGGCGACCCGGGCGACGAAGGCGTCGTGCAGGGGGCGCTGGACGTACGCGCGGGTGGCGGCGGTGCAGTCCTGCCCGGTGTTGATGAGGGAGGCGGCGACCGCGCCGTGCGCGGCGGCCTCCAGGTCGGCGTCGTCGAAGACGAGGAAGGGGGCCTTGCCGCCGAGCTCCAGGTGGAGCCGCTTCACGGTGGCGGTGGCGATCTCGGCGACCCGCTTGCCGACGGCGGTGGAGCCGGTGAAGGAGGTCATGACCACGTCCGGGTGTCCGACCAGGTGCTCGCCGGCTTCCCGGCCGGCGCCGGTGACGATGTTGATCACCCCGTCGGGCAGGCCCGCGTCCTTGGCGGCCTGGGCGAACATCAGCGAGGTCAGCGGGGTGAGCTCGGCCGGCTTGAGGACGATGGTGTTGCCCGCGGCGATGGCCGGGAGGATCTTCCAGGCGGCCATCTGGAGCGGATAGTTCCAGGGCGCGATGGAGCCGACGACCCCGATGGCCTCGCGGCGGACGTAGGAGGTGTGGTCGCCGGAGTACTCGGCGGCGGCCTGCCCCTGGAGGTGGCGCGCGGCGCCCGCGAAGAAGGCGGTGTTGTCGATGGTCCCCGGTACGTCGAACTCCGTGGACAGCTTGAGCGGCTTTCCGCACTGGAGGGACTCCGCGTACGCGAAGTCGTCGGCCTGCTCGGCCAGGACGGCGGCCAGCCGGTGCAGCGCGTCGGAGCGCTCCCCGGGGGTGGCGGCGGACCAGGCGGGGAAGGCCCGCTTGGCGGCGGCGACGGCCGCGTCCACGTCCGCGGTGCTCGCGAGTTCGTAGGTGAGGACCTCGTCGCCGGTCGCCGGGTCGATCACGGTGTGTGACGTCCCGGAGGTGCCGGACCTGAGCCTGCCGTCGATGTACTGCGCGCCGTCCGCGAAGCGGTCCTTGACCTGGAAGCGGTTGCCCATAACGCTCTCACGCTCTCCGTAGCTACAGTTCGGACTACAGCCCGAATTGAGTGCCGATCCTGACAGAGGCGATGCCCTCGGCCAAGTGATTCCGTTGTTGCCTTTTGATTACGCGACGGAATCGGTCGACCATGTGTCGAGGCACGCCGAAAATCCCGTACGAAGTGTCAGTGGCGACTGTCAGACTCGCGTGCATGGAGATGATCGACGAGTTGATCGAGCAGGTCAGCCGTGGTGAACGGCTGAAGTTCCTGCCGTTCTGGGGGCACCGGCCGAGGCCGGACGGGACCCTCGGCCCGAGCTGTCTGAGTCAGTGGTGGCCGTCCGCTTTCACTGTGGGTGATGTCCGGTACGCCACCGCCGAGCACTGGATGATGGCGGGCAAGGCCCGGCTCTTCGGCGACCCGCAGGCGGAGCGCGCGGCGCTGGAGGCGAAGAGCCCGGCAGAGGCGAAGAAGGCCGGCCGGCTGGTGCGGGGCTTCGACAACGCGATATGGGAGCGGGAGCGGTTCGCGCTGGTCGTCGAGGGCAGCGTGCACAAGTTCGGCTCAGATCCGGCGCTGCGCGGATACCTGTTGGGCACCGGGAAGCGGGTGCTGGTCGAGGCCAGCCCGATGGACCGGATCTGGGGCGTCGGGCTCGCGCCCGACGACGACCGCGCCCTGGACCCGGCCCGGTGGCGGGGGCTGAATCTGCTCGGCTTCGCCCTGATGGAGGCGCGCGAGCGGCTGCGGACGGAAGGCGTATGACGCCCGGCGGCATACCGGAGCGGCGCAGGGTCGCCGCGGTGATCATCCGGGACGGCTGCGTGCTCATGGTCCGCGAGCGCGGCCGGGGTCCCAGCGGCCGGCACGACGGGCCGGAGTACTGGACCCTGCCCGGCGGCGGGCTGGAGCCCGGGGAGGCTCCCGAGGAAGCGGTCCGGCGCGAGGTCGCCGAGGAGGTCGGTCTGCGCGCCCTGGACGTGCGGTACGCGTACGAATCCCCGTACCCCTCGGGCTGGACCACCTGCTTCCGGGTGGATGTGGCGCCCGGGGAGCCCCGGCTGGGGGTGGACGCGGACCTGGTGTGCGACTGTCCCCGGATGGTGGGGCTGATCTGGGTCCCGCTCTCGCGCGGGACCCCGGCCGAGGAGGCCGGGGACGCCGACGGCGCCGGGGGCGGTACCGGGGGCACGGTCATGGTGCCGACCCTCCTGATGGCCGCCGAGGTCTGACCGGGGCCGCACACCGGACGGCCGCGGGCCGGGTCGGGTTGGGTCGGGTCTCGCCTGGTCGGGGGTCGGGGGTCGGGCCTGGTCGGATCGGCGCGACCGGTGACCGGCCGGGGCGCCGGCGGCCCGTTAATGCCTGGCGGGGTGCGGATCGGGCGGCCTACTGTGACGCTCGTCCAGGTGCGACGGCGAGACCTCCTTCGACGGCCGCGGGTTCGACTCCCGTCACCGGCTTCGGGCCGGTGTAGCTCAGTGGTAGAGCATCGCGGTTTCGCCGCCCTTGTTCTCTGGACACGTACGTCACGCACCTCCCGGTGCGCGGGCCGCGGCTACTTCTTACAGATGGAAACCATGCCGCCGCCACTTCGATCTCGGGAGGCCCGCGTGTGGGATGCCCGGTGCGCAGGCGACGGTTACTTCTCGCAGCCGGGAGGTCGCAGGTTCGAATCCTGCCCGGCCTCGGCTGGTGGAGCGGTTCGGCAGCTCGCCCGGAAAAAAGTCCGTCGCCGACTTCGACCTCGGGCATCCCGCACGCCGCGCCTCCCCCCTGGCCGCTGAACTCGGGGGGACCCACATGGCCCGCTTCAACCTGCGCCTGCCCGGCAGGACGCCGCCCTCGGGGCCCAGCTCGCCCGTCCGGTCCACCGGACGCAGCGACCTCGGCCACCAGGGCCGCGGCGGCTACGCCCGCGACGCTCGCTCCGAGCTCTTCCTGCTGGCCGTGGCCAACTTCGTGACCCAGCAGACCTTCTACGAGAGCGGCCCCTCCCGCGACGAGCGCTTCGCCTCGCTCGTGCGCGAGCTCGCGGTCGAGGACCCGGCGTGGACCGCGGGCCTGCTGGCGTGGCTGCGCCGCGACGGCGGCATGCGCACCGCCTCGCTGGTCGGCGCGGCCGAGTACGTCAGGGCACGGCTCGACGCCGGAGCAACTGCGGCTTCGGCCGCCCAGGAGGGGCCGTCCAACCGGGAGGTCGTGGACTCCGTACTGCTGC
Organism: Streptomyces sp. NPDC028314; assembly: GCF_055565795.1. Lineage (NCBI taxonomy): Bacteria > Bacillati > Actinomycetota > Actinomycetes > Kitasatosporales > Streptomycetaceae > Streptomyces > Streptomyces sp. NPDC028314. The sequence goes on from NZ_JBVHTP010000005.1 coordinate 73,919, forward strand.
GCGCGGACGAGCCCGGCGAACTGCTCGGGTACTGGACGGCGACGTACGGGCGGAACGTGCCCAAGCCCGTCAAGCGCGGGATCGCGGACGCGGTGCGCCGCCTCTACTCCCCCACGACGCTGCTGAAGTACGACACGGCTAACAGGAACTACCGCTTCGGCGACGTGCTCAACCTCGTGCACGCCTCCCCGGACCCGGCCAAGCCCTGGCAGGCCGCGCTCTTCCGCTACGCCCTCGACCGGCGCCACAACCCGAAGACCGCCGAGGTCCCGGCCGGGAGCCGGGTCCTGGCCGCGCACCGGGACCTGCTGGCACTGCCGGTCGAGGAGCGCCGGGCCGTGGTCTGCGCCCCGGACGGGGCCGAGCGGCTCGCGGCGGCCGGTATGACCTGGGAGGCGCTGGCGGGCTGGCTCCAGGGGCCGATGGACGCGGCGGCCTGGGAGGCGGTCATCCCGTCCATGGGGCCGATGGCGCTGCTGCGGAACCTGCGCAACTTCGACCGGGCCGGGGTCTCCGACGCGGTGGCCGCGTGGGTGGCGGCCGAGCTCTCCGACCCGGAGTCCGTCGCCCGGTCCCGGCAGTTCCCCTTCCGCTACCTCGCGGCCTATCAGCACGCGCCCTCGCTGCGCTGGGCGTACCCGCTGGAACGGGCCCTCGGGCACTCGCTGGCCAACGTACCGGCGCTGCCCGGCCGGACGCTGATCCTGGTCGACCGGTCCGGGTCCATGTGGTCCCCGCTGTCGGACCGCTCCCACCTCAACCGGGCCGACGCGGCGGCCGTCTTCGCCGCGGCCCTGGCCCTGCGGGCCGAACGGGCCGACCTGGTGCAGTTCGGCACGTCCAGCGAGGTCGTCCCGTACGAGCGCGGGGAGTCCGTGCTGAAGGTGCTGGAGCGGTTCGGGAACCTCGGCGGCACCCTCACCCGCGAGGCCGTGCGACAGCACTACGAGGGGCACGACCGGGTGCTGATCGTCACCGACGAGCAGGCCGAGCACCGCTACGGCGGCGATCCGACGGCCCTCGTCCCGGACGGCGTCCCGGTCTACACCTGGAACCTCGCCGGGTACCGGATGGGGCACGCGCCCTCCGGATCCGCCGACCGGCACACCTTCGGCGGGCTCACGGACGCGGCCTTCCGCATGGTCGGCCTGATCGAGGGCGGCCGGGACGCGGACTGGCCCTGGGTCCCGTAGCCTGCGCCACGGGCCCGGGGCGGCTCATATCCGCTCGTGGACCCGGGAGTTGGAGGACGGGCTGTCGTAGTCCGAGTCGGAGTCGTAGTCGGAGTCGGGTCCGAATATGAGGAGCAGCAGCATGCCGGCGCCGAGCAGGATGCCCACCGCGCCGAGGATGATGCCGGCCAGCGCCATCCCGCCGTTGGTGGCCTCGCCCCGGTTGGCCTTGCCCTTGCCGAGCGAGCCGAAGACGACCGCCGCGATGCCCAGCGCGAGGGGGCCGACAATGGTCGCGCACGCGACCACGGAGATGAGTCCGAGGACCAGCGCGGTGATGCCGAAGCCGTTGCTCGGCTGGGGGTATCCGGGATAGCCGGGGTATCCCGGATAACCGGGGTAGCCGGGATACGCCGGGTAGCCCGGCTGGCCCGGGTACCCGGGCTGGACCGGCGGCTGGGGCCCGGGGTAGGCGTACGCTCCGGGGGCCGGCTGCGCCGGGTACCCGTAGGCGGGGGGCTGGCCGGGCGGCTGTGCGAAGGGCTGGGCGGGCGCCGCCGGGGCGACCGGCTGGACCGGGGCCGCGGACGGGATCCCCGCGCCCGGCATGTCCACCACCGTCGGCTGGTCGTGCACGGACGGCGCCCCCGGCGCCGAGGACGCACCCCGCTCCTTGCCCAGCTCCACCGCGGGCCTCTCGGGCGGTGCCCACGGGTCGGTCGGCTCAGGGCTCTGGTCGGTCATACGGCGCCCCCCTCTCGTACGGCCATGCTATGCGCTGCCGCCGACAGTCCCCGGGCCTGCCTACGATGAAGCCGACCTGCCCGCACCCGCGTCCTCCCGGAGGCACCCATGCCCGACCTGCACCCCTTCATCGCGGGGCTGCCCAAGGCCGAACTCCACGTCCACCACGTCGGCTCGGCCTCCCCGCGCATCGTGGCCGAACTCGCGTCCCGCCACCCCGACTCGAAGGTCCCCACGGACCCCGAGGCGCTCGCGGACTACTTCACCTTCACGGACTTCGCCCACTTCATCGAGGTCTACCTGTCGGTCGTCGACCTGGTCCGCACCCCCGACGACGTACGGACGCTGACCTTCGAGGTCGCGCGCGACATGGCCCGGCAGAACATCCGGTACGCCGAGCTGACGATCACCCCGTACTCCTCGACCCGCCGCGGCATCGAGGAGAAGGCCTTCATGGAGGCCATCGAGGACGCCCGCAAGTCCGCCGAGACCGAGCTCGGCGTGATCCTGCGCTGGTGCTTCGACATCCCCGGCGAGGCCGGCCTCGAAGCCGCCGCCGAGACCGCCCGCCTCGCCGTCGACCTGCGCCCGGAGGGCCTGGTCTCCTTCGGCCTCGGCGGTCCGGAGATCGGCGTCCCCCGCCCGCAGTTCAAGCCGTACTTCGACCAGGCCCGGGCCGCCGGCCTGCACAGCGTCCCGCACGCCGGCGAGACCACCGGCCCGGAGACGATCTGGGACGCCATCAACGAGCTGGGCGCCGAGCGCATCGGCCACGGCACGAGCGCCACCCGGGACCCGGCCCTGCTGGCGTACCTCGCCGAGAACCGGATCGCGCTGGAGGTCTGCCCGACCTCGAACATCGCCACCCGCGCGGTGACGGACATCGACCTGCACCCCGTCAAGGAGATGATGGACGCCGGTGTGCTCGTCACCATCAACAGCGACGACCCGCCGATGTTCGGCTCGGACCTGAACAACGAGTACGCGGTGGCCGCCCGGCTCCTCGGGCTCGACGAGCGCGGCCTGGCGCAGCTGGCGAAGAACGCCGTCGAGGCCTCGTTCCTGGACCCGGCGGGCAAGGCGAAGCTCAACGCGGAGATCGACACGTACACCTCGCAATGGCTGGCCTCCTGACGCCTGCGCAGAATGGGGGGCATGCGCACCCTGACTGCCGTCGGCCACCGCGGCGATCCCTACCGTGTCCGTGAGAACACCCTCGACTCGATCCGCTCCGCCTTCGCCCGCGGGGCGGACGCCGTGGAGATCGACGTACGGCTGACCCGCGACGGGGTCCCGGTGCTCCTCCACGACGAGACGCTCCAGCGGCTGTGGGGCCATGACGTGCGGCTCGACGCCGTCACGGCCCCACAGCTCGCGGAGCTGACGGGGGGCGGGGTTCCGACCCTGCGCGAGGCGTTGGCGGCGGCGGGCGCGGGCCGGGTGATGGTGGACCTGCCGGGTGCCACGACGGAGTCCGTGCGGACGGTCGTGGACCAGGTCCGCGAGTGCGGGGCGCGCGACCGTACGTACTACTGCGCGGGGCCGAACTCGATGCTGGCGGTGCGCGCCGCCGATCCGGGCGCGGAGATCGCGCTGACCTGGACCACCCTCTCGCCGCCGCGCAGGGTGCTGATCGACGCGGTGGCTCCGGCCTGGCTCAACTACCGCTTCGGGCTGGTCAGCCGGGAGCTGACGGACGCCCTGCACCGGGACGGCCTGCTGGTGTCGGCCTGGACGGCCGACACGAAGCGGTCGATGCGCGCGCTGATCGCGGCGGGGGTGGACTCCGTCACCACGAACCGGGTGGACGCGCTGACCGCCGTACGGGCCGACCTCGGGCGGTGATACGCACCTGGGGGGAGCGGATCCGGCGGGCCGACCCGCGGTGGCAGGACCTGTGGCTGACGCTGCTGGTGCAACTGGCCGTCACCATGCCGTTCGTGGTGCCCCGGGATCCGCGGCTGCCGCCCGCCGACTGGCCCGCGTACGCGCTGACCACGCTCGGCGTGCTGCCGCTGATCTGGCGGCGGCGGGCCCCGGTGACGGTGCTGGTCGCGATCCTGGCCGCGGGCGGCGTGTACAGGCTCACGCTGGACGGGCCCGGCCAGCCGCTTCCGTACGCGGGTCTCCTCGCCTACTACACGGTGGCGCTGCTGTGCACCGCGCGGGTCCGGCTGGCCGTCGCCCTGCTCACGGTCGTGGCGGTCTTCGTGACGGTGGGGTGGAACACCGGGACCGTGCGCGAGCTGCTCTTCACCCTCTTCGTCTCGGTCGCGGCCTACGCGCTGGGGCGGCTCCAGCTCACCCGGCAGGCGTACACCCGGGCCGTCGAGGAGCGGGCGGCCCAGCTGGAGCGGGCGAACCGGATCGAGGCGGAGCAGGCGGCCGCGCGGGAACGGGCCCGGATCGCGCGGGAGATGCACGACATCCTCTCGCACGCGGTCAGCATCATGATCGTTCAGGCGGAGGCCGGTCCGGTGGCGGTACGCCGGGCTCCCGAGCGGGCGGAGGCCGCCTTCGACGCCATCGCGGAGACGGGGCGGGACGCGATGGCGCAGCTGCGGACGATGCTGGGCGTCCTGCGGACGGACGAGGCCGCGCCGCGCCGGCCCCAGCCGGGGATGGAGGAGCTGCCGGGGCTGCTGGAGCGGGTCCGCTCCAGTGGTCTCGCGGTCTCCTGCGAGCACTCGGGCGCGGTGCGGGCGCTCCCGGCGGCGGTGGGGGCGACGGTGCACCGGGTGGTGCAGGAGGCCCTGACGAACGTGGTGAAGCACGCCGGGGCTTCGGCCGTGACCGTACGTCTGGAGTACGGGGTACGGGACCTCGGGGTGACGGTCACGGACGACGGGCGGGGGCCCGGCGGGAAGGCGGGCGGGCGTCCCGGCGGGCACGGGCTGATCGGGATCCGGGAGCGGGCCGCGGCCCACGGCGGGTCCGCCGAGACGGGTCCGGGGCCGGATGGCCGCGGGTTCCGCGTGCGGGTGGTCCTTGTAACGTCGGCGTCGGAGGTGGGGAATTGACGATCCGTGTGGTGGTGGCCGACGACCAGGAGCTGGTGCGCAGCGGCTTCGCGATGATCCTGGACGTGCAGGAGGACATCGAGGTGGTGGCCGAGGTCGGGGACGGGGCCGCGGCGGTGGCGGCGGTGCGCGAGCTGCGGCCGGACGTGGCGCTGCTGGACATCCGGATGCCGGTGCTGGACGGGATCGAGGCGTGCCGGACGATCTCGGCGCGGAGCGCGTGCCGGACGGTGATGCTGACGACCTTCGACTCGGACGAGTACGTGTACGAGGCGCTGCACGCGGGGGCGAGCGGGTTCCTGCTGAAGGACGTGCGGCGGGACGACCTGGTGCATGCCGTACGGGTGGTCGCGGCGGGCGAGTCCCTGCTGGCGCCTTCGGTGGCCCGGCGGCTGATCGAGGAGTACACGGCGGCCACGGCCCGGCCGGCGGCCGGCCGGGCCGCGGCGGCGGCGCTGTCGGCGCGGCGGCTGGAGGCGCTGACGGCCCGGGAGCGGGAGACCCTGCTGCATCTGGGGCGGGGGCTGTCGAACGCCGAGATCGCGGTGGCGCTGACGGTGAGCGAGCACACGGTGAAGTCCCATGTGGGGAACGTGCTGGCGAAGCTGGGGCTGCGGGACCGGATCCAGGCGGTGATCTGCGCGTACGAGACGGGCCTGATCGCCGCCGGGGCGGTCGGTGGCTCCGCGGTTCCTCCCTCTGGGGAGTGAGGCCGGGGGTGTCGGCTCCCCCGCGCCGGTGAGTTGTCGTACCGCTGAAGACCCCTCTCACTGGTGATCCGTAACTACCCCTGCGACCAGCAGCATTGAGGTCATCGGGGCGGCAGTCGCGCCGAGATCCGACGAGGGGGACCCCACCGTGAACGCAACGACTCGCACACTGATCGCCACCGCCCTGGTGCTGGGCGTCGCGGCCGGCCCGGCCGTGGCCCATGCCGCTCCGCCGCCGCCGGCAGCCGCAGCGGCCTGGGCCCCGGCGGGGAATGCTGCGCCGCAGGTCTCCACCCCGCCGAACGCGGCCGCGCTGGAGCGGTCGATCGCCGGGCTGGGCCCCGATCACGCCTACGCCACCGCCGCGGTGGTCCGGGTGAGCGGTCCGAGCGGCAGCTGGCGGGGCAGCTCGGGCGTCGCGGACATCGGCACGGGGGCCGCGGCCGTCGCGGACGGCCGTTTCCGGGCCGGCTCGGTGACCAAGACCTTCACGGCGGCGGTGGTGCTCCAGCTGGCGGCCGAGCGCAAGGTGGACCTCGACAAGCCGGTCCAGCAGTACCTGCCGGGCACCTTCCCGGAGACCTTCAAGCCGGTGACGGTGCGCCAGCTGCTGAACTACACGAGCGGCATCCGGTCGGCGGACGGTCCGGGCGACGCCTTCGAGGACCAGTGGGAGCACCGCTTCGATGTGGTCGACCCGCGTACGCGGATCGCCAATGCCCTGGCGAAGGGCCCGGAGAGCGATCCCGGCGCGTTCCAGCACTACCAGAACATCAACTACACGCTGCTGGGCGTCCTGATCGAGAAGGTGACCGGGACCACGTACGAGAACGCGGTGGGCCGGCGGATCCTGCGCCCGCTCGGGCTGCACCAGACCTCCCTCCCCGGCCGGCATCGGACGCGTCTCCCCGGCCCGCACAACATCGGCTACCAGAAGGTGCCGCCGGCGGACGGCGGGAGCGGGCTGCGCGATGTGACCGTGTGGAACCAGTCCGACCGCTGGGCCGCGGGCGACCTCATCTCCTCCGCGGCGGACCTGGAGCGTTTCACGCAGGCGCTGTTCGCCGGGCGGATCGTGCCCAGGGCGCAGCTGGAGGAGATGTTCACCGTGCCGGAGGTGTGGGAGTTCGGGACCACCAAGCCGGCTTCGCGGACGGCGGGGATGCAGCGGATGGTCCTGGAGGACGGCACGGTCGTCTACGGCAAGAGCGGGGCCCGGCCCGGATACAGCACCGGGATCGGAGGGGTCAAGGACGGGTCCCGGATCGTGGTCTTCTCGGTGAACTCCAAGGATGCCAAGAGCGATGAGCCGAACCGGGTGACCGGCGCGATAGTCGCGGCGGCCCTGGCCGAATAGCCGGGACCGGAGCGGGGCCGCCAGGGCCTGCCCGCTCAGAGTCCGACGAGGGCGTTCCAGCGCTTGGCGAGGGAGCGGCGCTCTGCCGAGGAGATGTCACGGGCCACGACGAGACGCTTGCGCATCTCCTCGTCGGGGAAGATCAGCGGGTTCTCGGCGAGCTCGGCGGTCTCCTTGTCGGTGGACGCGGCCAGCACCTCGCGGGCGGCGGGCACCGGGCAGACGTAGTTGACGGAGGCTGCCAGCTGCGCGGCCACCGCCGGGTCGTAGTAGTAGTCGACGAGAGCCTCGGCGTTGGCCTTGTGCCGGGCCAGGTTGGGGATGAGCAGGCTTTCGGCCCAGAGCTCGGCCCCCTCCTCGGGGACCACGAACTCGATGTCGGGGTTGTCCGCCTGGAGCTGGATGACGTCGCCGGAGTAGGCCTGGCAGGCGAGCACATCGCCCTTGCTCAGGTCGGAGGTGTAGTCGTTGCCGGTGAAGCGGCGGATGTGCCGCTTCTTCACCATCGCCTCGACCTGGTCGCACATCCGGTGGAAGTCGGACTCCGTCCACCGGGTCACGTCCACCCCGTCGCCCTGCATCAGCAGGGCGAAGGACTCGTCGAGGCCGGAGAAGAGCGTCACCTTGCCGGCCAGGTCGGGCTGCCAGAGGTCCTTGACCGACTTGATCTCCCGGCCCAGGGCCTTGCGGTTGTAGGCGATGCCGGTGATCCCCGACTGCCAGGGCACGGTGTGCAGCCGGCCCGCGTCGAAGGCGGGGGAACGCAGCTGCGGGTCCAGGTACTTGGCCACGTTGGACTGCGACGAGCGGTCCATCTTCTGGGCCCAGCCGAGGTGGACGAAGCGGGCGGCCATCCAGTCGCTGACCACGACGAGGTCGTGGCCCGTCTCCTGGCGGTTCATCAGGGCCGGGCTGACCTTGCCGAAGAACTCGTCGTTGTCGTTGATCTCCTCGGTGTACCGGACCTCTATGCCGGTCTTCTCCGAGAAGGCGTCCAGCGTCGGCCTGCTCTCCTCGTCCTCCTCGTCGGTGTCGATGTAGAGCGGCCAGTTCGAGAAGGCGAGGCTCTGGTCCCGGCCGGATCGGTCGGGACCCTCCCGCCGGTCCTCGGGAACGTAGGCGGCGGGCACACCGCAGCCGGTGAGGGCGGTCAGCAGGCCCGCGGCACCGAAGCCGCGCAGCGCCGCACGCCGGGAGAAGGCGAGTTCAGGCATGGCCAAAGCCTCGGGCAACGCGAAGGGGCGGGCAATAGACAACGTGTCTACTGCCCACCCCTTCAGCGCTCTGCGCTGATCAGTGCGGCCGCCGCGGCGACGGGTCAGCCGTCGAGCGAGGTCATCACGTGCTTGATGCGGGTGTAGTCCTCGAAGCCGTAGGCGGAGAGGTCCTTGCCGTAGCCGGACTTCTTGAAGCCGCCGTGGGGCATCTCGGCGACGAGCGGGATGTGGGTGTTGATCCACACGCAGCCGAAGTCGAGGTTCTTGGACATGCGCATCGCGCGGCCGTGGTCCTTGGTCCACACGGAGGAGGCGAGGGCGAACTCGACGCCGTTCGCGTACTCCAGGGCCTGGGCCTCGTCCGTGAAGGACTGCACGGTGATGACGGGGCCGAAGACCTCGTTCTGGATGATCTCGTCGTCCTGCTTCAGGCCGGAGACCACGGTCGGCGCGTAGAAGTAGCCCTTCTCGCCGACCTGGTGGCCGCCCGCCTCGACCTTGGCGTGGGCCGGGAGGCGGTCGATGAAGCCCGCGACCTGCTTGAGCTGGTTCGGGTTGTTCAGCGGGCCGTACAGCACGTCCTCGTCGTCCGGCTGGCCGGTCTTGGTGTCCGAGGCGGCCTTGGCGAGCGCGGACACGAACTCGTCGTGGATCGACTCGTGCACCAGCACGCGGGTGGCGGCGGTGCAGTCCTGGCCGGCGTTGAAGTAGCCCGCGACCGCGATGTCCTCGACGGCCTTGGCGATGTCGGCGTCCTGGAAGACCACGACCGGGGCCTTGCCGCCCAGCTCCAGGTGAACGCGCTTGACGTCCTTGGAGGCGCTCTCGGCGACCTGCATGCCGGCGCGCACCGAGCCGGTGATGGAGGCCATCGCCGGGGTGGAGTGCTCGACCATGGCCTTGCCGGTCTCGCGGTCACCGCAGATGACGTTGAAGACGCCCTTGGGCAGGACCGAGTCGATGATCTCGGCCATCAGCACGGTGGAGGCCGGGGTGGTGTCCGAGGGCTTGAGCACCACGGTGTTGCCCGCGGCGATGGCCGGGGCGAACTTCCACACGGCCATCATCATCGGGTAGTTCCACGGCGCGACCTGGGCGCAGACGCCGACCGGCTCGCGGCGGATGATCGAGGTCATCCCCTCCATGTACTCGCCGGCCGAGCGGCCTTCGAGCAGACGGGCGGCACCCGCGAAGAAGCGGATCTGGTCCACCATCGGCGGCAGCTCCTCGCTGGCCGTGAGGCCCAGCGGCTTGCCGGTGTTCTCCGACTCGGCGGCGACGAGCTCGTCCGCGCGCGCCTCGAAGGCGTCCGCGATCTTCAGCAGGGCCTTCTGGCGCTCCGCGGGGGTCGTGTCCCGCCACCCCGGGAAGGCGGCCGCGGCGGCGGCCATGGCCGCGTCCACGTCGGCCTGGCCGGACAGGGGTGCGGTGGCGTACGCCTCGCCGGTGGCGGGGTTGACCACCTCGGTGGTCCGCCCGTCGGCGGCGTCCTTGAACTCCCCGCCGATGTAGTTGCGCAGACGACGCAGTTCGGTGGTCACTACAGCCACTCTCCTGATCACATGTCCAACGATTGAGACGATTCCCCAAGCCTAACGCCTCCGACGACGCTTTCGACAGAGCCGGACACCACCAACTACGAAATCCGTGCAATCGGAGACGCTGGACAACGAAATACATCGGTTACGGCTTGCGGAACAGACGACTCCTCGTGCACAGTGAGGACGTGGCCAGTCGAAGCGCAGATTCCAGGAACAGACAACCGTCCCCTTCGGTCGATGCTGTGTCCCTGGCGATCATCGAGCAACTGCAGGAGGACGGACGCCGTCCCTACGCAGCTATCGGCAAGGCCGTCGGCCTGTCCGAGGCAGCAGTGCGCCAGCGCGTACAGAAGCTGCTCGACCAGGGCGTCATGCAGATCGTCGCCGTCACCGACCCGCTCACCGTGGGTCTTCGGCGCCAGGCCATGGTCGGCATCAACGTCGAGGGAGACCTCGACCCGGTGGCCGACGCACTGACCTCAATGGCCGAGTGCGAGTACGTGGTCATGACCGCGGGCTCGTTCGACCTGATGGTGGAGATCGTCTGCGAGGACGACGACCACCTGCTGGAGACGATCAACAAGAAGATCCGCGCGCTCCCCGGCGTGCGATCAACCGAAAGCTTCGTTTACCTGAAGCTGAAGAAGCAGACCTACATGTGGGGAACTCGATAGCCCGTGAGCCAGGACCTCTCCAAGACCGCGTACGACCACCTGTGGATGCACTTCACCCGCATGTCGTCGTACGAGAACTCCCCCGTCCCCACCATCGTGCGGGGTGAGGGCACCTACATCTTCGACGACAAGGGCAAGCGCTACCTGGACGGTCTCGCCGGACTGTTCGTGGTCAACGCCGGTCACGGCCGCAAGGAACTGGCCGAGGTCGCCTACAAGCAGGCGCAGGAACTCGCGTTCTTCCCCATCTGGTCGTACGCGCACCCCAAGGCCGTCGAGCTCGCCGAGCGCCTCGCCCACTACGCCCCCGGCGACCTGAACAAGGTCTTCTTCACCACCGGTGGCGGCGAGGCCGTCGAGACCGCCTGGAAGCTCGCCAAGCAGTACTTCAAGCTCCAGGGCAAGCACACCAAGTACAAGGTCATCTCCCGCGCGGTGGCCTACCACGGCACCCCGCAGGGCGCCCTGTCCATCACCGGCCTGCCGGCCCTGAAGGCCCCCTTCGAGCCGCTGGTCCCCGGCGCGCACAAGGTGCCGAACACCAACATCTACCGCGCCCCGATCTACGGCGACGACCCCGAGGCCTTCGGCCGCTGGTGCGCCGACCAGATCGAGCAGGAGATCCTGTTCGAGGGCGCCGACACCGTCGCCGCCGTCTTCCTGGAGCCGGTGCAGAACGCCGGCGGCTGCTTCCCGCCGCCGCCCGGGTACTTCCAGCGGGTCCGCGAGATCTGCGACGAGTACGACGTGCTGCTCGTCTCCGACGAGACGATCTGCGCCTTCGGCCGCCTCGGCACGATGTTCGCCTGTGACAAGTTCGACTACGTGCCGGACATGATCACCTGCGCCAAGGGCATGACCTCGGGCTACTCCCCGATCGGTGCCTGCATCATCTCGGACCGCCTCGCGGAGCCGTTCTACAAGGGTGACAACACCTTCCTGCACGGCTACACCTTCGGCGGCCACCCGGTCTCCTCGGCGGTCGCGCTGGCGAACCTCGACATCTTCGACAAGGAAGGCCTCAACCAGCACGTGCTGGACAACGAGGGCGCCTTCCTCAAGACGCTGCAGAAGCTGCACGACCTGCCGATCGTCGGCGACGTCCGCGGCAACGGCTACTTCTACGGCATCGAGCTCGTCAAGGACAAGGTCACCAAGGAGTCCTTCACGGACGAGGAGACCGAGCGCGTGCTCTACGGCTTCCTCTCCAAGGCGCTCTTCGAGAACGGCCTGTACTGCCGCGCCGACGACCGTGGCGACCCGGTCATCCAGCTGGCCCCGCCGCTGACCGCGGACCAGGGCACCTTCGACGAGATCGAAGGCATCCTGCGCTCGGTGCTCACCGAGGCGTGGACCAAGCTGTAAATAGTCCGAACCACACGGCCCGGATCACCCGTTCGAGTGAGAACGCGGGGGTCCGGGCCGTGTGCTGTCACCGTCCGGGACGTTCATCTCTTTACATCTCATTGCGGCGCCAGTGACCGAACGGGCTCCGCTTCGTTCCCCCGGACGGAGGTGTACGCCATGGTGGCTCCGGCAGACAATGATGTGCTCTGGGCACGGTCCCTGCACTACTCCCACAGCGGTTCACCCGGCCTCATCGGCGTCTCCGCCGGCGTCCGCCAGGGCGAGATCCTGGCACTGACGGGCCCGCGCGGCAGCGGCAAGACCACCCTCCTGCGCTGCATGGCCGGACAGCTGGTGCCGGAACAGGGCGAGGTCTGCTTCAACGGCGTCCCCGTGCACACCCTGGGCGCGCTGGCCCGCGAACGGCTGCGCCGCGACCGCTTCGGCTGGATCGGCCCCGAGCCGCAGCTGCTGCCCGAGCTCAAGGTGTGGGAGAACGCCGCCCTGCCGCTGCTGATCTCCGGCGTCCCGCACCGCGCCGCCCGGCACGCCGCCTGCGAATGGCTGGACCGCCTCGACATCGGCGCCTTCGCCCGCAAGCGCCCCGGAGCCCTGAGCCGCGCCGAGTCCCAGCGCGTCGCCCTGGCCCGGGCGCTGGTCAACGAACCCGCGGTGATCTTCGCCGACGAGCCGACGGCCCCGCTGCACCGCACCGAGCGCGCGCTGCTGCTGCGCACCCTGACCACGGCGGCCCGCTCGCACGAGATCACCGTGCTCCTTGCCACCCACGACGAGGAGACCGCGGCCGTCGCCGACCGCCGGATCGCGCTGCTCGACGGCCGTCCGGCCCCCGCGGGCCCCGCGTCGCCCCTCACCACGGAGGACCAGGACGCGTGCTCGCTCTCCGCCTAGTCCGCGGCTCCCGGCCGCTGGTCCAGCTCCGCCGGCTGCTGGTCGCCGTCGCCTCCGCCGGAGCCGGTTTCCTGCTGCTGTACGTCCTCGCGGGGGCCATGGCCCGGCCCGCCGGATCGTTCCCGCAGCTGCTGTGGGCGCTGGTCCCGCTCGCCGCCGCCGTCCAGTTCGCCGTCGCCGTGGCGAAGACCGACCCGGCGACCCGGCCCCGCGAGGGGATGGACGCGGCCGGTCTGGGGCCCGTACGGCTCACCCTGGTCGCGGCGATCTCCACCGCCGTCTCCTGCACCCTCGGCAGCGCCCTCGCCCTGGCCGCCTTCCTGCACCTGCGGGGCGACCTCACCGGGCTGCCCTTCGACGGAGCCGGCGCCGAGCTGCTGCACGCCGAACAGCCGCTGCCGGTGGCGGCCGCCCTCACCCTGCTGGCCCTGGTCCCCCTGTCCGCCTCGGCGGCGACCGCCCTCGCCCTGCGCCCCCGACCGCCGCACTCCGGGCTGTCCCCGCAGACCGGAGTGCCCTGGGGCGTCGCCCTCGCCGCCTCCGGGCTGGCCGTCGAGGCCTACGCCGGGCGGGACGGCGCCGCGGTGCCGGCCGGCTGGGCCGTGATCGCCGTGGGGCTCGCCCTCGCCGGGCCGGGGCTGGCCTTCGCCTGCGGGACGCTGGTGCAGGCCGTCCGCCCGGGCGCCCTGCGACTGCTGGCCGGGCGGGCCCTCCAGGAGGAGGCGCCCCGGCTGGGCCGTCCCCTCGGCGTGCTGTGCGCCGTCGGGGCCGCCGCGCTCACCGCCGTGGCCCTGCGCGAACAGGGCGGCTTCCCCCCTCCGCTCGGCCCGCTGACCGCTCCGGCCGCCGCCCTCGTGGCGGGGTGCGCGGCTGCGACTCTGCTCACATCCGCGGTGGAGTCCCGGCAGGCCCGCTCCGCCTCCCGGGAGACCCTGGCCGGCCTTGGAACTCCGGGGGCGGTGCTGCGTACGGCGGCCACTTTGCGGGCCTGCGCGCTGGTGGCCGTGTGCGTCCCGCTCAGCTGGGGTGTGGCACAACTGACGTCGCTGGCATTGACCCGCTGACGCGAGCAGCCCTTAGTGTGGGCCGAATGGTCAACGCAGACATCGAGATCGAGACGCTCGCCGAATTCGACCAGGTCGCCGCCCGGGGTTCCCTCAGCGGCTACCGGATCCAGTCGGTCAACCTGCTGGAGCGGACCTTCGCGCTGCTGTCCGCCGACACCTCCGCCGCCGTGTTCCTGGGCTGCGCGATGGAGCCCGACGCCTCGATGAAGGTCCGCGCGGACGGCGCCCTGGTCTTCCCGCCGGTGCCGGACCTGCCGTTCAACCCGTACCGGGGGCTGCTGTACACGGCCGAGGAGCTGTTCACCGGCCTGCTCGAGGGCTACGAGAGCACCCCTGACGCCCAGGCGTACGCCTGGTTCCAGGAGACCAAGGCCGACGGCGACATCTACGCCTCGATGCTGCGCTCCATCCACGACGACGCCGTCTCCGACGCCCTCGACGAGCACCTCGCCGGTGCCCGGGTGGTCGGGGTGATGGGCGGCCACGCGATGGTCCGCGGCGGCGCGGCCTACGGCGGCGCGGCGGAGCTGGGCCGGACCCTGGCCCGGTCCGGGCTGACCGTGGCCACCGGCGGCGGCCCGGGCGCGATGGAGGCGGCCAACCTCGGCGCCTACCTGGCCCCGGCTCCCGACGAGGCCCTCGCCGAGGCGCTGGAGCTGCTGGCCAAGGCCCCCTCCTTCACCCCCTCGGTCTCCGACTGGGCGCGGGCGGCCTTCACCGTGCGCGAGCGCTGGCCCGCGGGCGGCGACTCGGTGGGGATCCCGACCTGGTTCTACGGGCACGAGCCGCCGAACCCCTTCGCCGGGCACATCGCCAAGTACTTCGCGAACGCCACCCGCGAGGACGGGCTGCTGGCCCGGTGCAACGCGGGCGTGGTGTTCCTGCCGGGTGCGGCGGGCACGGCGCAGGAGATCTTCGACAACGCAACGCCGAACTACTACGGGTCGCGCGGCGAGCCGACCCCGATGGTCCTGGTCGACCGCGCCCACTGGACCGAGCACCTGCCGGCCTGGCCGCTGCTCCAGGCACTGGCGCGCGGCCGTGCGATGGAGTCCCGGATCGCCCTGGTCGACTCGGTGGAAGAGGTCCCGGCGGCACTCGCCGCAATGCGCTGAACCGGCGAGGCAACTTCCCGGCCGATTCAGACGTCTGGAAGAGGTACCGCAAAACCTGCCAGACGTGAACGGAGCCCTCTGTGCTCATAGGCCTGCTGACCGCCATCGCGGCGTCCATCTGCTACGGCACGGGATCAGTCCTGCAAGCCGTCGGCTCGCGCCGGGCGGCCCGCACGACCCCGGCCGCGGCCGGGGTGACCGCCCACGGCGGACCGAACCTGTCCTCGACCGCGAAGGCGGCGATGACCTGGGAGTTCATCGTCGGCACGATCCTGGACTTCGTGGGCTTCGGCCTGGGCGCGCTCGCGGCCCGGCTCCTTCCGCTGTTCCTCTCCCAGACGGTGATCAGCGCCAACCTGGTGATCACCGCCGTGCTCAGCGTGAAGATGCTGGGCATCCGCCTGACGCGCAAGGAATGGACGTCCATCGGGGTCGTCTGCGCCGCGCTGGTGCTGCTGGCGACGGCCGCGGGACACGAGGGGGGCCACCACGCGCCCATGGCCACCCACTGGTGGCTGCTCGGGGTCACCCTGCTGATCATCGTGGGCGGCACGGTGGCCGTACGGTTCCTCGGCGCGCGGGCCGCGATCCTGGCGGGCCTGCTGTCGGGCCTGGCCTTCGGCGCCCTGGGCGTCGGGGTCCGGATCCTGAACGGGGTCGACCCGCTCTCCCTCCCGGACCTGCTGTCCGACCCGGCCCTCTACGCGATCCTGGTGGCGGGCTTCGGCGGCATGTACCTGCACACGGTGGCCCTGCAGATCGGCTCCGTGAACGGGGCCACGGCCGCGCTGGTGGTGGGCGAGACGGTGCTGCCGGGCGCGATCGGCGTCCTGTGGCTGGGCGACGCCTCCCGCCCGGGCCTGGCCTGGCTGGCGGTCCTCGGCTTCGTCCTGGCCGTCGCGGGCGCCGTGGCGGTGGCCTGGTACGGCAACCACGACGCGGCCGAGGCCCCGTCGCAAACCCCGGAGCCGGTCCCGGCGGGCAACGCCCACTGAGGCCGCCAGGCCGCGCCCGCTGACGCCGTCGGGCCGCGCCCGCGTCCCGGGCGCGGCCGGCGGCTACGCCCCGTCCGGCAGGACGACCACCTCGGACGGGGTGAACGACACCGCGATCCGGTCCCCCACGGCCGGCGCCCCCGTCAGCCCGCACTCGGCCTCCAGCACCGGCCCCGACTCCGGCCGCAGCAGCAGCGCCACGTGCGTGCCCCGGAAGGTCCGGGCCTCCACGACGCAGCGCAGCCCCTCGGCCACCAGCACCACCCCGGCGGGCCGGACCAGCAGCTGCCGCTCCCCCTCCGGCGAGCCGGGCGGAACCGGCACCTTGCCCCAGGGGGTCGCCGCGGCGCCGCCCGAAACGCTCGCCCGGACCACGTTCTCGAAGCCGAGGAAGCGGGCCACGAACTCCGAGGCCGGCCGCTGCCAGACCTCCAGCGGGGTCCCGGCCTGCGCGATCCGCCCGTCCCGCATCACCACGACCCGGTCGGCCAGCGCGAAGGCCTCGCCCTGGTCGTGGGTGACGGCCAGCACGGTGGTGCCCAGCCGGGAGAACAGCCCCTGGAGCTCGACCACCAGCCGCTCGCGCAGCCCCCGGTCCAGCTGCCCCAGCGGCTCGTCCAGCATCAGCAGCCGGGGCGAGGGCGCCAGCGCCCGGGCCAGGGCCACCCGCTGCTGCTCACCGCCGGACAGCGAGGCCACCGCCCTGCCCTGGGCCCCGGGGAGCCCGACCAGCTCCAGCAGCTCCGCGACCTGGCCCTCGTACGACTCCCGCGAAGAGCCGCGCATCCGCAGCCCGAAGGCGACGTTGCCGCCGACGTCCCGGTGCGGGAAGAGCTGGTGGTCCTGGAACATCAGGCCCACCCCCCGGCGGTGCACCGGCACCCCGGCCTGGTCCGCGCCGCCCAGCAGCACCCGCCCGGCCGAGACCGGCTGGAGCCCGGCGACGACCCGCAGCAGCGTGGACTTCCCGCTCCCGCTCGGCCCGAGCACGCACACGATCTCGTGCTCGGCGACCGCCAGGTCCACGGCGTCCACGACGGCCCGCTCGCCGAAGCGGACCGACACCCCGTCCAGACGGAGCAGCGTCATCAGAACTCTCCCGAGGTCTTGTCGGGTCGCAGCCGCTCCAGCACCAGCAGGGACACCGCGCACACCAGCATCAAAATCGTGCTCAGGGCCATCGCCTGCCCGTAGTTCAGCTCACCGGCCCGCCCCAGCAGCCGCGCCACGGCGACCGGCAGCGTGGGACGGTCCGGCCGCGCGATGAAGACGGTCGCGCCGAACTCCCCGAGCGAGACGGCGAAGGCGAAACCGGCCGCGATCAGCAGCGCCCGCCGCACCAGCGGCAGGTCCACCTCGCGCCAGGCCCGCAGCGGGGACGCCCCGAGGACGGCGGCCGCCTCCCGCAGCCGGCCGTCGACCGCGCGCAGCACCGGCAGCATGGTCCGTACGACGAACGGCACGCCGACCAGCGCCTGCGCCAGCGGCACCAGGATCCACGAGGTCCGCAGGTCCAGCGGCGGCTCGTCCAGGGTGATCAGGAACCCGAAGCCCACCGTCACGGCGGACACCCCCAGCGGCAGCATCAGCAGCGCGTCGAAGCCCCGTACGAAGTGCCCCCCGCGCCGGGTCAGCGCGGCGGCGGCGAGCCCCCCGATGAACAGGGCGATGGCAGTGGCCGCCAGCGCGTACTGCAGGGAGTTCCAGATGGCCTCCAGCGGCGGCACCAGGAACGTTCCGCCGCCCGAGCCGGCGTCCTGCAGGGCCCGGTAGAAGTCGAAGCCGTACCCGCCGGGCGCGTCGAAGGACCGTTCCACCAGCACGCCCAGCGGCAGCACGATCAGCAGCGCCACGGTCAGCAGCACCCCGCCCAGCAGGCCGCGCTGCGCCCAGCCGCGCGGCCGGTGCGCGGTCCGCGCGGGGTCCACGAGCCGCAGCGCGGTCTCCCGCCTGCGCACGGTCCGGGCGTGCACGGCCAGGATCAGCCCGACGGCGGCGAACTGCACCATGGTCAGCACCGCGGCCGTCGGCAGGTCGAGGAGCTGCGCGGTCTGCCGGTAGACCTCCACCTCCAGGGTGGAGTACGAGGGCCCGCCCAGGATCTGCACGACGCCGAAGGAGGTGAACGTGAACAGGAACACCATCAGCGAGGCGGCGGCCACCGCCGGCCCGAGCGCGGGCAGCGTCACCCGCCGCCAGGCCGCGAACCGCCCGGCGCCCAGCACCCGGGCCGCCTCCTCCTGCCGCGGGTCGAGCTGTGCCCAGAGCCCGCCGACCGTCCGTACGACGACGGCGTAGTTGAAGAAGACGTGCGCCAGCAGGATCGCCCACACGGTGGTGTCGAGGCGGACGCCCCACAGCTCGTCCAGCAGTCCGTTCCGCCCGACGAGTGCCAGGAAGGCGGTGCCGACCACCACGGTCGGCAGCACGAACGGGACCGTGACCACCGCCCGCAGCAGCTGCTTGCCGGGGAACTCGAAGCGCGCGAAGACGTACGCGCCGGGGAGCGCGATCAGCAGCGTGAGCGCCGTGGACGCGAGCGCCTGCCACGTCGTGAACCACAGCACGCCGGCGATGTCGGGCCGGGCCAGCACCTCGCCGATCCGGCCGAACTGCCAGCCGGCGTCGGTCTTGAGCCCGCGCCCGACGATCGCGGCGACGGGATAGGCGAAGAACAGCCCGAAGAAGGCGAGCGGGACGGCCATCAGGCCCAGCCTGACGACCATGGCCCGCACGCCCTCCCCCGGGGTGTCGCGTGCTACTTCACGACGAGCGAGGACCATGCCTTGACCCACTGCTCACGGTTCTTGGCGATGGTCTCCGGCGCGACGTTCTCGGGCTTCTCGACCACCACACCGTGCTTCGTGAACACCTCGGGCAGCGCCGCGTCCTTGACGACGGGGTTCACGAACATCTGGAGCGGCATGTCCTCCTGGAACTTCTTGCTGATCAGGAAGTCGACGAGTGCCTTGCCGCCCTCCTCGTTCTTGGCGCCCTTCAGCAGGCCCGCGAACTCGATCTGGCGGAAGCAGGTACCGGTGGCGACGCCCGTGGGGGCCTCGGCCGGCTGGGGCTCGCCGTACAGGACCTCGACCGGCGGGCTGGAGGCGTAGGAGACGACCAGCGGGCGGTCGCCCTTGGCCTTCTTGCCGCCCGCGGAGCCGGAGAAGCGCTCGTTGTAGGCCTGCTCCCAGCCGTCGACGACCTCGACGCCGTTGGCCTTGAGCTTGCTCCAGTAGTCCTTCCAGCCGTCCTCCCCGTACTTGCCGACGGAGGCGAGGAGGAAGCCGAGGCCGGGCGAGGAGGTCGCGGCGTTCTCGGTGACCAGGAGGTTCTTGTACTCCGGCTTGACCAGGTCGTCCAGCGTCTGCGGCGGGGCGATCTTCTTGTCGGCGAAGTACTGCTTGTCGTAGTTGACGCAGATGTCACCGGAGTCGACGGGGGTGACCCGGTGCTCCTTGTCCAGCACGAACTCGGGCTTCACCCCGGCCAGGCCCTTGGCCTCGTACGGGGTGAAGATGCCGTTGTCGAGGGCGCGCGACAGGAGCGTGTTGTCCACGCCGAAGAAGACGTCGCCGCGCGGGGAGCCCTTGGTGAGGATCTCCTGGTTGAGGGCGGCGCCCGCGTCCCCGGACTTCAGCACCTTGACCGTGTAGCCGCTCTGCTGCTCGAACTCCTTGAGGACCGCCTCGGTCACGTTGAAGGAGTCGTGGGAGACGAGGGTGACGGTCTTGGACTTCGGGGCGTCACTGGCGCCCGCGGCCTTGTCCTTCGCGTCGCCGCCGCCGCAGGCGCTCAGTGTCGTGACGCCGAGGGCGGCCGCGAGCGCGATGCCCGCGTACTTCTTGGTGGTGCTCACTGGTGATTCCTCCTGGGATGACCAGGAGAAGACGCGGCCCTGCCCGGCGCTCATTGCGAGCGGCCGCCGGGCAGGGCGCAACAGCTTGAGTGGTGACCGAACTTCCTACCCCGAATGACCGGGGCGAGGTTCAGAGGGTCTGCGGTGACGGACCGCACTCTCAGCGCTGTGGCGCTCCCCTGTCGGAATATGAAATTTGGTTCGGCCACAGGGTACCCCGTGGCCGAATGTGATCGGCTGGGACCGGATTCAGCGCTCCGAGGCGGCCAGCTGGCCGCACGCGCCGTCGATCTCCTGGCCCCGGGTGTCCCGTACGGTCACCGGGACGCCGTGGCGGGCGATCGCCTCGACGAAGGCCTTCTCGTCCTCGGGCCGCGAGGCGGTCCACTTCGAGCCCGGGGTCGGGTTCAGCGGGATCAGGTTGACGTGCACACGCTTGCCCTTGAGGAGCTTGCCGAGCAGGTCACCACGCCAGGCCTGGTCGTTGATGTCGCGGATCAGGGCGTACTCGATGGAGATCCGGCGGCCGGACTTCTCCGCGTACTCCCAGGCCGCGCCGAGCACCTCGCGGACGTTCCAGCGGGTGTTCACCGGCACCAGGGTGTCGCGCAGCTCGTCGTCCGGCGCGTGCAGCGAGACGGCGAGACGGCACTTGAAGCCCTCGTCGGCGAACCGCAGCATCGCCGGAACCAGGCCGACGGTGGAGACGGTGATACCGCGCTGGGACAGGCCGAGGCCGTCGGGCTCCGGGTCGGTCAGCCGGCGGATGGCACCGACGACGCGGTTGTAGTTGGCCAGCGGCTCGCCCATGCCCATGAAGACGATGTTGGAGAGCCGGGCCGGGCCGCCGGGGACCTCGCCGTCGCGCAGCGCGCGCATGCCGTCCACGATCTGGTGCACGATCTCGGCGGTGGACAGGTTGCGGTCCAGCCCCGCCTGGCCGGTGGCGCAGAACGGACAGTTCATCCCGCAGCCCGCCTGCGAGGAGATGCACATGGTGACCCGGTCGGGGTAGCGCATCAGCACGGACTCGACGAGCGTGCCGTCGTGCAGCTTCCACAGGGTCTTGCGGGTGGTGTCGTCGTCGCACGAGATGTGCCGGACGACGTTCATCAGCTCCGGCAGCAGCTCCTGCTGGAGCTTCTCGCGCGAGCCGGCGGGGATGTCGGTCCACTCCGCCGGGTCGTGCGCGTACCGGGCGAAGTAGTGCTGCGAGAGCTGCTTGGCCCTGAACGGCTTCTCACCGATCGCGGCGACCGCCTCGCGGCGCTCGGCCGGGGTCATGTCGGCGAGGTGCCGGGGCGGCTTCTTCGCTCCGCGAGGGGCGACGAAAGTGAGCTCTCCCGGAACAGGGCGGGCCATGGCAGGTACTCCTTGTAAGACGAAAGGCGCGCCGCAGAAGCAGCGCGCCTTTCAAGAGTAACCGCCTGGACCCACCCGAGGCCTTCGGACGTACGTCGCACCGGCTCGGCCGGGTTCCGCCGGTGAACCGCCCGCGGGCCGGCAGCCCCGGCGGGCGCCCTTCAGCCGGTGCCGACGAAAGCGGCCAGCAGCAGCCACACCACGGGGGCCGTCGGCAGCAGGGAGTCGAGCCGGTCCATGATGCCGCCGTGTCCCGGCAGCAGCGTCCCCATGTCCTTGATGCCCAGGTCCCGCTTGATCATCGACTCGCCGAGGTCACCCAGCGTGGCGCTGACCGCGACGGCCAGGCCCAGCACCAGGCCCTGCCACCAGGCGCCCCCGCCGATCAGGAACTCCATGCACAGCGCGCCGGCCGCCATCGCGAAGGCCACCGCGCCGAGGAGCCCCTCACGGGTCTTCCCGGGGCTGATGCGCGGCGCGAGCTTCGTCTTGCCGAAGCGCCAGCCCACCGCGTAGGCCCCGGTGTCGCTGACCACGGTCAGCACCAGGAAGGTCACCACCCGCTGCGGCCCGTCGTCGGCGGTGAGCAGCATCGCGACGAACGTGGCCAGGAAGGGCACGTAGAACGCCGCGAAAACACCCGCCGTGACGTCCTTGAGGTAGTCCTCGGGCGGTTCGGTCATCCGCCAGACCAGGACCGCGAGGGCCGTCAGGGCCATCGCGACCCAGGCGCCCTCGGCCCCGCGCACGTACCCGGCGATCACCATGGCCGCGCCGCCGACCGCGAGCGGGACGAGCGGGGCCTTGATGCCCTTCTTCTCCTGGAGCCGGGAGGTGAGCTCCCACAGGCCCACGACGACCGCGACGACGATGACGCCGACGAAGACCGCCTTGACGATGAAGAGGGAGGCGAAGATCACCGCGCCGAGGCCGACGCCGACCCCTATGGCGGCACGCAGGTCCCGCCCGGCGCGCTTCTTCGGCGGCGGCGAGGCGTCCTGCGGTGCCTGCGAAGGCGGAGGCGGGGGGCTGGGCATGGGCTCCTGCGGCGGCGTCTCGTCGCGGAAGAGGGGGCCGCCGTCAGCGGCGGCCCCCCGATCGCGTGCTTCCCGGTCGTCGAAGTCACGGCCGGCGGCATCGGGCACGATGGGCATGGGCCGAGTCTGCGGGCCCGCCTGCGCATCGTATGCGGGACCCGCCGGAACCGGCTCCGGCTGCCAGGAAGTGTCGTTCATCAGACTTCGAGGAGCTCGGCTTCCTTGTGCTTGAGCAGCTCGTCCACCTGCGCGACGTACTTCGCGGTGGTGTCGTCCAGCTCCTTCTCGGCGCGACGCACCTCGTCCTCGCCGGCTTCCTTGTCCTTGACGAGCTTGTCGAGGGCGTCCTTCGCCTTGCGGCGGACGGCGCGGATGGAGACCTTGGAGTCCTCGGCCTTGGTGCGCGCGACCTTGACGTACTCCTTGCGGCGCTCCTGCGTCAGCTCGGGGAACGTCACCCGGATGATGCGGCCGTCGTTGCTGGGGTTGACGCCCAGGTCGGAGTCGCGGATGGCCTGCTCGATGTTGCGGAGCGCGGACGCGTCGAACGGGGTCACGACGGCCATGCGCGGCTCGGGCACCGCGAACGAGGCGAGCTGGTTGATGGGCGTGATGGCACCGTAGTAGTCCGCCACGATCTTGTTGAACATCGCCGGGTGCGCACGTCCCGTGCGAATCGCGGCGAAGTCTTCCTTGGCGACGACGACGGCCTTCTCCATCTTCTCCTCGGCCTCGAGGAGGATTTCTTCGATCACCACGTGCTCCTGCATGTCAGATATGGATGGTTCAGGCGGGCGGGGCCGCCGGTCCGGACCGTGCGCGGACCGGCGGCGGAGGGCTCAGGCCCGGGTGCCCTGGTCGCTCACGAGCGTGCCGATCTTCTCACCCTTGACGGCGCGGGCGATATTGCCCTCGGCGAGCAGCTCGAAGACCAGGATCGGCAGCTTGTTGTCGCGGCAGAGCGTGATGGCCGTGGCGTCGGCGACCTTCAGGTCCCGGGACAGCACCTCGCTGTACTCCAGCGCGTCGAACTTCACCGCGTCCGGGTTGGCCTTCGGGTCGGAGTCGTAGACCCCGTCGACACCGTTCTTGCCCATGAGCAGGGCTTCGGCGTCGATCTCGAGGGCGCGCTGGGCCGCCGTGGTGTCGGTGGAGAAGTAGGGCATGCCCATGCCGGCGCCGAAGATGACGACGCGGCCCTTCTCCAGGTGCCGTACGGCACGCAGCGGGATGTACGGCTCCGCCACCTGGCCCATGGTGATGGCGGTCTGGACGCGGCTGTCGATGCCTTCCTTCTCCAGGAAGTCCTGGAGGGCGAGGCAGTTCATGACGGTACCGAGCATGCCCATGTAGTCGGACCGGGCCCGGTCCATGCCGCGCTGCTGCAGCTCGGCGCCGCGGAAGAAGTTGCCGCCGCCGATGACGATCGCGATCTCCGCGCCGTCACGGACCACGGCCGCGATCTCACGGGCGATGGCGTGCACGACGTCAGGGTCGACGCCCAGCCCGCCGCCGCCGGAGAAGGCCTCACCGGACAGCTTCAGCATGAAGCGCCGGCCCTTCTTCTCGTGGTCGCTCTTGTCGTCGGAAGCGGTGTGGGGGTCCACGCCCTGATTCATGGAGATCTCCTCGTGCACATACGAAGAAGGCCATTGCCGGTGGGTCCTCGCGGTTCCCTCTGCGGCAATGGCCTCCTCGTCAGATCTGCGGTCGTCCTGCGCAAGCACGGACGACTGCTTCAGACCCTACCGGGGTCCGGTGTCCGTCGCGTACGGACGGACTCAGATGCCGACCTTGATGCGGCTGAAGCGCACCAGGGTGACACCGGCCTCGTCCAGAACCTTCTGGACGGACTTCTTGTTGTCCAGCGCGTACGGCTGGCCGAGCAGGGTGGCGTCCTTGAAGAAGCCGTTGATGCGACCCTCGACGATCTTCGGCAGGGCGGCCTCGGGCTTGCCCTCCGCGCGGGTGGTCTCCTCGGCGACGCGACGCTCGGTCTCGACGACCTCGGCCGGGACGTCCTCCTTGGAGAGGTACTTCGGCGCGAACGCGGCGATGTGCTGGGCGATGCCCTTGGCCAGGTCGGCGTCGGCCTTGTCCAGCTCGACCAGAACACCGATCTGCGGGGGCAGGTCGGGCATGGTGCGGTGCATGTACGCGGAGACGAAGGCACCCTGGTACTGCGCGAAGCGGTCCAGAACGATCTTCTCACCGAGGTTGGCGTTGGCCTCGTCGACGAAGGCCTGGACCGTCTGGCCCGGCTTGATCTCGGAAGCGAGCAGCGCCGCGATGTCCGCCGGGGAGGTGGCGGCCACGTGCTGGGCGAGCTCGTCGGCGACGGCCAGGAACTTCTCGCTCTTGGCGACGAAGTCGGTCTCGCACTTGAGCTCCAGCAGCACGCCGGAGGTGTTGTCGGCGGCGATCAGGGAGGTGACCGCGCCGTTCTCGGCAGAACGGCCCTCGCGCTTGGCGACGCCCTTCAGGCCCTTGACGCGAAGGAGCTCGTTGGCCTTCTCGACGTCGCCGTCGGCCTCCACGAGCGCGTTCTTGCAGTCCAGCATGCCGGCGCCGGTGAGCTCGCGGAGCTTCTTGACGTCAGCGGCGGTGTAGTTCGCCATGAGTCTGTGATTCTCTCTCGAAGTCGTAGATCTACGGGTGAACGGCGGAGGTGCCGCGCTTGTGGCGCGGCGCCCCCGCCGTCATCGTCCGTGCTGCGAGTGCCCGGCGTATGAACGCCGGGCGCTCTCAGTGGGTCAGGCCTGCTCGGCGTCGGCGGCCGGGGCCTCGGCCTCGGCGGCCGGGGTCTCGACGGCCGGGGTCTCGACGGCCTCGGCGGCGGGGGCCTCGGCAGCGGCCTCGGCCGGAGCGGCCTCGGCGTCGTCGGCCTTCTTCTCGCCCTCGAGCAGGTCGCGCTCCCACTCGGCGAGCGGCTCGGCAGCGGCCTTCTCGCCCGGCTTCGAGTCGCCGGTCGCAGCGCCGGAGCGGGCGATGAGGCCCTCGGCGACGGCGTCGGCGATCACGCGGGTGAGCAGGGTGACGGAGCGGATCGCGTCGTCGTTGCCCGGGATCTTGTAGTCGACCTCGTCGGGGTCGCAGTTGGTGTCGAGGATCGCGACGACCGGGATGTGGAGCTTGCGCGCCTCACCGACGGCGATGTGCTCCTTCTTGGTGTCGACGATCCAGACGGCGCTGGGAACCTTCGACATCTCGCGGATACCACCGAGGGTCTTCTCCAGCTTGATCTTCTCGCGGGAGAGGACCAGGAGCTCCTTCTTGGTGAGACCCGAGGCGGCGACGTCCTCGAAGTCGATCGCCTCAAGCTCCTTCAGACGCTGAAGGCGCTTGTAGACGGTGGAGAAGTTGGTGAGCATGCCACCCAGCCACCGCTGGTTGACGTACGGCATACCAACGCGCGTCGCCTGCTCGGCGATGGCCTCCTGGGCCTGCTTCTTGGTACCGACGAACATGATGGAGCCACCGTGCGCGACGGTCTCCTTCACGAACTCGTAGGCGCGGTCGATGTACGACAGCGACTGGAGCAGGTCGATGATGTAGATGCCGTTGCGCTCGGTGAAGATGAAGCGCTTCATCTTCGGGTTCCAGCGACGGGTCTGGTGACCGAAGTGGACGCCGCTTTCCAGCAGCTCCCGCATCGTTACGACGGCCATGGCCATCTCCTTGTTTTCTCGGTTTGGTTCCTGACGCCCCGCCGCGCCCTGCCCCCAGGAGGGGACCGAGAGACGCTTTCACGTGGCCTGACCGGCCGGTGCTGGGGCGTGCGAAGTCGACCCGGTGACCCGGATCGCCACAAGAAGTGTACGGGACCCGGCGGTATGCCGGGTGACGCGCTTGTCCACACCGCCCGGGTTGTCCACAGGCCGGCTCCCCGCTCCGCGGTCGCGCGCCAGGCTGGCCCGTATGACAACACTGCTGCTCACGATGCTGCTGGCGCTCTCCCAGATCCCCACCGCGGGAGTGCGGCCGCTGCCGCCCCCGCTCGTGGTGGCGCGCTGGTGGGACCCGCCCCCGACCCCGTACGCGGCGGGGCACCGGGGGGTGGACCTGTCCGCGCCGGTGGGTGCGGAGCTCCGGGCCGTGGGACCGGGAAGGGTGCACCACGCCGGCCAGGTGGCCGGGCGCGGCGTCCTCTCGCTCACCCTGCCGGGCGGCCTGCGCACGACCTACGAGCCGGTGCGGCCGCTGGTCGCCGAGGGCGAGGAGGTCGTGGCGGGTCAGGTGGTCGCGGTCCTCACCGAGGGCGCCCACTGTCCGGGCCCCTGCCTCCACTGGGGCCTCCTGGCGGGCGACACCTACCTCAACCCGTTGACCCTGCTCCCGCGCCCGGTCCCGAGGCTGCTGCCCGTCCCGGCCCCGCCGCAGGCCGGCGCGGCGGCGCCCGCGGGGCTCAGCCCCGCACGCCCCGCAGGGCCATGGCCACCGCCGCCTCCGTGATCACGGCGGGATCCTCGGCGGCGCCCAGCTCGATCCGCCGGACGGCGGCGTCCACCACGCCCTGCAGCAGCATCGCCGCGAGACGGGGCTCGGCCTGCCCCAGCGCGCCCAGCGCCTCGACGATCATCGCGACCAGCCCCCCGTGGGCGGCGCGGATTTTCTCCCGCGCGCCGGCGTCCAGCTCGCTGGCGGAGATGGCGACCACCGCGCGGTGCCGCCGGTCCCCCACCAGGACCAGCTGGCTCCGCACGTACGCCTCGATCTTGGCCTCCGGGGACTCGGCGGCCTCCATCGCCGCCTCGATCTCGGCGGCCCAGACGGGGAAGTCCACCGCGCACAGCTCTTCGACGACGGCCGCGCGCGACCGGAAGTACTCGTAGACGGAGGACCGGGCGAGGCCGGTCCGCTCCGCCAGGGCGGGGAAGGTCAGCGCCTCCGTACCGCCTTCGGACAGCAGGGAACGCGCGGCGTCCAACAGGGCGCCGCGCTGCATCGACCGGTGCTCGGCCACGGAGGCCGCTCGAATCCTGGGCACACGACCACTGTACGGAGGTCCCGCAAGGACCACCCCCGTCAGCGCCCCACATCCGCCAGCTTCGCCCGGAGCTGGAGCACCGACTTGGTGTGGATCTGGCTGACGCGGCTCTCGGTGACGCCGAGGACGTTGCCGATCTCGGCGAGGGTGAGGCCCTCGTAGTAGTAGAGGGTCACCACGGTCTTCTCGCGCTCCGGCAGGGTGTTGATGGCCCGGGCCAGCAGCCGGCGCAGCTCGCGGTCCTCGGCCACCTCCACCGGGTTGTCGGCGGCGTGGTCCTCCAGGGTGTCCATCAGGGAGAGCCTGTCGCCGCCCTCCCCGCCGGCGTGCAGCAGCTCCTCCAGGGCCACCACGTTGGCCAGCGACAACTGGCTGAAGACCGTGTGGAGTTCCTCCACGCCGATACCCATCTCGCCCGCGACCTCGTGTTCGGTCGGGGTGCGGCGCAGCTGGGCCTCCAGCGTGGCGTAGGCCCGCTCGACGGCCCGCGCCTTCTGCCGGACGGAGCGCGGGATCCAGTCCAGCGCGCGCAGTTCGTCGATCATCGCGCCGCGGATGCGGGTGATGGCGTACGTCTCGAACTTGATGGACCGTTCGATGTCGAACTTCTCGATGGCGTCGATCAGGCCGAACACTCCGGAGGAGACGAAGTCGGCCTGCTCCACGTTGGGCGGGAGGCCGACGCTGACGCGGCCGGCCACGTACTTGACCAGGGGCGAGTAGTGCAGGATCAGCTGCTCCCGCAGCCGTTCGTCACCCGAGTCCTTGTACGAGCGCCACAGCACCTCCAGGGACGAGGGCGCGGTCGGCCGCACGCTGCCGCGGGCAGCGGGGGGCACCGCAGCGCGGTCAGACCCTGAGGTGTGCTGGGGCATGCTTCGCCTTTGCCGGAGCCGGATTCGTTGGGAGCGTAGCGTGACGGAAGTGTCGCGGTGCGCGAAGAGTACGGGATCGCGCGGGGCCGCATGGGCGTACCGACTCGCAGGGGCGGCCCGGGACCGGCGCCTCGCGCACGGTCCCGGCTGCTGCCGCCGGGAGGACCGCGTCTCTCATCGGCTTCACTCTTTCACCGGAACTCCCCAGGTCAATGACCGCCTCGCCGGGTGATGCCGGTTTGTGTGCCCCCTCTCGGCTTCCGCATGGTCAACTGCCAGACCTCGCCCTGCCGTTCGACGAACCCCAGAGAGTGAAGTTCGTACAGTCTGCCGATGACTTCATCGGTGTCGGCGCCCGCGGCGACGGCCAGCTCCTGCGGCTGGACGGGCCTGCCCGCCGGGAGTGCGTCCAGCACCCGCGCGGTCGCCGGGTCCAGCAGGTCCCGGGCGAGGACGGGGCCGCGCCGCTCGGGGGCCAGCTCTCCCATGCCGCCGACCAGCTCGATCACCTCCGCGGCGTCCGAGACGAGCACCGCTTCGCCCCGCAGCAGTTCATGGACCCCGGCCGAGAGTCCGCTGGTGGCGGGCCCGGGGACGCCCATGGTGAGCCGGCCGAGCTGCTGGGCGCGCCGGGCCGTGACCAGGGAGCCGCTGCGGTGGGCCGCCTCGACGACGACGGTGCCCCGGGTGAGGGCGGCGATGACCCGGTTGCGGAGCACGAACCGGCTCGGGGTGGGGTGGCTGCCGGGCGGCAGCTCGCCCAGCACCAGGCCCTGGCCGGCGATCCGCCCGAGGAGGCCGGCGTGGCCCCGGGGGTAGGCCACGTCGACCCCGCAGGCCAGCACCGCGGCCGTGGCCCCGCCCGAGGCGAGGGCCCCTCGGTGGGCGGCGCCGTCGATCCCGTACGCCGCCCCCGAGACGACGACCCAGCCGCGCTCCGCGAGCCCGGCGGCGAGGGTCTGCGCCATGTGCACCCCGTACGGGGTGCAGGCCCGGGCCCCGACCACCGCGACGGAGCGCAGGGCCCAGGTCCGCAGATCCGGTCTGCCCCGGAGCCAGAGCCCCACGGGCCGGGCGTCGCCGAGGTCGTCGAGCTGCGTCGGCCACTGCGCCGACCCCGGGCAGACGAACCGGACCCCGGACCGGGCGGCGCTCTCCAGGTCCCGCCGGGGGTCGGCCAGGGCGGCCCGTCTGCGGTATCCGGCGAGCCGCTCGGGACCCACCCCGGCCAGTGCCCCCGGGTCCGGCTCGGGGGCGGTCAGCTGCCGCATCAGCCCGACCGCGCCCCACTCCCGCAGCCAGCGCCCGCCCTGCTCGTCGCCGGGCTCCAGCACCCGGGTCAGGGCGACCCGCGCCAGCGTCTGCGCCCCGGGCTCGGCGGCGCCCCCCGGCTCGGCGGCGCCCCCGGGCTCCTGCGCGTCCCCGGGCTCCGCGGTGTCCCCGGTGGCGGGGGCGTCCCCGGTCACGGCCCGGCTCCCGAGGCCAGCGTCGCCCCGCGGGCGATCCCGGTGCGCAGTTCCAGCGCGACGGCCACGTCCAGCGCCTCGGGGCGGTCCCGCCCGCGCAGGTCCGCGACGGTCCAGGCGACGCGGAGCACCCGGTCCAGCCCGCGGGCGGTCAGCAGTCCGCGCTCCAGGTCCCGCTCCGCCTGGGCCAGTGCGCCGGGGCCCGCCTGCCAGCGGGTGCGGAGCTCATGGCCGGGCACCTCGGAGTTGAGCCGCCACGGGGTCCCGGAGAGCCGGGCCGCCGCTCGGTCCCGGGCTTCCCGCACCCGGTGGGCGACCGCCTCGCTGGACTCGCCCCGATTGCCCGGGCCGCCGAGACCGCCCTGGCCGAGCAGCTCGGAGCGGCTGACGGGCACGACCTCGACCCGCAGGTCCACCCGGTCCAGCAAGGGCCCGGAGAGCCTGGCCTGGTAGCGCCGGACCACCGAGGAGGGGCATTCGCAGCCGGCCCCCTGCATGGTGTGCCGGCCGCACGGGCACGGGTTGGCCGCGAGCACCATCAGGAACCTGGCCGGCAGCCGTACCACCCCGGCGGCCCTGGCGATGACCACGTGGCCCGCTTCGAGGGGCTGCCGCAGCGCGTCGAGCGCCTTGGCGCCGAACTCGGCGGCCTCGTCCAGGAAGAGCACCCCCCGGTGGGCCAGGGAGACCGCCCCGGGCCTGGGCACCCCGGCCCCGCCGCCGACCAGCGACTGCATGGTCGCGGAGTGGTGCGGGGCGCAGTACGGAGGGCGGGCGACGAGGGGTTCGCCGGGCGGCAGGATTCCCGCGACCGAGTGGACGGCCGTCACCTCCAGGGAGTCCTGTCGGGTGAGCGGGGGCAGGATCCAGGGCAGCCGCTCCGCGAGCATCGTCTTGCCGGCGCCCGGGGGCCCGCTGAGGAAGAGGTGGTGTCCCCCGGAGGCGGCCACCTCCAGGGCGCGGCGGGCCGCGTACTGCCCGGCGACGTCCGCGAGGTCGGGGTGGTCCGGGCCGTCCCCGGCGGCCCCGCCGCGGGAGATGCCGGTGCCGAGCCCGGCGCCCGGCACGACCAGCCCGGCCAGC
The DNA here is from genome assembly GCF_055565795.1 of Streptomyces sp. NPDC028314. Lineage (NCBI taxonomy): Bacteria > Bacillati > Actinomycetota > Actinomycetes > Kitasatosporales > Streptomycetaceae > Streptomyces > Streptomyces sp. NPDC028314. Next base: position 104,459 of record NZ_JBVHTP010000005.1, read on the forward strand.
ATCGGATCGGGGCGCCCGGCCCGGTCCGGTTCCTCCTCCGGAACCACCCCGTCGGTGAGCACCGCGATCAGCTGTCGCAGGCTGCGCACGCCGAGCACCGAGACGTCCGGGACGAGCATCGCCTCGGCGGCGCACTGCTGCGGCACCACCACCTGCCGGTATCCGGCCTCGGCGGCGGCGAGCACGGCCGGCAGGATCCCCCGGACCGGTCGCACCCGGCCGTCGAGCCCGAGTTCCCCGATGAGGACGAGATCGGCGATCACGCCCGGATCGACCACCTCGGCGGCTCCCAGTACGGCGGCGGCCACGGCCAGGTCGAACCCGGCGCCGGATTTGGGCACGGAGGCCGGGCTGAGTCCGACCGTGAGCTTCTTCTGCGGCCACTGGGCGCCGGAGTTGACCACGGCGGCCCGCACCCGGTCCCGGCTCTCGACCAGCGTCTTGTCGGGAAGCCCCACGAGGGTGAAGGCGGCGACGCCGGGCTCCAGGTCGGCCTGGACCTCGACCACCACGCCCTCGACGCCCACCAGGGCCACCGAGCAGGCCCGGGCGAATCCCATCAGGCCACCCCCCTGACGTGCTCCACCACGGGCGCACCGCGCCGCGGCAGCAGGACTCCGACCAGGTCGATCCGCACCCCGCCGGGCGGTGGTCCGCCGTGGTCGGCCAGCCAGCGGCCGGCCAGCCGGCGCAGCCGCTCGGCCTTGCCGGGCCGGACGGCGGCCATCGGATGCTCGAACTCACCCGCCCGGCGCGTCTTGACCTCGCACACGACGAGGGCGTCCCCGTCCCGCGCGACGATGTCGATCTCCCCGCTGCGGCATCGCCAGTTCCGCGCGATCACGGTCATCCCGGCCTCGGCCAGCCGCCGCGCGGCCAGCTCCTCGCCGTACCGCCCCAGCGCCTGCCGCGCCGATCCCTGCCCTGACGTTCCTTGCCGCGCCGACCCCTGTCCTGACGGTCCTTGCCGGCCCGACGCCTGCCCTGCCGACGCCTGCCCTGCCGACGCCCGCCCTGCCGACGCCCGCCCTGCCGACGCCTGCCGCGCCGATTCCCGCCGTGCCACGCCCTTCGCGTCCATCCGGCACCACCTCCGGTACCGAAGATCCCGCGTCCCCGCCCACCGAGTGGATCTTGGTGGACAACCGGGGCGTTGTGGATATCCCCGTCACCCCTGCGGGGGACGGGGAACCGGAAGAGGCGGCGGAAAGGAATACGGGCGCCGGAGCGCGGGCGCCGGAAGGCGGGAGGGCCGGATCAGCTGCCCGGGAGTTCGAGGTCGCTCTTGTTGAGCTCCTCGATGTTCACGTCCTTGAAGGTCAGCACCCGCACCTGCTTCACGAAGCGGGCCGGGCGGTACATGTCCCAGACCCAGGCGTCGGCCATCGAGACCTCGAAGAAGACCTCCCCCTGGACCGAGTGCACCTGCATCTCGTAGTCGTTGGTGAGGTAGAAACGGCGTTCCGTCTCGATCACGTACTTGAACAGCCCGACGACGTCGCGGTACTCCCGATAGAGCTTCAGCTCCATCTCGGTCTCGTACTTCTCGAGGTCCTCCGCGCTCATGGCATGTTCCCCTTCAGCCGTGCGTCCCCCTATTGTGCGCCAGGCCCGTGTGCCCCTAAACGATTTCCGGGGCCAGGACCACCGGCGCACCCGGGGGACCGTCGTCGAGCAGCCTACGGAGCAGCTCGGCGAGTCTGGTCGGATACACCGTCTCATGTGCCGCGAGAAGTTCCTCGGAGGTCCACCACCTGGCCCCGGTCACGCTGCGGCGCTCCAGCTCGGTGAGCCCGCACATCCGGGTCGCCGTCTGGGAGGTCCGGGCCAGGAAGTACCACTCGTCCTGTTCCCAGCGGCGCCCGTCGAACGGGAAGGCGCAGTGCCGCTGCCACAGCACCGGTCCCAGCTCCACCTCGGTGATGCCGGTCTCCTCGGCGAGTTCGCGCAGCGCGGCCTCCTCGCGGGTCTCGGACCCCTCCAGCCCGCCGCCCGGGGTGAACCACCAGTCGTCCGAGGGGTCGTCCGGTTCGAAGCCGTGCAGCAGCAGGATCCGGTCCGCGGGGTCCAGCAGGATCACCCGCGACACCTTGCGGGGCCGCGCGGACGGCTCAGCGGGCACCGGAGTGCTCCCGCCGCCGCCCGCGCCCCAGGACCCGTGCGAGGGGCCCGTACGCCGCACCCAGCACCACCAGGGCGGCTCCGACCACGATCGCGACCACCTGGATCTTCAGCGGGCCGGGCTGCGAGGTCCCGCCGGGCAGGGCCTCGTAGGTCCGCGGCCGCTCCAGCATCGTCATCGAGGGCCACGCCCGCGCGTCCACCCGGGCGCTCACCGCCGAGCGGGGCACCGTCCCCTGTCCGGCCTCCTGGAGGTGCGCCCGGGAGTCCAGCGAGCCCGCGCGCCGGTCGCCCAGCAGGAAGAGGTTGCCCTCGGGGACCGTCACCTCGAACGGGGTGCCGGAGGCCGTCGCGCCCGGCGGCTCCATCCCCTCGGGCAGCCCCGCCGGCTTCGCGTCGTCGAGGTAGGGCTCGTCCAGCTCCTTGCCGTTCACGGTGAGCCGGCCGCCCTGGCCGCAGCACTTCACGGTGTCGCCGCCGATCCCGACGACCCGCTTGACCATGGGCGAGTCGCTCCACAGGGAATCGGTGAAGATGACGACGTCGCCGCGCCGCACCTCGCCGCCGTCGATCCGCTGCGCGAGCACCCGGTCCCCGGGCTGCACGCTCGGCATCATCGAGTCGGTCGGCACCGTGTACGGCTGGTACACCACGGCTCCCCAGACGAAGCCGCCAAGGAACAGCACAAAGCCGATGGCCACGGCGAGCCCCGACAACACGTTGCCGATTCCGCCGCGGCCATCGCTGCCACCGCTCTTGTCCTGCGTTCCGCCCATTACAGCGCCCCCACACTTCGGAGATCGGTGACCTGGGCGGCACCCTACCCGGCGGTACGCCCCTTGGTCAGCCTCCGCCGACGCCACATGACCAGCGGAACCGCGCCCGTGAGCCCCAGCGCGGCCGGGCCGAGGCCGACCGGCGCCAGGCCGGAGGCCCCGAGGCCGACGGCGGTCGCCTTGGCCTGGTCGCCGATGCCCGGCTGGTCGAAGGTGTCCGGTACGGGCAGGGTGGACCAGCGGGTGACCGGCCACGCCACCACGACGGCCCGCCCGACGACCTTGTCGACCGGCACGAAGCCCTGGGTGGAGTCCTGCTGGTGGTAGCGGGAGTCCTGGGAGTTCTGCCGGTGGTCGCCCATCACCCAGATCTTGCCCTTGGGAACGGTGAGGGGGCCGAAGGGGAAGTCGTCGCACGGGGTGTTGCCCGGATAGATGTACGGCTCGTCCAGCTCCTTGCCGTTGACGACGACCGGTCCCCCCTTCTTGCACTCGACCGTGTCCCCGCCGACGGCGATGGTGCGCTTGATCAGGTCCTTCTCGTCGGCCGACGGCATCAGGCCGATCTTGCTGAGGACCTGCTGCACGAAGTTCGGCTCCGGGGTGGCCTCGCCGGACAGCCAGTTCGCCGGGTCGTGGAAGACCACGACCTCACCGCGCTCGGGCTCCGAGCCGAACCACGGAGTCAGCTTGTCCACCAGGACCCGGTCGCCGCGCTGCAGGGTGTTCTGCATCGATTCGGACGGGATCGAGAACGCCTGCACCAGGAAGGTCTTGATCAGCAGGGCAAGCAGCAGGGCGATACCGATGAGGAGCGGCAGCTCCTTCCAGAACGAACGCTGCGGGCGTGCCTTCGCACCGTCGTCCTCGGTCTCGCGCTCTACGGCGTCGTCCGGCCGCTCCTCGCCCTCATCGCGTCCGGATCGTGCGCCTACCGCCACATCCCCCACATCCACTCCCTCAATCGGAAAATCGCCGCCCGCGCCGGATCAGGAACGGGCCCTCCCCTCCCCTAACGAGCGGGAGTTCCCTAAGGCGCGGGAGACCGAGGACACACTATGCGAACGGTGTGCCCCCACGGCGCCCACGAGGCCTGCGCCGCCCGCGTCTTGCCTGATCCGGCACCGTACGGAAGGTGGCGGGCTGCTCGAACTTGCTCCAGTGCCCGTAGGGCCAGGCGATCACCACGGCTTCCCCGACCACCCCTTCCTCGTCGATCGTGCCCTGGAAGGCCTCGTCGAGGTGGTAGCGGGAATCGGCCGAATTCGCCCGGTGGTCGCCCATCACGAAGAGCCGGCCCTGCGGCACCCGCACCTCGAAGCGGATCTCCGACGGGGCGTTGCCCGGGTTCACGTACGGCTCATCGAGCGGGGCCCCGTTGACGGTGATCCGCCCCCGCCCGTCGCAGCATGTGACGGTGTCCCCGCCGACGCCGATGACCCGCTTGATCAGGTCCTGCTCGTCGGCCGAGGGGAGCAGCCCGATGAAGGTCAGGGTCTGCTTGATCTGCTTGATGACGACCGGGTCCTGGGCCGGCCGGGCGGCCTCGCCCTTGAGCCAGCCTCCGGGGTCCTTGAAGACGACGATGTCGCCCCGCTCGACCTTGGAGCCGAACCACGGGGTCAGCTTGTCCACGAGCACCCGGTCGCCGATCCGGATGGTCTGCTCCATCGAGCCCGACGGGATGAAGAACGCCTGCACCAGGAAGGTCTTGAGGAGCAGGGCGATGCACAGGGCCACCACCACCAGCAGCGGCACCTCACCCGCCCGCCGGGTACGTCTGCGCCGCCTGACCCGCCGCGCCAGCCGGCGCCGCTCGGCCCGGCCGCCCTCCAGCACCGATACCGGTATCGGCTCGGGATCCGGCTCCGGCTCGGGATCCCGTCCGCCTCTCGGGCGCCCCCGGCTACCCATGACCGCCGCCCGCGGCACCGGCCGCACCCCAGCGCGAGACCGGCCAGCCGATCCAGTCGGCCCGCCCGATCACCTTCTCCACCGGCACCATCCCCCCGCCCGGCTCGCCCAGGTGGTCCCGGGAGTCCCGGGACTGGGAACGATGATCACCCATGACAAACAGGGTCCCAAGAGGAACCACGCTACGGAAGGGCACCTTCGAGGCGGCGTCCCCCGGGAAGAGGTACGGCTCGTCGAGCGCGACGCCGTTGACCTGGATCCGGCCGCCCGCGTCGCAGCAGACCACGTCGTCGCCGCCCACGCCCACGACCCGCTTCACGAAATCGGTCTCGGAGGGCTCCCCGATGCCGAGCGCGGACGCCGCGCCGCGGACGGCGTCGCCCACGGGGTCGGCGTCCGCCCGTTCCCGTACGAAGGACCCCGTGCCGTCGAAGACGACGAGGTCCCCGCGCTTGGGCTGGTCGCCGAAGCGGTACGCCAGCTTGTTCACCAGCACCCGGTCCCCGACCCGCAGCGTCGGCTCCATCGACCGGCTCGGGATCAGGAAGGGCTGGACGACGAAATTGCTGAGCAGCAGCAGGAAGACCGCGCAGATCAGGCCGAGCAGCCCGGCCCGCCGCCACGAGAACGCAGAACGCGGCCCCTCCTCCCCCTGTTCGGGAGAGGAGTGGCCGCGTCGTGTGAGCTCTGCTTCGGTGTCCATCGGGTGCGAGCCTATCCGGCCGCCCCCGGGACCCGGAGAGGAGATCAGCGGTCGCGCTTCTCCTTGATCTTCGCGGCCTTGCCGCGGAGCTCACGGAGGAAGTACAGCTTGGCGCGACGCACGTCACCGCGGGTGACGACCTCGATCTTCTCGAAGATCGGGGAGTTCACCGGGAAGGTGCGCTCGACACCGACGCTGAAGGAGACCTTGCGAACGGTGAAGGTCTCGGAGACGCCGGCGCCCTGGCGACGGATGACAACACCCTTGAACTGCTGGATGCGGGAGCGGTTGCCCTCGATGACGCGGACGTGCACGTTGATCGTGTCACCCGGGCGGAAGGCCGGGACGTCGGAGCGGATCGAGGCGGCGTTGACGCCATCGAGCAGGTGAGACATGTTCTTCGTCTGCTTTCTTCGCACGACGCCACAGGCCGCCGGTGCGGGTTTCCGGAGAGAATTCGGGAGCCGCGCCACCCGGCGTACGACGGTCCCCCTGTGGCAGGGGCGTACGCGAGCACACAGCAGCCGCCTATTCTTCCACGGTCTGGGGCCTGCGCCAAAATCGGCCGTCGCCCGAGGGCTTCCAGCCGAGGATGCTGAGCGTCTCCCGGTCCTTCTTGTCGAAGGCGGAGGCCTCGCAGCGCTCGATCAGGTCGGGCCGGTTGCGCGCGGTCCGGCGGAAGGCCTCGTCGCGGCGCCACCGGGCGATCTTCCCGTGGTGACCGCTGAGCAGCACGTCCGGGATGCCCCGGCCGCGCCACTGAGGGGGCTTGGTGTAGACGGGCCCTTCCAGCAGGTTGGCCATCTCGCCGGGCGCGAAGGAGTCGTCGCGGTGCGATTCCGCGTTGCCGAGCACCCCGGGCAGCAGCCGGGCCACGGCCTCGGTGACGACCAGCACGGCCGCCTCGCCGCCGGCCAGCACGTAGTCGCCGATGGAGACCTCGTAGACCGGGATCCGCGTCGCGTACTCGTCCATGACGCGGCGGTCGATGCCCTCGTACCGGGCCGGGGTGAAGATCAGCCAGGGCCGCTCGGAGAGCTCGACGGCGAGTTCCTGGGTGAAGGGCCGGCCGCTGGGCGTGGGGACGACCATGACGGGGCCGTGCGCGCCGGCCTCGTAGCCGTCGGCCAGTGCCGCGTCCAGGGCCTCGCCCCACGGCTCGGTCTTCATGACCATGCCGGGGCCGCCGCCGTACGGGGTGTCGTCGACCGTGTTGTGCCGGTCGTAGGTCCACTCCCGCAGGTCGTGGACGTGTACGTCGAGCTGCCCGCGGGCCCGCGCCTTGCCGACGAGGGAGACGTTCAGCGGCTCCAGGTACTCGGGGAAGATCGTGACGACGTCGAGACGCATCAGGAGTCCGCTCCGGAAGCGGTGCCCTCGGCGTCCTCGGCGTCGCCGTCGTCGCGGGAGGAGACGATCTCCGCGCGGTCGTCGATCAGCCCGGGCGGCGGGGTGATGACACAGCGCTGCTCCTCCAGGTCGATCTCGGCCACGATCTCCTCGACGAAGGGGATCATCACCTCGGTGCCGTCCGGCCGCTCGACGATGAAGAGGTCCTGCGAGGGCAGGTGGGAGATCTCGGTGATCCGGCCGACCTCGGTGCCGTCGGCGAGGACCACGTCCAGGTCCATCAGCTGGTGGTCGTAGAACTCGTCGGGCTCCGCCGGCATCTCCGCCGGGTCCACGTCCGCGATGAGCAGGATGTTCCGCAGCGCCTCGGCGCCCGTGCGGTCCTTGACGCCGGCGAAGCGCAGCAGCAGCTTCCCGCTGTGCACCCGGCCCGTCTCGATGGTCAGCGGACCCGCCGACGCCGGTTCGGTGTGGAGCACGGCGCCGGGTCCGAGCCGCAGCTCCGGCTCGTCGGTCCGCACCTCGACGGTGACCTCACCCTTGATCCCGTGGGCGCGGCCGATCCGCGCGACTACCAGCTGCACTGTGTGTCTCTCCTGTTCAGACGACGACGGGCCGGGGCGGGCACGTATGCCCTCCCCGGCCCGTGCCGGTGATTCACGCTTCTAGCTACCGGGTCTCAGCGGACCTGGTCCACGTCGACGAGGTCGACGCGGATCCCCCGGCCGCCGATGGCGCCCACGACGGTACGCAGAGCACGTGCGGTGCGGCCGTTGCGGCCGATCACCTTTCCGAGGTCGTCCGGGTGGACCCGGACCTCGAGCACCTGTCCGCGGCGCAGGTTGCGCGAGGCGACCTGCACATCGTCGGGGTTGTCCACAATGCCCTTCACGAGGTGCTCAAGAGCCTCCTCGAGCATGCTCAGGCCTCGGTCGACTCGGCGGTGGCCTCAGCCTCGTCCGCCTTCTTGTCGGCCTTCTTCTTCTGCGTGATGGCCTCGCCCTTGCCCTCGCCGATGCCCTCGAGGGCCTTGGCGAACTCGTCGAAGGAGCGACGCTTGCTCTCCTTCGTCGCGGGCTGGAGCAGCGGCGCGGGGGCCGGCAGGCCCTTGTGCGCCTGCCAGTCACCGGTCAGCTTCAGGATGGCGAGCACAGCCTCGGTGGGCTGGGCGCCGACGGACAGCCAGTACTGCGCACGCTCGGCGTTGACCTCGATGCGCGACGGGTTGTACGTCGGGTGGTAGATACCGATCTCTTCGATCGCGCGACCGTCACGGCGGGTGCGGGCGTCGGCGACGACGATGCGGTAGTGCGGCTGGCGAATCTTGCCGAGGCGCTTGAGCTTGATCTTGACTGCCACTGGAGTGGTGTCTCCTGAACTTGACGTGGTTGGGCACATGAGATGCCACGTGGGGTTGCGGTACTCGGGTGCCCGATGGACGCGTCAGCCGGAGGAGAGAGGGGTCCTATGCGACTGTCGAGTACAGCTAGCCATTGTGCCACATGCCCGCGGCCCTTCCGCCCGGGGTGCGGTGATCAGCGGCACGCCGACGCGCGCCACCGGGCCGCCCCGCCGTGCGGCGGCCGCGCCGGGCCCTGGCGGGAACCCGGCGGCGTCCTCAGGAGGCGGCGGCCGAGACGGCGACCTCGGGGATGCGGAACGGCTTCATACAGCCGCCGCAGACGATCGGCGCCTGGGCCAGTACGGACGGGACCACCCGCACGTTGCGCCCGCAGTCGCAGACCGCCTTGACCCGCACACCGCCGCCGGACGAGCCGTGCCGGGCGGCCGGGCCGCGGAAGCTGCGCTTGGTGTCGGCGGCCGTGGCGGCCGTGTGCGCCTTGAGGGCGCGTTGGAGCCGCTCGATGGTGGGCCGGTAGCGCTTCTTCGCCTCGGGGTTGAGCGAGACCAGGGAGAAGCCGCTGCTGGCATGCGGTTCCTCGGAATGGTCCAGCCCCATCTCCTCGGCGATCGCGAGGAATCTGCGGTTGTGGTAGCGGCCGGCCCGCGAGGTGTCGCGGACTCCACGGGCGGCTGCGATGCCGTGGACTGCCTCGTGCAGCAGTCGCTCGAAGGAGAGCTCGGCGCCACAGGCGGACGAGGACTCTCCGATCAGGGACTCGGGCGCGGCAAGGTCAGGCAGCTCGGGGTGGTACCGCTGAATATCGGCCCACGCCTGCGCCAGCTCTGCGGCGAGAACAGGTGGTGTCGTGCTCACGTCGTGACAACGAGCCGGGGTGCCCCGGTGTTCCGATTCCGGGCCATTCCAAATTTTTTGCACGTACCAGTCAGTTCAGTCTCATGCGTCCTGACGAGGACGGGTGCGCATATCCCAGGAGGAGTCGGTACGTAACGAGGACCAACGACGGGCGACGCCCCCGGCGCGCGGCCGAAGCCGCACGCCGGGGGCGTGCCGGGGACCGGCGGAGCCGATCAGTACGAGCGCGCGACGATGGCGAGGGTACCGGGGGCGTCGTCCGCCGTCGGAACCGACCCGTCCGCGGCGACCAGGCAGCGTACGGAGACGGCCTGCTCGGCCAGCTTGGCCTCGCCCTCGGGACCGAGGTCGGCCCACGGGATCCGCGCCCAGCCACCGGCGACGGCGGCCTCGGCGGCCTCCTCGATGGTCGCGACGTCGGACGTACGGGCCTCGCGGCGCTCGCGGGACTCGCGCAGCAGCTGCGCCTGGTCCTCGTCCAGCACCTTGGGCAGCAGGTCGAGCAGCTCGGTGATGCGGACCGGCTCCTTGCCGCCCGGGATGCGGCGGGCGAGCATCGCGGTGCCGTTCTCCAGGTCGCGCGGGCCGATCTCGATGCGCACCGGTACGCCCTTGAGCTCCCAGTCCACGGCGCGGCGGCCGAAGGGGGTGTCGACGCGGTCGTCGACGTACGCCCGGATGCCCGCGGCCTTGAGCTGGTCGCCCAGCTCGCGGACCTTGGCCACGGCCTCGTCGCCCTTGATCGCCATGACGACGACCTGGATGTGCGCCAGGCGCGGCGGGACCCGGAGTCCGTTGTCATCGCCGTGGGACATGATCAGGCCGCCGACCATGCGGGTCGAAACGCCCCACGAGGTCTGCCAGACCAGCTCCTGCTTGCCTTCCTTCGACAGGTACTGGGTGTTGAAGGCCTTGGCGAAGTTGGTGCCGAGCTCGTGGCTCGTGCCCAGCTGGAGGGCCTTTCCGTCGCCCATCATGCCCTCGAGGGTGAGGGTGTTGATGGCGCCGGCGAAGCGCTCCTTGGCGGTCTTGCGGCCGAGCACGACGTCGATGCCGAGCACGTTCGTCATGAAGTCGCCGTAGACGTCCGTGTGGATGCGGGCCGCGTAGTCGCGGGCGTCCTCGTAGGTGGCGTGGGCGGTGTGGCCCTCCTGCCAGAGGAACTCGCTCGTACGGAGGAACACGCGGGGGCGCATCTCCCAGCGGACCACGTTGGCCCACTGGTTGATCAGCAGGGGCAGGTCCCGGTAGCTCTGGACCCACTTGGAGAAGTAGTCGTTGATGATCGTCTCGGAGGTGGGCCGGACGACGACCGGCTCGTCCAGCTCCTTGCCGCCGCCGTGCGTGACCACCGCGAGCTCGGGGGCGAAGCCCTCGACGTGCTCCGCTTCCCTGGTCAGGTAGGACTGCGGGATGAACAGCGGGAAGTAGGCGTTCTGGGCGCCCGCGTCCTTGATGCGCGCGTCCATCTCCTGCTGCATCCGCTCCCACAGGCCGTAGCCGTACGGCCGGATGACCATGGTGCCGCGTACCGGACCGTTGTCGGCCAGCTCGGCCTTGTTGATCAGATCCTGGTACCAGCGGGGGAAATCCTCCGCCTGGGGGGTGAGAACGGGTGCCTTTGCCATGGCGCGAATGGTACGGCGCCGCGCGCATGGAGCGTGAATCGGGTGGCGCGCTCCTCTGGACGCGGGGGCCAATGGGGAGTTCCCTGGCAACGGGGGCAAGGGGGCGACATGGAATCAGGAGCGCTCTTTCGATGACACCGACGCCGACGGCGACGCTCGTCGCCCGGGACTGGGCGGAGATCCAGGAACGGATGCTGGTACCGCTCTACGAAGCGGTTTACGAACGGCTGGAGGTCGGGCCGGGCGACCGGCTGCTGGGCCTCGACTGCGGGGCCGGGCTGGCCCTGCTGCTGGCCGCGGGGCGGGGAGCCCTGGCCACGGGTGTGGAGGCGGATCCGGCCCGGCGGGCGCTGGCCCGCGAGCGGCTGCTGGAGGTGGTCGCCGCTCCCCCGGCGCCGGCGGCGCGCCCGTACGACGTGCTGCTGGCCCTCTCGCCCCGCGCCGGGGCCCTGGCGGCCGCCCTCCCGGCGGTCCGGCGGGGCGGTGCGGTGGTGCTGGCCGACTGGGGGCCGGCGGAGCGGTGCACGGTGCCGGCGGTGCTGGGCGGCGGCCCCGCGCCGCGGGACCTGGACGCGATGGCGGCGGCGGCCGGGTTGGTGCCGGACGGGTCGGGGCGGGTGTTCTGCCCGTTCGGGTACGCGGACGTGGACAGCGCGGTGCGCGGGCTGCTGTCGACCGGGCTGTACGAGTACCCGGACACGGCTCAGGTGGAGAAGGAGCTGGCCGAGGCACTTCACCCGTTCGAGCGGGGTGACGGAGCGGTCTGGCTGCCGAACATCTTCCGGTACGTGATCGCCCGTACGGTCTGATCAGCCGGCCGCCGCCCCCGGCTCCTTGTGGAGGCGCGCGACCCCCGCCGCGGCGTAGGCGGCGGGCTCGTCGAGGGTCTCGTTCGCCAGCAGGGCCTCGGCGAGGGCGTCCAGCTTGTCCCGGTTCTCGCGGAGCAGCCGGCAGGCCTGCTCGTAGCACTCGTCCACGATCCGCCGCATCTCGTGGTCCACCGCGTCGAGGGTGGCGGGGGCCGCGAGGAGGCCGTACGGGCTCTGCGCGTCCGCGGGGATGGCCGTGAGGCGGCCGATCCGCTCGCTCATGCCCCAGCGGCCGACCATGCCCCGCGCGAGGTTGGTGACCTGCTCCAGGTCGTTCTCCGCACCCGTGGTCACCACGTCGTACACGACGCGCTCGGCCGCCATCCCGCCGAGTGCGCCGATGATGCGGCCGCGCAGGTAGTCCTCGGTGTAGGCGTAGCGGTCGGCGTCCGGGGTCGAGAGGGTGACGCCGAGCGCGCGGCCGCGCGGGACGATCGTGATCTTCCGGACCGGGTCGGCGCCCGGCTGGAGCATGCCCAGCAGGGCGTGGCCGCTCTCGTGGTAGGCCGTACGGCGGCGCTCCTCCTCCGGCATGACCAGCGAGCGCGCCGCGCCCAGCTGGACCTTCTCCAGGGCGTCCATGAAGTCGGCCTGCGTGACCTGCTCCTGCCGGCGCTTCACGGCGAGGAGGGCGGCCTCGTTGGCCAGGTTGGCGAGGTCGGCGCCCGTCATGCCCGGGGTGGCACGGGCCACCCGGTCCAGGTCCGCGTCGGGGGCCAGGGGGATGTCCCGGGTGTGGATCCGCAGGATGGCCTCGCGGCCGGGCCGGTCCGGCGGGGAGACCGAGACCGTGCGGTCGAAGCGGCCGGGCCGGGTGAGGGCCGGGTCCAGGACGTCGGGCCGGTTGGTGGCGGCCAGGACGACCACGCCCTCCGAGCCGGAGAAGCCGTCCATCTCGGTGAGGATCTGGTTGAGGGTCTGCTCCCGTTCGTCGTGGCCGCCCATGGCCGCGCCGCCGCCCCGCGCCCGGCCGATGGTGTCGATCTCGTCGATGAAGACGATCGCCGGGGCCACCTTGCGCGCCTCGGCGAAGAGTTCGCGTACCCGCGAGGCGCCCACGCCGACGATCATCTCGATGAACTCGGAGGCGGAGGCGGAGAAGAAGGGCACCCCGGCCTCGCCCGCCACCGCCCGGGCCAGGAGGGTCTTGCCGGTGCCGGGCGGCCCGGCCAGCAGGACGCCGCCGGGCATCCGGGCGCCCAGCCTCCGGTACTGCTGCGGGTTCTTGAGGAAGTCCACGACGTCGCTGAGCTCGCCCTTGACCTCGTCGATTCCGGCCACGTCCTCGAAGGTGGTGCGCTTGCGCCCCTCCAGCTCGACGGGCTTGGGGGGTTCCTTGCGGCCGATTCCGCCCAGACCGCGGCCCATGGCCGCGCCCATGCGGCGGGCGACGAACACCCAGAGGAGGACCAGCAGCAGCATCGGCGCCAGCGAGAGCAGCAGGTTGGCGAGGAAGCTGCGCTGTACGACGACCGGGGAGGCGGTGACGTTGACGTTCTGCTTGGTGAGGCTGGCCCACAGCTGGTCGTCGGCGAAGGCGGGCCGCTGGGTGACGAACTTCTTGTAGTCGCCCTTGTCCCCGTCGGGCAGGGGTTGCCCGCTCTTCAGCTCGCCCTGGATGGCGTCGCCCTTGGAGTAGATCTTCGAGACGTTGCCGTCGGCGACCTGCTTGGTGAACTCCGTGTACGAGATCGTCGGCTCGTCGCCCTCGTTGAAGAACGACAGCACGAGGTTGGTGATCAGGAAGACGATCAGTGCGGCGAGGATCAGCCCCCGCCAGCCGCCGGGCATCCGCTTCCTGGGCGGCTGGGCGGGCGGGGCGCCCTCCGAGCGCCAGGGCGTGTCGGCCCGCTCGCGCGGCGGTACGGGGGTGGGGCTGGGCACGGGGCCTCCTTATGCCGTCCTCCCGGCCGACCATAAGCGACATATCTGATCATCGCGCCCCGGCGGTCCCGTGCCGTAGGCATGCGGAAGGGGCCCCGGCCGTATCCCCGGCCGGGGCCCTGTCCGCATGGGTACGGCGCTAGCGCAGCACTACTTCATGAACTTCTTGAACTCGTCCGGGAGGTCGAAGTCCTGGCCGGGCGCTCCACCGCCGGCCGGCAGGCCGAACGGGTTGCCGGCGGCCGCGGGATCCGCCTGCGGACCCTGCTCGCGCCGGGCCGCTGCCGCGGCCTCCTCTTCCTTGCGCTTCATCGGGTTGCCGCTCTTGCGCTTGCCCTTGGCCTGCTTGACCTGCTTCTTCTGCCGGCCGGGGCCGCCGCCCATCCCGGGGATGCCGGGCATGCCGGGCATCCCGCCGCCCTGGGCCATGCGGGACATCATCTTGCGGGCGTCGAAGAAGCGCTCGACGAGGCCCTTGACGGCGCTGACCTCGGCACCGGAGCCCTTGGCGATACGGGCGCGACGCGAGCCGTTGATGATCGTCGGGTCCTGGCGCTCGGCCGGGGTCATCGACTTGATGATCGCGGCCATGCGGTCGACGTCGCGCTCGTCGATGTTGTTGATCTGGTCCTTGATCTGGCCCATGCCCGGCAGCATGCCGAGGAGCTTGGAGATGGAGCCCATCTTGCGGACCTGCTCCATCTGGGCCAGGAAGTCGTCGAGCGTGAACTCCTTGGGACCCTTGGCGAGCTTGGCCGCCATCTTCTCGGCCTCGGCCTGCGAGAAGGTCTTCTCGGCCTGCTCGATGAGGGTGAGCATGTCACCCATGTCGAGGATCCGGCCCGCCATGCGGTCCGGGTGGAAGGCGTCGAACTCGTCGAGCTTCTCGCCGTTCGAGGCGAACATGATCTGCTTGCCGGTGACGTGCGCGATGGACAGCGCGGCGCCGCCTCGCGCGTCGCCGTCGAGCTTGGACAGCACCACGCCGTCGAAGCCGACCCCGTCGCGGAAGGCCTCGGCGGTGTTGACCGCGTCCTGGCCGATCATGGCGTCGACGACGAAGAGGATCTCGTCGGGGCTGACGGCGTCGCGGATGTCCGCGGCCTGCTGCATCAGCTCCTGGTCGATGCCGAGGCGGCCGGCGGTGTCGACCACGACCACGTCGTACTGCTTGGTACGGGCGTACTCGATCGAGTCCTTGGCGACCTGGACCGGGTCGCCGACGCCGTTGCCGGGCTGGGGCGCGTAGACGGCGACACCGGCGCGCTCGGCGACCACGGAGAGCTGGTTGACGGCGTTGGGGCGCTGGAGGTCGCACGCGACGAGGAGCGGGGCGTGGCCCTGCCCCTTGAGCCAGAGGCCGAGCTTTCCGGCGAGGGTGGTCTTACCGGCACCCTGGAGGCCCGCGAGCATGATCACGGTCGGCGCGGTCTTGGCGAAGCGCAGCCGCCGGGTCTCGCCGCCGAGGATGGAGACCAGCTCGTCGTTGACGATCTTGAGGACCTGCTGGCCCGGGTTCAGGGCCTTGGAGACCTCTTCGCCGCGGGCGCGCTCCTTGACGTTCGCGATGAAGGAACGGACGACGGGGAGGGCGACGTCGGCCTCGAGGAGGGCGATACGGATTTCCCGCGCCGCAGCGTCGATGTCCTGCTCGGAGAGGCGGCCTTTGCCCCGGAGGGACTTGAAGGTCGCGCTGAGGCGGTCGGAAAGCGTATCGAACACGGTGGTCGCGATTCCTCGGGTCGGGGGCGTGTGGTCGCCCCCCAGGGTATCGGCCCTTTCCCCGTGGTGGGCCCGGCGGCCCCGCACCGATCGCGGGGGCACCGGGACCGGGCCGGGCGCGGGGGCGGCCACGGGGGCCGGGACCGGGCCCGGCGGCCCCGCACCGATCGCGGGGGCACCGGGACCGGGCCGGGCGCGGGGGCGGCCACGGGGGCCGGGACCCGGGCCGGGGACGGGGCGGCCGCGGGGCCGGCCTCGGACGGCACGGCCCGGCCGCGGGGGGCCGCGGCCGGTCCCGGACGGGGGCGGCGGGGAGCCCTCAGCGCAGGGCGGCCTCCACGGCGGCGGCCAGGGCCGAGGCCGGGGCGGGCGGCAGCGGCTTGCCGTCCACGTCGACCACGTACAGGGAGTCCACGGCGTTCGCGCCGAGCGTGGAGACGTGCGCGCTGCGGACCCGGACCCCGCAGGTCTCCAGCGCCCGCCCGATCCGGTGCAGCAGTCCGACCGCGTCCGGCGCCCGTACCTCCAGGACGGTGGCCAGCGAGGACACGTCCGGGACCACGGTCACCCGGGGCGGCGGCGGGACCACCCCGCGCCGTCGCGGGTACGCCGCCTCGCGGTCGGCCAGCTTCGCGGGGACGTCCAGCGAGCCGTCCAGCGCCCGGATCAGGTCGGTCCGCAGCCGCGCCGGCTCCGGGATGGCCCCGTACTCGGCGGCGACCCGCCAGCGCAGCACCAGCGCCTCCCCCAGCCGGTCCGGGAGCTCCAGGGAGCGCAGGTCGGCCGCCCGCACCGTCAGCCGGTGCAGGGCCAGCACACCGGCCGCCGCCGGGAGCACCCCGGGCTGGTCGGGGACGGCGACGACGAGTTCGACCCCGACGGCGTCCTCCTCCTGGCTGGCGTGCAGCGCCAGCACCGGCTCCCCGGTGCGCAGCGCCTCCACGGCGAGGCGTTCCTGTTCGGTGCTCGGGATCTCCGGTTCCGTGGCCTCGGGCGGCGCGCCCCGCAGGACGGCCGCCACCCGGGCCACGAGGTCCGCCACGAGGGAGCCGCGCCAGACGCTCCAGGCCGCCGGGCCGGTGGCGAGCGCGTCGGCCTCGGTCAGCGCGTGCAGCAGTTCGAGCGTTCCCGTCGAGCCGACCGCCTGCGCGACGGACCGGACGGTGGCGGGGTCGTCCAGGTCGCGCCGCGTCGCGGTGTCGACGAGCAGCAGGTGGTGCCGTACGAGGACGCCCAGCACGGCGGTGTCCTCCGCGTCGAAGCCCACCCGGACGGCCACGTCGCGGGCGATGGTCTCGCCGGCCACCGAGTGGTCGCCGGGCCAGCCCTTGCCGATGTCGTGCAGCAGGGCCGCCATGAGCAGCAGGTCGGGGCGGCCCACCCGGCGGGTCAGCTCGGAGGCCCGTACGGCCGTCTCGACCAGGTGGCGGTCCACCGTCCAGGTGTGGACGGGGTTGCGCTGCGGCCGACACCGCACCCGCTCCCAGTCGGGCAGCAGCCGCGTGATCAGCCCCTCGGCCTCCAGGGCCTCCCACACGCCGACGGTGGGCTCCCCCGCCCCCAGGAGCGTCAGGAGCTGCTCGCGCGCCTCGGCGGGCCACGGCACCGGCAGCGGCTTCGCCTGCGCCGCGAGCCGGCGTACGGAGTGCGGGGACACGGGCAGTCCGGCCTGCGCGGCGGCCGCTCCGAGCCGCAGCGCCAGCACCGGGTCCCGGTCGGGTCGCGCGGCCAGGGCCAGTACGGCCTCGCCGTCGGACTCCACCACGCCTTCGGCCAGCGGGGTCCGGGCGGCCTCCGCCGCGCCCCGGTTCCCCAGCAGCCCGCGCAGTCTCGGCCGGGCGGCGCGGGCCCGCAACACCCGCCCGACCTCCCGCCAGGTGACGTCCCCGGCGTACGCGACCACCCGCGCGGCCTCGTACACCTCCCGCAGCAGGGCGTCGGCGTCGAGCAGCCCCAGCCGCTCGGCGACCTGGTCCTGCTCCTGGAGCGCGAGCCGGTCGGTGGCGCGGCCCGTGACCAGGTGCAGGGCGTCCCGGGCGTCCAGCAGCCGCCGTCTGGCTTCGGCGAGTCCCTCGCGCGGGGCGTCGGCCAGCCAGGACGCGGCGACGGCCCGCAGCGCGGTGGCGTCGCGCAGGCCGCCGCGGGCCTCCTTGAGGTCGGGTTCCAGCAGGAAGCGGAGCTCCCCGGCCCGCTCGGCCCGCTCGCGGCACAGGGCGTGCAGCTGCGGGAGCCGTTTGACGGCCTGGTTGCGCCAGTCGGCCAGCACGGAGGTGCGCAGCCCGGCGAGCAGCCCGGCGTCCCCGGCGACGGGCCGGGCGTCGAGCAGTCCGAGGTGCACCTTGAGGTCCTCGGCGGCGGTCTTGCGGGCCTCGCCCGGGGTCCGTACGGAGTGGTCCAGGGCCAGGCCCAGGTCCCACACGGGGTACCAGAGGCGGTCGGCCAGCGCGCTCAGCGCCCTGGGCTCGGCCTTGCCGTCGTGGAGCAGCAGCAGGTCGAGGTCGCTGCGCGGGGAGAGCTCGCCCCGCCCGTAGCCGCCGACGGCGACCAGGGCCGCACCCCGGACGCCCGTCTCCCGTACGGCGCGGGTGAACAGGGCGTTGAGCCAGTCGTCGGTCAGCCCGGCCAGGGCGGAACGCCGGGAAGGCCCGGACCGCGCCTCCTCCTGGAGGAGGCGCAGCCGGGCCGCGGCGTAACCGCTGGGTCCCGAGTCGGCCGGATCGGCCGGATCCGTCGTCGTGTTCTCCACACTCGTCACCCAGGGTCTCCCGTCGCCTAGAGCGCGTCAGCGCCGCGCTCGCCGGTGCGGACCCGGATGATCGAGTCCACGGGGACGCTCCACACCTTGCCGTCACCGATCTTGCCGGTGTGGGCGGCGGTGACGAGCACGTTCATCACGTCGTCGGCCGCGTCGTCCTCGACGACCACCTCGATGCGGATCTTCGGTACGAGGTCCACGGTGTACTCGGCGCCGCGGTAGACCTCGGTGTGGCCGCGCTGGCGGCCGTAGCCGCTGGCCTCGGAGACGGTGAGGCCCTGGACCCCGAACCTCTGGAGGGCTTCCTTGATCTCGTCCAGCCGGTGCGGCTTGACGATCGCGGTGATCAGCTTCATGCGTCAACCTTCTTGGTCGCGGCGGCGGTGGGGGCGGTGACGGCGGTGCTCCGGGCGGCGCCGCCGCCGGCCCCGCTGAAGTCGTAGGCGGTCTCGGCGTGCTCGACCAGGTCGATGCCGGAGACCTCCTCGTCCTCGCTGACCCGCATCCCGATCGTCTTGTCGAGCAGGAAGGCGAGTACGGCGGATGCGACCAGAGAGTAGGCGAGGACGGAGAAGACTCCGATGGCCTGCTTGCCGAGCTGTTCCAGGCCGCCGCCGTAGAAGAGGCCGGCCACGTCGGACTGGACTCCGCCGGTGGCGAAGAGGCCGACGAGGAGGGAGCCGGCGACACCGCCGACCAGGTGGACGCCGACGACGTCCAGGGAGTCGTCGAAGCCGAACTTGTACTTCAGGCCCACGGCCATGGCGCACAGCACGCCGGCGATGGCGCCGACGGCGATCGCGCCGAGCGGGGAGACGGCGCCCCCGGAGGGGGTGATGGCGACGAGGCCGGCGACCGCGCCGGAGGCGGCGCCGAGGGTGGTGAAGGAGCCGTGGCGCAGCTTTTCGTAGCCGAGCCAGGCGAGCATGGCGGCGGCGGTGGCGACCTGGGTGTTGACGAACATGACGGCGCCGACGCCGTCGTCGTTGCCGAGCCAGGAGCCCGCGTTGAAGCCGAACCAGCCGAACCAGAGCAGACCGGCGCCGAGCATCACGAGCGGGAGGCTGTGCGGGCGCATCGGGTCCTTCTTGAAGCCGACGCGCTTGCCGATGACCAGGATCACGCCGAGGGCGGCGGCGCCGGCGTTGATGTGGACGGCGGTGCCGCCCGCGAAGTCGATCACGCCGAGCTCGAAGAGCCAGCCGCCCGCGCCCCACACCCAGTGGGCGACGGGGAAGTAGACGAGGCTGACCCACAGGGCGGTGAACAGGGCCCAGGCGCTGAACTTGACGCGGTCCGCGAGGGCGCCGCTGATCAGGGCCGGGGTGATCACGGCGAACATCAGCTGGAAGACGGCGAAGACGTACACCGGGATGGTGTAGCCGTCCCACAGCTCGGTGATCCCGATGCCGCTGAGGCCGACGTAGTCGGAGGACCAGCCGATGAGCGAGCCGACGTCGGTTCCGAAGGCGAGGCTGAATCCGAAGAGGACCCAGAGGATCGTGACGATCCCGAGGCTGATGAAGCTCATCATCAGCATGTTGAGGCTGCTCTTGACGCGGACCATGCCTCCGTAGAAGAAGGCGAGTCCCGGGGTCATCAGCATGACCAGGGCGGAGCAGATGAGCATGAACCCGGTGTTCGCGGCAGACAGCGTCGGGGCGTCTGCAGCGAGGGTCGTGATGGCTGATGCCATCGGCGTCTCCTCGTCGTCGGTACGTTCGCGTGCGGGCGATCGTGAAAACCTGAGCGGCGTTAAGGGGGCTGGCCGGTTATTGACCCTGAGATTCGCTCAGGCCGGTTTCCGGCGGCGCCGCTGGGTGTTTCGCGCCGATGACGAAGGCGTCCGGGCTGTTACAGCACGATGAACAGGCCGGCCGCGGCGGTGACCCGGGAGACCTGGCTGGGGGAGCCTGATCGGGCTTCACGGGGTCTGCGCCGCGGCCGGGGCCTCGGGGACGGCCGCCAGGGCCGTCAGACGGCCTCCGCGGCTTCGGGGAGCCGGGAGGCGAGGTGGTCGGTGAGCCGGACCACGTCGGCGACGTCGCCGTACTCACGGGCGGCGGTGTCGACGGTCTTGCGGAGCCGGGTGTTCACCCGTTCGGACCGTACTTTTCGCGCCACGTCGAGGGCTCGGTCGACGAGGACGGTGGCCTGCTCGGGCTCGCGCTGGAGCAGGTGCACGGTGGCCATGCCGATGAGGTTCAGGGCGTACGAGCGCTGGTGCTCCTCGTCCTTCGCGAACAGCGCGACGGCCCGCTCCATGACCGGTTCGGCGAGGGAGGCGTAGGTGGGGCTGCGTCCGGCGACGTAGGCCAGATCGCGGTACGAGTGGGAGTTCTCGCCGTTCAGCTCGGCCTCGGAGAAGAAGCGGATCCAGTCGGGCTCGGGCTCGCCGCCGAAGCCGACGTCGGAGAAGGTGTCCTCGGCCATCCGCACGGCCCGCTTGCAGCGGCTGGGCTGGCCCATGTTGGCGTAGGCGCGGGCCTCCATCGCATACAGCATGGCCTGGGTGCGGGGGCCCGCGCAGTCGCGGCTGCCGTACTGCGCGAGGTGGATGAGTTCCAGCGCGTCCTCGGGGCGGCCGAGGTGGATCATCTGGCGGCTCATGCTGGAGAGGATGTACGAGCCGAGCGGCTTGTCCCCGCCCTCCTTGGCGGCGTGCAGGGCGAGGACGAAGTACTTCTGGGCGGTGGGGTGCAGCCCGATGTCGTAGCTCATCCAGCCGGCGAGTTCGGCCAGTTCGGCGGCGACCTTGAAGAGTCGCTTCATGACCGGGGCCGGGTGGTTCTCCTGGAGCAGGTCGGTGACTTCGTGGAGCTGTCCCACGACGGCCTTGCGGCGCAGTCCGCCGCCGCACTGGGCGTCCCACTGGCGGAACATCACGGTGGTGGCTTCGAGCAGGCCGAGTTCCGGTTCGGACAGCCTCGGCGGCCTGCGCCCGTCCGTGGGGCCCGCCGGCCCGCCCCCGGTGCGCGATCCGGGGTCGGCGGCCGGGACCGGGACGAGCCAGCGCTGCATGGGCTCGATGAGGGCGGGGCCGGCGGAGAGGGCGAGCGAGGTCCCGAGGAAGCCCCGGCGGGCCAGCATCAGGTCGCTGCGGGAGAACTCGCTGAGCAGCTCGACGGTCTGCGGGCCGGCCCAGGGCAGGTCCACGCCGGAGACGGAGGGGGTCTGGTGCGCGGTGCGCAGGCCGAGCTGTTCGATGGCGACGACGGCGCCGAAGCGTTCGGAGAACAGCTCGGAGAGGATGCGCGGGACGGGTTCGCGGGGCTGTTCGCCGTCGAGCCAGCGCCGCACGCGCGAGGTGTCGGTGCTGATGTGGTGGGCGCCCATCTGGCGGGCACGGCGGTTGACCTGGCGGGCGAGTTCGCCCTTGGACCAGCCGCTGCGGACGAACCAGGAGGTCAGCTGTTCATTGCGGTCGGCAGCCTCCGACGACGACTCGCTCGTTCCGCTTGCGCCGTTGCCGCTCACAGGAACGCCCCCATCCGTTCAGCCTCTTCAACACGAAACCCTGGCTGGCGCGGCAGGCGCAGCCACGGACCTTCACAGGTCCTTCACGCATTGCCTCCGGCATACCCACGGACGGGCCTGATTTCCCCGTTCGTGCACCGAAAGTAATCCTACGATCACCCCTGCGGCGAGGTCGATTCCAGAAACGCCACCATTCGCCACCCCTTCGAATGAACTCGCCATCGGCCAGGCGCGATTCACTTGACACGAAGGCGAAACGGAATGGTTGGACGGGAGTGCGCAGGGGGCGCGCGTGGCGAGGAGTGCGCCGGGCAGCCCTTACGAGGAGCCGCATCCCACCCGTCCGGCAGGAGGTCTCGCCGACGTCGTAACCACCGGCGCGTCCGACCCGTTGGAGGGGGCATGGGCATGGGCTTCACGATCGGCGGCAGCCGCAGCACCAAGGAGTTCCGTTCCGGCGCTCGGCGCCGCGGCCGGACCTCGGAGTGCACGACGGTGGCGGAGTACACCGGACTGTGGGGCTGGGACGCGGTCCCCGGTGCCCGCGCCGCGGCACCCGCCCGGGACTGCTCCTGCGGTCATACGAACTGCGGAGCGCCCGGGGCGCATCCGCTGGACTTCGCGCCCACCGTCCCCGCGGGGGCCACCCTGGACGAGGTCAGCGAGATCTGGGGCGAGTACCCGGGCGCGGCGATCATGCTCCCGGTCGGCCGGACCTTCGACGTCATCGAGGTCTCCGAGGAGGCCGGGCGGCGGGCGCTGGTCCGGCTGGAGCGGATGGGCCTGCCGCTGGGCCCGGTCACGGTCACCCCGGACGGCCGAGCCCAGTTCTTCGTGGCCCCGGGGGCCGCCGCCGAGCTGCCGCAGCTGCTGTACCGGATGGGCTGGGACGACGCCGATCTCGACCTGCGCGCCCTGGGCCACGGCGCCTTCCTGACCGCCCCGCCCTCGGACCGCGCGGGCCTCGGGCCGGCCGGCTGGCTGCGCCCGCCCGCCCTCGATTCCGCGGGCGGCCCGCCGCCGCAGGCCCGGCTGCTGCTGGGGACGCTGGCGTACCTCTGCCACCGCTTCCGCCGCTGACGGCCGTACGCAGAGCAGTGCCCCCGCGTCCGGCCGGATGCGGGGGCACTGCTCTGCGTACGGCGCGGGCGCCGGCGGCGGGGGTGCCTCAGTCGCCGATCAGGGCGTCAACGAACGCCTCCGGCTCGAAGGGGGCCAGGTCGTCGGGGCCCTCTCCGAGTCCGACGAGCTTGACCGGGACGCCCAGCTCGCGCTGGACGGCGACGACGATGCCGCCCTTGGCGGTGCCGTCCAGCTTGGTCAGCACGATGCCGGTGATGTCCACGACCTCGGCGAAGACGCGCGCCTGGGTCAGGCCGTTCTGGCCGGTGGTGGCGTCCAGGACCAGCAGGACCTCGTCCAGGGGGCCGTGCTTCTCCACGACGCGCTTGACCTTGCCGAGCTCGTCCATGAGGCCGGTCTTGGTGTGCAGCCGGCCGGCGGTGTCGATGAGCACGACGTCCGCGCCCTCGGCGATGCCCTCCTTGACGGCGTCGTAGGCGATCGACGCCGGGTCGCCGCCCTCGGGGCCGCGCACGGTGCGCGCACCGACCCGTTCGCCCCAGGTCTGGAGCTGGTCGGCGGCGGCCGCGCGGAAGGTGTCGGCCGCGCCGAGCACCACGCTGCGGCCGTCGGCGACGAGCACGCGGGCCAGCTTGCCGGTGGTGGTGGTCTTGCCGGTGCCGTTCACGCCGACGACCATCACGACGGCCGGGGTGTCCAGGCCGCTCTCGGTCTTCACGGCGCGGTCGAAGTCGGTGCCGACCAGGGCGACCAGCTCCTCCTTCAGCAGGGCGCGCAGATCGGCGGGGGTGCGGGTGCCGAGCACCTTGACCCGCTCGCGCAGGCGCTCCACCAGTTCCTGGGTGGGGGCCACGCCGACGTCGGCGATGAGGAGGGTCTCTTCGATCTCCTCCCAGGTGTCCTCGTCGAGGTGCTCGCGGGAGAGCAGCGTGAGCAGCCCCTTGCCGAGCGTGTTCTGCGAACGGGCGAGCCGTGCGCGCAGCCGGACCAGGCGGCCGGCGGTGGGCTCGGGCACCTCGATCTCGGGTGCCGCGACCACCGGGTCCTCGATGGCGACCGGTGACTCGGTGGCCGCCTCGGCCTCGGGGAGCGCGACCTCCTCGATCGTGCGGCGCGGCTCTTGCGCCGTCGGGGCGGCGTCCTCCCCCACCTGCGGTTCGGCGGGCGGGGCAGTGATGGTCGGCGTGCTCGACGGCGCCGTGGGCGGCAGCTGCTTCTTCTTGCGGCTGCTGACCACGAGCCCGCTGATCGCGCCGACCGCGACCAGGGCGATGACTACAGCGAGAATGAGGATTTCCATAACCCACCCAGTATGGCTTGGCCTCCCCCGCTCTCCTTCGTTGATCGCGCCGGGGCCGACGCCGTCCGGCGTACCGGCCCGGGCCGCGGGCCGTTCGGCGCGCCCTCCTTTTCGGGGCCTCCCACCGGGTCTTAGTCCTCTATTTGTGCTTTTCGGGGCGAAACTACGATGATGTACAACTCCCCTCAGACCCTCACGGAGTAGTGCATGCCTGCCGAGCCCACTGCCGCTGCGCCAGAGACGGCCAGTGAGACCGCGGTCGAGACCCGCGGCCTGGAACCCGTTCCCGACAGCGAGCGCGGCGGCCGCGTCCGCGAACTCATACCGACCTGGGTCGCCGCCAACATCAGCGTGCTGCTGCTGACCATGGGCGCCGGTCTGGTGATCTTCAACAAGCTCAACATCTGGCAGGTGCTCGTCGTCGCACTCGCCGCGCCCGTCGTCTCGTACGGGATCGTCGGGCTGATCTCGATCGCCGGCAAGCGCGGCGGAGCGCCCGGCATGGCGCTCTCGCGGGCCGTCTTCGGCCAGCGCGGCAACCTCTTCCCCGGCTCGCTGATCTGGGTGGCCCGCTGGGGCTGGGAGACCATCAACGCCGTCAGCGGCGCCTACGCCGTGCTGACGGTGCTCGACCTGCTCTTCGGGATCAAGAGCAACACCCCGCTGATCGTCATCACCCTGCTGTTCTTCGTGGGCTGCACCTTCGTGGTCTCCGGGCTCGGCATCAACGCGCTGCGGGTCTGCTCGAAGTGGTCGACGTACCTCTTCGGCGCCTTCAGCGTGCTCGTCCTCGGCTACCTGGTGTTCGACACCGACTGGTCGGCCGTCTTCGGCAAGCCCGCCGGCTCCACCGCGATGATGGTCGCGGGCATCGGCACGATCGCGGCCGGCGGCATCAGCTGGGTTCCGTCCGGCCCGGACTTCACCCGCTACCTGCCCCGGACCGCCTCCTCCAAGGGGCTGGTCGGCGCGACGATCGGCGGCGCCGGCGTCGTCGTGCTGCCGATGGTCCTGATGGGCGCCGTGATGGCCGTCGGGACCCCCGACCTGGCCTCCGCGCAGGACCCCGTCTCCTTCATCGGCGAGCTGCTGCCGACCTGGATCGCGGTGCCGTACCTGCTCATCGCGCTGGTCGGCATGCTGCTGATCAACTCGATGTCGATGTACTCCGCGGGCTTCACGGCGCAGACCCTCGGCATCAAGGTCCCGCGCGCCTGGGCGGTCAGCGTCAACGCGGTCATCAGCCTGGTCTTCGGCTTCCTGCTGATGGTGGTCGCGACCAGCTTCTTCGGTTCGTTCATCTCCTTCCTGACGCTGCTGGCCGTGGCCTTCTCCGCCTGGATCGGCGTCTTCGGCGTGGACATGCTGCGCCGCCGGACCTACGACGGCGCCGCGCTGCTGGACACCACTGCGAGCAGTGCCTACTGGTACCGCGGCGGCTACGCCTGGCAGGCGATGACGGCCTGGGGCCTGGCCCTGGTGGTGGGCCTGCTGTTCACCAAGGTGGACTGGTTCAGCGGCCCCCTCGCCTCGACCTGGATCGGCCAGAACGGCCTGGGCTGGGTGGCGGGCATCGTCACCTCCGGCGTGCTCTACGCCGTCCTCCCCCGCAGCGCTCCTGCGCAGCCCGCCCCGGCCCCGGCCGAGGAAGGCGTCCTCACCGGATCCCTGGGCAACTGACGCCGCGTCAGCTAACGTCCCCCTTCGCCCGCCCACCCACATCCGGCGAAGGGGGACTTCTTCATGCCCATCACCGTGGCCCGGTTCAATCTCGTCGACCCGAACGGCACCCCCGAGAGCCTCTCCGCCCGGTACAAGGCCGCGCTGGAGATGGCCAGGTACGCGGACGACCGCGGCATCGACACCATCCAGACCGAGGAGCACCACGGCACCGGCAACAACTGGCTGCCCTCGCCCTTCGCCTTCGCGGGCGCGGTCTTCGGCGCCACCCGCCGGATCGCCGTCACCGTCTCGGCGATCATCGGCCCGCTCTACGACCCGCTGAAGGTGGCCGAGGACATCGCCGTACTGGACCTGCTCAGCGGAGGCCGGCTCGTCACCGTCGCCGGCATCGGCTACCGGCCCGAGGAATACGAGCAGCACGGCGTGGAGTGGGGCCGGCGCGGCACGCTCCAGGACGAGCTGCTGGAAACCCTGCTGCGGGCCTGGACCGGCGAGCCCTTCGCCTACCGCGGCCGGACGGTACGGGTCACCCCGCGGCCGTTCACGCAGCCGCACCCGCTGCTGCTGGTCGGCGGCAGCTCACAGGCGGCGGCCCGCCGCGCGGCCCGGCTGGGGCTGCCGTTCTTCCCGAGCGCCCACCTGCCGGAGCTGGAGGCGTACTACCAGGCGAAGCTCGCGGAGTACGGCACCGAGGGCTTCTGCATGATGCCCGCCGCCGAGACCCCGCTGCTGCACATCGCCGAGGACCCGGACCGGGCCTGGGCCGAGTACGGCGAGCGCTTCCTGCACGAGGCCGGGATGTACGCCTCCTGGCAGTCCAAGGACATCCGCAGCGCCGTACGGTCGGCCGCGCACTCGGTGGCGGAGCTGCGCGCGGAGGGCGTGTACCGGATCCTCACCCCGGACGAGGCCGTCGACTACGCCCGGGGCGCCGGCGAGGCGGGCAACCTGGTGCTGCACCCGCTGTGCGGCGGGATGCCGGTCGACGAGGGCTGGCGCAGCCTCCAGCTGCTGTGCGAACAGGTGCTGCCCCGGCTCAAGAGCTGAGCCGGGGCAGCACCCGCGGAGGAGAGGGGTGATGGCGGGGGATGGTTACCCCATCTCCTCCAACGCCTTGCCCTTGGTCTCCGGCACCCACTTGAGGATGAAGGGGATCGAGAGCACGGCGAAGACCGCGTAGATGACGTAGGCGCCGGACAGGTTCCAGTCCGAAAGGCTTGGGAACGACACCGTGATGACCCAGTTCGCGATCCACTGGGCGGCCGCGGCCACGCCGAGGGCCGCGGCGCGGATGCGGCCCGGGAACATCTCGCCGAGCAGCACCCAGACCACCACGCCCCAGGACAGGGCGAAGAAGAGGACGAAGCAGTTGGCCGCGATGAGGGCGACGAGGCCCTGGGTGTGCGGCAGGGCGATGTCGCCGCCGCTGGTGTCCTTGTAGGAGAAGGCCCAGGCCGCGAGTCCCAGCGAGATCGCCATGCCGGTGGAGCCGATGAGGGCCAGCGGCTTGCGGCCGATGCGGTCGACCAGCAGCATCGCGATGACCGTACCGACGATGTTCACGACGGAGGTCTCGAAGGAGTACAGGAACGAGGAGCTCGGGTCGATGCCGACCGACTGCCACAGCGAGGAGCTGTAGTAGAAGATCACGTTGATGCCGACGAGCTGCTGGAAGAGCGAGAGGCCGATGCCGGTCCAGACGATCGGCAGGAAGCCGAAGCGGCTGCCCAGGAGGTCCTTGAAGGTGGACTTCACCTCCGAGTGGATGGCGTTGTCGATCTCGCGGACGCGGGCGTCGGCGTCGATGCCCTTGCCCTCGACCTCGCGCAGCACCGTCTTGGCCTTCTCCGTGCGGCCGACCGAGACGAGGAAGCGCGGGGACTCGGGGATGGCGAAGGACAGCAGGCCGTAGAGCACGGCCGGGACGACCATCACGCCGAGCATCCACTGCCAGGCTTCCAGCCCGCCGATCTCCCCGCGCTGGTCGCCGTCGGCCAGGTTGAGGATGCCCCAGTTGACCAGCTGCGAGACGGCGATGCCGATGACGATCGCGGCCTGCTGGAAGGAGGCGAGCCGGCCGCGGTAGGCGGCCGGGGAGACCTCAGCGATGTAGGCGGGGCCGATCACCGAGGCCATGCCGATGCCGAAGCCGCCGACCACGCGCCACATGGCGAGGTCCCAGAGGGCGAAGGGAAGCGCCGAGCCGATCGCGCTGGCGGTGAAGAGGACGGAGGCGATCTGCATGCAGCGGATGCGGCCGATCCGGTCGGCGATGCGGCCGGCGGTGGCCGCGCCGAAGGCGCAGCCGATCAGCGCGGCGGCGATCACCTGGGCGAGGGTTCCGGAGCTGACGTCGAAGCGGTCACGGATGGCCTCGACGGCGCCGTTGATGACGGAGCTGTCGTAGCCGAAGAGGAAACCGCCCATGGCGGCCGCCGCGGTGATGAAGATGACGTGCCCGAGGTGGTCGGGCTGGGACGCGCTTCCACCGCCTGCCGCGGGTGCGTTCGCTGTGCTGGTCAAGGTGCGCTCCTGGGCCCGGCGCCGACGGCGGGCAGCGTGGGGGGTGTTGGTACTCGATGTCGTCGCCTGATCGTGTTCCTCCAGTGGCGCACATCAAACAGTGCGCCACCACCTGAACGTGCTTGGCGACAGAGGAGAGCTTATGACTTCACTTCATGAAGTCAATAGGATGTGAAGAACGCGTTTCCGGCGCATGAATCAGGCAGGGAACGGGTCAGCGAGGGCGATGTGTTCAATTCTTGAACGAGATCTACCCCTAGCGGAGCCTCTGACTGATCACCTTGGAGACTCCATCACCCTGCATGGAGACGCCGTACAGGGCATCGGCGACCTCCATCGTGCGCTTCTGATGGGTGATCACGATCAGCTGCGAGCTCTCCTGGAGCTCCTCCATGATCCGGATCAGGCGCTGCAGGTTGGTGTCGTCCAGCGCCGCCTCGACCTCGTCCATCACGTAGAACGGACTGGGCCTGGCCTTGAAGATGGACACCAGCAGCGCCACCGCGGTCAGCGAGCGCTCGCCGCCCGAGAGCAGCGACAGCCGCTTGACCTTCTTGCCCGGGGGCCGGGCCTCCACGTCCACGCCGGTGGTCAGCATGTTGTCCGGGTCGGTGAGGATCAGCCGGCCCTCGCCGCCGGGGAACAGCCGGGAGAAGACCCCCTCGAACTCCCGGGCGGTGTCCCGGTACGCCTCGGTGAAGACCTGCTCGACGCGCTGGTCGACCTCCTTGACGACCTGGAGCAGATCGGCCCGCGTCTTGCGCAGGTCGTCCAGCTGCTCGCTGAGGAACTGGTGCCGCTCCTCCAGGGCGGCGAACTCCTCCAGCGCCAGCGGGTTGACCTTGCCGAGCTGCTGGTAGGCCCGTTCGGCCGCCCTGAGCCGCTTCTCCTGCTCGGCGCGGACGTACGGCACCGGCCTGGTCCGCGGGTCCGCCGGGTCCTGCGGGTCCGGGGCCGCGCCGTCGGTGTCACCGCCCTCGGCGCCGGCGGGCAGCGACGGCGGGACCGGCTGGTCGGGCCCGTACTCGGCCACCAGTCCGGCGGCCTCCATGCCGAACTCCTCCAGGGCGCGGCTCTCCACCTGCTCGATCCGCAGCCGCTTCTCGGCGCCGAGCACCTCGCCCCGGTGCACGGAGTCCGTCAGCTTGTCGAGCTCCCCCTTGAGGTCCCGGCCCCGGCCGCGGGCCTCGCCGAGCTCCCGTTCGCGCAGGCCCTTGGCGTACTCGGCGGAGCTCCGCTCCAGCTCGGCCCGGCCGATCGACACCTCGAGGTGGGCGAGCAGCTGCCGGGCCCCGTCCGCCACGGCCCGGCCCACCTCGGCCTCGTGGGCCAGCCGCCGCCTGCGCCGCTCGGCCCGGGCCCGGGCCTCCCGCTCCGCCCTGGCACCTCGATCGAGCGAGTCCGCCCGGCCGGCCAGCCCCTTGACCCGCTCCTCGTGGGTCCTGAGCTGAAGCCGGGCCTCCATCTCCGTCTGCCGGGCGTTGGCCCCGTCGGCGGCGAGGCGGTCGCGCGCCGAGGTGTCGGGCTCCTCCTCCACGGGCAGCTCCTCCGCGACGGCGAGCCGCTGCGCGCACTCCTCGACGTCGATGCGCGCCTGTTCCAGCGCGTCCTGAGCCCTGGCCTCGGCCGCGGCACTGCGCTCGGCTTCGCCCGCGGCGCCCTTCGCCTGCCCGGCGAGCCGGCCGAGCTGCTGTGCGACTCCGGCCCGGGCCTGCTCCCCCGCGCGGCGGCGGTCGGCCAGCTCCTCGACGAGGGCCGCCGCCTCCTGCCGGCCGCTCTGGGCGCTCTCCTTGGCCGCGGCCAGCTCGGCGCACTCCGCCTCCAGCCGCGCCAGCTCGGCCGCGGCCTCGTCGACGGCGGCCTGCACCTCGATGAGGCTGGGCGCCCCGGCGGAACCGCCGTGCGCGAGGTGCGCCCCGAGGACGTCCCCCTCGGCGGTCACCACGATCAGGTCGGCCCGCTCGGCGACGAGCTCCTCGGCCTCGTCCAGGGTCCCGACGACGACGTACTCCCGCAGCACCCACGCCAGGGCCCGCACCACGGCGGGATCGCCCTCGACCAACCGCCCGGCGGCCACCCCCGCCCGACCGGCTCCGGCCCCCTCCCCGGCCGGCGGACCGGCCGGCCCCCGCCACGCGCCACCCCCGGGCCGGGGGTCCCCACCGACGACTACGGGCTCCGGGACGGAGTCCCGGGTCGAGCCGGAGTCCCGGGCCGGGGCAAAGTCCCCGCTCGGGGCGGAGTCCCGGAAAACGCCGGATTCCCCGCTCGGGCCGGAGTCCCGAGCCGAGCCGGAGTCCGCGGCAGGGGCCGGGTGCGGGAAGGGGGTCGGCGTTGCGGGGGCGGCCTGGGGTACCAGCCCGAGGGGCGCGTCGGCCGGGGGCGTTGCGGGTGCCGGGATCGGGCCGTGGGGCCCGGCCTGGGGGCCCGGGGACTGCCCCGGCAGCACGGCGGTGGGCGGGGCGATCAGCAGCGTGGCCCGTCCCGCGTCCGCGTCCCGCAGGTGCCGGATCGCCTCGGCCGCCGACGCCGCCGACGCCACGGCCACCGCGTCGGCGGCAGCCCCCAGCGCCGCGGCCACCGCGACCTCGAACCCCGCCGCCACCGACACCCGTTCGGCCGCCGGCCCCAGCAGCCCGCTCAGCCGGTCCCGGGCCGCGAGCAGCGCCCCCGTACCGTCCTTGCGCCGCAGCCCCAGCGCCAGCGCGTCCCGCCGCGCCGATACCGCCGCCCGCGACCGCTCCGCCGAGCTCAGCGCGTCCCGGGCCGCGGACAGGGCAGCCTCCGCCTCCGTCAGCCGGGCCCGCGCGGCCTCGTACTCCCCCTCCACCGACGGGTCGTCGAGCCCTCCGACCTCCTCGGCCAGCGCCTCGTACTCCGCCTGCGCCGCCGCCGCGCGGGCCTGCGCCCCCTCCCGCGCGGACTCCAGCCGTTCGATCTCCGCCTGCGCCGCGCCCGCCCGGGAGCGGGCGGCGCCCAGCCGTCCGGTCAGCCGGGCCAGCCCCTCGCGCCGGTCGGCGATGGCCCGCGCGGCGTCCCGCAGCCGCCGCTCCTCCTCGGCCAGCGAGCGCTCCAGCTCCGCCCGGTGCTCGACCGTGTCCTCCAGTGCCCGCGAGGCCGCCTCCAGAGCAGCCGTCAGTTCCGCCTCCTGCTCGCGGATCCGGGCCGCCTCGCGCTCCATCTCCTCCGGGTCGCGGCCGCGCCGCTCCTCCTCGGGCGCCGCCGTCGCGCTCTTGACCCGGGCCTGCGCCAGGGAAACGGTTCCCCGGACCCGTTCGGCCGACTGCGAGAGCTCGTACCAGGTCTGCTGGGCCCGTTGCAGCCGGGGCGCGAGTTCCCGCACCGCTTCCTCCAGCTCGGCCTCGCGCCGCAGCGCTCCCGCGAGCTCCCGTTCCGCCGTCTCCTTGCGCTCCTTCAGGGCCGCCTCGTCGGCGATCTCCGCGTCCAGCGCCCCCTTCAGGGTGACGAGGTCGTCGGCGAGCAGCCGCAGCCGGGCGTCGCGCAGGTCCGCCTGGATGACGGCCGCCCGCCGGGCCACCGCCGCCTGCCGGCCGAGCGGCTTGAGCTGCCGGCGCAGCTCGTCGTTCAGGTCCTGCACGCGCGCGAGGTTGGCCTGCATCGCGTCCAGCTTCCGCAGCGCCTTCTCTTTCCGTTTGCGGTGCTTCAGTACGCCCGCCGCCTCTTCGATGAAGGCGCGGCGGCCCATCGGATCGGCGTGCAGTACGGAGTCCAGCTGGCCCTGTCCGACGATGACGTGCATCTCGCGGCCGATGCCGGAGTCGGAGAGCAGCTCCTGGATGTCGAGCAGGCGGCAGGTGTCACCGTTGATCTGGTACTCGCTGCTGCCCCCGCGGAACATGATCCGCGTGATGGTGACCTCGGCGTACTCGATCGGCAGCGCGCCGTCGGAGTTGTCGATGGTCAGGGAGACCTCGGCGCGGCCCAGGGGCGGGCGGCCCGTCGTGCCCGCGAAGATGACGTCTTCCATCTTCCCGCCGCGCAGGGACTTGGCCCCCTGTTCGCCCATGACCCAGGACAGCGCGTCCACCACATTGGACTTGCCGGAGCCGTTCGGGCCGACGACACAGGTGATCCCCGGCTCGAAGCGCAGGGTGGTGGCGGAAGCAAATGATTTGAAGCCACGCAGGGTCAGGGACTTGAGGTGCACGCCGCCGGACTCTACCTTTCACGTTCGGTTTCACCCATGAAGGTGCAGGGCAGATCAGACGTCAAAGGAATCAGCCCCCCCACCTGGCCCAATGTCCTCGGGCCGGCCGCCGGCGGGTGACAGCCCGCGAGGAAGGCCGCGCGTACGCGTGGAGGAAGACGGTGAGGGCGGGGTGAAGGAAAGAGCGGGTGAAAGAAAGAAGGGACGCCGGAGCGTCCCTTGCAGATCATGCGGGGCTGGAATCGAGCGACGAGAGAGCGCGGATCAGGTGAGCGCAGGCTCCGCCTGGGGTACGTCGAGGTCGATGCTGTCCAGCAGCGAGTCTCCGTGCTGAGCGGCGGCCGCGTTCAGTGCGTCGTTCTCGGACTGGATTCGTCCGAGCTCGGACTCGAGGTCCTGGACGCGCTGCTGAAGCCGTCGCATCTCGGCGAGGAGTCGCGGGTCGGAACCGCCGACGTAACCGAGAAGCGCCTTTGCCATGATGGATGGTCCTCCACACTGAGTGACCGACCGAGAGCGGTGTGGGTCGTGAGGGAATCGCACCCGCGGATGTCCGGCAGCGACTGACAGTCACTGCGCTTACTACTGCCAACACTGCCAAACAGCTCAGGTGCGCGGGGCTTCCAGCGTCTCACCAAAAAGTTTGACGGTCAACACGATCACGCCCCGTATCGGCGGGCATCCCGGTCCCCGCGGGGGAGGTGGAGATCTTCCTCGCCTCCGAGCCTTCCACGGATGGCGACCGTCGGCAACGCGTCAGCGGTGAATGCGCAGATCCGACCAGGTGCGGACCATCCAGAGATCTGATGAGTGCATGATCAGTCGATCGGTCACCGGATCGCGAAACCGTCGTAGCCACCGCGCGGTGTGCCCCAGATCTCTGTCACCCCGTCCACCCGCCCGGGC
This sequence comes from Streptomyces sp. NPDC028314, assembly GCF_055565795.1. Lineage (NCBI taxonomy): Bacteria > Bacillati > Actinomycetota > Actinomycetes > Kitasatosporales > Streptomycetaceae > Streptomyces > Streptomyces sp. NPDC028314. The sequence goes on from NZ_JBVHTP010000005.1 coordinate 137,539, forward strand.
GTGTCGGCGGAGCACAGCCAGTCCAGCAGCCGGTGGCAATTCTCACGTTGACCTTCGGCCACCACCTGTACTCGGCCGTCGTCCAGGTTGAGCGCGAAGCCGACCACGCCGCCGATCTCCAGTGCATTGGCCCTGGTGAACCAGCGGAAGCCCACTCCCTGTACACGGCCGCGCACCCACGCCGTCAGGCGGACATCTTCGTTCATGCGTGAACGCTAACCGGGCAGTCGGATTCGGGGCACATCGCCCCCCTGGCCCCATGGCGTACAGTCCCGCTCCAATGAGCTCACTCGTTTGAGTGAGCAAATATCTGATCACACAAGGAAGGCACGACAGCGGATGGGACGCCACAGACTCCACGCTTCGCCGCGCCGCGGCGTCGGCAAGCGCCGTACCGCCGTGCGCATCGGCCTGGCCGGAATCCCGGTGGCCCTGGTCCTGGGTACGGCGGCGGCCGTCACGACCGGTGTCGTGCCGGTCGGCGACTCCTTCCCGTACGTGGGCACGCAGTCCGCCTCCAAGACGGAGGCCAAGGCCGACGAGGCCGCGGGCGGAACCCGGCCGCAGGGCGGCCTCGCCGGCCTGCCGGGCCGCGCGCCCGCCACCCCCGGCCCGGGCGCCGACAGCCCCGCGCCCACCTCGGCTTCGCCGTCCCCCTCGGCATCGCCCTCGCCTTCGGCTTCCCCCACGCCGTCCCAGACCCCCTCTCCCGCGCCCTCCACCAAGGAGCCGGAGCCGGAGAAGACCCCCGCCCCCGCCCCGAAGCCGACGAAGGCACCGCTCCCGGTTCCGAAGCCCTCCGTCCCCGCGCCCTCGGACGGCCACTCCGCCGAGGAGGCGGCCGTCCTCGCCCTGGTGAACCAGGAGCGCGCCCAGGCGGGCTGCGTCCCGGTCCGGGCGAACCCGCCGCTGGCCGCGCTGGCCGGGGCGTTCAGCAAGGACATGGCCGTACGGGGCTTCTTCGACCACACCGACCCCGACGGGAACACCCCGTGGCAGCGGGCCGACAAGGCCGGCATCTCCGGCCTCGGCGGCGAGAACATCGCCCGCGGCCAGGGTGACGCCCAGGCCGTGATGAAGGCCTGGATGAACAGCCCGGGCCACAAGGCGAACATCCTCAACTGCGAGTTCCGCACCCTGGGAGTCGGCGCCCACTTCGCCGCCGGCGGCCCCTGGTGGACCCAGGACTTCGGCTTCTAGACCTAGACGGCCGCCAGGGCGGCGCGTCCCGCCAGGACCACGCGGGTGTGCTCCGCGACGCGGCGGCCGAGGTGCTCGGCGGTGGCGATGTCGGACTTGTGGACCGCCTCCGCGCCCTGGTCGGCGTTGGTCTGGGCGGCCGCGCCGGAGAAGAAGCCGAGGCGGTTCAGGTCGTACTCGGAACCGGTGCTGGAGTTCCAGCCGGGCTTCAGGCCGAGGTTGACCCAGTTCATGGCGTGCTGCGCGGCCAGGGTCTGGAAGTACTGGAGCGTGTGCTGCTTGTCGCCGCTCTTGGAGCCGGAGTTCGTGAAGCCCGCGGCGACCTTGTCCTGCCAGACGTTGCCGAACCAGCGCTTCGAGGTCGCCTCGGCGAAGACGTGGAAGGCGCCGGAGGCGGTGCCCATGTAGGTCGGGGATCCGAAGACGATCGCGTCGGACGCGTCCAGCAGCTCCCACTGCGCGTCGTCGATCTCGTCGACCTTGATGAGGTGGACGGTCGCTCCGGCCTCGGCGGCACCCGCGCGGACGGCCTCGGCGACGACGGCGGTGTGGCCGTACCCGGAGTGGTAGGCGACCGAGACGACGGGGGCGGGCGTGATTCCGGACATGGTGGATCTCCCTCAAGGATGTGCGAGCTGAGCCGCGTCGCCGCGTGACGGCGGCGACGAGGAAAGAGAACCACTAACTTTTAGAAAGCGCAAGCAGACAGTTAGCGCTACCCGGGGGTACGCTCTTCGGTATGGAGACCCCTGTTCGCACCGAAGCGTCCGCATCGGAACTACCGTTCGATGTCTTCGCTCGCGCCTGCCCGTCCCGGGAAACCCTGGAGCACGTCACCGGCCGCTGGGGCAGCCTCACCGTCGGCGCCCTGCGCGACGGCCCGTGCCGCTTCAACGCACTGCGCCGCCGGGTCGAGGGCGTCAGCGAGAAGATGCTGTCCCAGACCCTGCACGCGCTGGAGCGCGACGGCATAGTCCACCGCGAGGCGCAGCCCACGAACCCGCCCCGCGTCGACTACGAGCTGACCCCCCTGGGCCACGAGGTGGCCGACCGGCTCCTCTCACTGATCCACTTCCTGGAGGGCAGCATGCAGCAGGTGCTGACCGCCCGGGAGTCCTACGACGGCACGCGCGGCGGCCGCTGACAGCGCGGGCAGAAGTAGCTCGACCGGTTCATCCACGGCCGGCGGCGCATCGGGGTGCCGCAGCGCCGGCAGGGCTCGTCCTCGCGCCCGTACGCGTCGAGCGACCGGTCGAAGTAGCCGGATTCCCCGTTCACGTTGACGTACAGGCTGTCGAAACTGGTCCCGCCCACGGCGAGGGCGGCGTTCATGACGTCCCGGACATGGCCGAGGAGTTCCGCGCTCCGGGGGCGCGTGAGTGTGCTGGTGGGGCGCTCGTAGTGCAGCTTCGCGCGCCACAGGGCCTCGTCGGCGTAGATGTTGCCGACCCCGCTGATCAGCGACTGGTCCAGCAGCGCCCGCTTGACTGTGGTCCGCCGGGCGCGCAGGGCGAGGTGGTACACCGTCTCGTCGAAGAGCGGGTCGAGCGGGTCGCGGGCGATGTGCGCGATGACGTCGGGCAGCCCGTCGGGGGTGTTCTCGTGCAGCGAGAGCCCGCCGAAGGTCCGCTGGTCCACGAAGCGCAGCTCGGTCCCGGCCTCGTCCGCGAAGCGCACCCGGATCCGCAGGTGCTTCTCGTCGGGGGCGCCGGCCGGCTGCACCAGCAGCTGCCCGCTCATCCCGAGGTGCCCGAGCACGGACAGGTCCCGCCCGGCCAGCGGCAGCCACAGGTACTTCCCGCGCCGCTGCGGCACCCCGATGGTCTCGCCGGTGAGCCGGTCCGCGAAGTCGGCCCCGCCGCCCGGGTGCCGGCGTACGGCGCGGGGGTGCAGGACCTCGACGGCCTCGACGGTCCGGCCGGCCACCCAGCGCTCCAAGCCGCGCCGCACCACTTCGACTTCGGGCAGCTCGGGCACGGTGTTCCTCCGGGAGGGGTACGGGTCTGGACGCTCCCGGCGAGCCTACCGGCCGCCCCCGGGGCGCCCTGGAACAGGACCGCCCCGCACCCTCCGGGGAGGGTGCGGGGCGGGAAACGTCCCGAAGGAAGGGTCAGGCGTTCGGCGCCGGTTCGGCGGGCGTCGGCGCCCCGCCGTCCTCGGTCACGGCCGGAGCCGTGACTTCTGCCGGAGCGGCTGCGGCAGCGGCTTGCGCCGCGATCCGCTCGTCCGCCGCGGCACGGATCCCGCGCCACGCGGACTCCGCCGCCTGCTGTTCCGCTTCCTTCTTGCTGCGGCCGGTGCCGGTGCCGTACGAGACACCACCGACGCGGGCGGCAGCAGTGAAGGTCTTCTCGTGGTCCGGTCCGGTCTCGGTGACCAGGTATTCCGGTACACCAAGGCCTTCGGCCGCCGTGAGCTCCTGGAGACTGGTCTTCCAGTCCAGGCCGGCCCCGAGGTTGGAGGACTTCTCGATGAGCGGGTCGAAGAGCCGGTGGACCAGCTCCGAGGCCGCGTCGAGGCCCTGATCGAGGTAGACCGCGCCGATCACCGCTTCAAGGGTGTCGGCGAGGATGGACGCCTTGTCCCGGCCGCCCGTGCCCTCTTCGCCCCGGCCGAGCCGGATGAAGGAGCCGAGTTCGAGGCCGCGCCCGACCTCCGCCAGTGCGCGTGAGTTGACCACCGCGGCCCGCAGTTTGGCCAGCTGGCCTTCCGGCAGATCGGGGTGGGTCGTGTACAGCGTGTCCGTGACCACCAGGCCCAGCACGGAGTCCCCGAGGAACTCCAGCCGTTCGTTGGTGGGCAGACCGCCGTTCTCGTACGCGTACGAGCGGTGGGTCAGTGCACGCACCAGAAGGGCGGTCTCGAGTTGATACCCGAGCCGCCCTTCCAGAAGCACGTGGGACGAGGCCGCGTTGTTACTGTCTGCCTGCTTCTCAGCGTTGGACAGCTCAGACATTGCGCCTCTCACCAGCCGCTCAGACCTCGAGGACCTGGCGCTTGTTGTAGGTGCCGCAGCTCGGGCACGCAATGTGCTGGAGCTTCGGCTCCTGGCAGCGCTCGCACGAAACCAGGTTGGGGACCGCAGCCTTCCACTGCGACCGGCGGTGGCGCGTGTTGCTGCGCGACATCTTCCGCTTCGGAACAGCCACGGCTACTTCTCCTGCTTCTCGGCGGCGCCCTGAACTCCGTCAGAGGCAGTGCCGCTCATGTTGTCCTTCTCGTCGTCCTGATCGGTCACGACGAGTCCCTGCAGTGCCGCCCAACGGATGTCGACGGCGTCGTGGTGGTGGTCCGGGTCGTCGTTCAGGCTGAGCCCGCAATCGGGGCACAGTCCGAGACAGTCCTCCCGGCACACCGGCTGCATGGGCAGTGCGAGCACTACCACGTCACGCAGCACGGGTTCGAGGTCGAACAAGCCGTCCTCGAGGAAGAGCGTGTCCTCGTCGTCCTCGGCGTCGTCGGCCGGCTCCGCCTTCGAGCGGGTCCGGTCGTCGGCGTCAGGGTACGAGAACATCTCCTGGAAGTCCGCCTTGAGCTCGCGCTCCACGGACTCCAGACACCTTACGCACTCCCCCACGGCCGATGCACGGGCGGTGCCTGTGACAAGCACCCCTTCCATGACCGACTCCAGGCGGAGGGTGAGCTTCAGCGGGGCGCCTTCCGGTACCCCGATGACGCCGACGAGACCGAAGTCCGCCGGTGTCGCGATCTCACGGGACAGCCGCTGCATGGCACCAGGACGCCGACCCAGCTCGTGCGTGTCGAACACGAGGGGGTTGCGGTGGTCGAGGCGGGTATTCAGGGCCGTTCCTGCTTTCACAGATCGCTGAAGATCAAAGTTTCTGCCACTTGAGGGCAGCATGGATCGCGGTGCATACGCGCGACCGAACAGCCAGGATACCCGCAGCCGCGCCCAGCGCCCAATCCGGGCCGTCGGCGGCTAGCGCCCCTGCTCGTACTGCCGCAGCTGGTCCAGGTTGATCATGCTCGTGTCGAAGAAGCTGGTCTCGTCGAGCGCCGGCTGCTGGGCCTGCTGCTGCGCGTGCGGCTGCTGGTAGGCCGCGTACGGGTCGGGCTGCTGCGCGTCGGCGTAGGGCGCGGGGTAGGCCGCCCCGGAGTAGGGGTCCGGCTGCTGGACCTGCTGCTGGTAGCCGTACGGGTCCTGGTACGCGGAGGCGGAGTATGCGTCCTGCTGGGGCTGCTGGTAGCCGTAGCCGTCGTACGCGGGCTCCTGGGGCGCCTGGGCCTGCGCCGGGATCACCGGGGCCGACGGCTCGGCCAGGCCCGCCAGGAAGTCCGCGTCGCTCGCCGAGCGGGACTGCTGGGAGCCCGCCGCGTCCTGGGCGGCCATGTGCGCGCCGAGGTCGTCCGTGGGCACCCGGCCGAGCAGCTTCTGGCGGCCGCGGCCGACGGCCTCCAGGGTCTTGGAGAGCACCGCTTCGAAGGTGGCGAGCTTGCTGTCCACGTACGCGTCGGCCTGCTCGCGCTGGGTCTGCGGATCGTGGCTGCGCTCGGGGGCGTCGTCCTCCTCGGGGAACCCGTAGCCCTGGCCGTCCGGGCCCGGGCCGCGCCCCAGCAGCTTCTCGCGGCCCCGGTCCACCGAGCCGATGGTCTTGCTCAGCACGACCTCGAAGTTCGCGAGCTTGCTGTCGACGTAGTCGTCCGCCTCGGCCCGGATCTCCTCGGCCTCCCGGCGGGCGTCCGCCAGGATCCGGTCCGCCTCGGCCTGCGAGCGCCGGGCGACCTCGGTGTCGGAGATCAGCGAACCGCGCTGGGCGTGCGCCGACTCGATGATCCGGTCCGCCTCCCGGCGCGCCTCCTCGACCACCTGCTCCCGCCCGCCGATGAGCTCCTGCGCCTGCGCGAGGGAGCCGGGCAGGGCTTGGCGCACCGCTTCGAGGCTCTCCAGCAGCTCCGCGCGGTTGATCACGCAGGAGGCCGACATGGGCATGGACCGGGCGCTGCCGACGGCCGCGACGATCTCGTCGAGCTTCTTCTGCACGTCCATGGGGGCTCGCACTCTCTCGGCCTCGGGCGGTTCCCGAGTCGGACGGGACGACTGTAAGGCCACCGGGTGGACGTCCGGCACGGACTGACGCCCCGTCAGGCGGTCAGCGGTCGCGGAGCCGCTCCATGAGTGCCGTGTGCACGTGCGCCGGCAGCAGGTGGGCGACGTCGCCGCCCCATGCCGCGACCTCCTTGACCAGGGAGGAGGACAGGAAGCTGTAGGTGGGGTTGGTCGGCACGAACAGCGTTTCGACGCCCGAGAGACCCATGTTCATCTGGGCCATCTGAAGCTCGTAGTCGAAGTCGCTGACGGCGCGCAGGCCCTTGACGATGGCCGGGATGTCCCGCTGCTTGCAGAAGTCGACGAGCAGTCCGTGGAAGGACTCGACCTCGACGTTCCCGTAGTCGGCCGTCGCCTCGCGGATCAGCTCGATCCGCTCCTCGACGGTGAACAGTCCCTGCTTGGACTGGTTGATCATCACGGCGACGTGGACCACGTCGTAGAGCCGGGAGGCCCGGCCGATGATGTCGAGGTGTCCGTTGGTGATGGGGTCGAACGACCCCGGACAGACGGCGCGGCGCAACTGAACTCCCTCGCTCCCCGGTGCGGGCTTCATGATTCTTCGCTGGCGTTGGCGGCGCGACCGTACCAAAGGGTGCCTTCGCCGTACTTCCGCGACCGGAGCGGCTCGAACCCCTCGGGCCACGGGAAGGCGCCGCTCCTGGTGCTGCGTTCCACGGTGGCCAGTGCATCGTCCGTGAGCCAGCCATTGGACCGGAGTGTGAGGAGGATCTCGCACAGCTCCTCGTGCTCCACGGCGTACGGCGGGTCCAGGAAGACGATGTCGTACGGCTCCCCCTGCGCCGGTACCGCCACGATCTGCTCGGCCTTGCCCGCCCGGAATTCGGCGCCGGGCAGGCCCACCGATTTGATGTTGTCCCGGATGGCCTTGGCGGCCTTCGCGTCGGGCTCGACCAGCAGGGCCCGGTCGGCGCCGCGGGAGAGGGCCTCCAGGCCGACCGCGCCGGAGCCGGCGTAGAGGTCGAGCACGCGGGCGCCCTCCACGCCGTGCAGGGACTCCCAGGTGGAGAAGAGCCCTTCGCGCATCCGGTCCGAGGTCGGGCGGGTGCCGGTGCCGGGCGGCACGGTCAGCCGTCGCCCGCCGGCGCTGCCGGCGATCACGCGGGTCATCTGGGGTCCTTCGGTGGGGAGGGCGGAGAGACGTGGCGGAGAAACGTTCAGGGGTTCAACGATAGGTCGTACCGCTCAGCCCTTCTCCAGGTACTGCTCGCGCTCGGTGTCCAGCAGGGCGTCGAGGGCGGTCCGCAGGCCGGGCAGGTGCGCCAGCTCGGGATCCTCCGCGACCACGCGGGTGGCCTCCTCCCGGGCCTGGGCGATGACCTCCTCGTCCTCGATGACGGCGAGCATCCGCAGCGAGGAGCGGACGCCGGACTGGGCCTGGCCCAGTACGTCGCCCTCGCGCCGCTGTTCCAGGTCGATCCGGGAGAGCTCGAACCCGTCGAGGGTGGCGGCGACGGCGGCGAGCCGGGCCCGGGCGGGGCTCGCCTCGTGCATCTCGCTGACCAGCAGGCACAGTCCGGGCGCCGAGCCCCGGCCGACGCGGCCGCGCAGCTGGTGGAGCTGGGAGACCCCGAACCGGTCCGCGTCCATGATCACCATGACCGTGGAGTTGGGGACGTTCACCCCGACCTCGATGACGGTCGTGGCGACCAGGACCTTGACCTCGCCCGCGGCGAAGCGGCGCATGACGTCGTCCTTGTCGGCGGGGTCCATCCGCCCGTGGAGCACCTCGACGGCGAGCCCGGCGAGCGGGCCGCGGGCGAGCTGTTCGGCGATCTCCAGGACGGCGAGCGGAGGCCGCTTGTCCCCGTCCTCCTCGGCGGCCTTCTTCTTCTTCGGCTCGTCCTCGCCGTCGCCGATCCGCGGGCAGACCACATACGCCTGGTGGCCGTTCTCGACCTCCTCGCGGACCCGCTCCCAGGCCCGGGTGAGGAAGTGCGGTTTGTCCTTGGCGGGCACGACGTGGGTGGCGATCGGGGAGCGGCCGGCGGGCAACTGGTCGAGGACGGAGGTCTCCAGGTCGCCGAAGACGGTCATGGCCACGGTGCGCGGGATGGGGGTGGCGGTCATCACCAGCAGGTGCGGGGGCTGTTTGCCCTTGGAGCGCAGGGCGTCGCGCTGTTCCACGCCGAAGCGGTGCTGCTCGTCGACCACGACCAGGCCGAGGTCCTGGAACTGCACCTTGTCCTCGATCAGGGCGTGGGTGCCGATGACGATCCCGGCCTCGCCCGTGACCAGGTCGAGCAGCGCCCGGCGCCGCGCGGGCATCCCCATGGAGCCGGTCAGCAGCACCACCTTGGTGCCCTGGTCGCTGCCGCCGAGCATGCCGCCCTCGGCCAGCTCGCCCATCATCTCGGTGATGGAGCGGTGGTGCTGCTGGGCGAGCACCTCGGTGGGCGCGAGCATCGCGGCCTGCCCGCCGCAGTCCACGACGGCGAGCATCGCCCGCAGGGCGACCATCGTCTTCCCGCTTCCGACCTCGCCCTGGAGGAGGCGGTGCATGGGGTGGTCGGTGGCGAGGTCGTCGAAGATCTCCTTCGAGACGGTCTGCTGGCCCTCGGTGAGGGTGAAGGGCAGCTTCGCGTCGAAGGAGTCGAGCAGTCCGCCCGGGGCGGGGCGGCGCGGGACGGCGGGGAGCTGGGAGTCGGCGTGCCGGCGGCGGGCCAGGGCGACCTGGAGGACGAAGGCCTCGTCCCACTTGAGGCGCTGGCGGGCGTCCTCGATGTCGGCCTTGGTCGCGGGCCGGTGGATCTTCAGCAGGGCTTCGGTGAGGGGGACCAGGGCGCGGCCCTCGCGCAGCGCGGCGGGCAGCGGCTCCACGACGTCCTGGACGCCGGGCAGTACGGCGTCCACGCACTTGGCGATCTTCCAGGACTCCAGCTTGGCGCAGGCCGGGTAGATCGGGATGAGCTGGTTGGCGAAGGCGGTGGCCGCGTCCCGGTCGGAGGCGTCGGCGCCGAGCGGCTCGTAGGCGGGGTGGGAGAGCTGGAGCTTGCGGTTGAACATGCCGACCTTGCCGGCGAACATGGCGCGGGTGCCGGGCAGCAGGTCCTTGTGCGGCTTGTGGACGCCCGCGCCGAAGAAGACGAGCTGGAGGCGGCCGCTGCCGTCGGTGATGGTGACCTCCAGGCGTTTGCCGCGGCCGCCGTTGAAGGTCAGGATCCGGGCGTCGGCCACCTGGGCGACGACCGTCACGTGCTCGTCGATCTGGTCGGCCAGCTCGGCCAGCGGGGTCAGCTCACCGCGCTCCGCGTACCGCCGGGGGTAGTGGTGGAGCAGGTCCAGGGCCGTGTGCAGGCCGAGCTGCTCGGCCAGCACCTTGGCGGTGGCGGGGCCGAGCGTCTTCTTGAGGTCTTCGTCGAGCGCGGGCACGTGTTCCATTGCACACCATGCCGCTGACAAGCCCGCCCTTCGACCCCTATTCGACCCCGATGAGCAGGGGCGCCGAGTAGCGCCCGCCCCGGTAGGTGACGGTGTCGACGGCCAGGTGCCCCTGCTGGACGTACGCCTCCAGGCGCGCGGCGAGGGCGTCCGGTACGTCCGGGCCCAGGACCAGGGTGACGAGTTCGCCGCCGGAGCCGAGCATCCGGTCCAGGACGGCTTCGGCGGTCTCGGGCAGGCCGGGGCCGATCACGGCCACGTCGCCGTCGATGAGCCCGAGCACGTCCCCGGCCTGGCAGATGCCGGCGGAGGTGAAGGACTGGCGTTCGGCGACGGCGAGCTCCCCGTAGCGGGTGGCGCCGGCCGCCGCGGTCATGGCGACCACGTCCTCGTCGAAGCTGCCGTCCGGGTCGTGCACGGCGAGTGCGGCCAGGCCCTGGACGGCGGACCGGGTGGGGATCACGGCCACCCGTACGCCGTCGGCGCGGGCCTGTTCGGCGGCGGAGCCCGCCGCCGCCCGCCACTCGGCGCCGCCGGGCAGCAGCACCACCTCGCGGGCGTGGGCCCGGCGGATGGCGTCGACCAGCTCGGCCGCGGCCGGAGCCGCACCCGGCCGGGCCAGCACGGTGGTGGCGCCGGCCTCCCCGCACAGCCCGGCCAGCCCCTCGCCCGGGACCACGGCGACCACCGCCCGCTGGACGCGCGGGGCGCGGGCGCGGCGCCGTTCGTCGCCGAAGTGGGTGATCCGGATCCGGTAGGGCCTCCCCGCCACGACCCCGGCCTCGACCGCGGCGCCGGGGTCGTCGACGTGGACGTGGACGTTCCAGAGCCCGTCGCCGCCGACCACCACGAGGGAGTCACCGAGCCCGTCGAGCCGCGTGCGCAGCTCCCCGACGGCGGCCTCGCCGGCCTCCAGCAGGTAGATCACCTCGTACGCGGGCCCGCCCCGCTCCTCCGTGCAGGGCTCCGGCGGCTGCGGTACGGGCACGGCCCGGCCGCGCACCGGCTCGGGGGCGGGGGTCTGGCCGGACAGCGCCTGCCACAGGGCCCCGAGTACGGCGACCAGCCCGCAGCCCCCGGCGTCGACCACTCCGGCGCGGCCGAGCGCGGCGAGCTGCCCGGGGGTCTCGGCGAGGGCGGCGCGGGCCCCGTCGTAGGCGGCGCGGGCCACGTCCGCGGCGGTTCCGGCGGCGTCCCCGGCGGCCCGGCCGCCGCGCGCCGCCGCGGTGGCCACGGTGAGCATGGTCCCCTCCACCGGGTGCGCGACGGCCTCGTAGGCCTCCTCGGCGGCCCGGGCCAGGGCCTGCGCCAGCAGACGGCCGGGGCCGCGCCCCTCGGGTTCGGCGCCGAGCACGTCGGCCACTCCGCGCAGCAGCTGGGCGAGGATCGTCCCGGAGTTGCCCCGGGCGCCTATGAGGGCGCCGTGCGCGTAGGCCCGTACGGCCTCGGACAGCGAGAGGGCGGGCCGGTCCGTGCCGTCGGTCACGTTCCCGGAGCTCGCGGCGAAGGCGGATTCCAGCTCTCGGTCGGCGGATTCGGCGGTCAGGTAGAGGTTGGTGCCGGTGTCGGCGTCGGCGACCGGGTAGACGTTGATCGCGTCGATGTCCTCGCGGGCCCGGCCCAGGGCGCTCAGGGCCAGCGAGCTCCAGGTGCGCACCGCTTCGGCGTCGAGCTCGTCGGCGGGCTGCGGCTGCGGCTCGTGCGGCACCGGGCGTTCCTCCTCGTGCGGGCCAGGGTTCACCGCAGGGTAACGAAGGACGGCTGCTGTCCGGGGACCGCGGGGCGGGGTCGGCGGGGGCCGTGGTAGTTTTCTTGGACGGACGCAGTCGTTGTATGCTGCTCCGGTTGCCCGATGAAAGTCGGGCCATTCCCCCGGCAAACCACTTCAGATCCCTGATTCCGGTGCGCCGGTTTTCACTGTAAGTGCATCTGAAGTCTTTGGAGTGACCTGTGGCTGCCAACTGCGACGTTTGCGCCAAGGGGCCGAGCTTCGGCAACAACATCTCCCACTCGCACCGCCGCACCTCGCGTCGCTGGAACCCGAACATCCAGCGCGTCCGTGCCGTGGTCAATGGGACGCCGAAGCGCCTCAACGCCTGCACCTCGTGCATCAAGGCCGGCAAGGTCTCGCGCTGACGCCTCACGTCGTAGCGCAGCCCTTTCCGGTTGCCAAGAAGGCCGGTCCACCTCGTGGACCGGCCTTTTGCCTTGCCCGGGCGGGACTGCCCGGACGCGGCGCCTGAGCGGGACGTCCCAGCAGGACGTCGACGCGAACGAGAGAGCTCCCGGTCCCCCTGGTGAGGGGGCCGGGAGCTCTCTCGTCGTGTTCTCAGCTCCGCCACTGCCAGGCGTGGTCCACCGGTCCGATGCCCCCGCCGAGCGCGAAGCCGGCCGCGATGGCCCCGGTGACGTACTGCTTGGCCGCGGTGACGGCCTCGGGGACGTCCAGGCCCTTCGCCAGTCCCGCCGCGACGGCGCTTGCGAGGGTGCAGCCGGTTCCGTGCGTGTGCCGGTTGTCGTGCCGGGGGGCCCGCAGCCAGCGCTCGTCGGCGCCGTCGGTCAGCAGGTCCACGGCCTCGTCGCCGTGTGCCTTCAGGTGCCCGCCCTTGATGAGCGCCCACCTGGGGCCGTAGCCGAGGATCGCGTCGGCGGCCCGCCGCATGTCGTCCTCGCTCTCCACCTCCAGGCCGGTGAGCTGCGCCACTTCGTCCAGGTTCGGTGTCGCCACCGTGGCCCGCGGCAGGAGTTCCTTGCGTACGGCGTCCAGCGCCGAGGCGGCGAGCAGCGCGTCCCCGTGCTTGGAGACTCCGACGGGGTCGACGACCGCCGGGGCCCGTGTGCCGGCCAGCAGCTCGGCCACGGTCTCCACGAGTACGGCGGAGGAGAGCATCCCGGTCTTCACGGCGTGCACGCCGATGTCATCCACGACGGCCCGGTACTGGGCCGTGACGGCCTCGGCGGGCAGCTCCCAGGCCCCGTGCACGCCGAGCGAGTTCTGGGCGGTCACAGCGGTCAGCACGCTCATCCCGTGCACGCCGAGCGCCGTCATCGTCTTGAGGTCGGCCTGGATCCCGGCGCCGCCGCCGGAGTCGGATCCGGCGACGGTCAGGCACAGCGGCGGGCGGTTCAACGCGTGGGCTCCTCGGCGGCCGGGTCGGCGCCGAAGTGGTCCCAGCCGCCGGTGCTGGTCCAGGGGGCACCGTCCACGGTCACCTGGGGCAGGGCGGAGCGGTTCTGGACCTCCCCGATGACCTTCCAGCGGGCCGGCAGCTTCACGTCGGGCGGGAAGGTGGCCACGATGGCGTGGTCCTCGCCGCCGGTGAGGACCCACTGGAGCGGGTCCACGCCGACGGCCTGGCCGATGTCGTGCATCTGGCTCGGGATGTCGACGGCCGCCGAGCGCAGGTCGATCCGTACCTTGCTGGCCTCCGCGATGTGCCCGAGGTCCGCGACCAGGCCGTCGCTGACGTCGGTCATGGCGGTGGCGCCGAGTCCGGCGGCCGCGGGGCCCGCGTGGTACGGCGGCTCGGGGCGGCGGTGCGCCTCGACGAAGGCCCGCGGGGAGCGGAAGCCCCGCGAGAGGACGGCGAATCCGGCCGCGGACCAGCCCAGCCAGCCGGTGACCGCGACCACGTCGCCGGGCTGCGCGCCGGAGCGCAGCACGGGCTCGTGGTTGCGCAGGTCGCCGAGGGCGGTGATGGCGACGGTGATGGTGTCGCCCCGTACGACGTCTCCGCCGACCACGGCGGCTCCGGCGACCTGGCATTCGTCGCGGATGCCGTCCATGAGCTCGGTGGGCCAGGTGACCGGCAGTTCCGCCGGGACGACGAGGCCGAGGAGCAGTGCGGTCGGCACCGCGCCCATGGCGGCGATGTCGGCGAGGTTCTGCGCGGCGGCCTTGCGGCCCACGTCGTAGGCCGTGGACCAGTCGCGCCGGAAGTGCCTGCCCTCCAGCAGGATGTCGGTGCTCGCCACGACCCGCCGGTCGGGGGCCGACACCACCGCGGCGTCGTCGCCGGGTCCGAGCCGGACCGCCGGGGTGGTGGTGAGCCGTGAGGTGAGCTCCCGAATGAGCCCGAACTCCCCCAGCTCGCCCACAGTGCCCTTCATCGCTGTGCCCCTTCTTGGCCAGTCCGCTTGCGGTCGCGAGCCGTCACAGCTCTGGGTACCGTCAACAGATACGTCAACTTCTGCTCTGCGTGCGCCCCGCTGTGCGTGGAGCCGGGCTCGCGGGTCTCCCCGCGGCGCTCGGCGACGCGGTACCGTGGCGTCCCTTCTTCCCCGGGCCCACCCGATCTCCCCGGGCCCACCCGAAGATTAGGGGAAATGATCCTCGTGGCCGCCCTGGAGGTTCCGTGGTACAGGCGTACATCCTTATCCAGACCGAGGTGGGCAAGGCGTCGTTCGTCGCCGAGTCCATCGGCCAGATCCCGGGGGTGATCCAGGCCGAGGACGTGACGGGCCCGTACGACGTGATCGTGCGCGCCCAGGCCGACACCGTCGACGATCTCGGCCGCATGGTGGTCGCCAAGGTCCAGCAGGTGGAGGGCATCACCCGCACCTTGACCTGCCCGGTGGTCCATCTGTAGCCCCCGTCTACTCTTGACCGGTGATGTCACTCCACCGCCGGTCCCGCCGTCTGCTGGTTCTGCCCGCTCTCGCGGTCGTACTGGCCCTCGCGGGCTGCACGGCGGGCGCTTCGCAGGCCCGGGTGGATCCGCCGCCCGCGCCGCCCGCCGATGTCGCGGGGCTCTGTGCGGCCCTGCACGAGGAGCTCCCGGACACGGTGTCCGGCCTGGCCCGGACCGAGACCGTTCCGGAGTCGGATCTGACCGCTTCGTGGGGCGGCTCGGCGATCGTACTGCGGTGCGGTATCCCCAAGCCCCCCAAGATGGCTGAGCCGAAGCAGGACGGCATCGAGGTCAACGGTGTCGGCTGGCTCGTGGAGAAGCCCGACGGCGGTCTCCGGTTCACCACTGGGACGCGGCTGGCGTACACGGAGGTCCGGGTCGACAAGGAGCATGCCACGGACGCCAGCATGCTGGTCGGTCTGTCCGAGGCCGTGGCCAAGACCGTCCCCGTGGGCATCTCGTCGTACTGAGGGGCCTTGGGACCGTGCCCGTACGAGTCCTCGCGGGAGGTCTCCTACGGTTCCCACAAGGACCGCCCGCCGGGTTCCCGGCGGGCGGTCCTTGTGCGTTCCTGAGGTCGTACGGGGCTAGCGCAGCCCCGTGGAGCGGCGCAGGGCCGCCTGGATCAGGCGGTCCACCAGCTCCGGGTACTCGATGCCCGACTCCTGCCACATGCGCGGGTACATCGAGATCGGGGTGAAGCCCGGCATCGTGTTGATCTCGTTGATGACGAAGGTGCCGTCCTCGGTGAGGAAGAAGTCGGCGCGCACCAGGCCCTCGCAGGACGCGGCGTCGAAGGCCTCGATCGCGAGCCGCTGCACCTCGGCGGTCTGTTCCGGGGTGAGCGGGGCGGGCACGATCCCGGAGGCGGAGTCGATGTACTTCGCCTCGAAGTCGTAGAAGTCGTGGCTGGAGACCGGCGGGATCTCGGCCGGGGCGCTCGCGCGCGGGCCGTCCTCGAACTCCAGCACGCCGCACTCGATCTCGCGGCCGCGCAGCAGCGCCTCCACGATGATCTTCGGGTCGTGCTTCTGGGCCTCGCGCACCGCGGCGTCCAGGCCGGAGGCGTCGTCGACCTTGGTGATGCCGATGGAGGAGCCGGCCCGGGCGGGCTTGATGAACAGCGGCCAGCCGTGCTCGGCGGCGAAGTCCAGGATCCTGCCGCGGGCGGCGTCCCGGTCGGCGCTCCACTCGCGGGGGCGGACGGTGATGTACGGGCCGACGTTCAGCCCGAAGGACGTGAACACCCGCTTCATGTAGTCCTTGTCCTGGCCGACGGCCGAGGCGAGGACGCCCGAGCCGACGTACGGGATGCCGGAGAGCTCCAGCAGGCCCTGCAGGGTGCCGTCCTCGCCGTACGGGCCGTGCAGCACGGGGAAGACGACGTCGACCTCGCCCAGGGCCTTGGGAACGGCGCCCGGCTCGGTGTAGACGACCTCGCGGCTGGCGGGGTCGACCGGGAGCACGACGGCGCCGTCCTCGGACTCGGCGAGGTCGTCGACGCTCGGGAGCACCCGGTCGGCGATGGCCATCCGGGAGGGCTCGTCGGCGGTCAGCGCCCATCGGCCGTCCGTGGTGATGCCGATGGGCAGCACCTCGTACTTGGACCGGTCGATGGAGCGCAGCACGGCGCCCGCCGTGACGACCGAGATGGCGTGTTCCGAGCTGCGGCCGCCGAACACGACGGCCACGCGGGGCTTGCGGCCCTGCTGCTCAGGGGTCTGGGGGAGGTTCTCGCTGCTCATATCGCCACGAGAGTACCCGCTCAGACGTCCGGATCGGAGTCAGCGGCGTTCCGGTTTGGCGCTGCGTCCCATGAGTTCCTTCAGCGCGACCAGCGTGGGCTTCCCGTGGTGGACGATATCGACCACGGTGTCGGTGATCGGCATGTCCACTCCGTACCGGCGTGCCAGATCTGCCACCGACTGGCAGGACTTGACCCCTTCAGCGGTCTGCTTGGTGACCGCGATGGTCTCCTCCAGGGTCATCCCGCGGCCCAGGTTGGTGCCGAAGGTGTGGTTCCGGGAGAGCGGCGAGGAGCAGGTGGCGACCAGGTCGCCCAGGCCCGCGAGGCCGGAGAAGGTGAGCGGGTCGGCGCCCATCGCCAGGCCCAGCCGGGTCGTTTCGGCCAGGCCCCGGGTGATGAGCGAGCCCTTGGTGTTGTCGCCCAGGCCCATGCCGTCCGCGATGCCGACGGCGAGGCCGATGACGTTCTTGACGGCGCCGCCGAGCTCGCAGCCGACCACGTCGGTGTTGGTGTACGGGCGGAAGTACGGGGTGTGGCAGGCGGCCTGGAGGCGCCTGGCCACGGCCTCGTCCACGCAGGCGACCACGGAGGCGGCGGGCTGCCGGGCGGCGATCTCGCGGGCCAGGTTGGGGCCGGTGACGACGGCGACGCGCTCGGCGGGGACCTTGGCCACCTCTTCGATGACCTCGCTCATCCGCTTGGCGGTGCCGAGTTCGATGCCCTTCATCAGGGAGACGAGCACGGCGTCGGCCGGCAGCAGCGGGGCCCATTCGGCCAGGTTGCCGCGCAAGGTCTGGGAGGGGACCGCGAGGACGGCGAAGTCGGCGCCCCGGGCGGCCTCGGCCGCGTCGGTGGTGGCCCTGATGTTCTCGGGGAGTTCGACGCCGGGCAGGTAGTCCGGGTTGGTCCGGCCGGTGTTGACGGCGTCGACCAGCTCCTGGCGGCGGCCCCACAGGGTCACCTCGCAGCCGGCGTCGGCGAGCACCATGCCGAAGGCGGTGCCCCAGGAGCCGGTTCCGTATACGGCTGCCTTCACGGGACGTGTCACTTCTTGCCCTCCCCCGCGGCTTTGCGCCGCTGCTGCGCCCTGGCCTTGCGATGGTCGTACGGCTGCTCGGGCGCGCTCTCGCCGCGCAGTTCCTCCAGCAGCGCGGTGATGGCCGCCATGATGACCTCGGTGGCCTCCCTGAGGACCTCCGGGGTGGGCTCGCGGTCGTAGAAGGCCGAGAGGTCCACGGGCGGTCCGGCGAGGACCTGGAGGGTCTTGCGCGGGAACAGCTGGACCTTGTCCTTCTTCGCGTAGGGCGGCATCACGAGATTCGCGCCCCACTGGGCCACCGGAATGACGGGGACCTTGGTGACCAGCGCCACGCGGGCGGCGCCGGTCTTGCCGGCCATCGGCCACATCTCGGGATCGCGGGTGAGGGTGCCTTCCGGGTAAAAGGCCACGCATTCGCCGCTCTCGATGGCCGCCACGGCCGCCCGGAATGCGTCCAGGGCGTTGGTGGTCTCCCGGTAGACGGGGATCTGCCCGGAACCGCGGAGGATCATGCCGACAAAGGGAACCCTGAAGAGGCCGGCCTTCGCGAGCAATCGGGGCACCCGGCCGGTGTTGTACTGGAAGTGCGCGTAGGAGAGCGGGTCCAGATACGAGTTGTGATTGACGGCGGTGATAAATCCGCCGTCGGCCGGAATGTGCTCCATTCCCCGCCAGTCCCGCTTGAAGAGCACTACCAGCGGCGGTTTTGCGATGACCGCCGCCAGGCGGTACCAGAAGCCGATTCTGCGGCGGGACACTCGGACACCTTCCTCTAGGACCGGTGCGCGGCTTGGGCACCTCGTCGGCCGGACAAGTGTCGCCCCAGGTCCGGTCTCTGTCGAGAACACCGTACGCCCCGCTCAAGGCGCCGAACCTCCCCTCTGCCCCGGCGGAGGCGACAATGGGCCGACTAATGACCTGGCCATGACCTGACGATGGCCCGAGCGCGTGCGGGAGCGCACCGGAGGGAAGGGGTCCGTCACGAACGCCGTCTGGAGCCTGGTGGTCCCGCTGAAGCCGCTGGCGCTTGCCAAGAGCCGCCTCGCGGCGGCCGTCGGCGCCTCCCGTCCGGGGCTCGCGCTGGCCTTCGCGCAGGACACCGTCGCGGGGGCGCTGGCCTGCGCGGCGGTCGCGGATGTGGTGGTCGTCACGGACGACCCGGTGGCGGGTCCGGAACTGGCGAGGCTGGGGGCGCGGATCGTCCCCGACGCCCCGGCCGCCGGGCTCAACGCGGCACTGGCCCACGGGGAGCGGGCGATACGCCGGGGGCGGCCGGGGTCGGCGGTGGCCGCGATGAACGCGGACCTGCCCGCCCTGCGGCCGCCGGAATTGCTACGCGTGCTCGATAACGCCTCGAATTTTCCCCGGGCATTTCTGGCGGATGCGGCGGGAATCGGGACGACCTTGCTTTCGGCTGCTCCGGACGTGGAATTGGCACCCTCGTTCGGCGGTCCGTCGCGGGCCCGCCATTCGGCCTCGGGGGCGGTGGAGATCTCCCTGTCGGACGTCGACAGCGTGCGCCGGGACGTGGACACGGGGGCGGACCTGAGGACGGCCCTCGCTCTCGGTGTGGGGCGGCACACGGCCCGATACAGTGCCGGTATGCAGGCGACCGCGTACACGTACGACTCCGAGACCCGCAGCGGCAGCGTGCTGCTGGACGACGGCACCCCGGTGCCCTTCGAGGCCCCGGCCTTCGACGCGGGCGGCCTGCGGCTGCTGCGCCCCGGGCAGCGGGTCCGGATCGAGACGGACGGCGAGGGCCCGGCCCTGCGCATCACCCTGATCACCTTGCAGACCTTCTGACCTGGCCTTTCTCGCCCCTAGAGCACCGCGGGCCGGCTTCCCCACGGCAGGGGAAGCCGGCCCGGCGTGTGTGACTTCGCGCCCTACTTCTTGCGGGCGGTCGTCTTCTTCGCGGTGACCTTGCGCGTCGTCGTCTTCTTGGCGGGCGCCTTCGTCGCGGTGGCCTTCTTGGCCGCCGGAGCGGTCTTCTTGGCGGTGGCGGTGGTCTTCTTGGCCGTCGCCGTGGCCTTCTTGGCCGTGGTCGTCTTCTTGGCCGCCGAGGCGGCCTTCTTCGTGACCGTGGTCTTCGCGGCCGCCTTCTTGACGGTCGTGGCCTTCTTGGCCGCGACCTTCTTCGCGGTGACCTTCTTTGCGACCGCGGTCTTCGCGGCGGCCTTCTTGGCGGTGGTCGCCTTCTTGGCCGCGGCCTTCTTGACCGTGGCGGAAGCGCCGCCGGAAAGGCTGCCCTTGGGGGCCTTCTTCACGGCCACCTCGTCGCCCTTGGGGAGCTTCTTGGTGCCGCTGACCAGGTCCTTGAAGCCCTGGCCCGCACGGAATCGGGGAACCGAGGTCTTCTTGACCCGGACGCGCTCACCCGTCTGCGGGTTGCGAGCGTAACGGGCGGGGCGGTCGACCTTCTCGAACGAGCCGAAGCCCGTGACCGAGACCCGGTCGCCCGCGACCACAGCGCGGACCATCGCGTCCAGTACCGCGTCGACAGCGTCCGCGGCCTGCTGACGGCCGCCCAGCTTGTCGGCAATCGCTTCTACGAGCTGCGCCTTGTTCACGTCTTCCCCTTCGGAGACTTCGCCAGAACGAATGTGTTCAAGCTTATTTCGCACGTTAGGCGGATATATACCGCAAATCAAACACGAAACGGGCTAATCACCCTAGTGCCGCAACGATGTAGGCCGTTACGGAGTTCCTTCGCATCAGTCGCCTTCAGGGAATCGACCCTCGTCGAGGTCCTTCATCAACCTGTCCAGGCGCCTTGCCGCATCGGCGAGATCATGCTTCGCCGCGGCCGTGACGACCAACAGCTTCCGGGACAGCGCCATCCTTACGCCCTCCGGGACTTGCAGCGTGCGCACCCTTGTGTGTGCTTCTTTCAATCGGTCCGCGAGCAGTTCGTAGAGCTCAAGTTGACTGTCGCGTTCCATGCACAGATTGTGCCATCTGGGGCGAGTTGTCGCCTCACGGGGCCTCAACACACGGCTGTGCCCCCCGCCGGAAGGCGGGGGGCACAGTGTTGCCTATGTGATCACCCGAGAGCGAATAAGCGCTGATCAGGCAGGAATCAGGCCTGAATCGTGCGGGGCTTGAAGCCCGGCCGGGTGCTTTCGTACGTGGCGATGTCCGCTTCGTTCTGAAGGGTGAGCGAGATGTCGTCCAGCCCCTCCAGCAGACGCCAGCGGGCGTTGTCGTCCAGCTCGAACTCCGCCTCGATGCCCTCCGCTCGGACCTGCCGGTCGACCAGGTCGACGGTGATCTCGGCGGTGGGGTCGGCCTCGGTCAGCTTCCAGAGCCGCTCGACCGCCTCCTGGGGCAGGACCACGGTCAGCAGCCCGTTCTTCAGCGAGTTGCCGCGGAAGATGTCGGCGAAGCGGGAGGAGATGACCGTCTTGAAGCCGAAGTTCTGCAGCGCCCAGACGGCGTGCTCGCGCGAGGAGCCGGTACCGAAGTCGGGGCCGGCGACCAGGACGGTCGCCCCGGCGCGCTCCGGGCGGTTCGTGACGAACTCCGGGTCCTTGCGCCAGGCCTCGAAGAGCCCGTCCTCGAACCCGTCGCGGGTGATCTTCTTCAGCCAGTGGGCGGGGATGATCTGGTCGGTGTCGACGTTGCTGCGGCGCAGCGGGACGGCCCGGCCGGTGTGGGTGGTGAAGGCTTCCATGGTTCTCAGACTCCGGCGGTCGCGGGGGCTTCGGACAGGTCGGCGGGCGAGGCCAGATGGCCCAGTACCGCGGTGGCGGCGGCCACCTGCGGGGAGACCAGGTGCGTGCGCCCGCCCTTGCCCTGCCGGCCCTCGAAGTTGCGGTTGGAGGTGGACGCGGAGCGCTCACCGGGCGCCAGTTGGTCGGGGTTCATGCCCAGACACATCGAGCAGCCCGCGTGCCGCCATTCGGCGCCGGCCTCCTTGAAGACCTTGTCCAGGCCCTCTTCCACGGCCTGCAGGGCGACCCGGACGGAGCCCGGGACGACCAGCATCCGTACGCCGTCGGCGACTTTGCGGCCCTCGACGATCCCGGCGACGGCGCGCAGGTCCTCGATGCGGCCGTTGGTGCAGGAACCTACGAAGACGGTGTCGACCTTGATGTCGCGCAGCGGCTGCCCGGCGGTCAACCCCATGTATTCCAGGGCCTTTTCGGCGGCGTGGCGCTCCGAAGCGTCCTCGTACGAAGCAGGGTCGGGGACGTTGGCCGACAGCGGCGCGCCCTGGCCCGGGTTGGTGCCCCAGGTGACGAACGGGGACAGCGTGGCGCCGTCGATGACGACCTCGGCGTCGAAGACGGCGTCGTCGTCGGTGCGCAGCGTCTTCCAGTAGGCGACCGCCGCGTCCCAGTCCTCGCCCGCGGGGGCGTGGTCACGCCCCTGGAGGTAGTCGAAGGTGGTCCGGTCGGGGGCGATCATGCCCGCGCGGGCGCCGGCCTCGATCGACATGTTGCAGATGGTCATGCGGGCTTCCATCGACAGTTTCTCGACGGCCTCGCCGCGGTACTCCAGGATGTAGCCCTGGCCGCCGCCGGTGCCGATCTTGGCGATGATCGCCAGGATCAGGTCCTTCGCGGTGACGCCCTCGGCCAGCTCGCCGGTGACGGTGATCGCCATCGTCTTGGGGCGGGCCAGCGGCAGCGTCTGGGTGGCCAGCACGTGCTCGACCTGGCTGGTGCCGATGCCGAAGGCCAGCGCGCCGAAGGCGCCGTGCGTGGAGGTGTGCGAGTCGCCGCAGACCACGGTGGTGCCCGGCTGGGTCAGGCCCAGCTGCGGTCCCACGACGTGGACGACGCCCTGCTCGACGTCGCCCAGCGAGTGCAGGCGTACGCCGAACTCGGCGCAGTTCGCCCTCAGCGTCTCCAGCTGGGCCCGGGAGACCGGGTCCGCGATCGGCTTGTCGATGTCGATGGTGGGGGTGTTGTGGTCCTCGGTCGCGATGGTGAGGTCGAGGCGTCGGACCTTGCGGCCGGCCTGGCGCAGGCCCTCGAAGGCCTGCGGGCTGGTCACCTCGTGCAGCAGGTGAAGATCGATGAAGAGGAGATCGGGCTCGCCCTCGGCGCGCCGGACGACGTGGTCGTCCCAGACCTTCTCCGCGAGTGTCCTACCCATCGCTTTCCCTCCGGCCGGCCGGTTGTGCCGGCGCTTATTAGAGATGTGGTGCGCCTGACCGCCCGCTACCCCACGCGCGGAACGGCGGCTCGGACCCAGTGGTTCGTGGACCCGCACATACAGACTCGCTGGTTCTTGGAAAAATTGAACTTGCGTTTCACAGTGTGAGACGCGAATATCGTTTCATGGACAACTCTAGCGGCGTCGGCGTTCTCGACAAGGCAGCTCT
Organism: Streptomyces sp. NPDC028314; assembly: GCF_055565795.1. Lineage (NCBI taxonomy): Bacteria > Bacillati > Actinomycetota > Actinomycetes > Kitasatosporales > Streptomycetaceae > Streptomyces > Streptomyces sp. NPDC028314. The sequence continues at coordinate 159,961 of NZ_JBVHTP010000005.1, forward strand.
GGTATTGAGCGCACTGGAGTCCGGTCCGGCCACCCTCGCCGGGCTGGTCGCGGCGACAGGGCTCGCACGACCCACGGCACATCGCCTTGCCGTGGCACTGGAACACCACCGGATGGTGGCGAGGGACATGCAGGGCCGGTTCATCCTCGGTCCGCGGCTGGCAGAGCTTGCCGCCGCGGCCGGCGAGGACCGCCTGCTGGCCACGGCCGGACCGGTGCTCACGCACCTCCGTGACGTGACGGGCGAGAGCGCGCAGCTCTACCGGCGTCAGGGCGACATGCGCATCTGCGTGGCGGCCGCCGAGCGGCTGTCGGGCCTGCGGGACACCGTCCCGGTGGGCTCCACGCTCCCGATGAAGGCCGGTTCGGCCGCGCAGATCCTGATGGCCTGGGAGGAGCCCGAGCGGCTCCACCGCGGGCTGCAGGGCGCGCGTTTCACGGCGACGGCGCTCTCGGGCGTACGGCGCCGGGGCTGGGCGCAGTCGATCGGCGAGCGGGAGCCCGGCGTGGCCTCCGTCTCGGCACCGGTGCGCGGGCCCTCGAACCGGGTGGTCGCGTCCGTATCGGTCTCCGGGCCGATCGAGCGGCTGACCCGGCACCCCGGGCGGATGCACGCCCAGGCCGTCATCGACGCGGCCGCCCGTCTGACGGAGGCCCTGCGCCGCTCCGGCTGACTTTCCGACCTCCCACCACCCTCCGGGCTCCGGGGGCGCGCACGACGCCGCACACGTCCTAACGCGCGCCTCCGGGCCCGTACTTACGCGTCCCCCCGGAAACGACGAAGAGGCCCTCCGCGATGATCGCGGAGGGCCTCTTCGATGCGTACCCCCGACCGGATTCGAACCGGCGCTACCGCCTTGAGAGGGCGGCGTGCTAGGCCGCTACACAACGGGGGCTAGCTGGTGTTGCGCTGGGCTACCAGGACTCGAACCTAGAATAAGGGAACCAGAAACCCTCGTGTTGCCAATTACACTATAGCCCATAGTGGTCTAGACCAAGCTAGACGCAGTACCCCCGACCGGATTCGAACCGGCGCTACCGCCTTGAGAGGGCGGCGTGCTAGGCCGCTACACAACGGGGGCCCTAGCGATCCTGCATCAACACGTCCGGGTGCGACCCTGGACATCTCGCGGGAAGGATCTGTACCCCCGACCGGATTCGAACCGGCGCTACCGCCTTGAGAGGGCGGCGTGCTAGGCCGCTACACAACGGGGGCAAGCACTGCGTTACTACTGCACTGCGCTGGGCTACCAGGACTCGAACCTAGAATAAGGGAACCAGAAACCCTCGTGTTGCCAATTACACTATAGCCCACCAAAACACAAGCCCTTGCGGGACTTTCGTTTGGTTAGCGCCTCCGTCCCGGCCTTTCGGCCCGCTCGGGCGGCGCAGAAAGAACATTACCGGATGCCTGACCGTGCTCCAAAACGGGTATCCGCAGCCAGCAGCGCGGGGAGCTGCGCGAGTCCGGCGATCCGGTGCACGCCCTCGGGGCCGGCGCCCCCTGCGCCGCTCCGGTCGAGCCACACGGCCGTGAGGCCGGCGTCCCTGGCCCCACGTGCGTCGATCTCCGGCTGGTCCCCGACGTACACCACCTCGCCCGGCGGCAGTCCGAGCGCCTCGCAGGCGTGCAGGAAGGCAGCCGCGTCCGGCTTGCTGACACCCAGCTCGGCGGCACAGAGCAGCACCTCGAAGCGCTCGCGCAGCCCGAGCCGGCGCAGTTTGGGGTCCTGGTTGGCCAGGGAGGAGTTGGAGAGGACCCCGTGCCGGTAGCCGCCGGCGAGGGCGTCCAGTACGGGCACCACGTCGGGGAACACCGTCCAGGCGGCCTGGTAGTGGGCGACGTACCGGCCGAACCAGTCGTCGGTCTCGGCCCCGCTCAGGCCGGGCGCCTCCAGGAAGTCCCGTACCCGCTCGCGGCGCTGCTCCTGGAAGGTGACCTCCCCGGCGGCGAAGCGGGCCCAGTGCCGGTCCGTGAGGCGGCGCCACAGGGCCAGGGCTTCGGCCGGGGATCCGTAGCGCGCCTGAAGGCCCTCGTCGGCGAGGTGGGCGGCGAGTCCGGCCGTGTCGGCACCGGTGTAGTCGAAGAGGGTGTCGTCGATGTCCCACAGCACTGCACTGATCGGCATGCCTCGACGTTACGGCACCGGCACGTGCCGCAGGGGGCGGCGGCCGGATTCCGGCTGCCGCCCCCTGCGGGACGTACGGGTGGTGCTTGCGCGGCCTTGCGCGTTACGCGGCGAGCTTCGCCAGGGCCGCGTCGATGCGGGCGAGGGACTTCTCCTTGCCCAGGATCTCCAGCGACTCGAAGAGCGGCAGGCCGACCGTGCGGCCGGTGACGGCGACGCGGACCGGGGCCTGGGCCTTGCCGAGCTTGAGGCCGTGGGCCTCGCCGGCGGTCAGGACGGCCTGCTTGAGGGACTCGGGGTCGCTCCAGTCGGCGGTCTCCAGGTTGGCGCGGGCGGTCGTCAGCAGGGCCGCGGGCTCGCCCTTCATCGCCTTGTCCCAGGACGCCTGGTCCTCCACCGGCTCGGCGCGGAACAGGAAGTCGACGTTGGCCGTGATGTCCGACAGGACGGTCACCCGGGTCTGGGCGTACGGCGCGATGCGCTCCCAGGCGGCGGCGTCGAACTCCTCCGGAGCCCAGTTGGCGTGCGGGGCCCGCAGCCACGGGGTGCAGGCGTCCGCGAAGGCCTTCGGGTCCAGCAGCCGGATGTGGTCGGCGTTGATCGCCTCGGCCTTCTTGAGGTCGAAGCGCGCCGGGTTGGCGTTGACGTCCGGGATGTCGAACTTCGCCACCATCTCCTCGATCGAGAAGATGTCCTGGTCCTTGGAGAAGGACCAGCCGAGGAGCGAGAGGTAGTTCAGCAGGCCCTCGGGGAGGAAGCCGCGCTCGCGGTACAGGTTGAGCGAGGACTCGGGGTCGCGCTTGGAGAGCTTCTTGTTGCCCTCGCCCATGACGTACGGCAGGTGGCCGAACTCCGGGACGGCCTTGGCGACGCCCAGCTCGATGAGCGCCTTGTAGAGCGCGATCTGGCGCGGGGTGGAGGACAGCAGGTCCTCGCCGCGCAGGACGTGCGTGATCTCCATCAGCGCGTCGTCGACCGGGTTGACCAGGGTGTACAGCGGGGCGCCGTTGGCCCGCAGGATGCCGAAGTCCGGCACGTTCTCCGGGGTGAAGGTCAGCTCGCCGCGGACCAGGTCGGTGAAGGTGATCGGCTCGTCGGGCATCCGGAAGCGGACGATCGAGGAGCGGTGCTCGCCCTGGTACGCCTCCAGCTGCACGGTGGTCAGCTCGCGGCAGTGGCCGTCGTAGCCGGAGGGCTTGCCGGCGGCGCGGGCCGCGGCGCGGCGCGCGTCCAGCTCCTCGGTGGTGCAGTAGCAGTCGTACGCGTAGCCGCCGTCCTTGAGCTTCCTGGCGACGTCCGCGTAGATGTCCATGCGCTGGGACTGGCGGTACGGGGCGTGCGGGCCGCCCACCTCGGGACCCTCGTCCCAGGTGAAGCCGAGCCAGCGCAGCGAGTCGAGCAGCTGGTCGTACGACTCCTCGGAGTCGCGGGCCGCGTCGGTGTCCTCGATGCGGAAGACGAACGTACCGCCGTGGTGGCGGGCGAACGCCCAGTTGAAGAGGGCGGTCCGGACCAGGCCCACGTGGGGGTTGCCGGTCGGAGAGGGACAGAAACGTACGCGGACGGGTCCGTTAACCACGCTTGATCACCTTGTTGGTGAGAGTGCCGATGCCTTCGATGGTGACGGCGACCTCGTCGCCGACGTTGAGGGGGCCGACTCCGGCCGGGGTCCCCGTGAGGATGACGTCGCCCGGGAGCAGCGTCATGGCCTCGGTGATGTGCACGATCAGGTCCTCGATCGAGCGGACCATGTCGCTGGTGCGGCCGAGCTGGCGCTGTTCGCCGTTCACGGTGCACTGGATGGTGAGGTCGCCCGGGTCCAGGTCGGTCTCGATCCAGGGGCCGAGGGGGCAGGCGCTGTCGAAGCCCTTGGCCCGGGCCCACTGCTTCTCGCGGCGCTGGACGTCGCGCGCGGTGACGTCGTTGGCGCAGGTGTAGCCGAGGATCACGTCCTTGACGCGCTCCTTGGGGACCTCGCGGCACATCCGGCCGATCACCACGGCGAGCTCCGCCTCGTGGTGGACGTCCTGGGAGAAGGAGGGGTACGTGATCGGGTCCCCGGGGCCGACCACCGAGGTGGAGGGCTTGAAGAAGGTGATCGGGGCCTCGGGCCGGCCCTCACTGTCCACGATCGTGTTGCCGAGCTCCGCCGCGTGCTCCGCGTAGTTGCGGCCGATGGCCACGACCTTGTTCGGGAGCACGGGCGGCAGCAGTCGGACCTTGCTGAGCGGGACCTTGGTCCCGGAGAGCTCGAAGTCCGCGAACGGGATGCCCTTGATGATGTCGAGGACGAGGGTCGCTTCGTCGCCGGGGGCGGTGCTGCCCTCGACCGCGCCGAACGCGACATTTCCGTCGATCGAGAACCTGGCGATGCGCACGTGCTGCGTCTGCCCCTCTGTATTTCCGCCGGTGGGAGTCTGCGGGCTCCAGGCTAACGCGGCAGGCAGCGACGCTTCGCTTCTTTGCCGAGGACTACTGCGCGGCGGCGACCGGCGCGTCCATCAGGATCGTGCGGCGCGGGTTCGCGGTCTGGGCCGGCAGCTCGACGGCGTGCTCCGGAGCCAGCGGCGCCTGCAGCTCCTCGGCGTCCTTCAGGTGCGCGAGGGTGGTGCGGCGGGGGTTGGCTATGTTGCGGATCAGCATCGTCGTCTTCATCGGAGTTCGGGGCCTCGGCTCGCTCGTCGGGTGATGGTTGTCGGATGCGCCAACCCTGGCGCCAACCCTGCAAAGGGCAAGGCTAAACATCTGAATCCCCGGCTGAACCGGGAAGTAATGGCCATGGCTATGTGAGTTTGCTCACCCATGACCTGGCATTCCGGGCATAATGGGCAGTCAATTCCGCACCCAGAAACGGACATTGCGCCACTGAATGCGCCATTCCGCTCCTGATCATCTCGACTGGGACACCTTGCCAGCCACGGTGTTTGGTCGGTGTAAGTCCGGTTCATCCCCATACCGTGTCCACATGGGGTAGCCCTCCTGTCACGAACCGTGACCGCCTCGCCGGGGGGACACGCGCACCTTGTTGGAGATCCCCCACTGTGCTGGAATTCGCGGGACCGCCGCGGGAATCAGCCGGCGCGCAGGTGGCGCGACTCAGCGCCGAGCGCGGCGGCAACAGAGAGGGAGACGCGCCGGTCACCGACGACCACCATGGGGCCGTCAGTGCCCCACGACTCGACACCGTCCCACCGGTCGCCCGGCGGGACGCCTGGTCCAGAGGTTGCGACGCTAGTGCAGGGACGATTCAAGAGGGATGGCAGCGCTGCGGCGGAGCAGGAGCCGCGCGGCGGGACCGACCGTGGCTCCTCGCCCCAGCACGCCCAGAACCGCGGGCCGGCTGTCGACGGGGCGGGCTCCGGCTCCTCCGCCACGGTGAAGGCGAAGGGCCGGGCCAAGCCCAAGGGCCTCGCCAAGGCCAAGGGCAAGAGCGAGTCCGCCGCAGGGCAGGACGTGGCGATACCGAAGGCCCCCAGCGGGCCCGGTTCACGTCTCGCCATGCAGAACTGGCGCATCAGCACGCGACTGGTGTCGCTGCTGACCCTGCCCGTCGTCGCCGCCACCACGCTCGGTGGCTTCCGCATCAACGACTCGCTCAACGACATCGCGCAGCTCGACCACATGCAGCTGCTCACGACGATGACCCGGCAGGCCACCAACCTGGCCGCCATGCTCCAGGAGGAGCGGGACAAGTCGGCGGGTCCGCTGTCGGTCGACAAGTCGGGCAGGCCCAACTCGCTCGTCGAGGGCGTCCGCGACCAGACCGACTCCGCAGCCAAGGCCTTCGCCGCCGCGACCGACAAGGTCGACAGCACGGAGGACAAGGACGAGACCCTCAAGTCGATCCGCAACAACATCCTGCAGATCGGGCGCCAGCTCACCGGCATCGAGGACATCCGCAAGAAGGCGTACCAGAACGGTGCCCAGCAGACCGTCACCGAGTACAACGCGCTGATCGTCTCGCTGCTCTCCCTCTCGCAGGACATGGCCCAGGCCACCTCGAACCCCGAGATGATCAAGCGCACCCGCGCCCTGGCGGCGTTCTCCTCCGCCAAGGAGTACGCGTCGATCCAGCGCGCGATCATCGCCGCCTCGCTCCCCGAGAGCGGCGACAAGGCCGGCACGCTCCAGGAGAACGACCGCCTGTACGCGCTCTCCGCGCTCCGCGGTGAGAGCCAGTCGAAGAAGACCTTCGAACTCGTCTACCAGGGCAAGTCCGAGGAGCTCACCGCCTCGCTCGGCGACGGAAACCCGGAGATCAGCAAGGCGGACCACTACACCCGCCGTGTGCTGTCCACCCAGGGACAGTTCGGCAAGGAGCAGCAGTACCGCTCCTGGATGGACTGGTACGACGCGGACGGCACCAAGCTCCAGGCGATGAAGGTCATCGAGCTGACGCTGCTCGAGGACATGGAGCAGAAGGCGCGCGAGCTCAAGAACTCCGCGCAGCAGGACGCCATCATCAACGGTGCGCTGATCCTCCTCGTCCTCGGTGTCTCCCTCGTCGGCGCCTTCGTCATGGCCCGGTCCATGATCCGCTCGCTGCGCCGCCTGCAGGACACGGCGACCCGGGTGGCCCAGGACCGACTGCCCGAGCTCGTCAAGCAGCTCTCCGAGTCCGACCCGCAGGACGTGGACACGTCCGTGGAGTCGGTCGGTCTGCACACCCGCGACGAGATCGGCCAGGTGGCCGCGGCCTTCGACGACGTGCACCGCGAGGCCGTCCGCCTCGCCGCCGAGCAGGCCCTCCTGCGAGGCAACGTCAACGCGATGTTCACCAACCTCTCGCGCCGTTCGCAGGGCCTCATCCAGCGCCAGCTCTCGCTCATCTCCGAGCTGGAGTCCCGCGAGGCCGACCCGGACCAGCTGTCCTCGCTCTTCAAGCTCGACCACCTCGCGACCCGTATGCGCCGTAACGGCGAAAACCTCCTCGTCCTCGCGGGCGAGGAGCCGGGCCGCCGGTGGACCCGCCCCGTCCCGCTCGTCGACGTGCTCCGCGCCGCGGCGTCCGAGGTGGAGCAGTACGAGCGCATCGAACTCTCGTCGGTGCCCGGCACCGACGTCGCCGGCCGCGTCGTCAACGACCTCGTGCACCTGCTCGCGGAGCTGCTGGAGAACGCGACCTCGTTCTCCTCCCCGCAGACCAAGGTCAAGGTCACCGGTCACGCGCTGCCCGACGGCCGCGTGCTGGTCGAGATCCACGACACCGGTATCGGCCTCTCCCCCGAGGACCTCGCCGCGATCAACGAGCGGCTCGCGTCGCCGCCGACCGTGGACGTCTCGGTCTCCCGCCGCATGGGCCTGTTCGTGGTCGGCCGCCTGTCCCTGCGACACGGCATCCGCATCCAGCTGCGTCCGTCCGACTCGGGCGGTACGACGGCCCTCGTCATGCTGCCGGTCGACGTCGCCCAGGGCGGCAAGAAGCCGGCTCCGATGCCGGGCCAGGGCGGCCCCGGGGGCTCCGGCGCCCAGGGCGGTCCGCAGGGCGGTCCCGGGCAGCAGGGTTCCGTACCCGGTGGCCCCGCGCGTCCCCCCGTGGGCGCCGGCCATCAGCGGGGCCAGGTCGCGGGCGGCGCGCAGCGTGCGGCGCTCCCGGGCCGCGAGGGTTCCGCCGGGCAGGCTCCGCAGCAGCGCCAGCAGGGTCCCGGTCCGCAGGGCCAGAACCAGCAGGGCAGCCTCGGCGGCCGGCCGCAGCAGGGCGGGCCCGCGGCGCGTCCGCAGGCGGGTTCCGGTGCCCCGCAGGGCCAGGGCCAGGGTCAGGGCCCCTTCGGCGGCGGTGCTCCGCTGCCGGGCCGTACCCCCGGTGCCACGACCGGCGCCGCGACCGGTGCCCCGCAGGGCCGTCCGGCTCCGGCTCCGGCCGCCTTCCCGCAGGGCAACGGCTTCGAGCGGCCGCAGCAGCCGCAGGGCCAGCAGCCGCAGGCCCCGCAGCCCCAGCAGGCTCCGCAGCCGCAGGCCCCGCAGCCCCAGCAGGCTCCGCAGCAGCAGCCCGCCGCCCCGGCCCAGCGCCAGCGGCCGCAGCTGCCGCCGCGCGGTGGTGCCCCGCGTCCGGAGCTCCCGGGTGCGGGTTCGCCCGCCGGGATCCCGCAGACCACCAGCTGGGGCGCCGCACAGGGCGGCCAGGAGGTCCCGCGCGGCCACGACGAGCTGTCCGGCCCCGGGTCCACCGCCGAGTTCGCCCGGCCGGACTTCAACGCCCCGCGCCCGCAGGCCACCGGCGGCAACCCCGCCAACAGCACCACCGGCCAGTTCGAGCGTCCCGACGTGCGCGGCTCCCAGGACCCCTCCGCCACCGGGCAGTTCGAGCGCCCGGAGCTGCGCGGCCCCGCGGGCACCGGCGGCCTCGGCGGCCCGGCGTCCACCACCGGCCAGTTCGCCCGCCCGGACTTCCAGGCGCCGCGGACCGGCGGCCCCGGTGTGGGCGGCTACAGCCGGCAGCACCAGGCTCCGCAGCCCGGTGCCGGCTACCCGGCCGCGCCCTCGCCCTCGCCGGCCCCGCGCGCCGAGGCCCCGAGCCTGCCGCAGGCCCACCAGCCGGAGGCGCTGCCGCCGGCCCAGAGCCCCGGCGAGGCCCGCAGCCCGATCTTCGACACGCTGGAGTCGAACTGGTTCCGCCAGGAGGGCGAGCAGCCCGCCGGCCAGGCACCGGCCGCACCCCAGCAGCCTCAGCAGCACCAGCAGGCGGCCCCGGCCCCGCAGCGCCCGCAGCCCCAGCTGCCGCAGCGCGGCCAGGAGGCGGCGGCGGAGCCCGCGGCGACCGGCAGCGCGCCGACCGTCAGCTGGCGCTCCTCGCCCAACGACGAGCTGATGCGCCAGGCCGAGCGTGTGCGCCAGCCCGCCGCGGGCGGCATCACCACCTCGGGGCTGCCGCGCCGGGTACCGCGAGCGAACCTCGTGGCCGGCACCGCGCAGCAGCAGGCCGACGCCCAGCCCGGCCCGCAGGTATCGCGTGCCCCGGACGACGTCCGCGGCCGTCTCACCAACCTCCGACGCGGTATCCAGCAGGGGCGCCAGGCCGGCACCACCGGCCCCGCGACCGGCAGTTACCACATCGACCCCACTTACCAGCAGGAGCGATAGTTGAGTTCGATGAGCCAGGCGGCACAGAACCTGAACTGGTTGATCACCAACTTCGTGGACAACACCCCTGGGGTGTCCCACACCGTGGTGGTCTCCGCCGACGGACTCCTTCTGGCGATGTCGGAAGGTTTCCCGCGTGACCGCGCCGATCAGCTGGCGGCCGTGGCCTCCGGTCTGACGTCGCTGACCGCCGGCGCCTCCCGCATCTTCGAGGGCGGCGCCGTCAACCAGACGGTGGTCGAGATGGACCGGGGATTCCTCTTCCTCATGTCGGTCTCCGACGGATCCTCGCTGGCCGTTCTCGCGCACCCCGAGTGCGACATCGGCCTCGTGGGCTACGAAATGGCCCTCCTCGTGGACCGCGCCGGCAGCGTCCTCACCCCGGACCTGCGCGCGGAGCTGCAGGGAAGCCTGCTCATCTGACTGCCAGTCTCCCGGCCGGACGGTACTTCCGGCCGGGAGCCCGGGGCCCGCGCCCCGGAATCCAGTACCCCCGACAGGCCGTCATCACTTCCCCCCACCGGCCGCCCTGTCAGACGGCACGCTGACCACTGCTGTCCAGCCCGGAGGAACAATGACCCCGCCCCCCGCCTATCCCGATGCGTACGGAGATTCGTACTCGGAAGGCGACCAGCCGCTGGTACGTCCTTACGCGATGACCGGTGGCCGGACCCGTCCGCGCTACCAGCTCGCCATCGAGGCGCTGGTCAGCACCACGGCCGACCCGATGCACCTCTCCGGCCTGCTGCCGGAGCACCAGCGCATCTGCACGCTGTGCCGTGAGGTCAAGTCGGTCGCGGAGGTCTCCGCACTGCTGTCGATGCCGCTCGGTGTCGCCCGGATCCTCGTCGCCGACCTGGCCGAGGCCGGAATGGTGGCCATCCACCAGCCGGGCAATGGAGAGGCCGGCGGAACGCCGGATGTAACGCTGCTCGAGAGGGTTCTCAGTGGACTTCGCAAGCTCTGACGGCGGAGCGGCTCCTCGCTCCACCACCTCCGCGAAGATCGTGGTGGCGGGCGGCTTCGGCGTGGGCAAGACCACGTTCGTCGGCGCGGTCTCCGAGATCAACCCGCTGCGCACCGAGGCCGTGATGACGTCCGCGAGTGCGGGCATCGACGACCTGACCCACACCGGGGACAAGACGACCACCACGGTCGCCATGGACTTCGGCCGCATCACGCTCGACCAGGACCTGATCCTGTACCTGTTCGGTACGCCCGGTCAGGACCGCTTCTGGTTCATGTGGGACGACCTGGTGCGCGGCGCGATCGGTGCGATCGTCCTGGTCGACACCCGCCGTCTCGCGGACTGCTTCCCGGCCGTGGACTACTTCGAGAACAGCGGCCTGCCGTTCGTCGTGGCGCTCAACGGCTTCGAGGGGCACCAGCCGTACACCCCGGAGGAAGTCCGCGAGGCCCTGCAGATCGGCCCGGACGCCCCGATCATCACCACCGACGCCCGCCACCGCGCGGACGCCAAGAGCGCGCTCATCACGCTCGTCGAGCACGCGCTGATGGCGCGGCTCAAGTAACACGGAATCCATTGCGTCAGGGAGGGGCGGGCTGTGTCATAGGACACGGCCCGCCCTTCTCGTTCATAACGTTTCGACAGAGAATTGAAGCCAGTTGGACACAGGGTGCGTTCGCCCGGTGCCGCTGCGCTCACAACTGGCCCCGCATTTGCCGCAGCTCGCTCTTTATGTCCGATTTATGTGGGACATAAGGTTCTTGGAATGGCTGGTTCCAACTGTTTGGAACACGGCCGTTAACCGTGCTGGAATTCAACGAACTAGCTAGTAGCACCGCCGAGAGGTTGTTGGTCGAGTGAGGCGAAGCAACTCGAGCCCCGCGGATGAACCCGCGCGCGGCAACTTCACCCCGCCGCCGCGAGCGGCCGCGTCGCCCGTCGACGTGCCCGCTGACCCACCCGCCAGCGGAGGCAGTACCAGTAAGTTCGCGCCCCGCAACTGGCGCGTGCCGACCAAGCTGAACGCCATCCTCCTCGTACCCGCCCTCGTCGGACTGGTCATGGGCGGCTTCCAGGTGAAGGGCTCGGTCGACAGCTGGAACGAGGCCAAGGACGCCGAGAAGACCGCCCGCATCGTCCAGGCGGCCTCCGAGTACGGCGAGGCCCTCCTCGACGAACGTGACCTCACCGCGCAGCCGCTCCTGAGCGGCGACCGCAACAGCGCGGCCGTCACGAAGGCGTACGCGGCCACCGACGCGGCCAAGGCCAAGTTCGCGGAGGCCGCCAAGGACCTCCCGAAGAACCAGGGCATGGAACGCCGCCTGCAGCTCTTCCGCCAGGAGGAGCCCAAGCTGGAGCAGGTCCGCAAGACGGCCTACGTGGTGACGCCGGAGTCGGCGAAGAAGAACCTCCCCAACTCGCTGGGCCCCATCCCCACCGAAGAGGGCTATGTGCTGGTCCAGCACTACCTCATGCAGTTCTCCAACGAACTCGGCCTGGGCACCGGCAATGTGACCAGCTACGGCCGCATGGTCTACGCGATCGAGCTGGCCAAGGCCGCGAACTCGCTCCAGCGCTCCGTCGGCACCCACCTGCTGGTCCGGCCGAACGAGAACGAGGACATCCGCAAGTCCCAGCTCGTCGCCTTCTCCTCGTACGCCTACCTCGAGGAAATCGCCATCGGTGAGTACGTCGCCGCCGGCACCGACGAGGACACCAACCGCCTGCGCGAGGTGATGGGCAAGAAGTCCCAGGAGGGCGCCGCCAAGCTCGCCCAGGCGAAGCAGCAGGCCGAGCAGGCCGGCGGCCCGCCCTTCAAGGCTCCGCCCGTGGTCAACGGCTCGGCGCTGACGGGCATGACCGAGGCGATAGCCAGCGGCGACAAGAACACCAAGCTGGCCCAGAACGGCACCACCGCGACGGCCTGGCAGGCCGCCGCCACCGCCAAGTTCGACGGCTACGCCGAGATCGAGAAGGAACTGCTCGACAAGGCCGTCAAGGACGCCGTCGCGGTCTCCGACGAGTCCCGCAACGACGCCATCCTGACCGGCGCCATCGTGGTCGTCGCCCTGCTCGCCGCCTTCATCATGGCGGGCATGATGGCCCGCCAGATGGGCCGCGCGATGAGCCGCCTGCGCACCTCGGCCTTCGACATCGCCGAGCAGCGCCTGCCGATGCTCGTCGACCAGCTCTCGCGCACCGACCCGGGCAAGGTCGACACCCGGGTGCTGCCGATCCCGATCGACTCCCAGGACGAGATCGGCGAGGTCGCCCGCGCCTTCGACCAGGTCCACCGGGAAGCGGTCCGGCTCGCCGCGGAGCAGGCGCTCCTGCGAGGGAACGTCAACGCGATCTTCACGAACCTCTCCATGCGCAACCAGTCGCTGATCGAGGGCCAGCTGACCCTCATCACGGACCTGGAGAACAACGAGGCCGACCCGGACCAGCTGGAGAACCTCTTCCGCCTGGACCACCTGGCCACCCGTATGCGCCGCAACGGCGAGAACCTCCTCATCCTCGCGGGTGAGGAGCCGGGCCGCCGCTGGGACCAGCCGGTCCCGCTCGTGGACGTCCTGCGCGCCGCCTCCTCCGAGGTGGAGCAGTACGAGCGCATCGAGCTGTCGGGCGTCTCCGAGGCCGAGATCCACGGCCAGGCCGTGACCGACCTCGTGCACCTGCTCGCCGAGCTGCTGGAGAACGCCACCACGTTCTCCTCCCCCCAGACCAAGGTGCGCGTCAACGCCACGCGTCTGCCCGACGGCCGCGTCATGGTCGAGATCCACGACAAGGGCATCGGCCTCACCGCCGAGGACTTCGCGGACATCAACCACAAGCTGGCCAACCCGCCGACCGTGGACGCCGCGATCTCGCAGCGCATGGGTCTGTTCGTGGTCGGCCGGCTGGCGGACCGCCACAGCATCCGCGTCCAGCTGCGCCCCTCGGGCGAGGCCGCCGGCACCACCTCGCTGGTCATGCTCCCCGACGCCATCACCCACGGTGGCGGTGGCGAGGGCATACCGGACGACGACTTCACCGTCTCCCAGATCATCCCGGAGCAGCGGGCCCAGCAGGCCGCTCCGCTGCGCACCGCCGCGGAGCTCGGCTTCGACGACTCGCGCTACGACGCCCAGGGCGCGGAGGGCCAGGGTCCGAACCCGGTCGGCCGCTCCCTGGGACAGCAGGAGCGCCGGGCCGCGCTGGCCGCCCAGGTCGGCTTCCCGCCGGATCAGCAGTACGCCGATCAGGACGATCCGTCCGTCCAGGATTATCCGGAACCGCAGCCTGAGCACGGGTACCAGCCCTACCAGGGCTACCAGCAGCAGCCCGAGCAGGGCTACGACCCCGCGTACGAGTCCCAGCAGGCTCAGCAGCCCCAGCAGGCCTACGAGGCGTACCCGCAGCAGGGGTATACCTATCCGGAAGCCGAATACCAGGACCAGCGGCAGGACGCGCAGTCCTACGACGGCGGCTACGAACCCCAGGCCCAGCAGGCGGAGTGGCCCGAACAGAACTCCTATTCGGGCGGCTACCAGCAGGGCTACGGGACCGAATCGGAATCCCCGGTCGCTCCCGAACCGGCCGCGGAACGCGTAGGCTTCGACCGTCCGGGCGCCGCTGCCGACACCGGTCACAAGATGACCGGAGCGGGCCTGCCGCGCCGCGGCAGCCAGCAGCAGTGGCAGCCGGCACAGCAGGAAGCGGAGTCCGGCGGATCCCTCTTCGAGCAGCGGCCGCAGCGCAAGCAGCAGCCCGCCGAACCGGAGACGGCCCCGAAGGAATCGGCAGGCCCTGAGGACTGGCGCTCGAACAACGACGAGCGCTGGCAGCAGGCCTCCAAGCTCCGTGAGCCGAAGGCGGGCGGGGTCACCCCGTCCGGTCTCCCTCGGCGGGTGCCCAAGGCCAACCTGGTCGAGGGTGCTGCGGAGACGACCCCGCAGGGCGGCCCCCAGGTCTCCCGCGCGCCGGAGGACGTCCGTGGCAGGTTGAGCAACCTGCGACGCGGTGTCCAGCAGGGACGCAGCGCGGGTTCCGAGCAGTCAAGTAACAGCTATGACCAGGAGCGTTAGTGTGAGCCCGATGAGCCAGGCGGCACAGAACCTGAACTGGTTGATCACCAACTTCGTGGACAACACCCCTGGGGTGTCCCACACCGTGGTGGTCTCCGCCGACGGACTCCTTCTGGCGATGTCCGACGGATTCCCGCGCGACCGCGCCGATCAGCTGGCGGCCGTGGCCTCCGGTCTGACGTCGCTGACCGCCGGCGCCTCCCGCATCTTCGAGGGCGGCGCCGTCAACCAGACGGTCGTCGAGATGGACCGGGGGTTTCTTTTCCTCATGTCCGTCTCCGACGGATCCTCGCTCGCGGTGCTCGCGCACCCCGAGTGCGACATCGGCCTGGTGGGCTACGAGATGGCCCTCCTTGTGGATCGAGCGGGCAGTGTCCTCACCCCGGACCTGCGTGCCGAGCTGCAGGGAAGTCTTCTCAACTAGCAGACAGGCAGTGCGTTTCGCGTCATCGCACCATAGGGTGCGGTGGCGCGGTTCCACAGGGAGTACTGCGTTCTTGGAGTCGGAGGAGGAAACGTGACAACACCCGGAGGACATCCTTATGGCGGCGCGCAGCAGCCGCAGGGTGGGCACGACCAGAACCGCTTCAACTTTCCCTCCGCTCCCAGCCGGCCCGTGCCGGAGCAGAACCCGTACGAGCAGCAGCCGTACGGCCAGCCCCAGCCGCCCCAGCAGCCTTACCGGCCTTCGCAGCAGCCCGTCCGCTCCTCGCGGCCGCCGGCTCCGAAGGCGCACAACCCGCTGGTGCGTCCGTACGCCATGACCGGCGGCCGTACCCGGCCGCGCTACCAGCTCGCCATCGAGGCGCTGGTCAGCACCACGGCCGATCCCGCGCGGCTGCAAGGGCAGTTGCCCGAGCACCAGCGCATCTGCCGTCTGTGCCAGGAGATCAAATCCGTCGCGGAGATCTCGGCACTTCTCTCCATTCCTCTTGGTGTCGCCCGAATCCTCGTCGCCGACCTGGCGGAGGCGGGCCTTGTCGCCATTCATCAGCCCGGCGGCGACGAGTCTGCCGGCGGCCAGCCAGATGTGACACTGCTCGAAAGGGTGCTCAGTGGACTTCGCAAGCTCTAACGGCGGAGCGGCTCGCTCCACCACCTCCGCGAAGATCGTGGTGGCGGGCGGCTTCGGCGTGGGCAAGACCACGTTCGTCGGCGCGGTCTCCGAGATCAACCCGCTGCGCACCGAAGCCGTCATGACCAGTGCCTCCGCCGGCATTGACGACCTCACCCACACCGGTGACAAGACGACCACCACGGTCGCCATGGACTTCGGCCGCATCACCCTCGACCAGGACCTGATCCTGTACCTCTTCGGTACCCCGGGTCAGGACCGCTTCTGGTTCATGTGGGACGACCTGGTCCGCGGTGCCATCGGCGCCGTGGTGCTCGTGGACACCCGCCGCCTCGCGGACTGCTTCCCGGCCGTGGACTACTTTGAGAACAGCGGCCTGCCGTTCGTCATCGCCCTGAACGGCTTCGACGGGCACCAGCCCTACACCCCGGAGGAAGTCCGCGAGGCCCTGCAGATCGGCCCGGACGCCCCCATCATCACCACCGACGCCCGCCACCGCGCGGACGCCAAGAGCGCGCTCATCACCCTGGTCGAGCACGCCCTGATGGCGCGCCTGCGGTAGCAGTCGGCGAGACGTCCGCAGAGGCGTTCGCAGAGACGTTCGCAAAAGGCCCCCCGCGCTCCGAGGAGTGCGGGGGGCCTTTTGCGTGAACGCCCTTCATGGGCACGGGGGCACGCAGGACGCACAAGAGCGCCGAGGCATTGCCTCGGCGCTCTTGTGGGTGCGTTCCTGGGCGCTAGCGCCAGCTGTGCGGGGCCTGGAAGCCGGAGCTGCGCTCCAGGCGGCGCCAGCCGGCCTGGGAGCGGGCGGCGCGGGCCGAGGCCTGGGCCGGGGCGGCGGCGGCACGGGCGAGCAGGATCGCGGTGATCGCGGCCAGCTCCTCGGGCTCGGCGTTGCCCTTCTCGACCTTCAGCAGGGTGTCGGCGGTGATGCTCATCGGTGGCAGGTCTCCTTCGCTTCTACTGAGGCGGGTTGCCGTGCTTGCGGGACGGCAGATCGGCGTGCTTGGTGCGGAGCATCGCGAGGGCGCTGACGAGGACCTCGCGGGTCTCGGCGGGGTCGATGACGTCGTCCACGAGGCCGCGTTCGGCCGCGTAGTACGGGTGCATCAGCTCGGCCTTGTACTCCTTGACCATCCGGGCCCGCATGGCCTCGGGGTCCTCGGCGTCCGCGATCTGCTTGCGGAAGATGACGTTGGCGGCGCCCTCGGCGCCCATGACGGCGATCTCGTTGGTGGGCCAGGCGTAGGTGATGTCGGCCCCGATGGACTGCGAGTCCATGACGATGTAGGCACCGCCGTAGGCCTTGCGCAGGATCAGCGAGATGCGCGGCACGGTGGCGTTGCAGTACGCGTACAGCAGCTTGGCGCCGTGGCGGATGATGCCGCCGTGCTCCTGGTCGACGCCCGGCAGGAAGCCGGGGACGTCCAGCAGGGTGATGATCGGGATGTTGAAGGCGTCGCAGAGCTGGACGAAGCGCGCGGCCTTCTCGGACGCGTGGATGTCCAGGACGCCGGCGAGGTGGCCGGGCTGGTTGGCGACGATGCCGACGACCTGGCCGTCCATCCGGGCGAGGGCGCAGATGATGTTGCGGGCCCAGCGCTCGTGGATCTCCAGGACGTCGCCGTCGTCGACGAGCTCCTCGATGACCTTGAGCATGTCGTACGGGCGGTTGCCGTCGGCGGGCACCAGGTCCAGGAGCACGTCGGAGCGGCGGTCGCGCGGGTCGTCGGTCTGGTGGACCGGCGGGTTCTCGCGGTTGTTGGAGGGGAGCATCGTGATGAGGTAGCGCACCTCGGAGATGCAGGTCTCCTCGTCGTCGTACGCGAAGTGCGCGACGCCGGAGGTCTCGGCGTGCACGTCCGCGCCGCCGAGGCCGTTCTGGGAGATCTCCTCGCCGGTCACCGCGCGGACGACGTCCGGGCCGGTGATGAACATCTGCGAGGTGTCGCGGACCATGAAGACGAAGTCCGTGAGCGCCGGGGAGTACGCGGCGCCGCCCGCGCAGGGGCCCAGCATGACCGAGATCTGCGGGATGACACCCGAGGCCTTGGTGTTGCGCTGGAAGATGCCGCCGTAGCCGGCGAGGGCGGAGACGCCCTCCTGGATACGGGCGCCGGCGCCGTCGTTGAGGGAGACCAGGGGCGCACCGGCCGCGATGGCCATGTCCATGATCTTGTGGATCTTCGTGGCGTGGGCCTCGCCCAGCGCGCCGCCGAAGATCCGGAAGTCGTGTGCGTAGACGAAGACCGTGCGGCCTTCGACCGTGCCCCAGCCGGTGATGACACCGTCCGTGTAGGGCTTCTTGGCCTCCAGGCCGAACCCGCTCGCCCGGTGCCGGCGGAGCTGTTCGACCTCCCTGAAGGAACCTTCGTCGAGCAGGAGGGCGATGCGCTCGCGCGCCGTCAGCTTGCCCTTGGCGTGCTGCGCCTCGGTAGCCCGGTCACTGGGTCCGCGCCGCGCCTCCTCGCGCAGGGAGTGCAGCTCGGCCACGCGCCCGCGGGCGTCCGTCGGCTCGCTCGGAGTCTGGTCCACAACGGTCATGTACCGACCTTACGAAGTGACGGCACGAAAACCCTCCGTTGGTTCCACACAGTCTCGGGAGCCATCCGCTGTACGGCCCGGACAGAACTGCCGGGCGATGCACGGACTCCACCAGCCGGGACCTTGGGCCTTTGTGGAGGTCCAACAAAACCGCGCGACACGACCCTAGATGTTGAAATTTGAACGGAATAGGTCTACGGTCAACCTCGTTGAACATTCAACAAGCAGGTGCGGCTGGAACGCACCCCTTATCGAGGAGGAAGTCATGGGTCTCTTCACCCGCCGCAGCCAGACCGTGCAGTCCCAGGAGGGCACCGCCGCCGTCGCCACGCTCGACGTCGACCCGGCGCTCGCCGCGCTGACCGGCGACTACGTCATCGACGCCGCCCACAGCAGCATCGGCTTCACCGTCCGGCACGCGATGGTCACCAACGTCCGCGGCGGCTTCGCCGACCACGAGGGCACCCTGCACCTCGACGGCGGCGACCCGTCCCGCTCCACCGCCTCCATCGACGTCAAGATCGCCTCCGTCGACACGGGCATCGCCGACCGCGACGGCCACCTGCGCAGTGGCGACTTCTTCGACGCCGAGGCCTTCCCGCTGATGAGCTTCCGCTCCACCGGCGCGGCCCAGCTGGGCGGGGACGCGTACCGGATCACCGGAGACCTGACGATCAAGGACGTCACCCGTCCGCTCTCCATCGACCTGGAGTTCAACGGCTCCGCCACCGACGTCTACGGCAACGAGCGCGTCGGCTTCGAGGGCTCGGCCGAGATCCTGCGCTCCGACTGGGGTCTGACCTGGAACGCCGCGCTGGAGGCCGGCGGTGTGATGGTCAGCGACAAGGTCAAGCTGACCTTCGACATCTCGGCCATCAAGCAGGCCTGACCGCAGCGGCCGAGGCCGACGCGCGGGCCCGGGGGGCGGCCAGGCCCTGGCCTAGAAGCCGCCCCCGCCGTCGAACCCGCCTCCGCCGTCGAAGCCGCCGCCTCCGCCGAAGTCCCCGCCGCCGAAGTCGGACGGGTTGAAGTCGGCGCCGGAGAAGTCACCGCCCTCGTAGCCGCCGCCCGTGCCGCCGCCGAAGTCCGCGGCGTAGGCGGGGCTGGACATCATCGAACCGAGCATCGTGCCCACCAGCAGACCGGGCAGGATGCCGCCGCCGAAGTAGCCGCCGGCCCAGGGACCGTACGCCGGGCCGGCGTCGTAGTAGGGGCGCGGCCCGCGCTCGGTGTCGACCGTACGGACCGACGGGTCCAGGCCGTCACGCAGCCGTACGGCGTCCGCCGTGCAGACGGGCACGGTACGGGCGGCCCCGCCCGCCGGGGCCCAGGAGGCGTCCTCGATGCTCGGGCCGTGGCGCGGGTCGAAGAAGCAGGGCGAGCGGCGCTCGGGCACCGGCCGGCCCTGGCGGCGCGCGTCGAGGCAGGCGAGCGCGTAGCGCCCGTCCTCCAGCGCCTGGGTCACGCCCTGCACCTCTTCGGGGCGCTGGACGGAGGCCATGATCTGCTTGGCCTTCTCGTACGAGTCCAGGCCCTGCTCGTAGTCCTTGCGCATGGAGTCGTCGGCGCCGGGCTCGCCGGGATGGAAGTCGAGGCGCTCCAGCTCCTCGCCGAAGGCCGTGATGTCCTCGTCGACGACCACGCCGAGCCGGGCGATCGCCTCGCGGCGCTGCTCTTCCTTCTTCTGCCGGTTGCGGCGGACCAGGGCGTACGCGCCACCGCCGCCGATCGCGGCCACCGCGGCGAGGGTGATCAGCCCGCCGACCGGGGCGCCGTCGGCCTCGCCCGTGCTGCCCCAGGAGGCGGGGGCGTTGCCCTTGGCCTGGGCGAGTGCCTGGTCGACGAAGTTGGTGAGCTGGGTGTTCGCGTCCACGGGGGCGCCCGTCTTCACGGCCGCGGTGAGGTTCTGGACGGCGTTGGCCGGCATCACCCTCGGGTCGGCGCCGGCGTTGAAGCCGTCACCGAGCCGGATGGCGTAGAGGCCGGTGATCCCGGTCTCCGCACGGACCGCTCCGAGCACCTTGTCCGCCGGGAACTCGGCGGTGGCCGGGAGCACCGCGACGAACACCGGTTTACCGGCGTCCTTGATCTTCTGGGCGAGGGCGTCGGCCTGGCTCTCGGACAGCTGCGCCCGGGCTCCGGGATCCACGTAGACGGGCCCCTCCTTGAGGGCCTCCCCCACGGCGGCGACTCCGGTGGCGGCCGACGCCTGCGGGGCGACCACGAGGGCAGTCGCTGACAGGGCCAGCAGCAGACCGGAAAGTGCGGATATCAGCCTGGTCCTCATATCCACGACGCTACCCGAACCGGCACTTTCCTGTGTGAGCAGGACATAAGGGCGGTTCCTCGCGGCCGATGACCTCGCCGGGCCGGAGCCCGGCGAGGTGGGGGCGGGCCCGCCGGGGCTACTCGGCCGGTTCGATGCCGGCGCGCAGGAGGCCGTACGTGAAGGCGTCCTCCAGGGCCTGCCAGGAGGCGGCGATGACGTTGGTGCCGACGCCGACCGTGGACCATTCGCTGGCGCCGTCCGTGGTGGAGACCAGCACGCGCGTCGTGGAGTCCGTGCCGTGCTTGCCCTCCAGGATGCGGACCTTGTAGTCGATCAGCTCGAACTTGGCCAGCTGGGGGTAGAAGCGTTCGAGGGCCACCCGCAGCGCCCGGTCCAGCGCGTTGACGGGGCCGTTGCCCTCCGCCGTGGCGACGATCCGCTCGCCCTTGGCCCACAGCTTGACCGTGGCCTCGTTGGCGTGGGTGCCGTCCGGGCGGTCCTCGACGATGGCGCGCCAGGACTCGATCCGGAAGTACCTGCGGGCCCGCCCCTCCGCCTCGGCGCGCAGCAGCAGCTCGAAGGAGGCGTCGGCGGCCTCGTACGTGTAGCCCTGGAGCTCGCGCTCCTTGACCCGCTCCACGACCCGGGAGATCAGCGCGCGGTCGCCGCCGAGGTCGACGCCGAGCTCCTTGCCCTTGAGCTCGATGGAGGCGCGCCCGGCCATGTCCGAGACCAGCATGCGCATCGTGTTGCCGACCCGTTCGGGGTCGATGTGCTGGTAGAGGTCGGGATCGACCTTGATGGCCGAGGCGTGCAGGCCCGCCTTGTGCGCGAAGGCCGAGACGCCCACGTACGGCTGATGCGTGGAGGGGGTCAGGTTGACGACCTCGGCGATGGCGTGGGAGATGCGGGTCATCTCGGCGAGCGCGCCGGCGGGGAGCACCGTACGCCCGTACTTGATCTCCAGCGCGGCGACGACGGGGAAGAGGTTGGCGTTGCCGACGCGCTCGCCGTACCCGTTGGCGGTGCACTGGACGTGGGTGGCGCCCGCATCGACGGCGGCCAGGGTGTTGGCGACGGCGCAGCCGGTGTCGTCCTGGGCGTGGATGCCCAGGCGGGCGCCGGTGTCGGCGAGGACGGTCGCGACGACCGCGGTCACCTGGGCGGGCAGCATGCCGCCGTTGGTGTCGCAGAGGATGACGACGTCGGCGCCGGCCTCGTGCGCGGTGCGTACGACGGCCTTCGCGTACTCGGGGTTGGCGCGGTAACCGTCGAAGAAGTGCTCGCAGTCGACGAAGACCCGGCGGCCCTGGGCGACGAGGTGGGAGACGGTGTCCCGGACCATCTCCAGGTTCTCGTCGAGGGTGGTGCGCAGCGCGAGTTCGACGTGCCGGTCGTGGGACTTGGCGACGAGGGTGATCACAGGGGCGCCGGATTCGAGCAGGGCGCGGACCTGGGGGTCCGCTGCGGCCGTGCCGCCGGCCCGGCGGGTGGCGCCGAAGGCGACCAGCTGGGCGTGCTTGAAGTCGATCTCGGCGCGGGCGCGGGCGAAGAACTCCGTATCGCGGGGGTTGGCGCCGGGCCAGCCGCCCTCGATGAAGCCCACCCCGAACTCGTCCAGGTGCCGGGCGATGGTCAGCTTGTCCGCGACCGTGAGGTTGATGCCCTCACGCTGGGCGCCGTCGCGCAGGGTGGTGTCGAAGACATGGAAGCTGTCGTCGAGGGCCTCTGTCGGCGCAGTCGCCTCTGTCGTCGTCATGCTGATCTGACTCCTGTCGGATGAGTGGTTCCGGAGACCGGGGATCCACTGCCCCCATCATCGCGCGCTGCCGGCTCCCGGCAGGAATGGAGCCGGGAAACGAAAAGACCTCTCGCGGGTGCGAGAGGTCTGCGCGCGGGTCTGAGGCACGGTGGCCGCTTTCCCATGGTTTTTCCACGGCTCAGCGGTCACTGCGGACCGGCGCGCTGCTGTCCATAATCATGAGCTGAGCAGGCACGTCCGCAGTGTGTCACAAGCGTCCGCACGCGCGGACCGATGTCTCACGATACGAGCGCCTCGTCCAGGAACTCGGTGACGTGGTCCAGGATGTCGGCCCGCCCTATCCCGGGCAGCCCGACGGCGACCTGGATGCTGAACCCGTCGAGCAGGGCCCTGATGCGGGCGGCGAACCGGTCCGCGTCCACGGCCCGGAACTCTCCGCGCGAGATGCCCTCGGCGAGGAGGGCGACCAGGTCGCGGTGCCAGGCCCCCTCGATGGCCGCCTGGCGCTCGCGCTCCTGGGGGCCCGCGTTCTGGGAGCGGTTCCAGACCTCCAGCCACAGGGTCCAGTGCGGGTCCCGGGGGCCTTCGGGCACGTACAGGTCGACGTAGGCCTGGATCCGCTCGCGGGCCGAGCCGCGGCGCGAGAGCAGCGCCCGCCGCGCGGTGCCGAGGGCGGCCTCGCTCCACTCCAGGGTCTGCAGCAGGAGCTCGTCCTTGCTGCCGAAGTAGTAGAGGAGGTGGCCGCTGCTCATGCCGACCTCGCGGCCGAGGCCGGCCATGGTCAGCCCTTCCAGGCCGCGCTCGGCGATCATGGCCATGGCGGCGACGAGTACGTCCTCGCGCGGGGGCGCGTTCTTGCGCGCCGCCCGTACCGGTACTCCACCCGCCACCATGGGCCACTCCTTCATGAGGTCCGCCTCGGGTCAGACCTTCGGCTGCTGCTGGGTGATGCAGTGGATACCGCCACCCCCGGCGAAAATCGTACGTGCGTCAACCAGTGTCACGGTCCGCTCGGGGAACAGACCGCGGAAGATCTCGGCCGCCTCCTCGTCGCGCGGGTCGTCGAAGGCGCACAGCACCACGCCGCCGTTGCAGAGGTAGTGGTTGATGTACGAGTAGTCGACCCACTCGCCGTCCTCCTCCAGCACGGTCGGCGCCGGGATCTCCACGACCTCCAGCTGCCGGCCCCGCGCGTCGGTGGAGGCGCGCAGGATGGCGGCGATGGTCTTGCAGCGCTCGTGGTCCGGGTGGACCGGGTCGGGCTGGGTGTGGACCATGACCACGCCGGGGCGGGCGAAGGCGGCGACGATGTCGACGTGGCCCTGGGTGCCGTAGGTGCCGTAGTCGCCGGCCAGGCCGTAGGGCAGCCAGATGGCCTTGGTGGTGCCGAGGTGGGCGTGGATCTCCTCCTCGACCTGCTGGCGGGTCCAGTCGGGGTTGCGGCCCGCGCCGAGCTGCACGGTGTCGGTGAGGAGCACGGTGCCCTCGCCGTCGACGTGGATGGCGCCGCCCTCGTTGACCAGGGGGGTGCTGTAGGTGCGGGTGCCGGCCAGGTCGGAGACGTGGCGGGCGATCTTGGAGTCGTGCTCCCAGCGGGCCCACTCCTGGGCGCCCCAGCCGTTGAAGGTCCAGTCCACCGCGGCCAGCTCGCCGGCCTCGTTGGTGACGAAGGTCGGGCCGATGTCGCGCATCCAGGCGTCGTCGAGCTCGCGCTCGACCAGCTGTACGTCCTCGCCGACGACCGCGCGGGCGCTCTCGGCGTCACCGGGCGAGACCACGAGGGTCACGGGCTCGTACGAGCGGACCGCGCGGGCGACGGCTCCCCAGGCCTCGCGGGCCTCGGCGAGCTCCTGCTCGTTGGTGAAGGTGGGGTTGGGGCTCGGCCAGGCCATCCAGGTGCGCTCGTGGGGCGTCCACTCGGCGGGCATCCGGAATCCGTGGTTCACAGGCTTGGTCATGGCAGGGGTCCTTAAGGGCTGTGCCGGCTTACAGGAAGTACAGGCGGTTGAGGGAGACCGAATCGGCCGCTTCGGAGCGCAGCGGGTCACCGTCGAGGGTGACCAGCCCGCTGCGCGCGTCCACGTCGACCGCGCCCACCCGGGAGTTGAGGAGGAGGTTCCCCGGGCCGATGCCGCGGGTGCCGCGGACGGCCACCCGGCGGCGCCGGGTCGGCATCTCGTCGGAGCCGAGCGCGGCGGCCGCCGCCGATACGAAGGCGACGGAGATGTCGGCCGCGGTGGCCCCGTACGAGCCGAACTGCGGTCCGAGCACCAGCGGTTCGCAGGTGTCGGTGGCCGCGTTGGGGTCGCCGGTGACCCCGTACGCCGGGAAGCCCGACTTGAGGACGAGCTGCGGCTTGGCGCCGAAGAACTGCGGGCGCCACAGCACGATGTCGGCGAGCTTGCCGACCTCGATGGAGCCGATCTCGTGGGCCAGGCCGTGGGCGATGGCCGGGTTGATGGTCAGCTTGGCCATGTAGCGCAGGACGCGGGCGTTGTCGTCGCCCTCGCCGTCGCCTTCCAGGGGGCCCAGCTCGCCCTTCATCTTGGCGGCCATGGCGAAGGTGCGGCGGATGGTCTCGCCCGCGCGGCCCATGCCCTGGGCGTCGGAGGAGGTGATGCCGATCGCGCCCAGGTCGTGCAGCACGTCCTCGGCGCCCATGGTGCCGGCCCGGATCCGGTCCCGGGCCATGGCGGCGTCGCCCGGCAGGTCCGGCTTGAGGTCGTGGACGGAGACGATCATGCCGTAGTGCTCGGCCACCGCGTCCCGGCCGAAGGGCAGGGTCGGGTTGGTGGAGGAGCCGATGACGTTGGGCACGCCCGCCATCTTGAGCACGTTGGGGACGTGTCCGCCGCCGCAGCCCTCGATGTGGAAGGCGTGGATGGTCCGGCCGTCCAGGACGCGCAGGGTGTCCTCGACGGAGAGGCACTCGTTGAGGCCGTCGCTGTGCAGGGCGACCTGTACGTCGTGCTCCTCGGCCACCCGCAGGGCGGTGTCCAGGGCGCGGGTGTGGGCGCCCATGTCCTCGTGGACCTTGAAGCCCGAGGCGCCGCCCTCGGCGAGGGCCTCGACCAGGGGCGCGGGGTCCGAGGAGGAGCCGCGGGCGAGGAAGCCGATGTTGACGGGCCAGGCGTCGAAGGCGTTGAAGGCGTGCTTCAGCGCCCACGGGGAGTTGACGCCGACACCCCAGACCGGCCCGAACTCCTGGCCGATGACCGTGGTGACGCCCGCGGCGAGCGAGGCCTCCATGATGCGCGGGGAGAGCAGGTGGACGTGGGTGTCCACGGCCCCGGCGGTGGCGATCAGGCCCTCGCCGGACACGATCGAGGTGCCGGTGCCGACGACCACGTCCACCCCGTCGAGGGTGTCGGGGTTGCCCGCCCGGCCGATCGCGTGGATTCGGCCCTCACGGATGCCGATCGATACCTTCCGGATGCCCAGGACGGCGTCGATGACCAGCACGTTGCTGATGACGACGTCGCAGGTCTCGCGGACGGCGGCGGCCTTGAGGTGCAGGCCGTCGCGGGCGGTCTTGCCGAAGCCGGCCAGGAACTCGTCGCCGGGCTTCTGGGCGTCGTGCTCGACCCGGACGGTCAGGCCGGAGTCGCCGAGGCGGACCCGGTCGCCGGCGCGGGGGCCGAAGACGGAGGCGTACTCGTGCGGGTCGATGTGCCGGCTGCCGGGTGCGCAGTGGTCGCTGTGGGGGGTCTGGCGGCTCACGCCTGTGCTCCTTCGCTGCCGGTGTCACGTACGCCGAGGTAGCCGCAGGCGGCGGCCCGGCGCAGGGCCTCTTCCTTCGCGCCGGGCGCGTCCAGCGGGCCGTCCACCAGCCCGGCGAAGCCGACGGCGATGCGTTCGCCTCCGATCGGGACCAGCCCGACCTCGCCCTCGCCGTGCGGGTCGAACCGTACGGAGGAGCCCGCGGGCACGCACAGCCGCATGCCGTAGGCCGCGGCGCGGTCGAAGTCGAGGCGCGGGTTCGCCTCGAAGAAGTGGAAGTGGGAGGTCACGCTCACCGGCACGGGGGCGGTGTTGCGCACGCGCAGGTGGGCGGTGGGCTCCGGCTGGGGGGCGCCGGGGCCTGGTACCACCGCGCCGGGGGCCCGGTCGCCGAGGGACACCGCGCCCTGGATCGGGGCCGAGACCACCGCGAGGCGGGATCCGTCGTCGAAGACGGCCTCCACGTGCACCTCGGTGACCACGTCGGCCACGCCGGGCAGTACGTCGTCGGGGCCCAGCACGCGGCGGGCCTCCTCGATGGCCTCCGCCAGGCGCTTTCCGTCGCGCGCGGCCTCGCAGACCGTGTCCGCGATGAGCGCGGTGGCCTCGGGGACGTTGAGCTTCAGTCCGCGGGCCCGTCGGGCCCTGGCCAGTTCCGCAGCGCTGCGGAGCAGCAGCCGGTCGCGCTCCGTAGGGGTCAGCCGCACGCCGATCCACCACCTTTTGAGTCGATGGGTTAGAGCATCACTCTAACTCTTCATTTCCGTGCAATGAAGCATTGACCTGAGACCAGGGCTTAGGTCACATTGAGTGTCGCTCAAACATTTGCGAACCGCCCCCCGCCCTGCCAAGGGAGTCCCTCCATGCCCATCGAACAGCGCGGTGTCGACACCATCCCGGAGGAGGAGCGGACGAGCGGTCCCCGTGACCTGATCTCGATCCTCCTCGGCTCCAACCTCTGCCTCGGCGTGATCGTCTTCGGCTGGCTGCCCCCCTCCTTCGGGCTGGGCCTGTGGCCCTCGGTGACCGCCATCGTGACCGGCACCCTCGTGGGGATCGCCTTCACCGCCCCGCTGGCCCTGGTGTCGCTGCGCACGGCCACCAACCTCTCGACCTCCAGCGGCGCCCAGTTCGGCGTCCGCGGCCGGCTGGTCGGCTCCGTGGTGGGCCTGCTGCTCTCGCTCGGCTACACCGCGCTGACCCTGTGGATCGGCGGCGACGTGATGGTCGGGGCCCTGTCCCGGCTCACCGGGCTGCCCGACAGCGGTGCCTCGCGGGCCGTGATGTACGGGGTGCTGGCCGCCTGTACCGTCGTCGGGGCCGTGTTCGGCTACCGGCTGCTGCTGCGCATGAGCAAGATCCTGTCCGTCGGCATGGTGGTCCTGCTGGCCGTCGGCCTCCTCGCCTACGCCCCCGACTTCACCACCGCCGCGCCGCCGGAGACCTCCTACCTCCTCGGCTCCTTCTGGCCGACGTGGCTGTTCGCCGCCGTCGCGGCCGGACTCAGCGGCCCCGTCGCCTTCATCACCCTGCTCGGCGACTACACCCGCTACATCTCCCCGCGCCGGCACGGCTCCCGCAAGGTGCTCTGGTCCACCGGCCTCGGCCTGCTGATCGGCCTGCTGATCCCGCAGCTCTTCGGCACCTACACCGCGCTCGCCGCCAAGGCCGGCACCGAGTACGCCGGACCGCTGGTCGACGCCGCGCCGTTCTGGTACCTGGTCCCGCTGCTCGCCGCGGCGGCCGCCGGCTCGGTGGGCAACGCCGGGCTGATGCTGTACTCCATGGGCCTCGACCTCGACGCGATCGTCCCCAAGGCCACCCGTACGACGGCCACCCTGGTCGCCGCGGCCGTGGCCACCGCCTTCGTGTTCGTCGGCTCCTTCGAGTGGAACGCGCAGTCCGCCATGACCTCGTTCGTGCTGCTGCTGACCGCGATCGGCACCCCGTGGGCCGTGATCACCCTGATCGGCTACGTGCGCTGCCGCGGGCACTACGACGCCGACGC
Source organism: Streptomyces sp. NPDC028314 (assembly GCF_055565795.1). Lineage (NCBI taxonomy): Bacteria > Bacillati > Actinomycetota > Actinomycetes > Kitasatosporales > Streptomycetaceae > Streptomyces > Streptomyces sp. NPDC028314. Next base: position 187,581 of record NZ_JBVHTP010000005.1, read on the forward strand.
CCTCCAGGTCTTCAACCGCCGCTCGGTGGGCGGGATCTACTGGTACCGCGGCGGCTGGAACCCCGCCGCCACCGCCTCCTGGGCCATCGGCGCCGGGGTCGGCCTGCTCGCCGTGACCACCCCCTTCTACGAGGGACCCCTGCTGGCCCTGACCGGCGGCGTTGACTGCTCCTTCGTCCTCTCCGGGCTGGTCGGCGGCCTCGTCTACACGGCGCTGACCGCCCGCGCCGTCGCCGTGCCCGCCCCTGCCGGGGCGCCCGCCGCCGAGGAGCCGGCCGCGGTGTGAGGCCTGCCCCGCCCGACGTGCGAAGGCCCGCGCTCCCTGATGCAGGGGGCGCGGGCCTTCGTACGACAAGGGTTCCGGCAGGGGCTAGCCCAGCGGGTGCATCCAGCCGTGGGCGTCGGCGGTGTGGCCGGTCTGCAGGTCGAGGAGCGCCTTGCGGAGCTTCATCGTGACCTCGCCGGGCTCACCGGTGCCCTGGGTCCAGTTGGCGCGCTCGGACTTGACCGAGCCGACCGGGGTGATCACGGCGGCGGTGCCGCAGGCGAACACCTCGGTGAGGGTGCCGTTCTCGTTGTCGCGCTTCCAGTCCTCGGTGGAGATGCGGCCCTCCTCGGCGGTGTAGCCGAGGTCGCGGGCGATGGTGAGGAGGGAGTCGCGGGTGATGCCGGGCAGCAGCGAACCGGTGAGCTCGGGGGTGACGATCCGGTCTCCGTAGACGAAGTACAGGTTCATCCCGCCCATCTCCTCGATCCAGCGGTGCTCGACGGCGTCCAGCCAGACGACCTGGTCGCAGCCGTGCGAGGCGGCCTGCGCCTGGGCGACGAGGGAGGCCGCGTAGTTGCCGCCGGTCTTGGCCGCGCCGGTGCCGCCCTTGACGGCGCGCACGTACTCCTCGGAGAGCCAGACGGAGACCGGCTGCACGCCACCGGGGAAGTACGCGCCGGCGGGCGAGGCGATGACCATGAAGAGGAACTCGTTGGCCGGGCGGACGCCCAGGCCGACCTCGGACGCGAACATGAACGGGCGCAGGTACAGGGAGGCCTCGCCGGAGTCCGGCACCCAGGCGCGGTCCTGCTTGATGAGGGCGTCGCAGGCCTCGATGAACAGCTCGGCCGGCAGCTCCGGCATCGCCATGCGGCGGGCGGAGGCCTGGAAGCGCTCGGCGTTGGCCTGCGGGCGGAAGGTGGCGACGGTGCCGTCGGGCTGCTTGTAGGCCTTGAGTCCCTCGAAGATCGTCTGCGCGTAGTGCAGCGTCATGTTCGCCGGGTCCATCGACAGCGGCGCGTACGGGACCAGCTCGGCGTCGTGCCAGCCGCGCCCCTCGGTCCACTTGATCGTCACCATGTGGTCGGTGAAGTGGCGGCCGAAGCCGGGGCTGGCCAGGATCGCCTCGCGCTCCGCGTCGGACAGCGGGTTCGAGGAGGGCTTGAGCTCGATCGTGGGCGTCGTCATGAGTGCTTGTCCTTCACCGGTTGTGTATGGCGGACCGCGCTCACGGCGTACTAGGACGTCCGAGCATCCCCGCATTCCGCGGCCTCGCGTTCGATTATCGCCCGCGGGGTGGCTTCGGAGGAACAGGGAGATTGCGGCCCAGGGGAGATGGTGGCACCCGGGGCCGCACAGGAAAAGCCGCCGGGTGCGGTGATCGCGACCCGGCGGCTTCCTGGGATGGGGCGGCCGGGTCAGCCGGCTACTCGAGCGGCGAGGGCGTCGCCGATCGCGTCGGTGGAGCGGAAGGTCCCGTCGCGCTCGGCCAGGTCGGCGGAGACCGCGTCCTCGATGCGGACGGCCTGGGCCTCGTAGCCGAGGTGGCGCAGCAGGAGGGCGACCGAGAGGATCGTCGCGGTCGGGTCCGCCTTGCCGGTGCCGGCGATGTCCGGCGCAGAGCCGTGGACGGGCTCGAACATAGACGGGAAGGCGCCGGTCGGGTTGATGTTCCCGGAGGCGGCGAGGCCGATTCCGCCGGTCACGGCCGCGGCCAGGTCGGTGAGGATGTCACCGAAAAGGTTGTCCGTGACGATGACGTCGAAGCGCTCGGGCTGGGTGACGAAGAAGATCGTCGCGGCGTCGACGTGCAGGTAGTCGGTGGTGACCTCGGGGTACTCCTGGGCGACCTTGTCGAAGGTGTTCTTCCACAGGTGGCCGGCGTACACGAGGACGTTGTTCTTGTGGACCAGCGTCAGCTTCTTGCGGGGGCGGGCGTTCGCCCGCTCGAAGGCGTCGCGGACGACGCGCTCGACACCGTAGGCGGTGTTGACGCTGACCTCGGTCGCCACCTCGGCGGGGGTGCCGGTGCGCAGCGAGCCGCCGTTGCCGGTGTACGGGCCTTCGGTACCCTCGCGGACCACGACGAAGTCGATCTCCGGACGGCCGGCGAGCGGGGTGGCCGTGTTGGGGAAGAGCTTCGAGGGGCGCAGGTTGATGAAGTGGTCGAAGGCGAAGCGGAGCTTCAGCAGCAGGCCGCGCTCCAGGACGCCGGACGGGACCGAGGGGTCGCCGATGGCGCCCAGCAGGATCGCGTCGTGGTGCCGCAGGGCGTCGAGCTCCGCGTCCGGGAGGGTCTCACCGGTGCGGTGCCAGCGCTGGGCGCCGAGGTCGTACTCCTTGGTCTCCAGCTTCACATCCTGGGGCAGGACCGCGGTAAGGACCTTGAGGCCCTGAGCCACGACTTCCTGGCCGATGCCATCACCGGGGATCACTGCGAGATTGATGCTGGTCGACATGTCGGAACCGTACTCCCTGTCCCAGCCCTCAGACATATTGCGTCCACCATGTGGACCTGTGTGAACGCAACATGTCCGGGGTCCGGGGCTTGCTCAGTGGCCGGTCGAGCCGCCGTTGTCACGGCGGTCCAGGGCGCGCTGCAGGGCGGCGGCGGCGTTCTTGCGGTCGGCGTCGGCGGAGGAGGTGTGACGGACGCGCCGGACGGCGGTGGAGGTGGGCGTCATGGAGATCGACTCCTTGAGATCACGGCGTGGCGGGGCCACGGATGAGGGGTTCCTTCAAGGCGCCGGAAGAGGCGGGGAGCGGTGCGCCGCAGGGGTTGCCTGCCAGGGGGCGCGCGCTCTCGACCGCCATTCGCCGGATCGGCGAGACGTTCGGCTCCTACAAAGCTAGGGCAGGTCCGGCTGTATGTCTCCGCAATTACTCGGACTTCCTAGTATCTGAGACGGACAACCCCCCGTAAGGCCCCTCCACGAGGGCCTCCGGGAGGTCCGTTTCAGCCCTTGTCCCGGCGGAGTTCCCTGATCAGAGCCCTGACGGCGAGGGTGGAGGCGGATTCCGGGGTGGTGACGTATCCCACGCGCCTCACCGGCCCCTGGGGGCCCAGACCGGTGATGTCCACGGCGTCGGTGGCCTCGCGCAGCGACAGCTCGGGCAGGATCGCCATCCCGAGCCCCCGGCCGACCATGGTCAGCACCATCGCGTCGTCCTCGGCCTTGACCGTGGCCGGCGGGATCCAGTCCTGGGCCCGCCACCACTCGCGGGTGTACGCGCCGCAGTTCTCGTCCCAGTCCAGCAGCGGCAGCGACCTCGGGTCGGGGTGCCCGGCGGGGTGGACCAGGGCGTACGCCTCCCGCGCGAGCACCCCGGTCAGCAGGCCCGGCCGTACGTCGTCCCCCGCGCCCAGCGTGGCGATCCCGAGGTCCGCCCGCCCGGCCAGCACCTCCCCCGCCGTGCCGGCGCCGAGCTCGCGCACCACCCGGACCTCGGGGCGGATCCCGGGGTGCAGGGCGGTCAGGCGTTCCAGGGCGGGCGGCAGCAGGTGCAGGGCCGCGCTGCGGAACGCGGCGATGCGCAGCGTGCCCGCCACGCTCCCGGCGGAGCCGCCGGCCGCGCCGCGCGCCTCCGCGCCCAGTACCTCGTACAGCCGCAGGATGCGGCGCGCGAGCGCGACGGCGCGCTCGCCCGCGGGGGTGGGGCAGGCCCCGGCGCGCCCGCGTTCGAAGAGCACGGCGCCGACCTTGGCCTCGCTGCCGCGCACCGAGTGCGAGACCGCGGACTGGCCGATGCCGAGGACGGCGGCCGCGGCGGAGAACCCGCCGGTGTCGGCGACGGCCACCAGGACCCTGAGTTCCTGTGGGGCGAGCTCGCCCGGGGTGCCTGCCATCGGCGCTGCCACCTCGTCCTATGAGCGTCATTCATGGATGTGCGGGTTCCATGAGCGCAACCCCCTGCCCGGCCGGGAGATTCCTTCCTAACGTCCTGCCCATGACCACGAACACCGCTTTCGCCGTCCACCAGATCGCCCGCCCCACCGGCTTCCCCACCCCGGCCGAGTTCACGTACGCCGAGTCCCCCGTCCCCTCCCCCGCCCCGGGCACCGCCCTGGTGGAGAACCTGCTGCTCTCCGTGGACCCGTACCACCGCGGCCTGATGGACGGCGGCGAGGGCGGCTTCGAGCTGCACGCCCCGCTGGAGGGCCGCGCGGTGGGCCGGGTGATCGCCTCCCGCGACCCGGGGCTGGCGGAGGGGGACCTGGTCTTCCACCGCTCGGGCTGGCGCACGCACGCCCTGGTCGGCCTCGGCACCGACGGCACCCGCAAGCTCCGCGACCACGCGGGCGTCCCACTGGAGGCCTACCTGAGCATCCTCGGCGGCACCGGGCTCACCGCGTACGCCGCCCTCACCCGGACGGCGGCCCTGCGCGAGGGCGAGGACCTCTTCGTCTCCGCCGCCGCGGGCGGGGTCGGCACGGCCACCGGGCACATCGCTCGGCTGCTGGGCGCGCGCCGGATCGTCGGCAGCGCGGGCTCGGCGGCGAAGGTGCGGCACCTCACCGAGGTGCTGGGCTTCGACGCGGCCTTCGACTACCACGACGGGCCGGTCGGCGAGCAGCTGGCGCAGGCCGCCCCGGACGGCATCGACGTCTACGTGGACAACGTCGGCGGCGGCCACCTGGAGGGCGCGATCGACTCGCTGCGCGAGTACGGGCGGATCGCGTGGGTCGGCGCGATCTCGATGTACAACGGGGACCGCTCCCCGGCCGCGCCCCGGAACCTCTTCGAGGTCGTACACAAGTCGCTCCGCCTGGAAGGGGTATTGGTTCGCAATCACACCAATCTGCAGGAGGAGCTGGAGGACTTCCTGGTCCCGCATCTGCGCAGTGGCCGAGTGGGTACCGACACCACCGTTGTACAGGGAATTGATCACACGGTGGACGCCTTCCTGGGGGTCCTCCGGGGGGACAACCTGGGCAAGATGCTCGTACGTCTCAAGGACTGATTCCAGCCACCCGGAAGTTCACCGAACTCTTACCGCACGGATGTAGACCTTTGGCCCGCCTCCCGCCAACCTTGCGGTCAATGTGCCTGCGGGGCACCCGAGTTGGAGGCGAGTAGCCAGTGACACCGATCAGCCGCAGAGGTTTCGTGGGTATCGGCGCCGGGTTGATGGCGGGCGCCGCCCTGCCCGCCGTCACACCGGCTTCGGCGGCCGCGGCCGCCGCGTCCGGCACCATCACCGACGTGAAGCACGTGGTGATCCTGATGCAGGAGAACCGCAGCTTCGACCACTACTTCGGCAGGCTCAAGGGCGTCCGCGGCTTCGGCGACCGCTCCGCCGGCAACATCCCGGGCGGCTGGGGCACCTTCAACCAGCCGAACTGGGGCGGCCGCCAGTACCCGTGGAAGCTGTCCGCCACCCCGCCGGCCGGCGGGGCCGACAGCGAGACGCTGGCCCAGTGCACCGGCGACCTCCCGCACAGCTGGACCTCGCAGCACGCCGCCTGGAGCAACGGCCGGATGGACAACTGGGTCGCCGGCGTCGGCAACACCCGCACCCTCGGCTACCTGGACCGCGGCGACATCCCCTTCCACTACGGGCTGGCCGACCACTACACGATCTGCGACGCGTACTTCTGTTCCGCGCTCAGCGCGACCGGCCCCAACCGCACCTTCCTGTGGAGCGGCAAGGTCGACGCGGGCAGCAAGGACGGCGGCGACGAGTCCGGGCTGACCTGGGAGACGTACGCGGAGGCCCTCCAGCGCGCCGGGATGAGCTGGAAGGTCTACCAGAACGCCCAGGACAACTACGGGGACAACGGGCTCGCCTACTTCAAGAAGTTCACCGACGCGGCCCCCGGCAACCCGCTGTGGGACCGCGGCATGGGCTCCGTCCCCCGGGTGACCGGCTCCACCCCGGACGACATCGCGGCCGCCATCCGCGCCGACGTGGTCGCCGGGACCCTGCCGCAGGTGTCCTGGGTCGTCGCGAACGAGGCCTTCTCGGAGCACCCGTACGCCCCGCCCGGCGACGGCGCGCACTTCGTGGACCTGGTCTACCGCGCGCTGGCCGCGAACCCGGAGGTCTTCGACTCCACCGTGCTGTTCCTCAACTACGACGAGAACGACGGCTTCTTCGACCACGTCGCGCCGCCCGTCGCCCCGCCCGGCACTCCCGACGAGTACATCGACGGCATCCCGGTCGGGCTCGGCTTCCGCGTGCCGATGATCGTGATGTCGCCGTGGACCCGCGGCGGCTGGGTCAGCTCCGAGGTCTTCGACCACACCTCGGTCCTGCGGTTCATGGAGACCTGGACGGCGGCCCTCGGCACCCCGGCGACCTGCCCGAACATCAGCGCCTGGCGCCGCAGGGTGGTGGGCGACCTGACCGGCGTCTTCGACTTCGCGCACCCCGTCTACGGGATCCCCGCCGGCCTCCCCTCCACCGCGAAGGTCATCGGCCAGGCGACCTGCGGCCCGCTCCCCAACCCGGCGCCGCAGGACAACGCCCTGCCCGCGCAGGAGGCCGGCACCCGCCCGGCGCGGGCGCTGCCCTACCAGGTGAACGGCAACCTGGACCGCTTCGAGTTCGGTGCGGCGGGCAGGATCCTCGCCTGGTTCTCGATGACCAACCAGGGCGCGCAGGCGAAGCGGCCCGCGCACTTCTCGATCCACCCGCACCAGCACCGCGACACGGGCGCCTGGCAGTACACGGTGGGCCCGGGAGCCACCTCGACGGACTGGTTCAGCATCGGCCTGGGCAGCGGCTCCGGCAAGTACGACATCTCGATGTACGGCCCCAACCGCTTCCTGCGGCGGTTCATCGGCGACGCCTCGAAGGCCGGGAAGGCCATCGAGGTCGCGTCCCGCTTCGCCGTGGAGCCGGGCACCGGCAAGACCGCGATCTACTTCAAGATGACCAACACCTCGGCCTCGCCGGTCACCTTCACGATCCGCTCGAACGCCTACCGTACGGACGGCCCCTGGACGTACACCGTCCCGGCGAACTCCTCGCGCGAGGACTACTTCAACGCGGTGGCCTACAACAAGGGCTGGTACGACTTCACGATCCTGGCCGACTCCGACGGCACCTGGTCGCGCCGCTACACGGGGCACATCGAGACGGGCGCCGCCAGCATCAGCGGCAGCTAGAGGACGTCCCCGTCGCGCCAGTCGAAGTCGATCCGCCCGGCGGGATCCAGCGCCGCGCCGCCGGGCGGCGTCCAGACGTAGGTCGAGCCCTCCTCCTCGGGGAGCCGCTCGGGGCCGTGCGGTCCGAGCACCCCGACCGGCCCGGGGTGCGGGCGCCAGCCCCGGCTCTCGTACAGGGCGGCCCCGGCCTCGGAGGCGGACAGCGCGCCGAGCACGTAGGCGCCGCCGATGACCCGCTCCAGCCCGGCCATCACGGCGCCGCCCATCCCGCGGCGGCGTACGTCGGCCCGTACGGCCACGGCCTCCACGTACCCGGTGCGCAGGGCGCGGCCCCCGTGCAGCACCCGGCGCTGGACGACGCTGCCGTGCGCGACGAGCTCCCCGTCCCGGTGGACCAGGGCGTGCATCCCGCCGAGGGCGTGTTCGAAGTCCGCGTCGGAGAAGTCCCCTTCGAAGGCCGCGTCGAGCAGGGCGCGGATCCCGGCGAGGTCGTCCGGGCCCAGCTGTGAGGTGTGCGCGAGGCGGGTGTACGGATCGCTCATGCCCCCAGTCTGCCGCGCAGCCGAGCCGGTTCTTGCGCGGGGTAAGGCCTCCGTGACCCGGTGCCCCTGTCGGGCCTGTCGGGCCTGTCGGGCCGCCCCTGCGCGGGCGCACCCCGCGTGCTCCGGGAAAGGCCGGAAATGCGCGGGGGTTCCGAAACCCGGAGTCCCCCACCGCACCTCCCGCAGGTCCCGGTGCCGATCCCGTCGAGAGGGAGCCGCAGGGTGGTCGGCGCTGCCGGGTGCGGTGCGTGGTCCATCCCCGTCGCGTCCTCCTTGCGCAGGTCGATGGCGGTCCGTGCGCCGTGCGCGGCCAGGGTGGTCCAGCCGCGGGCGGTGAGCCCGCCGAGGCTGTCGGCCGGGACCGGGGCCCCGGGCGCGAGGGCGACGAGGCCGCCAGGGCCGCGGGCGTCGAAGGAGGAGGCCGGTCCACGAATCGTCCGACGTTCGCCATGGTCATAGCCCCCCTGTCCGTACACAACGGACAGGGGATCATGACGGGACCATGGCCCCCGGCGGTTCCCCCGCGTGAAGATCTGCCCATGTCGCCTGAGACCCAGCAGTGGACCCCCACCCATGGCCAGCCGTACCGGCCCGCCCCCTACCGGCCCGCCCGCATGCCGGGCCGGGAATCCCTGGCCCGCGCCGCGGAGTTGCGGGCGCGGATGGACGAGCGGCGGACCGTCCGCCACTTCTCCCCCGACCCGGTGCCCGAGCAGGTCGTCCGCGACGCGATCGCCTGCGCCGCCACCGCCCCGTCCGGGGCGCACCAGCAGCCGTGGACCTTCGTACTGGTCAAGGACCCGGCCGTGCGCCAGCAGATCCGGTCCGCCGCCGAGCAGGAGGAGCAGATCTCCTACGACGGCCGGCTCGGCGACGAATGGCTCGCCGCCCTGCGGCCGATCGGCACCGACGCGGTCAAGACCCACCTGACCGACGCGCCGGCCCTGATCGTGGTCTTCCAGCAGCGGTACTGGCTCGGGCCCGACGGCACGAAGCGCAAGCACTACTACGTCGACGAATCGGTCGGCATCGCGGTCGGCATGCTCCTGTCCGCCCTCCACCTCAGCGGCCTCGCCGCGCTGATCCACACCCCGAGCCCGATGCGCTTCCTCTCCCACGTCCTGCGCCGCCCGGAGAACGAGAAGGCCTTCGCCGTCATCCCGGTCGGCTACCCCGCCGACGACTGCGAGGTCCCGGACCTCCTGCGCAAGTCCCTGGACCAGGTCCTGGTGGAGGTCTAGCCGCCGCTGGCCCGCTGGGCGGCACCAAGGTCCCGGCGGAGACCGCTCCGGGATCCTGCCCGGCGGGGAAACTGGAACCGCCCTCGCTCCGGACTTGGGGGTACCGGAGCGAGGGCGGGGTTCAGCTGGGGGCGGTCAGCCCATGTGGGGGTAGCCGTACTCGGTCGGCGGGACCAGCGTCTCCTTGATGGAGCGCGTCGAGGTCCAGCGCAGCAGGTTGGAGGCCGCGCCCGCCTTGTCGTTCGTACCGGACGCGCGGCCGCCGCCGAAGGGCTGCTGGCCGACGACGGCGCCGGTCGACTTGTCGTTGATGTAGAAGTTGCCCGCCGCGAAGCGGAGCTTCTCCATCGCGTCGGCCACCGCGAAGCGGTCCTGGCCGATGACGGCGCCGGTCAGGGCGTACGCCGACACCGACTCCATCTGCGCCAGCATCTCGTCGAACTTCTCGTCCTCGTAGACGTGGATCGCGAGGATCGGGCCGAAGTACTCGGTCGTGAAGACCTCGTTCTCCGGGTCGGTGCACGCGATGACGGTCGGGCGCACGAAGTAGCCCTCGGAGTCGTCGTACGTGCCGCCCGCGACGATCGTGCAGGTCGGGTCCGACTTCGCGCGGTCGATCGCGGCCTTGTTCTTGGCGAACGAGCGCTCGTCGATGACGGCGCCGATGAAGTTCGTCAGGTCGCGGACGTCACCCATGGCGATGCCGTCGACCTCGGCCGCGAAGGCCTCCTTGAAGCCGTCGTTCCAGATCGACGCCGGGACGTAGGCGCGCGAGGAGGCCGAGCACTTCTGGCCCTGGAACTCGAAGGAGCCGCGGGTCAGGGCGGTCTTCAGGATGCCGCGGTCCGCGGACGGGTGCGCGACGACGAAGTCCTTGCCGCCGGTCTCGCCGACCAGGCGCGGGTAGGACCGGTACTTCTCGATGTTGTTGCCGACCGTCTTCCACAGGTACTGGAAGGTCTTGGTCGAGCCGGTGAAGTGGATGCCGGCCAGCTCGGGGTGGTTCAGGGCCACCTCGGAGACGGCGATGCCGTCGCCGGTCACCAGGTTGATGACGCCCTTGGGCAGACCGGCCGCCTCCAGGAGCTCCATCAGCAGGACCGCGGAGTGGGTCTGCGTCGGGGACGGCTTCCACACGACCACGTTGCCCATCAGGGCGGGGGCGGTCGGCAGGTTGCCGGCGATGGCCGTGAAGTTGAACGGCGTGATCGCGTAGACGAAGCCCTCGAGCGGGCGGTGGTCGCTGCGGTTCCACACGCCGGCGCTGTTCGCGGCCGGCTGCTCGGCCAGGATCTGGCGGGCGAAGTGGACGTTGAAGCGCCAGAAGTCGACGAGCTCGCACGGGGTGTCGATCTCGGCCTGCTGGGCGGTCTTCGACTGGCCCAGCATGGTCGAGGCGGCCAGCTTCTCGCGCCACGGGCCGGCCAGCAGCTCGGCGGCGCGCAGGATGATCGCGGCGCGGTCGTCGAAGGACATCGCGCGCCAGGCCGGGGCGGCGGCCAGGGCGGCGTCGACGGCCTCCTGGGCATCGGCCTGGGTGGCGTTGGCGTAGGTGCCGATGACCGACTTGTGGTCGTGCGGCTGGACGACGTCGAAGCGCTCGCCGCCACCCATCCGCTTGACGCCGTCGATCGTCATCGGGAGGTCGATCGGGTTCTCGGAGAGCTGCTTGAGCTGCTCTTCGAGACGTACGCGCTCCGCGCTGCCGGGGGCGTACGAGTGGACCGGCTCGTTGACCGGCGCGGGGACCTGGGTCACAGCATCCATGGGGCTGGTAACTCCTTGAGCTAGTTCTGAACCTGGTTCTGGACCTAGTTCTTGGTGATCATCGAGCGGAGGAAGAAGAGCAGGTTGGCCGGCTTCTCCGCCAGGCGGCGCATGAAGTAGCCGTACCAGTCGGTCCCGTACGCGGTGTAGACGCGCATCCGGTGGCCCTCGGCGGCCAGCCGCAGGTGCTCCTCGCTGCGGATCCCGTACAGCATCTGGAACTCGTACTCGTCCAGTTTGCGCCCGGCCGTGCGGGCGAGCTCCTGTGCGATGGCGATGAGGCGCGGGTCGTGGGACCCGATCATCGGGTAGCCCTCGCCGTCCATCAGGATCTTCATGATCCGGACGTACGCCTTGTCGATCTCGGCCTTGTCCTGGTACGCGACCTCGGCGGGCTCCTTGTAGGCGCCCTTCACGATCCGGACGCGGCTGCCCGCGGCGGCCAGGCGGCGGGCGTCGGCCTCCGTGCGGAAGAGGTAGGCCTGGATCACGCAGCCGGTCTGCGGGAAGTCCCGGCGCAGCTCCTCGTGGATGGCGAACATCGAGTCGAGGGTGGTGTGGTCCTCGGCGTCCAGGGTGACGGTGGTGCCGATGGCGGCGGCGGCCTCGACGACCGGGCGGACGTTGGCGAGGGCCAGTTCGTGGCCGCCTTCCAGCGCCTGGCCGAACATCGACAGCTTGACCGACATCTCGACCGTCTCGCCCAGGCCCAGGACGGCCAGCTGCTCGATGAGCTCCAGATAGGCGTCCCGCGCGGCGTGGGACTGCTCCACGGCGGTGATGTCCTCGCCGACCACGTCGAGCGTGACTTCCAGGCCCTTCCGCGTGAGGTCCTCGACGATCGGGATGACCTGGTCGACCGTCTCACCGGGGATGAACCGGTTCACCACGGGCTTGGTCACCGGGGCGGCAGAGACGATTCGGCGCATCTTGTCGCTGCGCGAAGCGGCGAGGATCGCGGGACCCAGCACGGGGCACCTCCAACGGGTGGCAGAAGCAGACATACGATCCGCCGCCGGCGTGGCGTCAGACGTAAGAGAAACGCAAGTAAAACCACCGTGAAACCTAAGGATCCCCACGATCCTCTGCTATCGACAGCTGTCACGCATCCGTGCCGGACATCTCATACAGATGTCTGAAGACCCGTGCGGGGAGTGGGAGAATGGCCGGGTGAAGGGCGATTACCAGGACCTGGTGGACGAGATCTCGGCACTGCTCGGTGCCCCGGCGACGCTGGAGAACCGGGACTTCCGCCTCATCGCCTTCGGCGCGCACGACAGCGACGACGATCTGGCCATGGACCCCGTACGCACCCGCTCGATCCTGACCCGGCAGTCCACCGCCGCCGTCCGGTCCTGGTTCGAGGGCTTCGGCATCGCCCGCGCCACCGGGCCGGTCCGGATTCCGGCGGCCCCCGACGCGGGGGTCTTCCGGGGCCGGATCTGCCTGCCGGTGCGCTACCGCGGGATCGTGCAGGGGTACGTGTGGCTCCTGGACGCGGAACCCGGCTCGGAGGCGGAGCCCGGCCCGGCGGCGCTGGCCGCGGCCATGGAGGTGGCCCAGCGGATCGGGATCCTGCTCGCGGAGGAGGCCAAGGCCGGCGCCGACCTGTCGAGGGAATTCCGCGCGGCGCTCACGGCCGGCCGGGGCTGGCAGCAGGACATGGCGGTCGCGGCGCTGCGCTCCGCCCTGGGCCCGGACGGGGAGGGGCTGCACGCGGTGGTGTGCCTGACGCCGTGGGCCGGGGAGGCCCCGGGGTCGGTACCGGGCGCGGCGGCCGTGTGCGTGGCGCCGTGGCCCTGGCCGGGGCGCGAGGCCGAGCCGGGCCGTGAGGCGGGACCGGGCCGTGAGCCGGGCCGCACCGGGGGCCGGGGCGGGGAGCGTCCCCCCGGGCCGGACCGGGAGGCCGACGGGGGCGCGGGCCCCGGCCGGACCGCCCTGGCCGTGCTGGTCAGGCTCCGCTCGGCGGACGCCCTCACCCCGGCCGAGACCATGGCCGCCCGGCTGCTCCCGCGCCCGGGCCCGCACCCGGGCGGGCCTCCCGCCGCCGCCGGGATCGGCGAGCCGCGGCGCGGGCTGACGGCCCTCGGCGACGCCTGGGCCGAGGCATCGGCGGCGGCCCGGGCGGCGGCCGCGCAGCCGCGGCTGGGGCAGGTGGCGCGCTGGTCGGCGATCGGGCCGTACCGGATGCTGGCGACGCTGGCCGCCGACCCGGCGGACGACCCCGCGACCCGGGCGCTGCTGGGCCCCGGGCACCGGGAGCTGGCCCGCACCGCCGAGGTGTTCCTGGACTGCGCCGGCCAGGCCGGGCGGGCGGCGGCGGCCCTGGGGATCCACCGCCAGACCCTGTACTACCGGCTCGGCCGGGTGGAGCAGCTGACGGGGCTCGACCTGGACGAGGGCGAGGACCGGCTGCTGCTCCACATGTCCCTCAAGGCGGCGCGTCTCGGCTGAGCGCGCCGTCCCTTAGGGGCGGTCCCCGATAGCCGTGTCCGGATCCGCTCGCCTACCGTCACGGGCAGCGCCTGCCCCCGGCCGGCCGATCGATCCCGCACCCGACCGGTGCAGTACGGAGACCCGATGAAGGCGATCGTCCAGGACCGGTACGGCTCACCCGACGTCCTGGAGCTCCGGGAGGTTCCCCGGCCGGAGCCCGCCGAACACGAAGTGCTCGTACGGGTCCACGCGGCCGCGGTCAACGCCCGCGACTGGCACCTCATGCGGGGCGATCCGTACGTGGCGCGCCTGGTGCTCGGGCTCGGCAGGCCGAAGGCGCGGATCCGGGGCACGGACTTCGCGGGCCGGGTGGAGGCGGTGGGCCGCAACGTGCGGCGACTGCGCCCCGGTGACGAGGTGTTCGGCGAGGCCGAAGGGGCGTTCGCCGAGTACGTGTGCGCTCCCGAGGGCGTGGTGGAGCCGAAGCCGGCCGCCCTGACCTTCGAACAGGCGGCCGCGCTGCCGCTGGCGGGCAACACCGCCCTCATGGGCCTGCGGGACCTGGGGCGCGTACGGGCGGGGCAGCGGGTCCTGATCAACGGTGCGTCAGGAGGCGTGGGGACGTTCGCCGTACAGATCGCGAAGGCGTTCGGCGCGGAGGTGACCGGAGTGTGCAGCGCCCGGAACGCGGACCTGGTCCGCTCGCTCGGCGCGGACCACGTCATCGACTACGCCCGGGAGGACTTCACCCGCACCGGTGTGCGCCACGACCTCGTCCTCGACCTGGTCGGGAACCGCACGCTGACCGAGTGCCGGCGCGCCCTGACCCCGGCGGGGACGCTCGTCCTGTCCGGCGGCGGGGTCTTCGAGGGCGGCAGCCTGTTCGGGCCGATGGGGCTCCTCCTCCGGGGGCAGGCGCTGTCCCGCTTCACCCGCCGGCGCCTGCTCGTGCTCACGGCGACCCCGGGCCGCGCGAACCTGGCGACGCTCGGGGAACTCGCCGTGTCCGGGGCCCTCACCCCGGTCGTCGACCGCGCGTACCCGCTGCGCGAGGTGCCCGACGCCATCCGCTACGTCGAGGTGGAGCACGCCCGCGCGAAGGTCACCATCACGGTGTGACCGGCCCGCCCAGCAGGCCCTCGGCGGCCCGCCGCATGCCCTCGGTGAACTCCTCGGCGGTGGCCGCCGATTCCGGGTCGAACAGCCACTGGATCATCAGGCCGTTCAGCAGCGCCTGGTAGAAGGCCCCGAGCGTGCGCACGTCGCGCTCGGTGAGCTCTTCCTCGGGCCGCCCGGTCATCATCGCGATCATGCCCTTGCGCCCTTCGCCCTGCGAGGCGGCGAGCAGCTTGCGCAGTTCCGGCAGGCGGTCGCCGCTCAGGGCGACCTCCATGCTGGCCGACCAGAGCGGCCCCGACTCCTCGTGCCCGGACAGCACGCCCTCCCACACCGCGCGGAAGCGCTCCAGCGAACCGTCCTCGCCGACCTCGCTGCCCTGGAAGGCGTCGCCCCATTGCTGGACGAGCGCGATGTAAGCCTCCGTCAGCAGGGCGTCCTTCGAGCCGTAGTGGTAGCCGATGGACGCCAGGTTGGTGCCCGAGGCGTTGACGATGTCCCGCGCGGTCGTGCGCACGAAACCCTTCTCCAGGAGGCACTTCTTGGCGCCCACCAGCAGATCTTCACGATGTCCCATGCCGGAAGCCTAGCAAGACAAGCGTCATATACATACGTTCCAAACAGCCGTACTAGACAAGCGTTTATGACGCTTGTACATTACTGCTCATGACGAACCCCGCTGCCTCAGCGCGCCTCGCCGGCCGCCGCGAATGGACCGCCTTCACCGTCCTGCTGCTGCCCCTGCTCCTGGTCTCGATGGACGTCTCCGTCCTCTACTTCGCCATCCCCGCCATCACGCGGGAGCTGGACCCGAGCGCCACCCAGCAGCTCTGGATCTTCGACAGCTACGCCTTCGCCCTCTCCGGGCTGCTGATCACGATGGGTTCGATCGGCGACCGGATCGGCCGCCGCAAGCTGCTGCTGATCGGCGCGACCGCCTTCGGCCTCGCCTCCATCGGCGCCGGCTACGCCACCAGCGCCGACATGCTGATCGCCTGCCGGGTCCTGCTCGGCGTCGGCGGCGCGACCCTGATGCCGTCCACGCTGGCCCTCGTACGCAACCTCTTCCAGGACGCCGCGCAGCGCGGCAAGGCCATCGCCATCTGGTCCGGCGCCATGACCGGCGGCATCGCCCTCGGCTCCGTCATGAGCGGTGTCATGCTGAACCACTTCCACTGGGGCTCGGTCTTCCTGATCAACGTCCCCGCGATGCTGCTCCTGCTGGTCCTGGTCCCGGTGCTCGTCCCCGAGTTCAAGGACCCGGCTCCCGGCCGCTTCGACCTGCTGAGCGTGCCGCTGTCGATGGCCGCCGTGCTGCCGCTGGTCTACGGCCTCAAGGAGATCGCCGCCGAGGGCTTCGAGCCGCTCTACCTGGCCAGCCTCGCCGTGGGCCTGGGCTTCGGGTACGTCTTCCTGCGCCGCCAGCGCACCCGTGAGGACGCCATGGTCAGCCGGGCCCTGTTCCGCAGCCGCGGCTTCGGCGCCGGCATCGGGCTCCAGAGCGTCTCGGCCTTCGCCGTGATGGGCTCGGCCTACTTCACCACCCAGTACCTGCAGTCGGTGCTCGGCATGGGCACCCTGGAGGCCGCGCTCTGGAGCCTCGCCCCCTCGCTCGCCATCGGCGCCGCCGCCCCCGTCGGCGCGGCCCTGGCCCAGAAGACCGACCGGGCCCACGTCATCGCGGGCGGCTTCGTCCTCGGCGCCGCCGGGTTCGCCCTGATCGGCCTGGTCGGTACGGACTCCCTGTGGCTGCTGCTCGTCGGCGCCGGGGTGCTGGCCTCGGGCATCGTCACCGTGATGTCCCTGGTCGGCGACATGGCGCTGGGCGCCGCCCCCGCCGAGAAGGCCGGCTCGGCCGCCTCTCTGCTGGAGACGGGAGCCGAGTTCGGCGGGGCGCTGGGCATGGCCGTCCTGGGCAGCCTCGGCACCGCGGTCTACCGCGGCGACCTGGCCGGTTCGCAGCCCGCTGTCCGGGAGACCCTGGGCGGGGCGGTCGCCACCGCCCAGCAGCTCGGCGGGGAGGCGGGCCGGCAGGTGCTGACGCTGGCCCGGGAGGCGTTCGTCCACGGCATGCAGTACGCGGCCTGGGGCGGAACGCTTCTGCTCCTCGCGGCGGCGGGGGTCACGCTGGCTCTGATGCGGGGGATCGCGGCTCCCGCCCCCGCCGCGGAGGAGCCGGCCGAGGCGCACGAAGCACTCGCGGTCTGAGCCTCGTACGACAACGCGAAAGGGCCCGGGGTCTGCCCCGGGCCCTTTCCCTGTCGTGCTGGAAGGTCAGCCGAGGCTGACCGTGCGCGCCGAAACGGCGCCGATCTCGGCGGAGATGTCCGCGAGGACGTTCACCGGGACCTCGGCGTCCACGGTCAGGACGGCGAGCGCCTCGCCGTGCGCCTCGGCGCGGGCGACCTGCATGCCCGCGATGTTCAGACCGCCCTCGCCGAGGATGCGGCCGACGGTGCCGACGACGCCGGGGCGGTCGGCGTAGCGCAGCACGACCATGAAGTCGGCCAGCGCCAGGTCCACGTCGTACTCGCCGATGCCGACGATCTTCTGAAGGTGCTTCGGGCCCGCGAGGGTGCCGGAGACCGAGACCTCCTGGCCGTCGGAGAGCGTGCCGCGGACGGTCACCACGTTGCGGTGGTCCGGGGACTCCGAGCTGGTGGTCAGGCGGACCTCGACACCGCGCTCCTGGGCGAACAGCGGGGCGTTGACGTAGGAGACCGTCTCGTCGACGACGTCCTCGAAGACACCCTTGAGGGCGGAGAGCTCCAGCACCTTCACGTCGTGCTGGGTGATCTCGCCGCAGACCTCGACGTCGAGGCGGACCGCCACCTCGCCCGCGAGGGCGGTGAAGATGCGGCCGAGCTTCTCGGCGAGCGGCAGGCCCGGACGGACGTCCTCGGCGATGACGCCGCCCTGGACGTTGACCGCGTCCGGTACGAGCTCACCGGCGAGGGCGAGGCGCACCGACTTGGCGACCGAGACACCGGCCTTCTCCTGGGCCTCGTCCGTGGACGCGCCGAGGTGCGGGGTGCAGACGACCTGGTCGAGCTCGAAGAGCGGGGAGTCCGTGCAGGGCTCCTTCGCGTACACGTCGAGGCCGGCACCGGCGACGCGGCCCTCCTTGATGGCCGAGTACAGCGCGGCCTCGTCCACGATCCCGCCGCGGGCGGCGTTGACGATGCGCACGGACGGCTTCACCTTGTGCAGGGCCTCGTCCCCGATGAGACCGAGGGTCTCGGGGGTCTTGGGCAGGTGCACGGTGATGAAGTCGGCGACCTCCAGCAGCTCGTCCAGCGTCAGCATCTTGACGCCCATCTGGGCGGCGCGCGCGGGCTGTACGTAGGGGTCGTACGCGACGACCTTCATCCCGAAGGCCGACATGCGCTGGGCGACCAGGACGCCGATGCGGCCGAGGCCGACGACACCCAGGGTCTTCTCGCTGAGCTCGACGCCCGTGTACTTGTTCCGCTTCCACTCGCCGTTCTTCAGGGCGGTGTTGGCCTGCGGGATGTTGCGGGCCGTGGCGACGAGCAGGCCGCAGGCGAGCTCGGCGGCGGTGACGATGTTGGAGGTCGGGGCGTTCACGACCATCACGCCGGCCTTGGTGGCGGCGGAGACGTCGACGTTGTCGAGTCCTACACCGGCGCGGGCGACGACCTTCAGCTTCTTGGCGGCCGCGATGGCCTCCGCGTCGACCTTGGTGGCGGAGCGGACGAGGATCGCGTCGACGTCGACGATCGCGGGGAGCAGCTCCGCGCGGTCGGCTCCGTTGACGTGCCGGATCTCGAAGTCCGGGCCGAGCGCGTCCACCGTGGCGGGCGACAGCTCTTCGGCGATGAGTACGACAGGTTTCGAGCTCACGTGGGTCCTCACAAGTCCAGTGCGGACGGCCGTCCCGACGGCCGCAGGCGGTGGAGGGGGTAGCCGCGTGGAAGACGCACGACACTGTGGGCCTGACGCGTTGTGTTGAGCAGTGTAGTGGCGGATCCGGTACGGGATTCCGCCTGTCCGGAAGGATCACCCTTCCGAGATTGGCCGGGGTGGCCAATCCACGCCGCCGGAGCCCTCCACAACGGCGGGCCGGGCGGACCGCCGGGGCGCGGAAGTGCGGCGGGGCCGGGACTCGCCGTCCCGGCCCCGCCGCGTCGAGATCAGCTCTCGTCGTTGTCGACCCAGCTCATCAGCTTGCGCAGCTTCTTGCCGGTGGTCTCGAGCAGGTGGGCCTCGTCGGCCTTCTTGTACTCGTTGTACTTCGGCAGACCCGCCTTGTACTCGGCCATCCAGGTGTTGGCGAACTCGCCGCTCTGGATCTCCGCGAGGACCTTCTTCATCTCGGCCTTGGTGGCGTCGGTGATGATGCGGGGGCCGGTGATGTAGTCGCCCCACTCGGCGGTCTCGGAGACCGACCAGCGCATCTTCTCCAGGCCGCCCTCGTACATGAGGTCCACGATGAGCTTCAGCTCGTGCAGGCACTCGAAGTACGCGATCTCCGGCTGGTAGCCGGCCTCGGTCAGGGTCTCGAAACCGGCCTTGACCAGGGCGGAGGCGCCACCGCAGAGAACGGCCTGCTCACCGAACAGGTCGGTTTCGGTCTCCTCGGTGAAGGTGGTCTTGATGACGCCGGCGCGGGTGCCGCCGATGCCGGCCGCGTACGAGAGCGCGAGGGCGAAGGCGTTGCCGGAGTAGTCCTGCTCGACGGCGGCGATGCAGGGCACGCCGCGGCCTTCCTCGTACTGGCGGCGGACGAGGTGGCCCGGGCCCTTGGGGGCGACCAGGGCGACGTCCACGTTGGCCGGGGGCTTGATGAAGCCGTAGCGGACGTTGAAGCCGTGGCCGAAGAAGAGGGCGTCGCCGTCCTTGAGGTGGTCCTTGATGGACTCCTCGTAGATCTCGGCCTGGAGCGGGTCCGGGGTCAGGATCATGATGACGTCGGCCCACTCGGCGGCCTCGGCCACGGGGACGACCTTCAGGCCCTGCTCCTCGGCCTTGGCCTTGGACTTCGAGCCCTCCTTCAGGCCGACGACGACGTCGACGCCGGAGTCACGGAGCGACAGCGCGTGGGCGTGGCCCTGGCTGCCGTAGCCGATGACCGCGACCTTGCGGCCCGCGATGATGGACAGGTCGGCGTCGTTCTCGTAGAACAGCTCGGCCACTGGGATATCTCCTTGGTGCGCGTGTGTTGCTCCCACCGTACGGCGGGGAACGGAATGTGAGTTTCTCGGTCTCGCCATGCGAGCAGAGCGCCGACTCGCGGCGCACTGCCCACCGGGCGATCGGTCGGGCGACCGGCGGGGCGGTCGGTCAGGCGCTGCGGTCGAGCGCGCGCAGGCTGCGGTCCGTGATGGACCGTCCGCCGCGCCCTATGGCGATCGTGCCGGACTGGACGAGTTCCTTGATGCCGAAGGGCTCCAGCATCTTCAGCATCGCGCCGAGCTTGTCGGTGCCGCCGGTGGCCTCGATGGTGACGGCCTCCGGGGAGACGTCGACCGTCTTGGCGCGGAACAGCTGGACGATCTCGACGATCTGCGAGCGGGTCTCGTTGTCGGCGCGGACCTTCACCAGAACGAGTTCGCGCTCGATGGCGCTGTGCGGTTCCAGTTCGACGATCTTGAGCACGTTGACCAGCTTGTTCAGCTGCTTGGTCACCTGCTCCAGCGGGAGGTCCTCGACGTTCACGACGATGGTGATGCGCGAGATGTCGGGGTGTTCGGTGACGCCGACCGCGAGGGAGTCGATGTTGAACCCGCGGCGGGAGAACAGCGCGGCGATCCTGGCGAGGATGCCGGGCGTGTTCTCGACCAGGACGGAGAGCGTGTGCTTGGACATGTGGTCGTTCTCTCTCTCAGGCTCTCTCGGCTCAGTCGTCTTCGTTGTCGCCGAAGTCGGGACGGACGCCCCGTGCTGCCAGGACCTCGTCGTTGGAGGTGCCGGCGGCGACCATCGGCCACACCATGGCGTCCTCGTGGACGATGAAGTCGATGACCACCGTCCGGTCGTTGATCGCGTTGGCCTCGGCGATGACCTTGTCGAGGTCGGCCGGGTCCTCGCAGCGGAGCGCGACGCAGCCCATGGCCTCGGACAGCTTGACGAAGTCCGGGACGCGGGTGCCCTTGCGCGGGGCGACGGACTCGCCGAGCTGGGAGCCCACCGTGTCGTGGCCGGTCTCGTCCGCGTGCAGGACGGTGTTGGAGTACCGCTGGTTGTAGAACAGCGTCTGCCACTGGCGGACCATGCCCAGCGCACCGTTGTTGATGATCGCGACCTTGATCGGGATGTTGTTCAGGGCGCAGGTGACCAGTTCCTGATTGGTCATCTGGAAGCAGCCGTCGCCGTCGATCGCCCAGACCGTGCGGTCCGGCATGCCGACCTTGGCGCCCATCGCGGCCGGGACCGCGTAGCCCATGGTTCCGGCGCCGCCGGAGTTCAGCCAGGTGCGGGGCTCCTCGTAGTTGACGAAGTGCGAGGCCCACATCTGGTGCTGGCCGACGCCGGCCGCGTAGATGGTGTGCTTCGGCGCGAGTTCGCCGATGCGCTGGATGACCTGCTGCGGCGAGAGCATGCCGTCCGCGGGCAGGTCGTAGCCCAGCGGGTAGGTCTCGCGCCAGCGGTTGAGGTCCTTCCACCAGGCGGTGTAGTCGCCGGCGTTGCCGCCGGTGTGCTCGGCCTGGACCGCCTGGATCAGGTCGGCGATGACCTCGCGGGCGTCACCGACGATCGGGACGTCGACCTCGCGGTTCTTGCCGATCTCGGCCGGGTCGATGTCCGCGTGGATGACCTTGGCGAAGGGGGCGAAGCTGTCCAGCTTGCCGGTGACGCGGTCGTCGAAGCGGGTGCCGAGCGCGATCAGCAGGTCCGACTTCTGCAGCGCGGTGACGCCGGTGACGCTGCCGTGCATGCCGGGCATGCCGACGTGCAGCGGGTGGCTGTCGGGGAAGGAGCCGAGCGCCATCAGGGTGGTGGCGACCGGGGCGCCGGTCAGCTCCGCGAGGACCTTCAGCTCGGCGGTCGCGCCGGACTTCATCACGCCGCCGCCGACGTACAGGACCGGGCGCTTGGCCGCGCAGATCAGCTTGGCGGCCTCCCGGATCTGCTTGGCGTGCGGCTTGGTGACCGGCCGGTAGCCCGGGAGGTCCTGCGACGGCGGCCACGAGAAGGTGGTCTTCGCCTGCAGGGCGTCCTTGGCGATGTCGACCAGGACCGGGCCGGGGCGGCCGGTGGAGGCGATGTGGAAGGCCTCGGCGATGGTGCGCGGGATGTCCTCGGCCTTGGTGACCAGGAAGTTGTGCTTGGTGATCGGCATCGTGATGCCGACGATGTCCGCCTCCTGGAAGGCGTCGGTGCCGATCGCCTTGGAGGAGACCTGGCCGGTGATCGCGACGAGCGGGACGGAGTCCATGTGCGCGTCGGCGATGGGGGTGACCAGGTTGGTGGCGCCCGGGCCGGAGGTGGCCATGCAGACACCGACCTTGCCGGTGGCCTGCGCGTAGCCGGTGGCGGCGTGGCCCGCGCCCTGCTCGTGGCGGACCAGGATGTGACGGACCTTCTTGCTGTCCATCATCGGGTCGTAAGCCGGGAGGATGGCGCCGCCCGGGATCCCGAAGACGGTGTCGCACCCCACCTCTTCGAGAGAGCGGATGAGGGACTGCGCACCCGTGACGTGCTCAACTGCGGCGGACTGCTGTCCGCCCGTACGGGGCCGCGGCTGCGGATGGTGGGCCCCGGTGGCCTGCTCGGTCATCGGCATTCTCTTCTCGAAGCTGAGGGTTTTACGAGGAGCGGGGATCCTCCGGACGGGGTCCGGGGGCGTGTGCCAGTGCAACAAAAAACCCCTCGTGCCGGGAGGCAAGCGAGGGGAGCGCGTCGGGCGTGTGAATCGGGGACATGCAGGTCCCAGCTTCAGCCGACGCGCTTTCCAAGTACGAGAATTCGGGTGCGCATGGCACTGACCCTCCCTCCGGCGGGAGGGGGATGTCAAGCGGGTGGGACGGGCGTCTCATTATTTGAGCCTCTACGGATGACCATTGAGCCACTGGACGAGCCACCGGCCAAGGCCGGCTGGGCTGTACCGCCCGGTACTGGGAACGTACCGCGCACGAGCGCGCGTCGCAGCCTGTATTCGTCGAGTGGTCCCGAGAAGGCCATCCCCTGGCCGTGGGTGCACCCCATCGCGCGCAGGGCCATCACCTGCTCGGGCAGGTCGACGCCGTCGGCCACGGACTGCATGCCCAGGTCGTTTGCGATCCGCAACAACCCGGCGGTGATCTTGTGCAGGCGGGCCGACTCGACCACGCCCTCGACCAGGCCCCGGTCCAGCTTCAGCATGTCCACCGGGAGGCGGCGGAGGGCGCTGATGGCCGCGTAACCGCTGCCGAAGCCGTCGAGGGCGATCAGGACGCCGAGTCGGCGCAAGGCCGCCAGGCGCCGCTCCAGCTCGTCGAAGGGCACTCTCGGGTCGCTGTCCGCCAGCTCGATCACCAGCGACCCGGAGGGCAGCCCGTGGCGGTTCAGCAGCGCCTCCAGGGAACCGATCGGCACGGCGCGGTCCAGCAGCCGCTGGGCGGTCATCCGGACGGTCACCGGCACGTCGTGCCCGGCCCGGTGCCGCTCGGTGGCCTGCTCCACGGCCTCCTCCAGCAGCCAGCGCCCCAGCTCGGCGGTGCGCGAGGCGTCCGGACCGGCGCCGTGCGGGCCCTCGCCGTACTCGGCGACCCGCAGGAATTCGGCGGGGGTGAAGAGGATCCCCTGGGCGGAGCGCCAGCGGGCCTGCGCGGCCACGGCCGTCACCTCGCCGGTGGCCAGGGAGACCACGGGCTGGTGCAGCAGGGCGAACTCGCCCTCGTGGAGCGCGGTGCGCAGCCGCCCCGCCAGCTCGGCCTTGCGTACGACCTCGGCCTGCATCTGCGGCGCGTACAGCTCGACGCGGTCCTTGCCGCCCGCCTTGGCCCGGTACATCGCGAGATCCGCGTTGCGCATCAGGTCCGAAGGGGTGATGCCGGGGTCGGCGAAGGCCACGCCGATGCTCGCGGCGACCCGTACCTCGCTCCCGGCGATCCGGTAGGGCTGGGACAGGGTGGTGCGCAGCCGGTCGGCGATCTCGTGGACCTGGTACTCGCGGGCGCTGCGGTCGCGGCTGCCGTCGCCCGCGATCAGCGCGGCGAACTCGTCGCCGCCGAGCCGGGCGGCGGTGTCGCCGGCCCGGACGGAGTCCTGGAGCCTGTGGGCGGCCTCGACGAGCAGCTCGTCGCCGGCCTGGTGGCCGATGGTGTCGTTGACCGCCTTGAAGCCGTCGAGGTCGATGAAGAGCACGGCGGTGCTGTGGTCGCCGGCCCGGCGGCCGTTCAGGGCCTGGCGGACCCGGCGGGTGAACAGGGCCCGGTTGGGCAGGTCGGTCAGGGGGTCGTGCTCGGCGCTGTGCTGGAGCTGGGCCTGGAGCCGGACCCGCTCGGTGACGTCCCGGCTGTTGAGGATCAGCCCGCCCTGGTGGCGGTTGACGGTGGACTCGACATTGAGCCACTCGCCGCCGCCCGATTTGAACCGGCACTCGATGCGGGTGGTGGGCTCCTCGGCCGGGGGCGCCGCCAGGAAGCGGCGCACCTCGTGGACCACGCGGCCGAGGTCGTCGGGATGGATCAGGGTGGCGAGCTCGGTGCCGACCAGTTCCTCGGCCTCGCGGCCGTAGACCCCGGCGGCGGCCGGGCTGACGTAGCGCAGGGTTCCGGTGGGAGCGGCGATCATGATGACGTCGCTGGAGCCCTGGACCAGGGAGCGGAAGTGGTTCTCCTTCTGGGCCAGTTCCTGGGTCAGCGCGATGTTGTCGAGGAGCATGATGCCCTGCCGGACGACCAGGGCGAGCACGACCGTGCAGCCGGTGAAGACGACCATGCGGTCCACCTTCCGGCCGTCCACGACGTTGTACAGGATGCCGAGGGTGCAGACCGCGGCGGCGAGGTACGGCGTCAGGGCGGGCAGCGAGCCGGTGATGGGACGGCTGTGCGGCCGGTCCGCGCGCGGGAGCCGCGGGCGCGGCTCGTCGGGCTCGGCCCGGCGCGCGCCCCAGGGGGCGTACGCGAGCAGCAGGGAGCCCGCGAACCAGCCGGCGTCGAGGATCTCGCCGGAGCGGTACGTGGTGTTCAGCAGCGGCGAGGTGAAGAGCGCGTCGCTCAGGACGGTCAGGGCGAGGGCCGCGATGGCCGTGTTGACGGCGGAGCGGTTGTTCGCGGAGCGGCGGAAGTGCAGGACCAGGACCATCGAGACGAGCGCGATGTCGAGGAGCGGGTACGCGAGCGACAGCGCGGCGCGCGGGACGCTGCCGGGGGCGCCCGACTGGGCGCTGCGCGCGGCGTTCGCGAGGGCCAGGCTCCACGACAGGGTCAGCAGCGAACCGCCGATGAGCCAGGAGTCGAGCGCGAGGCAGACCCAGCCGGCGCGGGTGACCGGGCGCTTGGCGAGGACGAGCAGGCCCACGATGGCGGGCGGTGCGAAGCACAGGAAGGCGAAGTCCGCGAGGGAGGGTTCCGGGACGGCCTGGCCGAGGATGACCTCGTACCAGCCCCAGACCGCGTTCCCGAGGGCGCCCATGAGCGAGGAGAAGGCGAACATCAGCCAGGCGGGGCGCTCGCGCCGGTCGATCGTCCGCGCGTAGTGGTAGCAGGAGACCGCGGCGAGTAATCCGGCCGTGCTGAGCCCGAAGTCGCCCATGATCTTGGCGACTTCGTCCGATCCCCAGCCAAGGGCGGCTCCCACGGCGTAACCGCCGCTGACCACCGCGAGGAGGAGCTGCGCCGCCAGGCCCCTGCCGCCGCCGTCCGTGATCGGGGACCGGGTCAGGAGCGCCGCCCCCGGGGCGCTCACCGGTCCCCCTCGTCGGCTTGTTTCGGAGCGCCCCATCGTCGCCTGCGGCGGCTCTGCCGCGTCGGATTGTTCGTCCATTGGCCGTGCATCGCCCGTCGCCCCCCAAAGTGTCCGATCACTCCCCAGCGCCAGACGTTCGTGGCGCAGCCCCTTGTTCCGGACGATACACCACTTTCGTCACTCAGTGACATAGTTCCTCTACGCTCCGTCACCAAGAGGGGAGTTGGGGACACGGCCCGCGTTCACATGATTGCGGAGCGTGCGCCTTCCCGCGTTCACCCGGTGATCAGCACCGTGTTCTCCACGGTCTCCCCGGCGGCGAACCGGGTCAGCTGGCGGGCCAGCAGCCGCTTCGCCCTGGGCTCGAACGCGGAGCTGCTGCCGCCCACGTGTGGCGTGATCAGGACGTTCGGCGCCTTCCAGAGCGGGTGCCCCGGCGGCGGCGGTTCCGGGTCGGTGACGTCGAGCGCCGCGCGCAGCCGGCCCGACTCCAGCTCCGCCAGCAGCGACCCGGTGTCCACGACCGGCCCGCGCGCCACGTTCACGAGCAGGGCGCCGTCCTTCATCCGGCTCAGGAACTCGGCGCCGGCCAGTCCCCGGGTGGCGTCGGTGAGCGGGGTGGAGAGGATCACCACATCGGCTTCGGGGAGCAGTCGCGGCAGGTCGGCGAGGGCGTGCACCGGGCCGCGCGCCGTGCTGCGCGCCGAGCGCGCCACCCGCGCGATCCGCCCGCACTCGAAGGGGGCGAGCCGGTCCTCGATGGCCGCGCCGACCGATCCGTAGCCGACGATCAGGACGGACTTGTCGGCGAGGGCCTCGTAGAAGCCGAAGCGCCACTCCTCCCGGTCCTGGCCGCGGACCATGCCGGGGATCCCGCGCAGCGAGGCGAGGGTCAGGGTGAGCGCCAGTTCGGCGGTGCTCGCCTCGTGGACGCCCCGGGCGTTGCACAGCCGGACGCCGGGCCGCAGGTCGCCGAGGCCGCCCAGGACGTGGTCCATGCCCGCGGTGAGGGTCTGCAGGATCTGCAGTGCGGGCATCTGCGGGAGCGGGCGCAGGGTCACCGCCGGGGACTTCATGTAGGGGGTCACGTAGAAGACGCATGCGCCCGGATCGGCCGGGAACTCGTCCTCGCCGTCCCAGTGGCGGTACCGGAAGGAGTCGGGGAGGCCGTCGATCTCCTCGGCGGGGAAGGGGAGCCAGACGTCCGCGGTCGTTGCAGTCATGATCACGAGGCTATGCCAAGGGATCCGGATCGAGCCGTTAGTTTGAGGGCCGGACCGGGAGGGGGACGCAGAGGTGGAGCGCAGGTCGATCGGGGCGGGGGCGCTGCGGGTGGGCGCCATCGGGCTCGGCTGCATGCCCATGAGCTGGGCGTACGCGCCTTCGCACCGCCGCGGCGAGGAGTCGCTGCGGACCCTGCACACGGCGCTCGACCTCGGGGCGAACCTGCTGGACACGGCCGACGTGTACGGGCCGTTCACCAACGAGCTGGTGCTGGGGCGGGTGCTGCGGGAGCGGCGCGCGGAGGCCTTCGTCTCCGCCAAGGTGGGGCTGCGCGCGGGCGAGCAGCACGTGGTGGCGGACGGGCGGCCGGGCTACGTGCGGCGGGCCTGCGACGCCTCGCTGCGGCGGCTGCGGACCGATGTCATAGACCTGTACCAGTTGCACCGGGTGGATCCGGACGTGCCGGTGGAGGAGACCTGGGGCGCCATGGCGGAGCTGGTGGGGGCGGGGAAGGTACGGGCGCTCGGCTTCTGCGCGCTGGGCGCGGGAGCGGGGCCGGGCGCGGGGCGGCGCGGGGACCGGGGGTACCGCTCGACCCTGGGGCACCTGGAGCGCGCCCAGCAGGTGTTCCCGGTGAGCGCGGTGCAGGCGGAGCTGTCGGTCTGGTCGCCGGAGGCGGCGTGGCAGCTGCTGCCGTGGTGCGCAGCGCGGGGGGTGGGCCTGCTGGCGGCGATGCCGCTGGGCAGCGGGTTCCTGACCGGGACGCTGCGGCCGGGGGCGGGGTTCGAGTCGCAGGACGTCCGGGCCAGGCATCCGCGGTTCACAGCGGAGGCGATGGCTTCGAACCAGGTGCTGGTGGCGGGGCTGCGGCGGGTGGCGCGGCGGCACGGGCCGGAGGTCACTGCGGCGCAGGTGGCGCTGTCGTGGGTGCTGGCGCAGGGGCCGCACGTGGTGCCGGTGCCGGGCGCGGAGCGGGCGTGCTGGGCGGCGGAGAACGCCCGGGCGGCGGAGGTCCGGCTGTCGGCCGGGGACCTGGCCGAGATAGCGGGGCTGCCGACCGCGGTGGGAGCCTGGGACTGAGCCGGGGGTCAGCCGGGGGTGGGCCGGGGCTGAGCCGGGGTGGCTCGGGCGCTGGTGTGCGGCTGTCCGGGGCGGCCGCCGCATCCACTCGATCGAGTGTACGAGCGGCGGAACTTCGGGTGCTGCCGCCGGTGTTGAGTCGGATGGAAGGCACGAGCGGTCGGAGCACCGGAAGGGGACAGTGCGATGCGATACGGACTGTGGCAGGGGCTGGAAGCACGGGGCGGACAGGGGCAGGGGCTGGGCGCACCGGGTGGACGGGGACAGGGGCAGGTCCGCGGCGGGCGGGGGCGGCCGTTGCAGGAGGGCCCGCGGCAGCGGGACGACCGGCAGGACGGGCCGCCTCGGCCCATGAGCGCGTACGACGGCCCGCGCGGCAGGCCCCGGGCGGTCCTGGCGGCAGTGGCCCTGGCCGGGTGCGGGGCTCTGCTGGCGGCCGGCTGCTCGCCGCCGGGCGGTGAGGCCGCCCGGCCGGGCCATCTGCCACCGGGTGCGGCGTCCCCGGCGGGCGGGTCCCCGGGCCCCTCGGCGAGCCCCTCCGGGTCCCCGGCCGCGTCCGCCCCGCCCGCCAAGGGGTCCGTCACGGTGACGGGCGAGGTCGCCAAGGGCCTGGAGTCCCCGTGGGGCGTCGCCGCCCTGCCCGGCGGAGACCTGCTCGTCGCCTCGCGGGACAAGGGGACCATCAGCCGCGTGCAGGCCGGCACGGGTGCGGTGACGCAGATCGGCAAGGTCCCCGGGGTGGCCCCGGGCGGCGAGGGAGGCCTGCTGGGCCTCGCCCTGTCCCCCGGCTTCGCCTCGGACCGGCTGGTGTACGTGTACTTCACGACCGAGTCCGACAACCGCATCGCCCGGCTGCGCTATGACGACCAGAGAGCCCCCGGGCAGCAGTTGGGAGCACCCGACACCGTGTTCCGTGGCATCCCGAAGGGCATGATCCACAACGGCGGGCGGATCGCCTTCGGCCCGGACAAGATGCTGTACGCCGGCACCGGGGAGACCGGTGACACCGCGCTGGCCCAGGACAAGAAGTCCCTCGGCGGCAAGATCCTGCGGATGACCCCGGACGGGGATCCGGTGCACGGCAACCCGGAGGCGGACTCGGTCGTCTATTCGTACGGGCACCGCAATGTGCAGGGCCTCGCCTGGGACAAGGACAAGCGGCTCTGGGCCGCCGAGTTCGGCCAGAAGACGTGGGACGAGCTGAATCTGATCGAGCCCGGTGCCAACTACGGCTGGCCGGAGGCCGAGGGGAAGGCCGGCAGACCCGGCTTCCGCGACCCGGTCGCCGTGTGGAAGACCGACGACGCCTCGCCCAGCGGGATCGCGTGGGCCGCGGGGTCGATCTGGATGGCGGGGCTCAAGGGTGAGCGGCTGTGGCGGATCCCGCTGGCCGGGACGGCCGCGGCGGCCGAGCCGGAGGCCTTCCTCCAGGGCCAGTACGGCCGCCTGCGGACCGTCGTCCCGCTCGGCGGGAACACATTGCTGCTGGTCACGAGCGAGACGGACGGGCGCGGGTCGCCGGAAGCGGGCGACGACAGGATCCTGACACTTACGGTGCAGTAACCGGCGACCCCCCGGATGGGGGCGAAAGGCGCGGTGGATGCTGTGTTCAACATGATCGAGGAGCTGTTCAACCCGGGACGCAAGCACACGGACGACGAGCTGAAGCGGCTGGAGCTGTCCCGGACCGACGTCGGCGACGGCGATCCGGGACGGGGTCCCATAGACCTCGACTCCGGCAAGGTCCTCATACGCCCGGCCGAGCAGCCCCCGGACTAGAGCGTCGCGTGCCCGGGGGCCGTTGCGGCCGGCTGGGCGGCCGGGCCGAACAGCCTTAGCCGGTGGGCGAGGGCGGCCGCTTCGCCGCGGCCCGCCACGCCCAGCTTGGCCAGGATGTTCGAGACGTGCACGCTGGCCGTCTTCGGGGAGATGAAGAGTTCCTCCGCGATCTGGCGGTTGGTGCTGCCCGTCGCGACCAGGCGCAGGACGTCCCGTTCGCGGCTGGTCAGGCCGAGCGCCTCGACCGGGTCGGTCTCCGGTACGGGCGGGGCCCGGTGCGGCTCGGCGGCCGCCAGTGGGAGCCGGGCGCGCTGCGCCAGCAGGGCGAGGTCCTCGCGCAGGCGGCGGGAGCCCAGCCGGTCGGCGGTGGCGTGGGCCTCGCGGAGCAGGCAGGCGGCCGCGTCCCGGTCGCCGCCGGACGCCAGCAGGGCCTCGCTGAGCCGGTGCCGGGCCCGGGCCAGCAGGTACGGGCGCTCCAGCGGGCGGACGGCCTGCTCGACGGCGGTCCAGTCGGCGACGGTGTCGGCGCCTTCGGCGCGCAGCAGCTCGGCCCGGACGTACTCGGAGTGCGCGGCCCACACCGGTACCGGGGTCGCCAGGGCGCGGGCGGCGGTGCGCATCGCCAGCAGGGCGGCCTCCCGGCCGGTGTCGGCTGCCGGCAGGCCCCGGGCGTCGGCCTCGGCGGTGGCCGCGGCGAGCAGCAGCGGCCAAGCGTAGCGGTGCTGGCCGGGCGGGAACCCGTAGGCGATGGCCTCGGCGAGGTGGCTCCGGACGTCGTTGATCCGGCCCTCGCCCGCGGCGACGCCGACCGCCAGCCGGTAGAGCGGCAGGCGGTGCTGGGGCTGGCCGTCGTGGGTGCCGAAGTAGCCGCGGGCGGTGGCGAGCTGGTTGGCGGCCTCGGTCAGTTCGCCGCGGGCCAGCGCCAGGTAGGACAGGCGTGCGGCCGCGGCGGCACGCGGGGCGGCGCTCTGGCCCACCCGGAGGGTCTGCCGGGCCTCCTCGGCGGCCTCGTCCCAGCGGCCGAGGCTGTAGAGGCTCTCCGCCAAATTGCCGCGGACCCAGGCTTCGGAGTCCAGCAGCCTTGATCTGCCGACGAGTTCGGTGCCCCGTTCGGCCACGTCCACGGCTTCCCCGGACCGGCCCAGAGCTTCCAGGTGGGAGGAGAGGTTGATGTGGGCGCGTCCGGCGAGTACGACCAGTCCGAGTTCGATGGCCCGGTGCTTGACCGTGTTCAGCTCGGCGAGGCCGGTCTCGATGTCCCCGGAGTCGATGCACAGGCAGGCCACCGTGATGCGGGCGTTGAGCTCGATGTCCTCGACGCCGAGCGTGCGCGCGTACTCCACGGCGCGTTCGGCGGCGGCGAGGTTGTCGGGGCCGGGGTTGTGGAGCATGCCCCAGTCCGCGACCCGGACCAGTACCTCGGCGTGCACCTGGGACGGGGGCAGCCCCCGGACGAGTTCCTGGGCCCGGGCTATCTCCGCCCAGCCGTCGCCGCGGGCGAGGCTGGAGACGAGCCGGGAGCGCTCGGTCCAGAACCAGGCGGCCCGCAGCGGGTCCTCGTCCTCCTCCAGCATCCGCAGCGCGGTCTTGGTGAGTTTCAGGGCGCGTTCGCGTTCGCCGCCGAAGCGGGCGGCGACGGTGGCCTCGGCCAGCAGGTCGAGGCGCTGGAGCGGGGTGGACTGCGGGTCGCAGCCGCAGGGCGGGTACACGTCGGTGTAGTCCGCGGGGCGCAGGGCTTCGCGGATCTCCGCCGGGACGCTGTCCCACAGGTCGATGGCCCGTTCCAGCAGGCTCAGCTGTTCGGAGTAGGCGTGCCGGCGGCGGGCGGTCACCGAGGCGGCGAGGACGGCCGGGAGGGCCTTGGCCACGTCGTTGGCGTAGTACCAGTAGCTGGCCAGCCGGATGACGCGCTCGGCGGCGCGGACCAGCGTCTCGTCGGCCTCCATCGCTTCGGCGTAGCGGCGGTTGACACGGGCGCGCTCGCCGGGGAGCAGGTCGTCGCTGACGGCCTCGCGCACCAGCGAGTGGCGGAAGCGGTAGCCGTCCCCGTCGGGGGTGGCGAGGAGGATGTTGGCGCCGACGGCAGCCCTCAGGGCCTCGATCAGCTCGTCCTCGCTGAGCTGCGCGACGGCGCGCAGCAGCGGGTACTCGACGGTGGAGCCGCCCTCGGCGACGATCCGGACCACCCGCTGGGCGGCCTCCGGGAGCACCTCGACGCGCACCAGCAGCAGGTCGCGCAGGGATTCGGTGAGTCCGGTGCGGCAGCCGCACTCGCGGGAGGCGACGAGTTCCTCGACGAAGAAGGCGTTGCCGTCGGAGCGGTCGAACACCGTTTCCACGAAGGCCTCGTCGGGCTGCGAGGCGAGGATGCCGGCGAGCTGGCGGCGTACCTCGGCCCGGTTGAAGCGGGGCAGTTCGATCCGCTGAACGGTACGGAGCCGGTCCAGTTCGGCGAGGAGCGGGCGCAGCGGGTGGCGGCGGTGGATGTCGTCGGCCCGGTAGGTGGCCACGACGACGAGGCGGCCGGTGCCGAGGGTGCGGAAGAGGTAGGCGAGGAGGTGCCGGGTGGAGGTGTCGGCCCAGTGCAGGTCCTCCAGGACGAGCACGACGGTGCGGTCCGCGGCGAGCCGTTCCAGCATCCGGGCCGTCAGCTCGAAGAGCCGGGCGGTGCTCTCCTCGTCGTGCGGGCCCCTGGGGGTGTCGCCGAGTTCGGGGAGGATCCGGGCGAGTTCGTCCTCCTGGCCGGCGGCCGCGGCGGCCAGTTCCTCGGGGAGCTGACGGCGCAGGCTGCGCAGCGCCGTCGAGAAGGGGGCGAAGGGAAGCCCCTCCGCCCCTATCTCCACGCAGCCCCCGACGGCCACCACCGCGCCGTGGCGGGCGGCCTCGCAAAGGAACTCCTCCGTGAGCCGGGTCTTGCCGACTCCGGCCTCGCCCCCGATGAGCAGTGCCTGCGGCTCCTGGCCCGCAGCGCGGGTCAGGGCATCGACGAGTATGGCCAGTTCGTCGGCTCGGCCGACGAACACCGGGCTGACAGATCTGGTCTCCACGTCGCCGAGCATCGCACAGAGGCCCTGCTCAACGGCACTGGTTATGCGTACGCCTCTCATCACGTACCGGTCCACGCGGCTCGCGCCGAGCCGTTTACGCGGCGCGGGTGAAGCGGCTGCGGTGGCTCCTCACCGCCCTTTCCGGTTCCTGGCTTCGCGAGGAGCTGCGGCGCGCCTTCTTGGCCTCCTGGACCAGCCGGTACTCGGCGGCCTCGCGGATGAGGTCGGCGCGGCGGGCGGTGGCGATCTCGTACTCGAACATCTCGTACTCCCTGGTCGGGCTTTCTCGGGCACCTCGTTCGGTGTGATCCAAGATTCGCTTCCCAGGGGGTGTCGGCACATCGGGCGCATGCCGCATCTGCGCGGGCCGGCGGGCCTTAGTCCGGGGCCGTGGGCCCCTGAGGCGGACTAAGGCGGTGCCTAGGCAGGGCGCCGGAGGCGGGCCGGGTACCTAGGCAGGGCGCCGGAGGCAGGCCGGGCGCCTAGGCGGGGCCGTACGTCAGGGGGTGGAGGGCCTAGCCGGCGGTCGTCGGCGCGGGGAGGAGGAGGTCGAAGTACATGAGCGCGGAGAGCAGGGCGCCCAGGACGCCGAGCGCCACGGCGGCCCAGGCGACGGAGCGGATCCAGGCCGGGAGCGTGCGGCCGGGGACCCCGAAGGCCGGGCGGGCCAGGACGAAGACGGCGAGGAGCAGGGACAGGGCGGAGAAGACCCCGTTGACGAAGGCCGTCGCGTGCCAGGGAGCGCTGTACAGGGCGGCGATCTTCGCGTTGTTGTCGGCGCCGGAGGTCAGGTCGAGCTGGTTCACGAGGTTCTGCCGCTCGGCGACGACGCGGGAGACCCAGCTGCCGCTGAGGGCGACGACGCCCAGTCCCGCGGCGACGATCGCGGAGGCCGCCGCGCCGACTGCGCCGACCGGCTCGGAGCTCTCCCCGTCCTCGCCGTCGAGCTCCTCGTCGCGGTTCTCGTCGCGGTTCTCGTCGCGGTCCTCACCGGACCCGGCGAGCGGCTCGGCCGCCGGCTCGGCGGCGGAGTCGGCCCCCTTGGTCTCGGCCCCGGTGTCGGCCGGGGTGTTCGCTGCCGCCTTGTCCTCGGCGGCGTCCGCCTCGGGAGCGGTGGGGGCGGGGGTCTTCGTGGTGTCCATGCGGGGCACCGTAGGCGGCGTTTCTGAGAGGTTCCTGAGAGGGTCCGGGCGGCCCCCGCAGGGACGTCTGCCCAGCTGGGACGCGGGCCCGGGCGGGTCACCCGGCGGGGATCAGGCCCGCGCGGCCGGGGGCCACTCGTGGGCGAGGACGGCCCAGACCTCGGTGTCCGTACGGACGCCCCGGTACAGGTAGTTCTGCCGCATGACGCCCTCACGGGTCATGCCGAGGCGCTCCGCGACGGCGATGCTCCTCGTGTTGGCGCGGGACGCGTGCCACTCCACCCGGTGCATGCCGCGCTCGTGGACCGCCCAGTCGATCAGGATCCGGCAGGCCTTGGTGATCAGGCCCCGGCCTGCCGCGGACGGCTCCAGCCAGCAGCCGAGCTCGCAGTTGCCGGTGTCGGCCCCGAAGACGCGGAAGAGGACCCCGCCGACGAGCTTCCCGCCGACCCGGATCCCGTAGAGGCGTCCGGTGTCGGTGGCCGTCTTCTGCGCGTAGGCGGTGAGGTAGGCGCGCGCCGAGTCGAGGTCGGCGGCGAAGTCGGGAAGGGCGATGTGCTCTCCGATGTACTCGCGGCCGCGGTCCATGTGGGCCAGGAACTCCTCGGCGTGCCTGATCTCCAGCGGGAACAGCTGGGCGTCGTCGGCGAGGTCTGTCGAGAACATGCGGCTTCTTCCCTGGGTGTCGGACGGCGGAACGGCGGGACGCCGGGTCACCGGGACGCGGTGGCGCGCTCGGCGACATCCTCGCTGGTGACGCTGACGCTGACGGCGCCGGCACCGGCACCGGCCCGCGGGGCCGGAAGTGCCCCACGCGTACGGCATTCCGGGGGTTCGATGCTGATGCGCGGGAGCCTGCGGTCCAGCCAGGCGGGCAGCCACCAGTTCGCGCCGCCGAGCATGTGCATGAGCGCCGGGACCAGCAGGGTGCGCAGGACGAAGGCGTCGAGTGCGACGGCCGCGGCGAGCGCGATGCCGAACATCGCGATGATCCGGTCGCCGCTGAGCACGAAGGCGAGGAAGACCGAGATCATGATGACGGCGGCCGAGTTGATCACGCGGCTGGTCTCGGCGAGGCCCACGCGGACGGCCCGCTTGTTGTCCCCGGTCTCCAGCCACTCCTCGTACATCCGGCTGACGAGGAAGACCTGGTAGTCCATGGACAGTCCGAAGAGCACCGAGACCATGATCACGGGAAGGAACGGCTCGATGGGTCCGGCGCTGCCCAGGCCCATCGATTCGCTGCCCCAGCCCCACTGGAAGATCGCGACGACCACCCCGAAGGAGGAGGCGACGGCCGCGACGTTCATGGCGGCGGCCTTGACCGGGATCCCTATGGACCGGAAGGCCAGCAGCAGGAGGACGCAGCCGAGGGCGATGACCACCCCGACGAAGAGCGGCAGCTTCCCGATGATCACCTCGGCGAAGTCGTCGTAGCCGGCCGTCACTCCGCCTACGTGCACCTCCATCGAGCTGCCCTTCGCGGCGTGCGGGACGACGTCCTGGCGCAGCCTGTCGACGAGCTCGCTGGTGGCCCGGGACTGCGGGGCGGAGTCCGGTACGACGGTCAGTACGGCGGTGTCCCCGCTCCGGTTGAAGACGGCCGGGCCGGCCGATGTCACGCCGTCGGCCGTACGGAGGGCCTCGGCCAGCCGGTCGACGGCGACCCGGTCCCCGGCTCCGTCCAGTCGGGCGACCACCGCGAGCGGGCCGTTCGTGCCGGGCCCGAAGCCGTCGGCGAGCAGGTCGTAGGCCTTGCGAGTGGTGGAGGCGGCGGGGTTGTTGCCCTGGTCGGAGGTGCCCAGGTGGAGCGCGAAGGTCGGCAGCGCCAGTACCGCCATCACCGCGGCGGCGACGACGCCGAGCGGCTTGGGGTGCCGTTCGACGAAGGCGGACCAGCGGGCGGCGAACCCGGTGGGCGGCTCGGGCTGTGGGCCCTCGTGCGCGAGCTTGCGGCGTTCTCGGCGCGAGAGGGCGCGCGTGCCGATGTACGAGAGCAGGGCGGGGAGCAGGGTGACCGAGGCGGCGACGGTCAGGACCACGGTGAGGGAGGCGGCGATCGCGACGCCGTCCAGGAAGTTCAGCCTGAGCACGAGCATGCCGAGCAGGGCGATGCAGACGGTGGCCCCGGCGAAGACGACGGCGCGGCCGGTGGTGGCGACGGCCCCCGCCGCGGCCTGTTCGACCGGGAGGCCGCGTTTGAGGCCCTTGCGGTGCCGGGTGACGATGAAGAGCGCGTAGTCGATGCCGACGCCGAGGCCCACGAGGGTGCCGAGCATCGGGGCGAAGTCCGCGACGGGCATGGCGTGTCCGAGCAGGGTGATGCCGAAGTAGGCGGTGCCGACGCTGACCAGGGCGGTCGCGATGGGCAGCAGGCTCGCGGCGAGCGACCCGAAGGCGAGGAAGAGGACCACGGCGGCGATGGCGACGCCGATGACCTCGGCGAGGTGGGCGCTGGGGGTCTCGGTCAGGCCGATCGCGCGGCCTCCGAGCTCGACCTGTAGGCCGTCGGCCTCGGTTGCGGGGTTCTTCGCCGCGTCGACGACCGCCTGGGCCTGGGCCTTGGGGACGGAGTCGGCCTGCCGGTCGAAGGTGATCACGGCGTAGGCGGTGCGCCCGTCGGGGCTGATGCGGGCGCGGTTCTCGGGGGCGGGGCCGTAGGGGCCGCTGACCGAGCCGACGCCGGGAAGCCCGGCCATCGCGTCCAGCGCCCGGGTCATGCGCTGTTCCACGGCGGGAGTGCGGACGCTCTGGTGCTCGGGGGTCCGCCACACGACGGTGTCGGTGTCGCCGCCCTGGCCGTGGAAGCCCTCGCGCAGGAGGGCGTTGGCCTTGGCGGCCTCGGTGCCGGGGACCTCGTAGTCGTTGGAGAACGCCGATCCGGCCGTGCCGGCGGCCGCGGCGGAGCCACCGAGGGCCAGCAGCCAGATCAGGACGGTGACGAGTCGGTGCCGCATGCACCACCGTGCGATTGCTGCCAACGGAACGTGCTCCCTGGTGGTTCGGATCTTTACCGGGAGACGGCCCGTCGCAAAGAACACTTGAACGCGTGCGGACCGGCCGGTGTCCTGGGGGTCACCCGGACCGACAATTGGTCTACACCTCTACTCCTGCACCTACCACGATCTCAGCGATTCGTGATCGTTGGCCCCTTTCGTGTGCATCGTCACAGCGGTCGCGGGAATTCGGGACCCACGTCAGGCGGACGGCCCGTCGGAGGTCCCCTCGGCGCGGTAGCCGGGGATCGAGGGCCAGCGGACGGTGAGCACCACCGCGTCCTCCTCCGC
Source organism: Streptomyces sp. NPDC028314 (assembly GCF_055565795.1). Taxonomy (NCBI): domain Bacteria; kingdom Bacillati; phylum Actinomycetota; class Actinomycetes; order Kitasatosporales; family Streptomycetaceae; genus Streptomyces; species Streptomyces sp. NPDC028314. The sequence goes on from NZ_JBVHTP010000005.1 coordinate 224,476, forward strand.
GAACCAGGAGTGGTCGACGCCGCGCCCCCAGACCACGTAGTCACCCTGCTCGGCGAGGACCACGGTGCGGCCGGGGAACTCCAGCCGGAAGCGGCCGCTGATCAGCACCTGGAGGGCGGTCCGCTCCTCGCCGGTCACCCACCGCGCCCGCTCGTCGCCCTTGGGGTGGACGCCCCACTTGATCTCCACGTCCTCGCTGTGCCGGGGATCGCCGGGGTTCTTGAAGTGGCCGAGGAGCCAGCCGCGGTCGGCCGCGGCGTCGGGGCCGGCCTTGCCGGTGTAGATGGCGGAGTCGTCGTTCACGGGGTGAGATTAATGCAGTTGTGCATGCCCGTCGGCGCTGGTGGGCTGGCCCGATGAGCATGGAACCGGATGAACGACTGAGGGTACGGGCGCGTTACGACGCCCAGATGCGCCGCGGCGCGCAGCCCGACGCGGCCCAGGCGCGCGTGGAGGAGGTGGGCGCGGTCGTACGGCAGACCGTGCCCGGCCTCGGCTGGAACGGCGTGCTCTGGTCGGACCTCGACGAGGAGACCGCGGACGCGGAGATCGCGGCGCAGATCGCGTACTACTCGGGGCGGGCGGCGGCCGGCGAGCCGGCGGACTTCGAGTGGAAGCTGTACGACTACGACCGCCCGGCGGACCTCGGACAGCGGCTGCGCGCGGCGGGGTTCGTACCGGAGCCGCCCGAGACGCTCCTGGTGGCGCGGACGGCCGACCTCGCGGCCCTGCCCGTGGAACCGCCGGAGGGGATCACCCTGCGGGTGGTGACGGACGAGGCGGGGGTGGACCTGATGATGGAGGCCCACGCGCGGGCCTTCGGCACCGAGCGCCCGCGCATCCGGGAGCAGATGCTCAGCATGCTGAGGGACGCCCCGGACACCATCGAGGCGGTCCTGGCGATGGCGGGCGACACCCCGGTCAGCGCGGCCCGGATGGAAATGCCCCGGGGAGCCTCCTTCGCCGGCCTCTGGGGCGGCGGCACGGACCCGCGGTGGCGCGGGCGCGGCATCTACCGCCTCCTGGTCGCCCACCGCGCCCGCGTGGCGGCGGCCCGCGGCATCGACTACCTCCAGGTCGACGCGAGCGACGACAGCCGCCCGATCCTGGAGCGGCTGGGGTTCGAGGTGCTGGGGGTGACGGTGCCGTACGTCTGGCAGGGGTAGCCCGGGGCCCGTCCGCGCAGGCCGCCGCCGGCTGGAACCGGGCGGCGGCGAGGGTCTTCCGGCCGGGGGGACGGGCGGGCAAGATCGTGTGCATGAAACGCACAGGACCGCCCACGACCGGGGCCGAACGCGAAACCCTCCGCGCCTACCTGGACTTCCACCGCGCCACCCTCGCGATGAAGTGCGAGGGCCTCACCGACGAGGAGCTGCACCGGCGGTCGTCCCCGCCGTCCACCCTGTCCCTGCTGGGCCTGGTCCGGCACATGGCCGAGGTCGAGCGGCACTGGTTCCGCCGCACCCTGGGCGGAGGCGGGGCGGACGTCCCGCACGTGTGGTCCGACCGGCAGGACTTCCAGGCCGCCTACGACACCACCGGCGCGAGCACCGCGGAGGGCTTCGCGGCGTGGCAGGCCGAGGTCGAGCACTCCCGCGGCATCGAGGCCGCGCTGGAGTCCCTCGATGACGCGGCTTACGTGCCCCGGTGGGAGCAGGAGGTCTCGGCCCGCTTCGTGATGCTGCACATGATCCACGAGTACGCGCGCCACAACGGCCACGCCGACTTCCTCCGCGAGGCCATCGACGGCACCGTGGGCGCCTGACCGCCCGGCGGCCGCCCGAGCCGCCTCAGGCCGCGCGCCAGTACCCCAGGCCGTTGACCCGCTGCTTCGGCAGGGCCAGGTCCTTGCGCAGGTACGCCGTCAGGGTGCGGGTAGTCGCCGCGTCACAGGCCAGCCACACGTAGGCCGAGGCGGGGTCCTCCACCAGCTCCGGCAGCTGCGCCTTGACCTGGTCGACCAGGGTCGCCCCGCCGGCCGCTCCGCGTTCGGCCCGGCGGATGTCGTGCCGGGCGGTGTCCAGGCGCAGGGGCAGCTCGGCGTCGGACCCGTGCTGGGTCTCGAACCAGATGGTGGCCGGGGTCTGCGGGTAGGCGTCCAGCAGGGAGTTGATGGCCGGCAGGGAGGCCGGGTCGCCGATCACCAGCAGGCGTTCGGGAGCCGGGGCGGGGGCGGTGAAGCCGGTGCCCTGGACGGTGGCCTCGACGGTGGCGCCGGGCTCGGCGGCCCGCGCCCAGTCGCTGGCCACCCCGTCGTGCAGGGCGAACTCCAGGCTGAAGGTGCCCGCCGCCGGATCCGGGTCGACGAGGGTGTAGGCGCGCTGGTGCGGCTTGCCGCCGTCCTGGAACCACAGCCGTACCCACATCGTGGGGTGGAGGGAATCCCCGACCGCTGCCAGCAGCCCGCCGTCGGACAGGTGCACGCGCCGGTAGTTCGCCGTGACGTCTTCCGCCCCCGTCACGGTGAACGTGAAGTCCTTGCCCCGCATGAGCTTGAGGACGACACCCTCCCAGCCCTTCACAACGGCCATGCCCGGCCACCCCTTCCCCTGAATGCGCGCCACCCGCCGCCGTCGGCGTGTATTTTCGGCCCTATAGTTAGGTCAGCCTAACCTAATGCACTTGGGGAAGAGTGTGAGCAGTGTGAACAGCGGGACCACGACGGACGCCACGGACGGCGCGGACGCCACCGACGAGTATGCGGTCTTCCGCGACGGCTGGGGCATCCCCCACCTCCGCGCGTCCGACGCACTCCGACTCTCCTACGCCCAGGGTCGCGTGACCGCCCTCGACCGCGCCTGGCAGCTGGAGGTCGAGCGCCTGCGCGCCCAGGGCTCCAGCGCCGCCGTGCTCGGCGCGGACGCCGTGGCCTGGGACCGGTTCGCCCGCCAGGCCCGCCTCGACGACACCGCCCGCCGCTGCCACGAGGCCCTGGATCCGCAGACGGCGGCCTGGGTGCGGGCGTACGTGGACGGCGTCAACGACGGTCTGGCCGAAGGCGCCCTCCGCGACGAGCGCTTCGCGCGCACCGGGCACGCCCCAGCCCCCTGGGAGCCGTGGGTCCCGCTCTCCATCTGGATCGCCACCCACATCCTCTTCGCCGGCTTCGCCACCAAGCTCTGGCGCGAACGCGTCGCCCGCGCCCTCGGCGAGGAGGCGGTCACCCTCTTCGCCACCGACGGCCCCGGCACCGCCGGCAGCAACGGCTGGCTGGTCCCCGGCGACCGCACCGGCACCGGCGCGGCGATCATCGCGGGCGACCCGCACCGGTTCATCGAGGACCCGGGCGTCTACCAGCAGATACGTCTCTCCTGCCCCGAGTACGACGTGCTCGGCCTGGCCGTCCCCGGCATCCCCGGCCTCGGCCACTTCGGGCACACCGGCAGCGCCGCCTGGGCGATCACCAACGCGATGGCCGACTACCAGGACCTGTACGTCGAGCGGTTGCGCCCCGCGGCGGACGGCGACGGCGTGGAGGCCCTGGGTCCGGACGGCGTCTGGGAGCCCGTCCACCGGCACACCGAGACCATCACCGTCGCCGGCGCGGACCCGGTCGACGTCGAGGTCCTGGAGACCGCGCGCGGCCCGGTGATCACCCACACGGACACGGCGGACCAGACCCTCTCCCTGCGCTACCCGCCCCGCGTCCGGCGCGACCTCGGCTTCGCCGTCCTCCCCGCCCTGCTGCGCGCCCGGACCGTGGCCGACATCGACCGCGCGCTCGACGGCTGGGCCGAGCCCGTCAACGTCGTCCACGCCGCCGACACCCAGGGCGGCCTGCTGCACCGCGTGGCCGGCGCCGTCCCGCTGCGCGACCGCGCCAACCGGCTGCGCCCCGTGCCCGCGTGGGACCCGCGCCACGCCTGGCAGGGCTGGGCCGAGACCCCGGTCGAGCCGGTGCAGGGCTTCGCCGTCATGGCCAACGCCCGCGGCATCGCCTCCCCGCTCGGCGTGGAGTTCGCGCCCCCGCACCGCGCCAACCGGATCCGCGAGCTGCTCTCCGGGTCCGCCGACTGGTCCCCGAAGGCGATGGCCGACGTACACGGGGACACGCATCTGGCTTCCGCCGCGCCCCTGCTCGACCTGCTGCCCGGCCTCGCGGACCTCTCCCCCGCCGCCGAGGCGCTGCGCGCCCGACTGCTCGCGTGGGACCGCCACATGGCGGCCGACAGCACCGACGCCACCGTCTTCTCGGCCTTCCGGACCGCGACCGTACGCCGCTTCGCCGCGGACCCCGCCCTCGCCGGGCTGGCGGCTGCGCCGGGCGGTCCGGAGGTGTTCCACCCCTGGCTGTACCTGGTCCCGCGGGTCGGCTACGCCCTCGAAGGGCTGCTGACCACCGCTCTCCTGCCCGGCCTGGACCGGGTGGCCCACGTACGGGCCGCCCTGGAGGACACCGCGGCCGCGCAGACCCCCGACACCCCGTGGTCGCAGGTCCACCGGCTCGCCCCCTGGGCGGCGCTGCCGGACCCGGACGCCGAGTGGCCCGGCCTCGGCGGCGACCACGACTGCGTGAACGCGACCTCGTCCGTGCCCGGATTCACGGACCTCGCCGCCCGCGCCTCGGCGGCCCGTTACGTATGGGACCTGGCCCGGCGGGAGGACAGCCTCTGGGCGGTCCCGCTGGGTGCGGACGGCGTCACCGGTTCCCCCCACCACCGCGACCAGCTCGCCCTGTGGGCGCGCTGCGAACTCGTACCGGTCGTCACCGACTGGACCCGGCTCACGAAGGAATCCTCCGCATGACCACCGCATCCCCCGCCTCCCCCGTATCCGCCGCATCCGCCGCCTCCGCCCGCCGGCCCGTGCACACCCACCTCGTCGAGGGCTTCGGCGCGGTCACCATCACCCCCGTCGACCCCGCCGCCGACTCCGCCCTGATCCACGGCTGGGTCACCCAGGAGCGGGCCCGCTTCTGGGGCATGGGCGAGGCCAGCCGCGAGCTGGTCCAGGAGATCTACGAGGACGTCGACAGACGCACGACCCACCACGCTTTCATCGTCAGCCGCGAGGGCGAGCCGGTCGGGCTCTTCCAGACGTACGACTGCGCCGAGGACCGCGTCAGCGAGTGCTACGAGGTCCAGCCGGGCGACACCGGCGTGCACCTGCTGATCGGCCCCACCCAGGGGCCGGCGGAACGCGGCTTCAGCGCGGCCCTGATGACGGCCTTCATGTCGTTCGTCTTCTCCGACGGCCGCACCCGCCGCGTGGTCGCCGAGCCCGACGCCCGCAACGAGAAGGCCATCGCCCGCCTGGTGCGCACGGGCTTCGTGCTGGGTCCGGAGGTCGAGCTGCCGGAGATCGACCTGCCCGAGGTGTACCTGCCGGCCAAGCCGGCCCGGCTGGCCTTCCTCAGCGCCCCCGTGCCGCTGCCGGAAAACGGGTGACCAGCGCCGCCCACTCGGCCGGGCGCTCGGCGAACGGGAGGTGCCCGGTGGGCAGTTCCACGATCTCGGCGCCCGGCAGCGCGGCCGCCAGCTCCCGCTGAACGCGGACGGGCACCAGCCGGTCCCGGGTCGTCACGACGACCCGTACGGGTACGCCGATCCGCGCGAGCTCCTCGCGCAGATCGGCGCCCTTGATGAGCGCGGCCTGGTCCCCGCTCCCGGGCGGCACGGTGGCCGAGGTTGCCCGCACCACGGCCTCCACCTGCTCGGGGCCGAGCCCCTCCAGCTGCTCCTCGCCGAGCACGAGGGGTACGAGGAGCCGCGCGAGCAGCTCGTTCTCACCGCGCCGGCCCAGCTCGGCCCATAGCTCGGAGATCAGCCCGAAGCGGTGGCCGGCCCGCGCGAAGCTCGCGGTGAGGACGAGCGCGGTGACCCGCTCGGGATACCGGGTGGCGATGCGGACGGCGACGTTCCCGCCGAGCGAGTACCCCAGCACGGCGAACCGCTCCAGCCCCTCGGCATCGGCGGCGGCCACCAACCGGTCCGCCAGCGCGTCGAGTTCGAGCGGTACCCCGGCCCGCGGCGTGCCGCCCGCACCGGGGTAGTCCACGCCGACGACGCTGTACACGGCGGCCAGCTCGTCGAGGATCGGCCCGAAGTTGGCCTCCACCGAGCCGCCGGCGCCGTGGGCGAGCAGCAGGCCGGGGCCGCCGCTCTCCTTGCGGACCGTGCGGGCGTGGGCGGCGCGGGCGGAGTGGGACGTGGCGGCGGTCATGCGGAACCCCCTGCTTTCTCTATCGGTCGCTACAGAAAGAACCGTATCCGATTTAACGAACGATCGCTACAGAAACCCTGATCTCCCATTCCGATTGACCGGACCGGCCAACTGGCTGGAAGCTGATGGCCACTCAACTCAACTGCGCTGGGGGGAAATTGACCAGCCAAAATCTGTTCATCGGACCGGATGGGGCAGCGGACCGCTACCGGTTGCTCCGTTCGATCGGGCGCGGCGGAGAGGCCGTTCTCTATCTCGCGGAGATCGAACTGGCCGGCGGGACCGAACCGGTGGTCGTCAAGGTGCTCGACTCCCAGACCACCATCACGCCCGACGTGTTCCACCGGATCAGCAAGAAGTGGAACGAGCAGGCGGAGCTGCTGCGGTTCGTGCACCGCCCGGGGGTCGTGGGCGTCCGCGAGCACTTCGAGGGGCCGCCGATCCACCGGCCCGGCGAGTCCGAGACCCTGAGCGGGCGGTCGCTGGTGCTCGTCATGAACCATGTCGACGGCCTCGACCTGCGGGACTGGCGGGCCGAACGGACCCTCGTCGGCGCCTCCGAGCGGCGCGAGGTGATGCGGACGCTGGAGCAGCTGGCCGACGTACTGGACTGGCTGCACTCGGGGAAGGCGACCCCGTCGGGCCGCCAGGTGATCCACGGTGACCTGTCACCCGGCAATGTGATGGTCGACGCCCATGGGCAGGCCACCCTGGTCGACTTCGGGCTGAGCAAGCTGACCGCCGACCACCAGACGGCCGAGGTCTGGTTCACCCCCGGATACGCGGCGCCGGAGGTCCTCTACGGGAAGCGGACCCCGGGCACGGACCGGTACGCCTTCGGGGCGATCGCGTACTTCCTGCTCAGCGGCCAGTCGCCGCCCTCGGAACCGAAGCAGCTGGCCCTGGCCCTGACCGAGCTGCCGGAGATCGCCGCGCTGGACGCGGAGCAGCGGTCCCGGATCGCGGCGATCTGCTCGGGCGAAGCCGCCGATCGGCCGGTCAGCCTGGCCGGCTGGGTGAAGGACGTCCGCCAGGGGGTGGTGTCCACCACCGCTTCCGCCGCGCAGCGCGTACGGGACGCCCCGCCCCCGCCGCCCGTTCAGCCCTTCCGCGTGGCGCCGCCCCAGCCGCTGCTCCCACCGCCGATCCCGACGCTGATCCCGACGCCGCGCCCGACGCCACTCCCGACGCCGCCGTCCACGGAGCCGGCCGCCCGGGCCCCGCACCCGGCGCCGGCCCCCGCCTACCCGCCCGCGCGGGCGGACACCCCGGGACCCGCTCGCACCGAGCCGGCCCTGCACCGGGAGGGGGCGCCCCCCACGCCCGCCACGCCCAGCGCCCCCACCGCGCCCACCGCGCCCACCGCCGCCCGGCCGGGGCGCGAGCGGCGGCGCGGTCCGGTGGTCCTCGCGGCCGCACTGGCGGTCGTACTGCTGGCCGCCGGGGCCGTGGTCGGCGTCAAGCTGCTCGCTGACGATGACGGCAAGGGCGACACCGCGGGTGGGGACAAGCCCGCCGGGGTGGGCGCCCCGTCGGAGACACCGTCCGGGGACTCGTCCGCGGACTCGTCCGAATCGCCCTCCGCGGACCCCACGGCGGACGACCCCGCACCCACGGAATCCGATGGTTCGGACGCCTCCCCCAGCCCTTCGGCGCCCGGGGCCGTGAAGGACACCAACGAGGCCGATCTGACCGTCCTGTCGACGGTCGGCGAGGGCCACGGCTTCGAGGTCGCTCCCGCCAAGCTCAACACCAAGGAGTACGGCACGGCCCTCGTGGGGAGCTGCTACTACGGTGCGACCACCGAGTACGACGTGAACCGGGCCTGGTCCGCGCTGGACTTCACGGCGGGCGTCGACGACGGCTCGACCGCGGAGCAGGCCCGCGTGACCATCTCCGTGGACGACCGGCCCGCGCTCTTCTCCGAGCAGGTCCACCTGGGCAGGCCCGTCACCAAGTCCCTGGACATCAAGGGAGCCCTGCGCCTGCGCCTGAAGGTGGAGACCACCTGCAAGGACTCGGGGAACGCGGTCATCGCCGCCCCCGTCCTCAAGCGCTGACCACACGACGGTGGCCCGCACCGGTACGAGAACCGGGTACGGGCCACCGCTTGTACGAGACCTTCGGGCTCAGCCCTCGGAGACGCCCAGGCGCTCCAGGATGAGCTCCTTGACGCGCGCCGCGTCGGCCTGGCCGCGGGTGGTCTTCATGACCGCGCCGACCAGGGCGCCCACGGCCGCGACCTTGCCGCCGCGGATCTTGTCCGCGATGGCGGCGTTGCCCGCGATGGCCTCGTCCACGGCCGCGCCCAGCGCGCCCTCGTCCGAGACGACCTTCAGGCCGCGCTTGTCGACGACCGCGTCCGGGTCGCCCTCGCCGGCGAGGACTCCCTCGATGACCTGGCGGGCCAGCTTGTCATTCAGGTCGCCCGCCGAGACCAGCGCCGCGACCCGGGCCACCTGGGCCGGGGTGATCGGCAGCTCGTCGACGGAGACGCCCTGCTCGTTGGCGTTGCGGGCCAGCTCGCCCATCCACCACTTGCGCGCGGCGGCCGAGTCGGCGCCCGCCTCGATGGTGGCGACGATGGAGTCCACCGCGCCCGCGTTGAGGATCGACTGCATGTCGTGCTCGCCCACGCCCCACTCCTCGCGGAGCCGGTTGCGGCGCACGCGCGGCATCTCGGGCAGACCGCCCCGCAGCTCCTCGACCCAGGCGCGGGCCGGGGCCACGGGCACCAGGTCCGGCTCCGGGAAGTAGCGGTAGTCCTCGGCGTTGTCCTTGATGCGGCCGGCCGTGGTGGAGCCGTCCTCCTCGTGGAAGTGCCGGGTCTCCTGCACGATCGTGCCGCCGGACGAGAGCACCGCCGCGTGGCGCTGGATCTCGTAGCGTGCCGCACGCTCGACGGAGCGCAGGGAGTTGACGTTCTTCGTCTCCGAGCGGGTACCGAACTTCTCGGTGCCGTTCGGACGCAGCGACAGGTTCACGTCGCAGCGCATCTGGCCCTTGTCCATCCGGGCCTCGGACACGTCGAGCGCCTTGATGACCTCGCGGAGCTCCGCGACGTACGCCTTGGCGACCTCGGGGGCCCGCTCGCCGGCGCCCTCGATCGGCTTGGTGACGATCTCGATGAGCGGGATGCCGGCGCGGTTGTAGTCCAGCAGGGAGTGGGACGCGCCGTGGATACGGCCGGTGGCACCGCCGACGTGCAGCGACTTGCCGGTGTCCTCCTCCATGTGGGCGCGCTCGATCTCCACGCGGAAGATCTCGCCGTCCTCCAGCTGGACGTCCAGGAAGCCGTTGAAGGCGATGGGCTCGTCGTACTGGGAGGTCTGGAAGTTCTTCGGCATGTCCGGATAGAAGTAGTTCTTCCGGGCGAAGCGGCACCACTCGGCGATCTCGCAGTTCAGCGCGAGGCCGATCTTGACCGCGGACTCGATGCCGATCGCGTTGACGACCGGCAGCGCGCCGGGCAGACCGAGACAGACCGGGCAGGTCTGCGAGTTGGGCTCGGCGCCCAGCTCGGTCGAGCAGCCGCAGAACATCTTGGTCTTGGTGCCGAGCTCGACATGGACCTCAAGGCCCATGACGGGGTCGTACGAGGCGAGAGCGTCCTCGTACGACAGCAGTTCGGTGAAGGTGGTCACGGTGAAACTTTCCCTCTCAGCCCAGCAGGACGTCGTCGTCGCCCAGGCGCTTCAGCTCGCGGTACAGGATCGCGAGGCCGGTGACGATGGCGGCGGCGGACACGGCGGCGTCGACGAGCTTCAGCATGTCGTGCTCGGTGCGGGCCTTCTTGACCTGCTTGATCACGCCGAGGGCGCCGAAGGCGGTGGTGCCGATCGACAGGTACGTACCGGTCTTGGACTTCTTGAAGCCCTTGGCCTTGGACAGTGCACTGGTGCTCACAGCGACGGTGCCTCCTCAAGCAGCGGGTGACCCCAGCGCTCGACGAAGGCGGCCTCGACGGCGGCACCGACCTTGTACAGCCGGTCGTCCTTCATCGCCGGGGCGATGATCTGCAGCCCGACCGGGAGACCGTCCTCCGGTGCCAGGCCGCAGGGGAGCGACATGGCGGAGTTGCCGGCCAGGTTGGTCGGGATGGTGCACAGGTCCGCGAGGTACATCGCCAGCGGGTCGTCGGTGCGCTCACCGATCGGGAAGGCGGTGGTCGGGGTCGTCGGGGAGACGATCACGTCGACCTTCTCGAAGGACTTGTCGAAGTCCTGCGAGATGAGGGTGCGGACCTTCTGGGCGGAGCCGTAGTACGCGTCGTAGTAGCCGGAGCTGAGCGCGTACGTGCCGAGGATGATGCGGCGCTTGACCTCGTCGCCGAAACCGGCCTCGCGGGTCAGGGCGGTGACGTCCTCGGCGGACAGGGTGCCGTCGTCGCCGACGCGCAGGCCGTAGCGCAGGCCGTCGAAGCGCGCCAGGTTCGAGGAGGCCTCGGACGGCGCGATCAGGTAGTACGCGGCCATGGCGAGGTCGAAGGACGGGCAGTCCAGCTCGACGATCTCGGCGCCGAGCTCCTTGAGGAGCTCCACCGACTCGTTGAAGCGCTGGACGACACCGGCCTGGTAGCCCTCACCGGCGAACTGCTTGACCACGCCGACGCGCATGCCGGCGACGGAGCCGTTGCGGGCCGCCTCGACGACCGGCGGGACCGGGGCGTCGATGGAGGTCGAGTCCATCGGGTCGTGGCCGGCGATGACCTCGTGCAGCAGCGCGGCGTCCAGGACCGTACGGGCGCAGGGCCCGCCCTGGTCGAGGGACGAGGAGAACGCCACCATGCCGTAGCGGGAGACCGAGCCGTAGGTGGGCTTCACGCCGACGGTGGCCGTGACGGCGGCGGGCTGGCGGATGGAGCCGCCGGTGTCCGTGCCGATGGCGAGGGGCGCCTGGTACGAGGCCAGGGCCGCGGAGGAGCCGCCGCCGGAGCCGCCGGGGATGCGGGTGAGGTCCCAGGGGTTGCCGGTGGGGCCGTACGCGCTGTTCTCGGTGGAGGACCCCATGGCGAACTCGTCCATGTTGGTCTTGCCGAGGATGACGACGTCGGCTTCCTTGAGCCTGCGCGTCAGGGTGGCGTCGTAGGGCGGGATCCAGCCCTCGAGGATCTTCGAGCCGACGGTGGTCGGAACCCCGACGGTGGTGAAGATGTCCTTGAGCGCGAGCGGTACGCCGGCCAGCGGGCCGAGCTTCTCGCCCGCGGCGCGCTTCGCGTCGACGGCGCGCGCCTGGGCCAGGGCCCCGTCGCGGTCGACGTGCAGGAAGGCGTGGACCTTCTCGTCGACGGCCTCGATGCGGGCCAGGTGGGCCTCGGTGACCTCGACGGCCGTGAGCTCGCCGGAGGCGATCTTCTCGGCGGTCTCGGCGGCCGTGAGCTTGATGATCTGGTCAGTCATGGTGATTAGTCCTCCCCCAGGATCTGCGGCACCTTGAAACGCTGCTGCTCCTGGGCGGGAGCGCCGGAAAGCGCCTGCTCGGGGGTGAGCGACGGACGGACCTCGTCCGCGCGCATGACGTTCGTCAGCGGCAGCGGGTGGGAGGTCGGCGGGACGTCTTGGTCGGCGACCTCGGAAACGCGGGCGACCGCGCCGATGATGTCGTCGAGCTGTCCAGCGAAGTGGTCGAGCTCTTCGCTCTTCAGCTCCAGACGTGCCAGCCGAGCGAGGTGGGCGACCTCCTCGCGCGTGATGCCAGGCATGCAGCGATCCTCTGGGGGTGGTGAGTGTGTAGGTTTCCGGCCCAATCCTATGGGGCCCGCGCCCCGACCCACGAAACGGTTTGCCGGTCGGCGCCGCCGGGCGCCCTTCGGGGATCCGCCGGGCGGGGATTTCCGGGCCCGGCGCGGATCGCCGCGGCGACCGCCGACGGCGCTGAGGCGGCGCGTCCGGGCCCTGGGGCGGCCCACCCCGGGGACTGACATGGCGCGCGCGGGGACGCGGCGGGCCCGCGAACCGCCGGGGCCGCCCCGCCCGGCGCGGCGGGGTCCGTCAGGGTGCGGCGCACCCGGCGCGGCCCGGCGGCCGCGGTAGCGGCGGGGGCGGCCCGGGAACCACCCGTCCCGGTGGGGCGGGGTCAGGAGGCCTGGGTCTCCGCCGCCGCGGCGGCCGCGGCGAGCTCCGCCGTGATGTCCGCCGGGCGCCGCCAGCCCCGCTCACCGCGGGCGAGCAGCCAGGCCGTGGCCTCCTGCGGGGGCATCGCGGCGGCGACCAGCCAGCCCTGTACCGCGTCGCAGCCGAGGTCCCGCAGCCGCTCCCACGTCTCGTCGTCCTCCACGCCCTCGGCGACGACGAGCAGACCCAGCGAGTGGGCCAGGTCGACGGTGCACCGGACGATCTCCGCGTCCTGCGCGTCGACCGCGAGGCGTGCCACGAAGGAGCGGTCGATCTTCAGCTCGCTGACCGGCAGCCGGCGCAGGTGCACGAGCGAGGAGTACCCGGTGCCGAAGTCGTCCAGCGACATCTTCACCCCGTGCCCCGTCAGCCCGGCCATGGTGTCCGCCGCCCGCTGGGGGTCCTCCAGCAGCACGTGTTCCGTTATCTCCAGCTGGAGCCCGCTCGCCGGGACCCCGTGCCGCGCCAGCCGGGCGGCCACCGCTCCGGCGAAACCGGGGGTGTGGACGTCGCGCGGCGAGACGTTGACGGCGACCGGGACCTTCAGGCCCTGAGCGCGCCACCGCGCGACCTGCGCCAGCGCGGTCTCCAGTACGTACTCGGTCAGGTGGGGCATCAGGCCCGAGGTCTCCGCGATGGCGATGAACTCGTCCGGCGAGACCCGGCCGCGCTCGGGGTGCACCCAGCGCACGAGCGCCTCCAGCCCGGCCACCTGCCCGTCGAAGCGGACCTTCGGCTGGTAGTGCAGTTCCACCTCGCCCGCGTCCAGGGCGCGGCGCAGGTCGCCGAGGAGGCCCAGCCGGTCGGGCGTGTTGCTGTCGCGCTTGGACTCGTACACCTCCACGCCCGTGCGGTCCCGCTTCGCCTGGTACATGGCGACGTCGGCGCGCCGCAGCAGGCCCTCGGCGTCCAGCGCGTGGTCGGGGAAGACGGCGAGGCCGGCGCTGGCCTCCAGGACGAGGGTGAGCCCGTCCAGGTCGAGCGGGGAGCTGAGCTCGGCCACCAGGTGCCGGGCGACGCGCTGGGCGCTGGTCGTGGAGTCCGCGACGGGCAGGAGTACGGCGAACTCGTCGCCGCCGAGCCGGGCTACCTCGGCGTCCTGGGGCAGCGCCTGGCGCAGCCGGTCGGCGATCTGGAGGAGCAGCCGGTCGCCGGCGAGGTGGCCCAGGGTGTCGTTGACGGCCCGGAAGCGGTCCAGGTCGATCAGCACAAGAGCTGACCGGGTGCCCAAACGTTCAGCCTCGTCCAGCGCCGACCAGGCCCGCTCCAGCAGCCACTGCCGGTTCGGCAGCCCGGTCAGCGGGTCGCGCAGTTGTTCCTCCGCCCGGGCCCGAGCGATCCACAAGGTGGAGTCCAGTGCGATGAGCGGTACGGCGAACAGCGGCAGCAGCACCGGCTGCGCACTGGCGACCACGCAGATCAGCGGGGCGATCCCCAGCAGGGCGGCGGCGACGAGCGCCTGCCGGAGCAGGGCGGTACGGGCCACCGTGGGCAGTCCGCCGCCGGGCGGGGACAGGGCGAACCACAGCAGGATCCGGGTGACGAGCAGGTAGGCGAGGGCGACGAGGATGACCTCGGGGATCGCCCCGGCCCCCCAGGAGGCGGGCCGCCAGGGGGCTTCCACGGTCGGGCCGTCTCCGAAGGCGGCCAGCACGAGGGCCCCCGCGCCGATGCCGAGGATGTCGACGGAGCCGTGCAGCAGGCCCTGCCGCCAGCGGTGCCGGCGCGCGGCCCCGACCAGCGAGACCACCGCCAGGGACACCAGTCCGGCGGGGACCCATCCGTAGAGGATGAGCACGCCGAGGGTGAGCGCGGCGCCCGATCCGGTGCCGCCCCACCAGCGGTCGCGCCCGAGGGCGACGAGGTGGCCGACGATGATGCCGGTGAGGAGGGCCAGCGCCCAGCCCACCGTGCCGCCGGGGAAGAGGGCTTGACGGGCGGTCAGCGCGGAGACGATGCCGCCGGCCAGCACCACGACGGACAGGCCCACGATGACGAGGGGCAGCACGGTGCGGCCGCCCTGTCCGGTGCCGCCCGCACAGGTCTCGAGCGGGCGGGTCTCCGGTGTCCTGGCACCCAGGATTCCGAGCCGGCCCGTCCGCATGGACGGGGGGTCCCCGCCGAATTCAGGTGACGGGTCGGCGCTTTCGGTGGGTTTCATGCCCGTCCCTCTCACAGCCGGCGATGCCGATGTCACGCGATGGCCCCGATGTCATGCCATCACGGCTGGAAGCGCATCACGCAGCCGTGCACGACAGGCGCACCCCTCAACAGTAGGACGCGAGAGGCTCCCAGGGGCAGCGGTCGGCGGTGGTTGCCCGAATGCGACCCAGCCATCCTCATCAGTACGGTATCCGCCGAACGGGTGAGTTCGGACCAGGCCCCGGCGGTCACCCCTCCGATGATCCGACAGGTCACCGCCCTGCTACCAGCCTTGTACCGGCCGTTTGCCACCGACCGCCGCGCCCGGCGTGCGCCCGCCCGTACGGCCGCACGCCACGCATCCGTTCGCCTTCGCTACTCCCCCGGAAGGGCTTCCCCCAGGTCATTACTCCGCTTCGGCGGGGCCGTCCACCGGGAGGGCCACCGCACGCGCCGCGTCCGGTCCCTGTTCCAGCAGCACCGCGAATCCTGCGTCGTCGAGGATCGAGAGCTTCAACTTCACGGCATTGTCGTACTTGGAGCCTGGGTTCTCGCCGACCACGACGAAGGAGGTCTTCTTCGACACGGAGCCGGTGACCTTGGCGCCGCGGCTCTGCAGGGCCTCCTTGGCGCCGTCCCGGGTGTGGCTCTGCAAAGTGCCGGTGACGACGACGGTCAGGCCCTCCAGCGGCCTCGGACCCTGCTCCTCGCCGGAACCTTCCTCCTCCATCCGGACGCCGGCTTCCCGCCACTTGCGCAGGATCTCCTCGTGCCACGGCTCCGCGAACCACTCCTTGAGGGAGGCGGCGATGATGGCCCCGACCCCGTCGGTGGCCGTCAGCTGTTCCTCCGTGGCCTTTCGGATCGCGTCGATGGACCGGAACTCGCGGGCCAGGGCCTCGGCCGCGACCGGGCCCACATGGCGGATCGACAGGCCGTTGATGATGCGGGCCAGCGGGCGCTCCTTGGCGGCCGCGATGTTCTCCAGCATGGCCAGGGCGTTCTTCTTCGGCTCGCCCTTCTGGTTGGCGAAGACCGTGACGATCTTCTCCTCGCCCGTCTTGGGGTCGCGCTTGGGAAGCCCGCTGTCGGGGTCGAGTACGTACGCCTTGATCGGCAGCAGCTGCTCGATGGTCAGGCCGAAGAGGTCGCCCTCGTCCAGCACCGGCGGCCGGGACGGCTCCAGCGGGCCGGTCAGCGCCGCCGCCGCGACCATGCCGAAGTTCTCGATGTCGAGGCTCTGGCGGCCGGCGAGGTAGAAGATCCGCTCGCGCAACTGGGCGGGGCAGGTCCGGGCGTTGGGGCACCGGACGTCGATGTCCCCCTCCTTCATGGGGCGCAGCGTCGTCCCGCACTCGGGGCACTCGGCAGGCATCACGAACTCCCGCTCGCTGCCGTCCCGCAGGTCCACCACCGGGCCGAGGATCTCGGGGATGACGTCGCCCGCCTTGCGCAGGACGACGGTGTCCCCGATGAACACGCCCTTGGCCTTGACGACCTCCTGGTTGTGCAGGGTCGCGAACTCCACCTCGGAACCGGCCACCTTCACCGGCTCCACCTGCGCGTACGGGGTCACGCGCCCGGTGCGGCCGACGCCGACCTTGATGTCGATCAGCTTGGTGTTGACCTCTTCGGGCGCGTACTTCCAGGCGATCGCCCAGCGCGGGGCGCGGGCGGTGGAGCCGAGCCGGCCCTGCAGCGGGATCTCGTCGAGCTTGACGACGACACCGTCGATCTCGTGTGCCACGGAGTGCCGGTTCTCGCCGTAGTAGGCGATGAACTCCCTGACCTCTTCGAGGGAGGAGACGACCTTGTTGTGCCCGGCGGTCGGCAGGCCCCACTCGCGCAGGAGTCCGTACGCCTGCGAGAGGTTGTCGATGTCGAAGCCCTCGCGTGCGCCGATGCCGTGCACCACCATGTGCAGCGGGCGGCTCGCTGTGACCTTCGGGTCCTTCTGGCGCAGCGAACCGGCGGCCGCGTTGCGGGGGTTGGCGAAGGGCTTGCCCTCGGTCTCGACGAGCCGCGCGTTGAGCTCCTCGAACTTCTCCATCGGGAAGTAGACCTCGCCGCGGATCTCGACCAGGGCCGGGATCCGGTCGCCGGCCAGCCGGTCCGGGATCTCGGCGATGGTGCGGACGTTGGGCGTGATGTCCTCGCCGGTGCGGCCATCGCCGCGGGTGGCGGCGCGGGTGAGGCGGCCGTGCTCGTAGGTGAGGTTGACGGCGAGGCCGTCCACCTTGAGCTCGCACAGGTAGTGGTAGTCGGAGGTGCCGGCGTCCCGGGCCACCCGCTCGGCCCAGGCCGCCAGTTCCTCGTCGTCGAAGGCGTTGTCGAGGGAGAGCATCCGCTCACGGTGCTCGACGGAGGCGAAGTCCGTCTCGTACGCCCCGGCCACCTTCTGGGTGGGCGAGTCGGGGGTGCGCAGCTCCGGGTACTGGTCCTCCAGTGCCTCCAGCGAGCGCAGCAGCTTGTCGAACTCGGCGTCGCTGACGACCGGCTGGTCGTTCACGTAGTACCGGAAGCGGTGCTCCTCGACCTGCTCGGCGAGCAGCGCGTGCTGCTCACGCACCGCCGTCGGCACTGCCGGCCCGCCGTCGGCCTGCTTCTGTTCGGCTGCCATGCCGTGTCCTCCCGTGGCCCGTCTGATCCGTCACTCAGGGTTGTCGGCGAGCGACCTCGCCGCCCTGACGCAGTGAGCCTGCACCGCGCGGGCGTAGGCGGGCGAAGCGCCCGCCAGACCGCACGACGGGGTGACCACGACGGACTCCGCGAGAGTCTCCGGGGCCAGCCCCAGCCTGCGCCAAAGCTTCCTGACACCCATGACGCTACCGCCCGGGTCCGACAACGGGCCGTCGGTGCCCGGCACCACTCCGGCGAAGAGTTTCGTACCGTCCTCGACGGCTTCCCCGATGGCGTCGTCCTCGCGCTCGGTGAGCAGCGAGAAATCGAACGAGACGCCCGTGGCCCCGGCCCGCCGCAGCAGTCCGAAGGGCACCTCGGGGGCGCAGGAGTGGACGACCACCTCTCCGTCGTGGACGGCGAACAGCTCGCGCAGCGCGCCTTCGACCACCTGCCGGTCGACGGCGCGATAGGTCCGGTACCCACTGGCGGAGCGGACCCGGCCCAGCAGGACGGCGGTCAGCGAGGGCTCGTCGAACTGCAGCACGATCTCGGCGCCGGGGATGCGCTTGTGCACGTCGGCGAGGTGCTCGCGCAGCCCCTCCGCGAGCGAGCCGGTCAGGTCGCGGCAGGCGCCCGCGTCCTGGAGCACGGCTTCCCCGCCGTGCAGCTCCAGCGCGGCGGCCAGCGTCCACGGCCCGACGGCCTGGACCTTCAGCTTCCCCCGGTACCCCTGGGTGAACTCCTCCAGGGCGTCCAGGTCCTCGCCGAGCCAGGACCGGGCCCGCCTGGTGTCGCGTCCGGGGCGGTCGCTGATCCGCCAGCCGCTGGGCTCGACGTGCGCGTACATCTCGACGAGCAGCCCGAGGGAGCGGCCGATCATGTCGGCGCCCGGCCCGCGGGCGGGCAGCTCGGCGAGGTACGGGAACTCCTCGAAGGAGCCGGTGACGGTCTTGGCGGCCTCGCGGGCGTCGCCGCCGGGCAGCGAGCCGATGCCGGTGGCGCCCGCGGTCATCGGCCGGGCCTGACGGTCAGGTCGTTGACCTCGGCGTCGCGGGGCAGGTCGACGGCCATGACGATGGTGGTCGCCACCGACTCGGGGTCGATCCAGGCCTCGGGGTCGTACTCCTTGCCCTCCTGGGAGTGCACCTTGGCCTGCATGGGGCTGGCGGTGCGGCCCGGGTAGACGGAGGTCACGCGGATGCCGTTCGGCTTCTCCTCGGCGCGCAGCGAGTCCGCGAGGGCCTTGAGCCCGTGCTTGGAGGCGGCGTACGCGCTCCAGTCGGCGTGGGCGGCGAGGCCGGCGCCGGAGTTCACGAAGACGACGGTGGCGCGCGAGGCCCGCAGGGTGGGCAGCAGCAGCCGGGTGACCTCGGCGGGGGCGATGAGGTTCACGTTGAGCTGCTGGTGCCAGGTCTTGGGGCGCAGCTCGCCCACCGGGCCGAGGTCCACGATCCCCGCGATGTGCAGCAGGGAGTCGATCCGCTCGGGGACGGCCTGCTTGGAGAAGGCCCACGACAGCCGGTCGGGGTCCGCGAGGTCTCCCACGAGCACTCCCGCGCCGGGGAACCGCTCGATGAGCTCCTTGCCGCGCGCGGCGTCGCGGGCCAGGAGGACGAGGTCGTCGCCGCGTGCGTGCAGCCGGGCCGCGACGGCGGCGCCGATGCCGGATCCGGCACCGGTGATCAGGTGAGTAGCCATACGGCCATGCTCGCATCCTGGCGGGCCGGGCCCGCGCCCCGGCCGGGCGGTCCGGGGGCCGGGCGGGCCGTTCAGAGCCCGGCGGTCTCGCGGAGGGCGGCCGCCGTGTGCCGGGCGTCGTAGTCCGGGCCGACTCCGTCGACCAGGACGGCCTCGCCCGGGATGTTGCGGGTGCGCAGCCCGAGGATGGCCTGGTAGCCGGGCGAGCGGTACCAGGCGCGGGCCCGCTCGATGTCCGGGAAGGCGACGACTACCACGCCCCCCTCGAAGGGGCCCTCCAGGACCTCGGCCTCCTGTCCGTGGACGAGGAAACGGCCGCCGAAGGGATCGAGGGTGGACTGGACCTCCTCGATGTAGCGCAGGATCTCCTCGTTCATCGCGGCGGGGCGCAGGTGGGCTATGGCGTACGCGGTCATGGTCGTGTCCTTCGCGGGTCTCGAACCGGGACAGGCTGTCGGTTCGATCCTGCCCGGCGACGGGCACGGGGGCGATTACCCCGGAGGTCATGCCCCCGCGAGGGCGGGACGGAAGGTACGCCGGTAGGCGATGGGGGAAACCCCGAGGGTCGTGCGCATGTGCTGGCGCAGGGAGTTGCCCGAGCCGAAGCCGGACCGGTGCGCGACCAGGTCCACCGGCAGGTCGCTGGACTCCAGCAGCTGCCGGGCCACCTCCAGGCGCTGCCCGGTCAGCCACTGCACCGGGGTCATGCCCACCTCGTCGCGGAACCGCCGGGTGAAGGTGCGCAGGCTCATCCGGGCGTGGGCGGCCAGCTCGGCGAGGGTGATCGGTTCGGCCAGCCGCTCCAGGGCCCAGGCGCGGGTGGCGGTGGTGGTGGCGACGGTCGGCTCGGGCACGGGCCGGTCGATGTACTGGGCCTGCCCGCCGTCGCGCCACGGCGGTACGACGCACAGCCGCGCGGCGCGGTTGGCGACGGCGGTGCCGTGGTCGGCGCGCACCAGGTAGAGCAGGAGGTCGATGCCGGCGGCCACTCCGGCCGAGGTGAGGACATCGCCGTCGTCGACGAACAGCACGTCCTCGTCGAGCTTGACGCGGGGGAAGGCCCGCCGGAACTCCGGCGCGTGCACCCAGTGGGTGGTGGCGGCCCGGCCGTCGAGGAGTCCGGCGGCGGCGAGCACCTCGGAGCCGGTGCAGATGGACACGGTCCGGGTGCCGGGCCGGATGGCGGCGAGGGCTTCGGCGAGGACCGCCGGCAGGGGCTCGCCGCGCAGGAGGGCGGGCATGGCGTGGGTGGGCGGGACGATCACGGTGTCGGCCGCGGCGAGCGCCTCGGGACCGGCCGTGACGCCGATGGTGAAGCCCGCGTCGGTGGTCACGGGCAGGCCGTCCGCGGTGCAGACGGTGACCTCGTACAGGGCGCCGCCGTCTTCCGCGCGGGCGTTGCCGAAGACCCGCGACGGCATGCCGAGCTCGAACGGGGCGACGCCTTCGAGGGCGAGTACGGCTACACGGTGCATGGCCAGATTCTGTCACATGGTGGCCGTCCGGCCATCACCATGCGGGGCCGGGAGCGGCCAAGCTGGTGCCATCGGCCGGGAAAACCGGTACGGAAGAGCACTGAACACCACCAAGGAGACATTCATGCGTGCCGTCGTCATCAGCCACTGGGGCGGGCCCGAGGTTCTCACCGAGGTCGAGACGGCCCGGCCCGAGCCGGGTCTGAACGAGATCCTGGTCCGGGTCCACGCGGCCGGCGTCAACCCGGTGGACTGGAAGACCCGGGCCACCGGCGCGATCATCGGCTGGGGCGAGGTCCCGATGGTCGGCTGGGACGTCTCGGGCACCGTCGAGGCGGTCGGTCCGGGCGTGACGCTGTACCGCGCGGGCGACGAGGTCTACGGCATGCCGAACTTCCCGCGCCAGGCGGGCGGCTACGCCGAGTACGTGGTCGCCCCGGCCCGGCACTTCGCCCGTAAGCCGGCCTCCCTGGACCACGTGCAAGCCGCGGCCCTGCCGCTGGCGGCGCTGACCGCCTGGCAGGCACTGGTGGACACGGCCGGGATCACCGCCGGGCAGCGGGTGCTGGTCCACGCTGCGGCGGGCGGCGTCGGCCACCTGGCGGTGCAGATCGCCAAGGCCCGCGGCGCGTACGTGATCGGCACGGCCAGCGCGGCCAAGCACGAGGTGCTGCGCGCACTGGGCGCCGACGAGGTGATCGACTACCGCACCACCGACTTCGAGGACGCCGTCTCCGACGTGGACGTGGTGATCGACTCGGTCGGCGGGGACACCGGGCAGCGCTCGCTGAAGGTGCTCAAGCCGGGCGGGCACCTGATCACCCTGCCGGGCCCGGACGGCCTGCCGGCCGACCCGCAGGGCGTGCACGCCTCCTGGGTCCTCGTGGAGCCGGACCTGGGCGGCCTGCGGGAGATCGCCGCCTTGGCCGACCAGGGGCTGCTCAAGCCGCTGGTCGACACCGTCCTGCCGCTGGAGCAGGCCGCGAAGGCGCACGAGATCGGCGAACTGGGCCGGACCACCGGCAAGATCGTCCTGACGGTGGTCTGATCCCGGCCGCTCAGACGGTGGCGGCCGCCCGCGTGGTCGTGGCGATGGTGGCGGAGCCGACCACGCGCGTGCCGTCGTAGAGCACGATCGCCTGGCCGGGGGCCACGCCGCGCACCGGCTCCTCGAAGCGCACCCGCAGTTCGCCGTCCACGAGCTCGGCGAAGACCTCGGTCTCGCCGCCGTGGGCGCGCAGCTGCGCGGTGTACGTGCCGGGGGCGGCGGCCGTGGAGCCGCACCAGCGGGGGCGGATCGCGGTGAGGGCGCTGACGTCGAGGGCCTCGACGGGCCCGACGGTGACGGTGTTGTTCACCGGGGAGATGTCGAGGACGTAGCGCGGCTTGCCGTCGGCGGCGGGGTGGCCGATCCGCAGGCCCTTGCGCTGGCCGATGGTGAAGCCGAAGGCGCCCTCGTGGGTGCCGACCTTCTCGCCCGTCTCGTCGACGATGTCGCCCTCGGCCTTGCCCAGGCGGTTCGCGAGGAAGCCCTGGGTGTCGCCGTCGGCGATGAAGCAGATGTCGTGGCTGTCGGGCTTCTTCGCGACGGCCAGGCCGCGCTCCTCGGCCTCGGCGCGGATCTCTTCCTTGGTGGTGAGGGTGTCGCCGAGCGGGAAGAGGGCGTGGGCCAGCTGCTTCTCGTCGAGAACGCCGAGGACGTACGACTGGTCCTTGGCCATGTCGGAGGCGCGGTGCAGCTCGCGGGTGCCGTCCTCGTTCAGTACGACGGTGGCGTAGTGGCCGGTGCAGACGGCGTCGAAGCCGAGGGCCAGGGCCTTGTCGAGCAGGGCCGCGAACTTGATCTTCTCGTTGCAGCGCAGACAGGGGTTCGGGGTGCGCCCGGCCTCGTACTCGGAGATGAAGTCCTCGACGACGTCCTCGCGGAAGCGCTCGGCGAGGTCCCAGACGTAGAACGGGATGCCGATGACGTCGGCGGCGCGACGGGCGTCGCGGGAGTCCTCGATGGTGCAGCAGCCGCGGGCGCCCGTCCGGAAGGACTGGGGGTTCGCGGAGAGCGCGAGGTGGACGCCGGTCACGTCGTGCCCGGCTTCGACCGCGCGGGCGGCGGCGACGGCGGAGTCCACTCCGCCGGACATGGCGGCCAGGACGCGGAGGGGGCGGGCGGTGCGCGGCAGGTTCTCAGTCATAGCACCGTCCAGAGTACGGGGAACCGCGCGGGGTCACAGCGCGTTATCGGGTGCGGGGGGTGGATCGCATGGTGCGAGAGGGGAAGAAGGCGTCGGGCAAGGTCTCGGGCAACGCCTCGGGGAAGGCGAGCGGCAGGGCTCCGGGCCGGACCCGCAGGGCGGTGCTCTTCGGCGGGCTGGGTGTCGTCGCGGCGGCGGCGATCGCCGGGCGGGACGAGATCCGGCGCGGCTGGTGGCTGCTGCCCGGGGTGTCCAAGCCGCGCGAGGACGGGGCGCTGGACCACGTGGGCGCGAGCTGGACGCCGGCCTCGCCGGCGAACTGGCGGCTGGCCGACCGGCCGGACGACTACCGGGTGGACCGGATAGTCGTCCATGTCACACAGGGCAGTTTCGAGTCCTCGGTGGACGCCTTCCAGAACCCGTGGCACAAGGCGTCGGCGCACTACATAGTCCGCCAGGACGGTCATGTCGAGCAGATGGTGCGCGAGCTGGACGTGGCCTTCCACTCCGGGAACCGCTCGATGAACGAGCGCAGCGTCGGCATCGAGCACGTGGGCTTCGTCGACCGGCCGAAGGACTTCACGGACGCGATGTACGCGGCTTCGGCCCGGCTGGCCGCCGATGTCTGCCGGAGGTACGGCATACCGGCGGACCGCAAGCACATCCTGGGCCACTCCGAGGTGCCGGGCGCCGACCACACGGACCCCGGCCGCCACTGGGACTGGGACCGGTACATCCGCATGGTCGGCGAAGCCCTGGCCTAGCTGAGCCCTGCCGTGCGGGCCCGGGCGACGGCGGGGCCGATGGCGGCGGCCACGGCCGCGACGTCCTCCTTGGTGGAGGTGTGCCCGAGGGAGAACCGCAGGGTGCCGCGGGCCAGCTGCGGATCAGTGCCGGTGGCCAGCAGCACGTGGCTGGGCTGGGCCACCCCGGCGGTGCAGGCGGAGCCGGTGGAGCACTCGATGCCCTGGGCGTCGAGGAGCAGCAGCAGGGAGTCGCCCTCGCAGCCGGGGAAGCTGAAGTGGGCGTTGGCGGGCAGCCGGTCGACCGGGTCGCCGCCGAGGACGGCGTCGGGGACTTGCCGGAGCACGGCGGCCACCAGTTCGTCGCGCAGCGCGCCGATCTCGGCGGCGAACCGTTCGCGCCGCTCGGCGGCGAGGACGGCGGCCACCGCGAAGGCCGCGATGGCGGGCACGTCGAGCGTGCCGGAGCGGACGTGCCGCTCCTGGCCTCCGCCGTGCAGGACGGGCACCGGGGTCTGGTCGCGGCCCAGCAGCAGGGCGCCGATGCCGTAGGGGCCGCCGACCTTGTGGCCGCTGACGGTCATGGCGGCGAGGCCGCTGTCGCCGAAGCGGACGTCGAGCTGGCCGAAGGCCTGGACGGCGTCGGAGTGCAGGGGGATGCCGAACTCGCGCGCGACGGCGGCGAGTTCCTCCACCGGCAGCACGGTGCCGATCTCGTTGTTGGCCCACATGACGGTGGCGAGGGCCACGTCGGCGGGGCTGCGCTCGACCGCCTCGCGGAAGGCTTCGGGGTGCACGCGGCCGTACCGGTCCACCGGGAGGTACTCGACCTGAGCGCCCTCGTGCTCGGCGAGCCAGTGGACGGCGTCGAGGACCGCGTGGTGCTCGACGGGACTGGCGAGCACCCGGGTGCGGGCCGGGTCCTGGTCCCGGCGGGCCCAGTAGAGGCCCTTGACGGCGAGGTTGTCGGCCTCCGTGCCGCCGGCGGTGAAGACCACCTCGCTCGGGCGCGCGCCGAGGGCTTCGGCGAGGGCCTCGCGGGCCTCCTCGACGGTACGGCGGGCCCGGCGGCCGGCTGCGTGGAGGGAGGACGCGTTACCCGTGGCGGCGAACTGCGCGGTCATCGCCGCAGCGGCCTCCGGCAGCATCGGGGTGGTTGCGGCGTGGTCGAGGTAGGCCATGATCCCCCGATTCTACGAGTCTCCGGCCGGCCGGCTCCCCTCCGGCCCCCCGAGGGGACCGGGAGGGGAGCCGGAGGGCCGGGGCGGGGGACGGCATCCGGGGACCGGCCGCGGGCTCAGCCCTGCGTGCGCGGCGCGCGGGCCAGCTGGCGGGACTGGGCCACCAGGCGGTCGGCGGAGTCCCAGACCTCGGCGTCCTCCTCCAGGAAGCCGCCGGCCAGGTTGCGCGTGGTGATGGCGACCCGCAGCGGGCCCGGCGCCGGGCGGTGGCGGATGTGGGTGGTGAGTTCCACCGTCGGGGCCCAGCCGATCAGGCCGAGGTCGAAGGCGGTCGGCGGCAGCGCGTCCACCGCCAGCAGCAGCGACAGCGGGTCGGCGTCGCGGCCGTCGGCCAGCTCGAACCAGGCCCGCATCTCGCCCTTGCCGGACGGCGCTCCGACCGCCCAGCCGGCCGTCGCGGGGTCGAGGCGCAGCCGGAGCCGGTCCACGATGGCGGAGCTGCCGGGGATCGGCGCCGGACCGGCCTCGGCGCCGAGGCAGTCCTCGTACGCGGGCATGACCGGCGGCAGCGCGGTGGTCAGCACCGAGTCGGGGAGCGCGGACAGCTCGCCGTACGAGGCGAGGACGCGGATGCGCTCGATCTCGGCGCCGCTCTCGTCGTACTGGAAGAGGGAGGCCTGGCCGGTCGACAGCGTGCGCCCGATCCGGACGACCTCGGTGCGGATCACGGCGGGGCCGGGCACGGAGGAGGTCAGGTAGTGGGCGGAGACGGTGAAGGGGTCCGGGTGCGGCAGGGCCGCCGAGAGCGCCCGGCCGACCAGGGCCAGCAGATATCCGCCGTTGACGGCGGTGATGATCGTCCAGCCGGCGCTGAGCTCCGCGTCGTACACACCGGGCTCGCCCGCGCGGGGGGAGAGGGTGGTGTCGCGGTCGAACTCGCTGTCGCCGATGGATGCCTGGGCCGCTGCATGTGACATGAAAAGGACGGTACACCGGCAAGCTACTAAGCGGTAGCTTTCTATTGCTACGTGCTCGTTACGGCTCTTCGGCCACCGCCGAGCGGCGGTTCCAGGCCAGCGGCGCCCGCCAGTGGTAGCGGATCGCGAGCAGCCGGAGCACGAAGGTGGTGACGATCGCGGCGCCGGTCGTGAGGGCGTTGAGCGTGTCGAAGGCGATGAAGAGGGCCACCATCGAGGCCCCGACGACGGCGGGCACGGCGTACATCTCGCGGTCCCGCAGCAGCGAGGGCACCTCGTTGACCAGTACGTCGCGCAGTACGCCGCCGCCGACCGCCGTGGCGAGCCCCAGCGCGGCGGACGCGGTCAGCCCCAGGCCGAACTCGTACGCCTTGGTCGTGCCCGTCACGCAGAAGAGCCCGAGGCCGGCCGCGTCGAAGACGTTGATGGCCCGGTTGATGCGCTGCACCTCGGGGTGGAGGAAGAAGACGATCGCGGCCGCGACGAGCGGGGTGACGAAGAAGCTGAGCTCCCCGAAGGCGGCGGGCGGCACGGCGCCGATGACGAGGTCGCGGAAGAGGCCGCCGCCGAGGGCGGTGACGAGCGCGAGCACGGCGATGCCGAAGATGTCGAAGTTCTTGCGTACGGCGAGCAGGGCGCCCGCCGTGGCGAAGACGAAAATGCCCGCGAGGTCCAGAGCGTGCTGGACACCGGGCGGGAAGAGATCGTGGAGCACGCCCCCATTGTGCCGTTCGCCCGGCGGCGGGCCCGACGGGCCGGCATACAGCGGTGCCGGGGCCCGGAGGCGGACACGCCCCCGGGCCCCGGCACCGCACCCGCCCCCGGCCGCTACTCCAGGGGCGGACAACTCAGAACACCCGTCAGGCCCCGTCAGACCGTCGGCGTGTCCACCACGTCCGCCGCCCCCGGCAGGGCCTTGTCGCCCGGCGCCTGGTCGGGCGCGTTCTCGGGGTGGTGGCAGGCGACCTGGTGCCCCGTCTTCAGGGCCACCAGCGGCGGCTCCTGCTTCGTGCACAGCTCCGTCGCCTTCCAGCACCGCGTGTGGAAGCGGCAGCCGCTCGGCGGCGAGATCGGCGACGGCACGTCGCCCTTGAGCAGGATGCGGCCGCTCTTCGCACCGCGCCGCCTCGGGTCCGGCACCGGCACGGCCGACATCAGCGCGTTCGTATACGGGTGCATCGGCGCCTCGTACAGCGACTTGCGGTCCGCCAGCTCCACGATCTTGCCGAGGTACATCACCGCGATGCGGTCGGAGACGTGCCGGATGACCGACAGGTCGTGCGCGATGATCACGTACGTCAGGCCGAGCTCCTCCTGGAGGTCGTCCAGCAGGTTCACCACCTGCGCCTGGATCGAGACGTCCAGCGCCGAGACCGGCTCGTCCGCGACGACCAGCTTCGGCTTGAGGGCCAGCGCCCGCGCGATGCCGATGCGCTGGCGCTGACCGCCCGAGAACTCGTGCGGGTAACGGTTGTAGTGCTCGGGGTTGAGGCCCACCAGCGAGAGCAGCCGCTGGACCTCCGCCTTCACACCGCCTTCGGGAGTGACCTTCTGGAGCTTGAAGGGCGCTCCGACGATCGTGCCCACCGTGTGGCGCGGGTTCAGCGAGCCGTACGGGTCCTGGAAGATCATCTGCACGTCGCGGCGCAGCGGGCGCATGCCCGCCACGCTCAGGTGCGTGATGTCCTTGCCCTCGAACTCGACCTTGCCGCCGGTCGGCTCCAGCAGCCGGGTGATCAGCCGGCCCATGGTCGACTTTCCGCAGCCGGACTCGCCGACGATGCCGAGGGTCTCACCCCGCCGGACGTCGAAGTCGATGCCGTCCACGGCCTTGACCGCACCGGCCTGGCGGCGCAGCAGCCCCTTGTTGATGGGGAAGTGCTTGACCAGCCCGGTCACCTTCAGCAGCGGCTCCTCCGCCAGTGCCGCCGTGGCCTGTGCGGAGGGAGCCTGTGCCGCGTCCGTCTTCTTCATGTCGGTCACAGCTTCGGCGCAATCTCTTCGGTCCAGATCCGGGTCCGCTCCTCCTGCGACATGTGGCAGGCGGACCAGTGCCGGCTGTCGTCCAGGGTCAGCTCGGGGCGCTGGGTGCGGGTGATGCCGCCCTTGGGTACGTCGGCGTACGGGCACCGGGGGTTGAAGGCGCAGCCGCTCGGGATGTTGATGAGGCTGGGCGGCGAGCCCTTGACCGGGATCAGCCGCTCGGTCTGGTCGCGGTCGATGCGCGGCATCGATCCGAGCAGGCCCCAGGTGTAGGGGTGCCGGGGGCCGTAGAAGACCTTCTCGGCGGTGCCGCGCTCGACGCACCGGCCGCCGTACATCACGAGGATGTCGTCGGCCATCTCGGCGACCACGCCGAGGTCGTGCGTGATCATGATGACCGCGGAGCCGAACTCCTTCTGCAGGTCGCGGATCAGGTCCAGGATCTGCGCCTGGACGGTGACGTCCAGGGCGGTCGTGGGTTCGTCCGCGATGAGCAGTTCGGGGTTGTTGACGAGCGCCATCGCGATCATGGCACGCTGGCGCATGCCGCCGGAGAACTCGTGGGGGTAGGCGTCCACGCGCCGGTGGGGCTCGGGGATGCCGACCCGGTCGAGCATCTCGACGGCGCGCTTGCGGGCCGTCTTCTTGTCGACGTCGTGGTGGGTCCGGTAGGCCTCGACGATCTGCTTGCCCACCGAGTAGTACGGGTGCATCGCGGACAGCGGGTCCTGGAAGACCATCGCCATCTTGTGGCCGCGGAGCTTGCGCACGTGGTCGGCGTCGGCCTGGACCAGGTCCTCGCCGTCCAGCACCACCTCGCCCGAGATGTGCGGGCGGCTGCGGGCGTTGCCGGTGCGGTGCAGGCCCATGATGGCCAGCGAGGTGACCGACTTGCCGGAGCCGGACTCGCCGACGATCCCGAGCGTCTTGCCGCGCTCCAGGTCGAAGGAGAGTCCGTCGACGGACTTCACGAGGCCGTCGTCGGTCGGGAAGTGGACCTTGAGGTCGCGTACGGAGAGGAAGGAGCCGGCGGGCTGCGGCTCCCCCTTCGCCTGCTCGGGCACGAACGCGGGTCCGCCCGGGACGCCGGAGGAAGATGCGGGGGTCTCGGTCACGTCAGCCTCACGCGCGGGTCGATGACGGCGTACAGCAGGTCCACGATCAGGTTGGCCAGCACCACGAAGAGCGCGGCGAGCAGGGTGACTCCCATGATCACGGGGAGGTCGCCCTGGCCGATGGCGGCGACTGCCGCCGTCCCCAGACCCTGGAAGTTGAAGGTCGTCTCGGTGAGCACCGCGCCGCCGAGGAGTCCGCCGAGGTCGAGGCCGAACATCGTGACGATCGGGGTGAGGGTGGAGCGCAGGGCGTGCTTGCGGATGACCACGCCCTCCTTGAGCCCCTTGGCCCGGGCCGTGCGGATGTAGTCCTCGCCGAGGACCTCCAGCATGGTGGCCCTGGTGATGCGGGCGTAGGTGGCGGCGAAGAGGAAGGCCAGGGTGACCCAGGGCAGGATCAGGCTGTTGAGCCAGGCCACCGGATCCTCGGTCAGGGGTTTGTAGTTGGACACGTCCAGCCAGCCGAGGCTGTAGACGAAGATCGCGGGGGCCACCATGCCGGTGAAGAAGATCGGCAGGGAGACGCCGGCGAGCGCTCCGATCATGACGGTCCGGTCGATGGCGGTACGACGTTTCAGCGCCGAGACCACTCCGGTCGCCACACCCGCGATCACCCAGATCACGGCCGCCCCGAGGGCGAGCGAGAGGGTGACCGGCATGCGGTCGAGCATGGTCTCCCAGACGGGGGCCTCGCTCTTGAAGGAGTAGCCGAAGCACGGCGCCGCACAGTGCGTCACCTCGGTGCCGGCGTCGTAGTCGCGGCCGACGAAGATGCCCTTGAGGAACACCCAGTACTGCTCGGAGATGGGCTTGTCGAAGCCCATCTTCACGCGGATGCCCGCCAGGGCGGTCTCGTTGGTCTCGCGGCCGGCGTACATGAGCGCGGGATCGCTGCCGGTCAGCTTCGGGACCGCGAAGAAGATGCCGAAGGTGACCACGGAGACCACCAGCAGCGTGGCGGCGACGTTGAACAGCCGCCGTATGAGGTAGACGAGCACTGCAGTCGGCCGCCCGGGGCGGGCGGCCGCCGTCCCTCGTGGGGACGGCAGCCGCCGCCTGCGGCCTTCACCTGCCCTTCGGACTAGCGCATGTGCGGTGAAGGCACTTACTTACGTACTTGCTGACCTGCTGGTGCCCGGCGGCCGCCCTGGGGCGGGCCGCCGGACTGCCGGACGACGCCGGACTGCCTGATGACTACTTGGCGACGCCCAGGACAGCGAGGTCGATGCGGCCCATCGAGTCGTTGAAGTAGACGTTCGTCAGGCGGGGGTTGTGGTAGATCAGCGCCTTGTCGAAGTTGATCGGCAGGTACAGCGCCTTCTCCATGACCTTCTTGTTGATGTCCGTGTAGAACGGAGCGGCTGCGTCCGGGGAGGGGGCGGCAGCGGCCTTGTCGAACAGCCCGTTGATCTCCGGGTCGTCGACCATCGTGTAGTTGTTGTTGCCGTTCGCCGCGATGAAGGAACCGTCGACCAGCGGCTGGAGGAAGCCCGAGCCGGAGTTGTAGTCGGCGCCCCAGCCCATGACGATGATGCCGTAGTTCTTCTTCTTCACGTTCTCGGGCGAGCCGATGACGGAGGAGGAGAGCTTGCCGTCGAACTGGTCGATCGTGGCCTTGATGCCGACCTTGGCGAGCGAGGCCTGGAGGGACTCGGCGGTCTTGACCTCGGGGACGCGGTTGTTGCGGACCGCGATGGTGGTCTCGAACCCGTCGGGCTTGCCGCACGCCTTGAGGGCCGCCTTGGCCTTGTCGACCTGCGGCTTGCCGCCGGTCAGACCCCACGGGTCGTAGGCCTTGTCGGCGCCGGGGACACCGGGCGGCAGCATGTTGGCACCGAGGTCACCGCTGGTCGGGCCGCCACGGCCGTTCTGCAGGGACTTCGGGTCGGCCGCGTAGATGACGGCCTTGCGGCACTCGATGTTCTCGAACGGCGCGACCGTCTGGGGGAAGGCGAAGTAGCGGATGTAGCCCGTGTAGGGGTTGTCCGCGTTCTTCTTGAGGTTCGCGTCCTTGAGGATCTTGTTCTTCGCGGCCTGCTGGACACCGGTGCCGTCGACGGCGAGGTCGATGTCGCCGGAGAGCAGGCGCTGGTCCATGTCGTCCGGGTTGGTGGTGACCGTGAAGGAGACCTTGTCCGGCAGACCCTTGCGGATCGTGTCCGTCGCCGGGTCCCAGTTCTCGTTGCGGACGAAGGTCGCGCCCTTGCCCGAGGTGAAGCTCTCCACCTTGTAAGGACCGGTGGAGACCGGCTTGTTGGTGTAGGAGGCGCCCTCGTCCTTGGCCATCGGCACCGGCGAGGAGGACGGCATCGCCAGCAGGTAGTTGAAGTCCGAGTTGGCGCTGGCCAGGTTGAAGACGATGGTCTTGTCGTCCGGCGTCTCGACCGACTTCAGGCCCATCTTGCCCGGGTCGGTGTCCTTGTACGGACCGGGGTACTTCTGGCCCTGGTCGAGCAGGTCGACCAGGTACGTCGGACCGCCGGACAGCACGTCCTGCGCGAAGACGCGCTCGATGCCGTACTTGAAGTCCTTCGAGGTGATCGGCGAACCGTCCTCGAACTTCACGCCGTCCTTGATCTTGATGGTGTACGTCTTGCCGTCGTTGCTCAGGACCGGCAGGGCCTCGGCGAGGTCCGGGACCAGCTTGGTGCCCGCGACGCCCGGCTTGCTGTCGTACGCGTACAGCTGGCGGATGTAGAGGCGCTGAAGGTTCCAGACGAAGCCGTAGTAGGCACGCGCCGGGTCGAGGAAGTCCACGTCCTGGGGGGACCAGAGCTTGAGCTCGCCGCCCTTGGTGTCCGAGGCGTTCACCACGGCGGTCGAGGCGCCGCTGTAGCCCTTGTCACCACCCTCGCTGGTCTTCTTGTTGTCGTTGCCACCGCACGCGGCGGTCAGCGACAGGGCAGCGACCACGGCGGTGATCGCGAGTGCCTGCTTTCTGCGGATCACGGTTGTCCAACCTCCATAGGTGGGTGAATCGAAGAAGCGGTTCAGCTGCCCTTGGGGTCGAGTGCGTCGCGCAGCCCGTCCCCGAAGAGGTTGAACGCCAGGACGGTGATGAAGATCGTGATGCCCGGGACCACCATGTACATGGGGTCGTCCTGGTAGATGGGGACGGCGTCGGACAGCATCTTGCCCCAGGAGGCGGTGGGCGGCTTGACGCCGGCACCGAGGAAGCTGAGGGCCGCCTCCGTCAGGATGTTGGTCGGGATGATCAGCGTCGAGTAGACGAGGATCGGCGCGATCAGGTTGGGCAGCAGCTCCTTGATCAGGATGTAGCCGCGGCCGGCTCCGAGGCTGCGCGCGGCCTCGACGTACTCGCGTTCGCGCAGCGAGATCGTCTGGCCCCGGACGATGCGGCCGATGTACGGCCAGCCGAAGAAGCCGATGACGACGATCAGCACGCCCATCCGGACGCCCGAACCCTCGAACCCCCAGAGGGAGTTGGGGACCACGGACACCAGGGCGATGGTGAACAGCAGCTGCGGGAAGGCCAGCAGCAGGTCCATCGTGCGGCTGATCAGCCCGTCGACCCAGCCGCCGAGGAAGCCGGCGAGCGCGCCGAGCAGGCTGCCGATGACGACCGAGACGAAGGCCGCCAGGAAGGCGACGACCAGGGAGATGCGCGCGCCGTAGAGGATCCGGCTGAACACGTCGCGCCCGTTGGTGGGTTCGACGCCCAGCAGGAAGTCGGAGCTCATGCCGCCCAGCGAGCCGATCGGCGTGCCGAGGTCGGGATCGATCATGTCCTCGTGGAACTCGTTGGGCGGGTGGCCCAGCAGGCTCACGATCTGCGGCGCGAAGACCGCCACCAGGATCAGGAGGATCACGACCACGCCGCCGGTCAGCGCGACCTTGTCGCGCTTGAGCCGCATCCAGGCGATGCGGCCGGGCGAGCGGCCTTCGATGGCCTTGGCAGGGACGTCGGCTACGGACACGGGTGCGGGTGTCTCCGCGCTCGTGTCATGCAGTGGTGCCGTCATCGTGGTGGGGACCCCTCTCGGCCGACGGGTCTGCCGGCCCATGCCCGCCGCTGTGGCGGCGTTGGTGCGGAGTGGCGCTCGGAGTGCGTGGGACACGCGGAACGCGTGTGAAGTGCAGGAAGTGCGGGAAGTGCTGCGAGAAGTGCCGTGCGGAACAACAGGTGCAGTACACGAACCGAACCGCGTCCTGGAGGACTGAGCGGCTCTTGGGTGGGGAGTCTTCATCGGGCGCTCGACCAGCCGCCAGACCCGCAGGTGAATGGATGCGCAAACGTGATCTGACGTCCCGGTACCCGTTATCCGGACTTCGCTCACGGCTCAGCGGAGCAAGACCGTCTGTTCGGTACGCAAACGGACATGGTGCCCAACTCGCAAGAGGCGTGCGCCTTTTGGGCGTACAACACCACTGAAATCAGGACAAGGCGAAGGCCGCCGGGAACCTCGGTTCCCGGCGGCCTCGGATGGCTCGATACCGCTGTCCCAGACTCCGGGCGGCCTCGCGGCGACGCCCCGGACAGGGCCTAGTAGGAGGGCCCCTGGCCCTCGCGGTCGTAGAACGGACGGGTCTGCGAACGCAGCCACATCGCCACCGGATCGTGCTCGTCCGCCAGCGCGACGGTGCACACCGGAACGCCCTCCGGGACCGCGCCGACCGACTGCCGCATCATCTCCCGTACGGATTCCAGCGCGGGCGCGGAGGCGTCGTACAGGTCCAGCCCGACCGCGAGGTACGCGGACCCGAGCGACGGCTGAACCCAGGCCCGGCGCAACGACCGGACGGCGGGCGTGCGGTGCGCGTGCTGGGTGAGCAGCCCGTAGAACTGCGGGAGCTCCAGGGCGGGCTCGGACAGCCGCAGCGGCCCGGCCGGCATCCGGTCCAGGCCGGTGGCGATGCGGCGCAGGTCGGCCCAGGGGAGGCCGAGGCCGCCGCCCTGGGCGTGCGGGTTGAGCCACAGCCCCCAGCGGTCCGGGTAGAGGGCGCGGGCGATGTCCCGCCCGGTGACCACCTCGTAGCCGCGGTTCCAGCCGCTGGCGGCCAGTTCCTGCGGGGAGGTCACGCAGGGCGCGTAGCCGAGCCCGTCGACCTCCATGCCGCCGTACTGGGCGTCCGGGGAGCCCGGCTGCCCCTGCCACAGCAGCATCCACAGCCGGCCCTCGGCGAGGGCGTGCAGAAGCGACTCGTAGCTCTCATAGCGCCCGGGAGTCACCTGGCGCAGCATGTGCTCGACCTGCCCGGCCGCGGCCGTGCCTGACGCACTCACCCGGTACCCCTCTTCGTCCGCCCGTCGATCCACCCGTGCCCCTCGGACCAGCAGCCACCGTGCGGCCAAGAGATGTAACCAGCTTAAGCGGCCCTAGGGGAGGTAGAAGGGGCGCACGCGCTCACGAATCCAGTCCGTGACCGGGTCCTGGGCGGCGTCCAGGAGGATCAGCTGCACGGGCCAGGGCGCCGGCACCCGGGCCAGGGCCCGGCCGAGCGCCTCCAGCGGGGCGCTGCGGGACTCGGGATCCCATCCCACCAGCCGGACACCGATGTACAGCTCGGGCGCTCCGCCCTCGACGCTGGCCAGGCAGCGGTGCGCGGCGGCCACCACCCCGGTGGCGCGGAACTCCTCGCCGGCGGCGGCCAGGAAGTCCACCGGGTCTTCCTGCCAGTCGGGCTCGAAGAGGCGCACGCGGCCGCCGGTGGCCGGGCCGTCGAGCGGGGTCCGCCCGGTGCGGCACAGCTCCGCGACGGCGGCCGGGGGCAGCGGTACGCCGACGGCCCCCTCGGGGTTCACGGCGATGCCGAGCTGCGGGGGCAGGCCGCGCGCGAACTCGACGGCGGGGGCCACGGCGAAGTCCATGCCGGGGCCGACGCAGAAACGGAACTGGGCCTCGGAGCTGTAGACCGGGACGTACGCCTCGCCGCCGATCTGCATCGTCGGAAGCGTCAGGTCGGCGTCCTCGGGTCCGCCGCCGCCGGGCAGGGGCACCCAGACCCGGCTGCGCCCGAGCACTTCCAGGATCCGCGCTCCGGCGTCCGCCTGTCCCAGCGCCGCCCCGAGCACCTGCTCCAGCTCGTTGTCGGGCCATCCGCCGCCGTGCATCCACGCCTCCGCTGCCGCCGTCTGAGTCTCGTGCCGAGATTAGTGGGTCGGGGCCGGTGACCCGGCGGGGCCCCGGCCCCTCGGACCGGATCGACCGGGTGCGGGCGCGCCCGGGCCGGGTGCTCGCGTGCCGCCCGGCCGCGCGGCCGGTGACCGCCGGGTTCCGCGCCGCCTCAGTGGAAGCCGATGTCCGTGATGGCCGAGGCGGTGGCCCGGTCCAGCAGGACCGCGGACGCGCAGCCCATCGGGAGGCGGCCCGACTCCGCGTCGCGCAGCAGCCGCGCCACCGCCCCCCGGTGCCGTGCGAAGGCGTACGCGGACACGCGCCGGCCCCGCGCCGCCTGCCCGGCCAGGGCCTCCTGCGGGGTGGTGTCCAGCAGCAGCAGGTGCAGGGCCCTGCCCCGGCGGCGGGCGGCCGCGGCGAGCAGGCCCCGCACCCAGGTCTGCGTACCGCAGTCGTGGACCACCACCGAGGCGCCGGAGCGCAGCACCCGCCACAGCCCCCAGTAGTGCGCGGCCCGGACCAGGGGGCGGTACGCGCCGTACGGCAGCGCGCGCGGCATCCGCCGCTCCCAGCGTTCCCGGGTGTCCTGGGAGTCGATTCCCCCGCCGGCCGCGGCCCGTTTGATCAGCGTGCTCTTGCCGCCGCCCGGCAGGCCGGACACCACGACGATGTCCCCCGCGGCGAAGCCGAGCCGCCGGGGGCCGTGCGCCCCCCGGCCGCGCAGGTCACGTACCGACGGCGCGCCTTCCACCCGCGATCCTTCCAGGGTCCCGCGCTTCCGCCCGCCGGCTCCCCGCTGCTTGGGGACCCCGTCCACGGTCCCCGTCGTCGTCACCACTCCGAATCTCCGCACCGCCACAGTGATCGCCTCCCCCGAATCGGGTCGCGAGGACCCTTGCCCACTGAGTGTAAAGAGACGGTAATCCGGCACCGCCGGTTCCGGTCCGCCCGCTCGAGACCCGCTACGGCCTCGCACTGTCTTTCGGGCCCGCACGCCCACTCCCGGCCGTCGCGTGCAATGATGTGCGCCATCTGGACACCAACTGCATACCGGCCGCTTGAATCCGCGCGGGAGAGTCCCGGCAGGCCGCAAGGCCGTGCCCGGGCGCCGAAGGAGCAAGTACCTCCCTTGAATCTCTCAGGCCCCGTACCGCGTGGATGAGGCAGATCTGAAAAGCGAGCCGCGCCGCCGTCCCCGACGGCACCGGCGTGCGCTCCACCCAAGGTGCAAGTCGAGGACGCACCCCGTTTGCGCGGGAACTCTCGGCGAACCTCTCAGGTTCCGATGACAGATGGGGAGGATCGTCCTCGTCATGTCATGCCCTGGGACCCGGGAGCCACACCCATGAGCAATGCCCCCCGTCTGACCGCCCTCGATGCGCTGCACCGCTCGCTCGGTGCGACCATGACCGACTTCGCGGGCTGGGACATGCCGCTGCGCTACGCCAGCGAGCGCGACGAGCACAACGCCGTACGCACCAAGGCCGGTCTGTTCGACCTGTCCCACATGGGCGAGATCACCCTGACCGGCCCCGAGGCCGTCAAGGTCCTGGACTACGCGCTGGTCGGCAACATCTCCACCGTCGGCGTCGGCCGCGCCCGCTACACGCACATCTGCCAGGAGGACGGCGGGATCCTGGACGACCTGATCGTCTACCGGCTGGGCGAGACCGAGTTCATGGTCGTCGCCAACGCCTCCAACGCCCAGGTCGTCCTGGACGCGCTCACCGAGCGCGCCGCCGGCTTCGACGCCGAGGTCCGCGACGACCGCGACGCGTACGCGCTGATCGCCGTGCAGGGCCCGGAGTCCCCCGGCATCCTGAAGTCGCTGACCGACGCCGACCTGGACGGTCTGAAGTACTACGCCGGCCTGCCGGGCACGGTGGCCGGGGTGCCCGCGCTGATCGCGCGTACGGGCTACACCGGCGAGGACGGCTTCGAGCTGTTCGTCGCCCCCGGGCACGCCGTGCAGCTGTGGCAGGCGCTGACCGAGGCGGGCGCGGGCGTCGGCCTGGTCCCGGCCGGGCTGTCCTGCCGCGACACCCTGCGCCTGGAGGCGGGCATGCCGCTGTACGGGCACGAGCTGACCACCTCCCTCACCCCGTTCGACGCGGGTCTGGGCCGGGTCGTGAAGTTCGAGAAGGAAGGCGACTTCGTCGGCCGCAAGGCGCTGGAGGCCGCCGCCGAGCGCGCCGCCTCCAACCCGCCGCGCAAGCTGGTCGGCCTGATCGCCGAGGGCCGCCGCGTACCGCGCGCCGGGTTCCCGGTGGTCGCGGACGGCCGGGTCATCGGCGAGGTCACCTCGGGCGCGCCGTCCCCGACGCTGGGCAAGCCGATCGCGATGGCGTACGTGGACGCGGCGCACGCCGCGCCCGGCACCTCCGGTGTCGGCGTCGACATTCGCGGTACGCATGAGCCGTACGAGGTCGTGGCGCTGCCGTTCTACAAGCGGCAGAAGTAACCCCGCCGCGGCCCGTGCAGAGCCCGAGCCGGACGGTTCACCCGTACGGCCGCCTGTCCGCGCGCCGTCTCGGTACGCAAGACCACTGTTCGTATCCACTCCCCCGCATCCAGGAGAATCAGGTCATGAGCAACCCCCAGCAGCTGCGTTACAGCAAGGAGCACGAGTGGCTGTCGGACGCCGAGGGCGGCGTCTCGACGGTCGGCATCACGGAGTTCGCGGCCAACGCGCTCGGTGACGTCGTCTACGCGCAGCTCCCCGAGGTCGGCGACACCGTGACCGCGGGCGAGACCTGCGGCGAGCTGGAGTCGACCAAGTCGGTCAGCGACCTGTACTCCCCCGTCACCGGTGAGGTCGTCGAGGCCAACCAGGACGTCGTGGACGACCCGTCGCTGGTGAACTCGGCCCCGTTCGAGGGTGGCTGGCTCTTCAAGGTACGCGTCACGGAGGAGCCGTCCGACCTGCTCTCCGTCGACGATTACGCCAAGCTCACCGCCGGTAACTGACCCCAGGGGATCCTGATGTCTGTACTGAACACCCCTCTCCACGAGCTCGACCCGGACGTCGCCGCCGCCGTCGACGCCGAGCTCGTGCGCCAGCAGTCGACCCTGGAAATGATCGCGTCGGAGAACTTCGCTCCGGTCGCCGTCATGGAGGCCCAGGGCTCGGTCCTGACCAACAAGTACGCCGAGGGCTACCCGGGCCGCCGTTACTACGGTGGCTGCGAGCACGTCGACGTGGTCGAGCAGATCGCGATCGACCGCATCAAGGCGCTGTTCGGCGCCGAGGCCGCGAACGTCCAGCCGCACTCCGGTGCGCAGGCGAACGCCGCCGCGATGTTCGCGCTCCTGAAGCCGGGCGACACGATCATGGGCCTGAACCTGGCCCACGGCGGTCACCTGACCCACGGCATGAAGATCAACTTCTCCGGCAAGCTCTACAACGTGGTCCCGTACCACGTCGACGAGTCGGGCCAGGTCGACATGGCCGAGGTCGAGCGCCTCGCCAAGGAGTCCAAGCCGCAGCTGATCGTCGCGGGCTGGTCCGCCTACCCGCGCCAGCTGGACTTCGCCGCCTTCCGCCGCATCGCGGACGAGGTCGGCGCCTACCTGATGGTCGACATGGCGCACTTCGCCGGCCTGGTCGCCGCGGGTCTGCACCCGAACCCGGTGCCGCACGCCCACGTCGTCACCACCACCACGCACAAGACCCTCGGCGGTCCGCGCGGTGGCGTGATCCTGTCGACGCAGGAGCTGGCCAAGAAGATCAACTCCGCGGTCTTCCCGGGTCAGCAGGGCGGTCCGCTGGAGCACGTGATCGCGGCCAAGGCCGTCTCCTTCAAGGTCGCGGCCTCGCCCGAGTTCAAGGAGCGCCAGGAGCGCACCCTGGAGGGCGCGAAGATCCTCGCCGCCCGTCTGGTCCAGGACGACGTCAAGGCCGTGGGCGTGGACGTCCTCACCGGCGGCACCGACGTGCACCTGGTCCTGGTGGACCTGCGCAACTCGGAGCTCGACGGCCAGCAGGCCGAGGACCGCCTCCACGAGGTCGGCATCACGGTCAACCGGAACGCCATCCCGAACGACCCGCGGCCGCCGATGGTGACCTCGGGCCTGCGGATCGGCACGCCGGCGCTGGCCACCCGCGGTTTCGACGCCGAGGCCTTCACCGAGGTCGCCGAGATCATCGCGCAGGCCCTGAAGCCGGCCTACGACGCCGAGGACCTGAAGGCGCGCGTCTCGGCGCTCGCCGCGCAGTTCCCGCTGTACCCGACGCTGTAGCGAGCGGGCAGGGCCCGGCCGTGTTTTCCACAGGGCCGGGCCCTTTTCATGACCGCTGCCCCAGCGGATGCCACCCATCGCCCCTGAATCATGCAAAAAGCGGCACATAGTCGGCATCCCCATCAGGACGGACACCTTCCCCGGCTGGGCGGTGTGGATCGCGGCCGTCGTCGCGCTGATCGCCTCCGGCTTCCGCACCGAGAACTTCACCGCCCACGGCGGCTTCGCCCCGAACGGCTGGACCGCGGCCGTGACCGCCGTCACCACCTCGGGCGGCGGCCGCGGCGCCCGTACCGGGCGGCTACGACATCGCTCTGCTGGCCGCCATGGCCTTGGTCACGTACTTCCGGGCCGTCCGCGCCGGGGTCAGGGCCCACCACGCGGGCCTGCCGGGCCCGGACCCCGTGCTGGACGGCCCCGGGGCCGCCACGGCCACACCGGAGCGCGAGCTGACCCACGCCTGACCGAAAGCTTCCCACCCCGTCCGGCAGCCGAGCTGTTCACCTCACCGCGTTAAGCTCAGCTGCCGGACAAAATCCGACCAATCCGCCTCTCCTGCCCCCTCCCACCCCACGAGCAGACAAGGGAGTCCGCCACCGTGGCCATCTCCGTCTTCGACCTCTTCTCCATCGGCATCGGCCCCTCCTCCTCCCACACGGTCGGCCCGATGCGGGCGGCGCGCATGTTCGTGACCCGCCTGAAGAAGGACGGTGTCCTCGCCCAGACCGCGTCCGTCCGCGCGGAACTCTTCGGCTCCCTCGGCGCCACCGGCCACGGCCACGGCACGCCCAAGGCCGTACTGCTGGGCCTGGAGGGGCACTCCCCCCGCACGGTGAACGTGGAGACGGCCGACGCCGAGGTCGAGCGCATCCGCCAGAGCGGCCGGCTGCGCCTCCTCGGCGCCGAGATAGGCGAGTCCCACGAGATCGCCTTCGACGAGCCGAACCAGCTGATCCTGCACCGCCGGCGCTCCCTGCCCTACCACGCCAACGGCATGACGCTCTTCGCGTACGACGCCTCGGGCACCCCGCTGCTGGAGAAGACGTACTACTCGGTGGGCGGCGGTTTCGTCGTGGACGAGGACGCGGTCGGCGAGGACCGGATCAAGCTCGACGACACGGTGCTGAGGTTCCCCTTCCGCTCCGGTGACGAGATGCTGCGGCTGGCGAACGAGAACGGCCTGTCGATCTCCTCGATGATGCTGGAGAACGAGAAGGCCTGGCGCACGGAGGAGGAGATCCGCGAGGGCCTCCTGGAGATCTGGCGCGTCATGCAGGCCTGCGTCGCGCGCGGCATGTCCCGCGAGGGGATCCTGCCGGGCGGCCTGCGGGTCAAGCGCCGCGCCGCCGGCACCGCCCGCCAGCTGCGCGCCGAGGGCGACCCGCAGGCGCACGCCATGGAGTGGGCCACGCTGTACGCGATGGCCGTCAACGAGGAGAACGCGGCGGGCGGCCGGGTCGTCACCGCCCCCACCAACGGCGCCGCGGGCATCATCCCGGCGGTCCTGCACTACTACATGAACTTCGTGCCGGGCGCGGACGAGGACGGCGTGGTCCGCTTCCTCCTCGCGGCGGGCGCGATCGGCATGCTCTTCAAGGAGAACGCCTCGATCTCCGGCGCCGAGGTCGGCTGCCAGGGCGAGGTCGGCTCGGCCTGCTCCATGGCGGCCGGCGCCCTCGCCGAGGTGCTGGGCGGCACCCCGGAGCAGGTGGAGAACGCGGCCGAGATCGGCATGGAGCACAACCTCGGCCTGACCTGCGACCCGGTCGGCGGCCTGGTCCAGATCCCCTGCATCGAGCGCAACGGCATGGCGGCGGTCAAGGCCGTCACCGCGGCCAAGATGGCGATGCGCGGCGACGGCACCCACAAGGTCTCCCTCGACA
Organism: Streptomyces sp. NPDC028314; assembly: GCF_055565795.1. Lineage (NCBI taxonomy): Bacteria > Bacillati > Actinomycetota > Actinomycetes > Kitasatosporales > Streptomycetaceae > Streptomyces > Streptomyces sp. NPDC028314. The sequence continues at coordinate 265,075 of NZ_JBVHTP010000005.1, forward strand.
AGGTCATCAAGACCATGAAGGAGACCGGCGCCGACATGAAGGTCAAGTACAAGGAGACCGCCCGCGGCGGCCTCGCGGTCAACGTCATCGAGTGCTGAACCGGACGCCGGGCTGAACCCCGGCGCGGTCGCGCCGGCCGGCGCGCCCGGCGCACCCCCGGTTCGGGCCCGCCCTCCCCCCGGAGGGCGGGCCCGCTCGCGTTCCGGCCCCCGCGCAAGAGGGGCCGGGCGGCCCGTCCGGCTCGGGACCTTCGGCCCGGGGAGCGGGGCCGGACGTGGGCTAGCTTGATCAGGGGGGCCGAAGAACGCCCCGCGCCGACAGAGAGGCGAACCCCCCATGGCCACCACGGAACACCGTGTCCTGCGGCTCCGGCTGGAGACCTCGCCCGCCCCCGTCCCGGTGCGGGGGGCCTTCGTGTACCGCTCGGACCGGCCCTACGAGCTCTGCGTCGACTTCGAGGGCGCGGGGGTGCACATCGCGCGCTGGGTGTTCTCCCGGGACCTGCTGCTCGACGGTCAGACCTGCGCCACGGGCGAGGGCGACATACAGGTGTGGCCTCGCTGGGCCGGCACCGAGCCGCGGGTCTTCCTGGCCCTGCGCGCCGGCGAGCACGGCTGTGTGATCTCCGCCCGCGCGAAGGACGTACGGGAGCTCTGCCGCCGGATGGTCGAGCTGGTCCCGCGCGGGCAGGAGACGCGCCACTACGACCTCGACGCCCAGCTGAGCGCCCTGCTGCCGCGGTGACGCCCGGCGGCGCCGGGGGCCGCTCCGGAGGGCGGGGACCCCGGTCGTGAGACTCGTGCCGGATTCCGTGCAACCGTCGGCGCCCGCGAGGTGTCTTCCCCTGTGAAACCGCTGTCCCCGTCTCTGGAGAATCGGGGGGACGTCATGAACCACCTACGTCGCCGTCAGCTCACCGCACTCGTCGCGGGCTCGCTGCTCGCCTCGGGCGTCGCGTTCGCCGCACCGGCGTCCGCCGCCACCCGCACCCTGTCCACCACGCTGGTCACCAACGCCCGCTGGGGCGGGCACTGCACCTACGACCGGCTCGTCATCGACCTTCAGGGATCCGCTCCCCCGGTCACCGTCACACCCGTTTCCGAGCTGATCTACGACGGGTCGGGCAAGCCCGTCCCGCTGGCCGGAAAGTACTTCCTGGAGATCCGCCTGCACCCGGCCGCCGGGCACACCGACGCGGGGCAGAACGTCTACCAGGGACCCCGGCTGCAGAAGATCTACCTGAACAAGCTCAAGGGCCTGGCCTACACGGGCGACTTCGAGGGGTACGTGACCTTCGGCGCCGCCTTCGACACCCCGCCCACGTACAACACCTCCGTGCTGCACGCGCCGGAGCGGTTCGTCGTCGACTTCCCGCATCCCGCCACCTGCTGACCGGTCACCGGGCCCGGGGGTCGCACGCCCCGGGCCCGGTGGGGCCGTCCGCGCGCCTCGCCCTGGCCGACGGGACGCGGCGGCGGCCCGGGCGCTGCTGGAGGAGGCGCTGGACGGCTGCCGGCGGATGAACGCGCTGCCGTTGCCGGCGCAGCCGGAGTCGGCGCTGGCGGAGGTGCCGGCCTGAGCGCCGGGACAGCCCTCAGCGGTGCTCGGGGTTCGGGAAGTCGAAGCGGCACCCGGCGTCCCACAGCGAGCGCTGGTTCCCGTGCGCGGGGATTCCGCCCGCCCGCTTGAGCAGGGCGGCCAGGTGCATCAGGTTCCAGCTCATGAAGGTGGTGTTCCGGTTGGTGAAGTCGTTCTCGGGGCCGCCCGAACCCGGGTCGAGGTACGAGGGGCCCGGTCCGGCCTCGCCGATCCAGCCCGCGTCCGCCTGCGGCGGGACGGCGTAGCCGAGGTGCTGGAGGCTGTAGAGGATGTTCATGGCGCAGTGTTTGACGCCGTCCTCGTTGCCGGTGATCAGTGCGCCGCCGACCCGCCCGTAGTAGGCGTACTGGCCGCGGTCGTTCAGAATCGAGGAGCAGGCGTAGAGCCGCTCGATGACCTGTTTCATGACGGAGCTGTTGTCACCGAGCCAGATGGGTCCGCACAGCACGAGGATGTCGGCGTCCATGATCTGGCTGTAGAGCACGGGCCACTGGTCGCTCTCCCAGCCGTGCTCGGTCATGTCGGGCCAGACACCGGTGGCGATGTCGTGGTCGACGGCCCGGATCAGGGAGGTCCGGGCGCCGGCCGCTTCCATGACCGCGCGGCTCCTGGCGATCAGGCCCTCGGTGTTGCTGGTCTCGGGTGAGCGCTTGAGCGTGCAGTTCACGTAGACGGCGGTGAGGTCTGAGTAGTCGTAGTCGTCGGCCACTCCCCCACCCTGCCCACGGCCGGGCGCCGCCCGCCAGCCGGCCGCGACCGGTCGGGTTGTTAGCGGTCCGCGTGGCCGACTAGGGTCATCGGGCCTTGGTGTTCGGGAAACCGGTGGGAAACCGGTGCGGCCCTCGCCACTGTGATCGGGAAGTCCGGCTCCACTCCCTCGCGGGAAGCCACTGGGCCCGCGCGGGAGACCGTACGGCCCCGGGAAGGCGGAGTCAGGGCATCAGTACCCGTGAGCCAGGAGACCGGTCAGGGCGCGTCGTCCATCCACGAGGTGCTGGAGAGGTCTCCCCACTCATGCATATTGCCGAGGGCTTTCTGCCCCCCTTGCACGCGGTCGCCTGGGGCGCCGCGTCCGCTCCCTTTGTCATACACGGGGTCCGCGCCCTCACCCGCGAGGTGAAGGCCAATCCCGAGAGCACGCTGCTGCTCGGTGCGTCCGGAGCATTCACTTTTGTCCTGTCCGCACTGAAGATCCCTTCCGTGACGGGCAGTTGTTCCCACCCCACCGGCACCGGACTCGGGGCGATCCTCTTCCGGCCGCCCATCATGGCGGTGCTCGGCACGATCACCCTGCTCTTCCAGGCGCTGCTGCTGGCCCACGGCGGGCTCACCACCCTCGGGGCGAACGCCTTCTCCATGGCGATCGCCGGGCCGTGGGCGGGCTACGGGGTCTACCGGCTGCTCAAGAAGTCCGGCCTGCCCCTGATGGTGACGGTGTTCTTCGGCGCGTTCTTCGCCGACCTCGTCACCTACTGCGTGACCAGCGTCCAGCTGGCGCTGGCCTTCCCCGACCCGGGCACCGGCTTCCTCGGCGCCCTCGCGAAGTTCGGGGGGATCTTCGCGGTCACGCAGATCCCGCTGGCGGTGAGCGAGGGGCTGCTGACGGTCCTCGTCATGCGGCTGCTGATGCAGTCCAGCAAGTCGGACCTGGTCCGGCTGGGGGTCGCCAAGCTGACCGCCCGTACCGGGAACAAGCAGGAGGCGGCGGTCTGATGAGCGGGATGACCAAGAACACGAAGATCAACCTCCTGCTGCTGCTCCTGGTGGCGGCGCTGGCCGTGCTCCCGATCGCGCTGGGGCTGGGCGAGGGCAAGGAGGAGCCGTTCACCGGCGCCGACGCGCAGGCCGAGGCGGCCATCACCGAGCTCAAGCCGGACTACGAGCCGTGGTTCTCCCCCCTGTACGAGCCCCCGTCCGGGGAGGTCGAGTCGGCGCTGTTCGCCCTCCAGGCGGCCCTCGGCGCGGGCGTGCTCGCGTACTACTTCGGCGTCCGCAAGGGCCGCCGCCAGGGTCTCGCCCAAGCCCGGTCGGCCGACACCACGGAGTCGTAGGCGGTGCTGCCGATCGACGTGGCGGCGCACTCCAGCCGCTGGCGCCGCCGCCATCCGCTGGAGAAGGCCCTGCTGGGATTCGGGCTGACCGTCACGGCCGTGGCCCTGCCGCCCTGGCCCGGCGGCCCGCTGGTCGCGGCGGCCACCCTCGCGGTGCTGCTCGGGCCCGCCGGGGTCGCCGGGCGGCAGCTGTGGCGGGCCTTCCGGATCCCGCTGGGGTTCTGCTTCACCGGGGCCCTGCCGCTGCTGTTCGCGGTGGGCGGCCCGGCCGGGCCGCTCTCCCTGGCGCCCGACGGGCCCCGGCACGCCGCCGAACTGCTGCTGCGCACCTCGGCGGCCTCGCTCGGGGTGCTGCTGTTCGCCTTCACCACCCCGGTGTCGGACGCCCTGCCCCGGCTGGTCCGGGCCGGCGTCCCGGCGCCGGTGGTCGACGTGGCCCTGGTCATGTACCGGATCGGGTTCCTGCTGCTGGACTCGATGACCCAGGTCCGCCGGGCCCAGGCGGCCCGGCTCGGGCACACCGGCCGGGCCGCGGCGTGGCGTTCGCTGGCCGGGCTCGCGGCGACCTCCTTCGTACGGGCCTTCGACCGCGCGGCGCGGCTCCAGGACGGGCTGGCGGGCCGCGGCTACGACGGCACGCTGCGGGTGCTGGTGCCCGAGGCGGCGCTGTCCTGGCGGTTCCTGGCCGCGTCGGGGGCGCTCCTGGCCTTCCTGATCACCCTGACCCTCACCCTGAAGGGGCTGTACCTGTGAACCCGTTGGTGGAACTGGCCGGCGCGGGATACGCCTACGAGGACGGCCCCGAGGTCCTCTCCGGCGTCGACTTCGGCATCGCGCGGGGCCGCGCCCTGGTCCTGCTGGGCCGCAACGGCAGCGGGAAGACCACCCTGATGCGGCTGCTGAGCGGGGGCCTGCGGCCGGGCTCGGGCGCGCTGCGGCTCGACGGCGCGCCGGTGACGTACGACCGCGCCGGGCTGACCCGGCTGCGCACGGCGGTGCAGCTGGTGGTCCAGGACCCGGACGACCAGCTGTTCGCCGCCTCGGTGGAACAGGACGTGTCCTTCGGCCCGATGAACCTGGGCCTGGCTCCGGACGAGGTGCGGGCCCGCGTGGACTCGGCGCTCGCCGCCCTGGACATCACCGCGCTGCGGGACCGGCCGACGCACCTGCTCTCGTACGGGCAGCGCAAGCGGGCGGCGATCGCGGGCGCGGTGGCGATGGCTCCGCGGGTGCTGATCCTGGACGAGCCGACGGCCGGCCTGGACCCGGACGGGCAGGAGCGGCTGCTGGACGTGCTGGCGGGGCTGCGCGCCCGCGGGACCACGGTCGTCATGGCGACGCACGACGTCGACCTGGCGGTCCGCTGGGCCGACGACGCGGCGGTCCTCACTCCGGCGGGCATCCGCGTCGGCCCCGCCGCCGCCCTGCTCTCGGACCCGGACCTGCTGGCCTCGGCGGGCCTGCGCCAGGCCTGGTCGCCGGCGGTGACGGCCTTCCTCCGCGCCCGGGACCTGCTGGGGCCGGACGCCGCCGGCCCCAAGACCCCCGAGGCGCTCGCGGCGCTCGCCTGAACCCCGGCCGGGCCGTCGCCGCGGGGGACCGGGAGGGCCGTGCCGGGCTCCGAACCTAGGATGACCGCATGTCGCTCCCGCACGCCATCCTCACCGCCCTGCTCGAGAAGCCCTCGTCCGGGCTGGAGCTGACCCGGCGGTTCGACAAGTCGATCGGGTACTTCTGGTCCGCCACGCACCAGCAGATCTACCGCGAGCTGGGCCGGCTGGAGGAGGCCGGGCTGATCCGGGCGCTGCCCAGCGAGGTGCCCGTACGGGGGCAGAAGAAGGAGTACGAGGTGCTGCCCGCCGGCAGCGCGGAGCTGGCCCGGTGGGTCGGGGAGAGCCAGGACCCGAAGGCCATCCGGGATCCGCTGCTGCTGCGGGTCCGGGCGGCCGGCGTGGTGGGGCCCCAGGGTCTCGTCGAGGAGCTGCGGCGGCATCTGGAGCTGCACCGCGGGCAGCTGGCGAAGTACGAGGCCATCGAGGCGAAGGACTTCCCGCCGGGACGGGACTCCGACGAGGACCGGCTGCGCCGGCTCGTGCTGCGCGGCGGGATCGGCCTGGAGACCTTCTGGCTGCGCTGGCTGGAGGAGGCCCTGGCCGAGGTCGGGGACATGGCACCCGGGGCCGAGGGCGGCCGGGACACGGCCTGACCACGGAGTGGCCGCCTCCGCCCCGGCAGGGGGCGAAGGCGGCCGACGGCTCCGGGGCTACTACTTGTTCAGGGCGGCCCAGAACTCGTCGAAGCTCAGCAGGCCGTCGCCGTTGGTGTCCTTGGCGGCGACCACCGCGTCGGCGACCGCGCCGGTGACGAACGCGTCACCCATCGCCTTCATGGCCGCGCTGTACTCGTCGGCCGTGACGAAGCCGTCGCCGTCCGCGTCGAACTTACGGAACGTCGCCCGCGCGCTCTCGATGTCCGCCACTGGGTCCACCCCTTCTCGGTGCTTGTTGACGGCTCAGGGTAGCGCCCGCCGGAGCCCGCCCCTCCCCCGGGTCCCGTTCGGCCGGCAGAAAGATATTCAATTACCCTTCCGTAAGGCGGAAGCGATAATTCCAGCCACCAAATCAAGCCTGCACTTGTCACGCTCCGGGATCACGGCATAACGTACCGGCATTGCCGCCACACCAGGAGCGCAGGGCTCCCAGGGACAAGCGGCAACAAGGGCGATCACATAGGTGACGATCACAGCTGACGCATCATTCGAAGTTCTGCCCTTCACCCGCACTTGCCGCCATATCTGGGAAGACGGCGACCATGTGCTCATCGGAGTGAGTCCCGGAAACAGCTACTTCAGCTCCGAGCGCATCAGCAGTCTTGCCCGGTGGGCCGTGACCCGCTTCGCACAGGTCGACTTCGTCTACGCGGACCTCCATGTGGACCGGATGTTCGCCGCATTCGGCTACACCCGGGAGCACGCGGAGAAGCGCGCCGCGAAGGAAATCAAGGCGGTTCGGCGAAGGATCCTCAAGGGCGTGGAGGAATCAGGGCCCCCGCGCGCCGAGATCCGAGTGAGGGCGCTTTCCGAGTTCCAGTCGAACCCCGTTTACCAACTCCTGCACCGGCGCGTGCTGCATTTCCTTGAGACCGACAGCGAATTCCGCAAGGGCTGCGAGGAAATGGCCCTTCACTTTGTCGGGTCCAAGTTGCCGGAAGGTGAATCGATCACGGACGCACAGTTGCAGGTCTGTTTCGACTACATGGCGGCCGAGCTGCCGTTCTTCGTGGACACCCCCAGCATTCTGGACGTGCCGTCCTCCGTGGCGGCCTATCACGTCAAGATGCCGATGACGGATGTCCTCTTCGCCCGGGGCGGCGGCCTGCGCGCGACCCGGAACCAGGCGTACGCCGTCGTACGCCCCGAGGCGGCGGCCGCCCCGGTCCACACGCCGAAGCCGGCGCAGAGCACCACTCCGAACCACGTACCGACCGAAGGGACCGTCGATGAGCGTCGAGCAGCTTGAGGGCCGGGGGGCCGCGGGCACCGGGGGAACCGGCGACGCCCTCCTCGACTTCCCGCTCTCGCGGCGCGGTGACGTGCTCCCCGAGGAGTGCACCTGGCTGCGCGAGAAGGCGCCGGTCGCCAGGGTCCGTACCCTCACCGGGGACCCGGCCTGGCTGGTGAGCAGCTACGCGCTCGCCAAGCAGGTGCTGGAGGACGAGCGCTTCAGCCTCAAGGACACGGCGAACGCCGGGGTCCCCCGCCAGTACGCGCTGACGATCCCGCCCGAGGTCGTCAACAACATGGGCAACATCAACAGCGCCGGACTGCGCAACGCGGTGATGAAGGCGCTCAACCCGCGCCAGAAGGGGCTCCAGGACTGGCTGCGCGCCAAGGCCGGGGAGCTCATCGACGACATCGTGGCAGAGGGCGGTCCGGCGGACCTCCGGGCGGGGTTCGCCGACCCCTTCTCGGCGGCGCTGCACTGCCGGGTGCTGGGGGTGCCGTTCGAGGACTGGCGCCGGCTGATGTCGGGGCTGGACGTGGCGTTCATGACGGCCCGTGAGCCGTTCGCGGACTCCTCGCTCAACTGGTACAAGGACGTCGGCTACTTCGTGGACCAGCTGAACGCCCAGCTGGCGCTGCCGGCCGAGGAGCGTACGGGGCTCCTCGGAAGGTTCGCCGAGCTGAAGGAGGCCGACCCCGAGTCGGCGCACCTGACCGACGACATGTTCGCGACCGTCGCCGTCTCGCTCTTCGGGGCGGGCGCGGTGTCCACCTCCGCCTTCCTGGTGCTCGCGGTCCTCGCGCTGCTCCAGAAGCCGGAGCTCATCGGGTACCTGCGCGAGCACCCCGAGCGGATGGGCAAGGCGGTGGACGAACTCCTGCGCTGGAACCTGTCCGTGGGCGACGGCCTGCCGCGCATCGCGCTGGCCGACGTCCAGGTCGGTGACGTACTGGTCAAGGAGGGCGAGCTGGTCCTGGTCCTGCTGGAGGGCGCGAACTTCGACCCGGAGGCGTTCGAGAACCCGGGCGAGCTGGACCTGGCGCGGGAGAGCCCCAACGCCAACCTGGCGTTCGGCGCCGGCCGGCACTTCTGCCCGGCTTCCGCGCTGGGCCGGGCGCATGCCGAGATCGCGCTGGAGGTGCTGGTCGAGCGGCTGCCCGAGCTGCGCCTCGCGGTGCCGGCGGAGAACCTCGTCTGGCGTACGGGCTTCATCAAGCGCCTGCCGGAGCGGCTTCCGGTCGCCTGGTAGGGCCGTGCCCGACGGCAGGAGCGGCGGTGTCCCGGGAGCTGTGCGAGCTCCCGGGGCATCGCCGCGCCGCTCCCGCGACAGGGACCGCGGCAGGGACCGCGGCAGGGACAGGGCCTAGCGGAAGATCCCGGTGTGGCCGAGCGAGTAGCGGCCGGGCTGGGGGTAGACGGCGAGCCCGTGCGGGCCGGCGCCGACCGGGATGCGGGCCAGCTCCTTGCCGGAGGTGGTGTCGATCGCGTAGACCTCGGAGTTGTAGCGGCCCGACAGCCACAGGACCTTGCCGTCGGCGGAGACCCCGCCCATGTCGGGGCTGCCGCCGTCCGGCAGCTCCCACTTCTTCGTCAGCTTGTTCTGCGGGAAGTCGAAGACGGAGACCGTGCCTTCGCCCCGGTTGGAGATGTACATCTCCCTGGAGTCACGGCTGACGTACAGGCCGTGGCAGCCCTTGCCGGTGGGCAGCAGCTTGGGGGTGTCGAACTTGTCGCCGCTGAGCACCCACATGCCGTGCGCCATCATGTCCGCGACGTAGAAGGTCTTTCCGTCCGGGGAAATCTTCACGTCCTGCGGCATGGCGCCCTCGAACGGCAGTTTCTGCTGGCCGACGACCTCCATCTTCTCGGTGTCGACCTTGAGCAGTTCACCCGAGAACTCGCAGCTGACGATGAAGTACCGGCCGTCCGCGGAGAAGTCCGCGTGATTGACGCCGAAACAGGTCACCGGGACGGTTTTCACGCGGTTCATGGTGTGCGGATCGCGGAAGACCAGCTCGCGGTCCATGGAGGCCATCACGACCGCGTACTTGCCGTTGGGCGTGAAGTAGAGGTTGTACGGGTCGTGCACCTCGACGGGGTCCCCGGCCTCGCCGGTGGCCGGGTTGATCGGGGTGAGGGTGTGGCCCCGGTTGTTGTTGACCCACAGGGTCTTCATGTCCCAGGAGGGCACCACGTGCTGGGGCTGGACGCCGACCGGAATGGTGTCGATGACCTTGTACGTGGCCGGGTCGATGACGGACACCGTGTTGGAGGCGGTGTTCGGCACGTAGACCCGGGACGGGAAGTCCTTGACCACCGGGGAGAGCCGGCCCGGCCGGTCGGCCGCGTACACGTCCTTGGCATCGAGCAGCGGCGGCATCCCGGGCAGGCCCGGCGGTACCGCCGGCACGGCCTTGACCGGCCGGGCGGGACCCTTGGAGCCGAGCGCCTCGGTCGCGCTCTTCTCCCCGGATCCGCAGCCCGCCAGGGCAGCGAGAACCAGTCCGGCGAGCAGCGCGGTGGCCTTCCGGGGAAGGCGGTTCGTGGTCATGGGGTCAGCAGCTCCGTGGTGGTCACCGCGCGCAGCTTGCGGCGCGCGAGTTCTTCGAGGAGGGGCGGCATCGCGTCGACCGTGTCCGCGTAGCCGAAGTGCAGGCTCACCACCGATCCGCTGCGGATCGTCCCGGTGACGGTGCGGATGACGGCCGCGGCGCCGGGCGAGGTGAAGTCGAGGGAGTCCACGTCGTACGACAGGACGTGGGGGTAGCCCGCCCGCTGGGCCAGCTTCTGGACGAGCGGGGTGGCGTACTGGGTCTGCGAGGGGCGGAACCAGGTGCCGATCGAGCCGGTCAGGCGTTTGAGGCGGTCGGCGCAGCCGGTGATCTCGGCGTAGGCCTGCGCCTCGGGCATGTCGTTGATCCCGAGGTGGCTCTGGGTGTGGTTGCCGAGCTCGTGGCCGCCGTCGAGGATCCGGCGGGCCATCTCCGGGTGGGCGTCGAGCCAGCTGCCGATCGCCAGTACGGTGACCCGCGCGCCGCCCTTCTCGGCCTCGGCCAGCACGGCGCGGGCGATGGCGGGGTCGCCGTTGCCGTGGAAGGTGAGGGCGACCCGGGGGCGGTCCCGGGGGCCGTGGGCGATCTCGACGGGGAGGCCGGGGAACCGGCGCGGCGCCGGTGCGGCCGCGGGCGCGGGGGCGGCTTTGGCTGGCGCGCTGGCGGGGGCGCCGCCGGGGGGCGGGGACGCGGTCCCGCAGGCGGCGGTGAAGGCACCGGCGGCGACCGCCGCACCGGCGCGAAGGACGGATCGGCGGTCCGGGTAGCAGAGCACCTGCCCATTTAAGGGGTGGATGGCGGTGAAGGTAACGATTGACCCAATTCGGGACCTCCGTCCCGGGGGTGCCATCCGGACCCCTCTCCGCTATGTGATCAACGATTTACACAGAGCGGTCAATACTTATTCATCGATTACGAGGTGAGTGGCCCACCTCACCTAGGATTTAGGTAGAAACTCTTAGGATATGCACACTTATGTCCGTGTTGGGACTTTTGGCATTTGGCCACTCGTCTGCCATAGTCGAAATCACGACTTCCCCTTTGACCCGAGCGAAGTCCCGCCGAGGATCACACCCCCTTCGATCCTCGGCGCACCCATGAAACCCCCGAAGCGCCCCACTACGGCGACAGGGGGTTTCTGGCGTTCCAGGGCCCGACCGGGAGGGCCGAGGTCTGCCCCTTCAGCGGTCGGCCACCCGCATCTCGAACCAGGTGATCTTGCCGCGCGGCAGCAGATCGGCGCCCCAGCGGTCGGACAGCTTGTCGACGAGGAAGAGCCCCCGGCCCGTGGTGTCCATCTCGTGGACCGGCATCAGACAGGGCAGTCCGCGCGAGGGGTCGCGCACCTCGATACGGATCCAGCCGCGCCGGCGCAGCATGCGTAAGCCGAAGGACCGGGCCCCGGTGTGCCGGACCGCGTTGCCGACGAGCTCCGAGACGAGCAGGACGGCGTGCTCGGCGATCTGCGGCGAGAAGCCCCAGTACCGGATCACCACCGACTGGGTGAGCCGGCGAGCGGTGCTCGCGGACTCGGGCATGGACGGGAGCGTCACTTCCGCCTCAGCCGGATTACCGTACAACTCCAGTGCTTTGAGGCCCTGTTCGTCCTCAAGAGCAGCCGTGAGCCGTACGGCGGAAGCGCTGCTGCGCTGCCGCGGCTGTTCCACACCCTCCAGGCCCGCCATGCACCCATCATGGACGGCCGACCCGGCCCCGCGGGCCGTTCCACAGGAAAACGCCCCCCGGAATCACTGATTCCGAAGGGGCGTTCCGGCATATGCAAAAGGCAAAAAAGGTGCGGCGGGAGCCACTTGACCTGCGGTGACAATCCGCTGAGGAGTGATCACCCTGAGTGGATCACCGCTCCTTCTTAAGGCTGCCTTAAGGCCTGGCTAATCCACCCACAGGGAGGACGCGCCGTGCGGCTAGAGGAACTTGGCCTTGCCGGGGCCCTCCTCGACGAAGCTGCGCATGCCGCGTTCGCGGTCCTCGGTGGCGAACAGCCCGGCGAACCAGTTGCGTTCGATGGTCAGCCCGGTGTCGATGTCGGCCTCCAGGCCGGCGTCCACACACTCCTTGGCGGCCCGCAGCGCGATCGCCGGGCCCTGCGCCAGCTTCGCGGCCCAGGCGTGCGCCTGCTCGTAGACCTCGGCGGCGGGGACGATCCGGTCGACCAGGCCGAGGGCGAGGGCCTCGTCGGCCTTGACCATGCGGCCGGTGAAGATCAGGTCCTTGGCCTTGGAGGGGCCGATCAGCCGGGACAGCCGCTGGGTGCCGCCCGCGCCCGGGATCAGGCCCAGCAGGATCTCGGGCTGGCCGAGCTTCGCGTTGTCGGCGGCGATGCGGTAGTCGGCGCACAGCGCCAGTTCGCAGCCGCCGCCCAGGGCGTAGCCGGTGACGGCCGCGACGACGGGCTTGGGGATCCGGGCCACGGCGGTGAAGGCGTCCTGCAGGCCGCGGGACCGGGCGACCATCGCCGCGTGGTCCATCGTCTGCATCTCCTTGATGTCCGCGCCGGCCGCGAACACCTTCTCGCCGCCGTAGAGGATGACCGCCCGCACGTCCGCCCGGTCGGTGGCCTCCACGGCGAGCTCGCGCAGCCGGTCCTGGACGGCGATGTCCAGGGCGTTCATGGGCGGCCGGTCCAGGCGGATGGTGCCGACGCCTTCTGAGACTTCGAGAGAGATGGTCATACGGGGAAGGTTAGCGCCGGTTAACCGAAGGTGGCCCGGTGCTGTGGGTCACAGCACCGGGCCACCTTCGGCTACGTACGGGGTGTGGCTACTTGATCCACTCCGCCCAGTCCATGTTCCAGCCGTTCAGGCCGTTGTCCGGGGCGATCTGCTTGTCCTTGGAGTTCTTCACGACGACCACGTCGCCGATCAGGGACTCGTTGAAGAACCAGGCGGCCGGCTGGTCGTCGTCGCCCGCACCGCGGGCGTCGCGCAGGCCGACGCAGCCGTGGCTGACGTTCTCCGAGCCGAAGGTGCTGGAGGACGCCCAGTAGTTGCCGTGGACGAAGGTGCCCGAGTTCGACAGGCGCATCGCGTGCGGGACGTCGGAGATGTCGTACTCGCCGCCGAAGCCGACGGTGGCGCCGTTCATCCGGGTCACCTTGTACTTCTCGCTGATGACCATCTGCCCGTTGTACGTGGTCGTCGACGGGGCGCCCGCGGTGATCGGGACGTTCTTCAGCACCTGGCCATCGCGGACGACCTCCATGGTGTGCGCGCTCGCGTCGACCGTGGAGACCTGCGAGCGGCCGACGGTGAAGGTGACCGTACGGGTCTGCTTGCCGTAGACCCCGGGACGGCCCTCGACCCCGTCGAGGGCGAGCTTCACGGTGACCTTGGTGCCCGCGGCCCAGTACTTCTCGGGGCGGAAGTCGAGGCGGTCGTTGCCGAACCAGTGGCCCTCGACCGGTACGGAGGGCTCGGCCGTGACCGTGATGGCCTTCTCGACGGCCGCGGTGTTGGTGATGCCGCGGGTGAAGTTGATGGACACCGGCATGCCGACGCCGACGGTGGTGCCGTCCTCGGGCGTGTAGTGACCCACGAAGGTGTTCACCGGGGTCAGCGTGGTGAAGGTGGTGTCCTTGGCCGACTCCCGGCCGGCCTCGTCCTTGGCGACCGCGTGCACCTTGTACTCGGTGGCGGCGGCCAGGTGGCGCTCGGGCTCCCAGCTCGCGCCGTCCGCGGCGAGCTTGCCGTCCACCGCGTTGCCCTTGGTGTCGGCGACCGTCACCGTGGTGAGCTTGCCCCCCGTGCTGGTTATCTTGAGGATGCCGCTCGTGGCGACCTCCTTGGCCCCGTCGTCCGGCTTGACGTTGACCACGGCCTTCGAAGCCTCGGTGCCGGTCTTGCCGCCACCACCGCCCCCGTTGTCGTCTCCGCCACTGCCCCCGCTGTTGCCGCCGCCGCTGCATGCACTGGTGAACAGCAGGGCTGCTCCCAGCAGAAGGGCCGGCAGGCCGGTGCGGGCTCGGCCGCGGATCGGCTGCAGGTTCACTCTTGTTCTCCCCATGTCCCCCGCGCGCGGGCAGTCGCGCGCTTGTCGACAGGAAATCACACGGGGGGATCACGAAGAGAAACGGTCTTGTCACTGTTCCGTCCCAACTGCGGGGACCTCGTGGCCTCAGTCGTCGGTGCCGGGTTTGGTCCCCCAGACGTACACGGAATCGCCCTCGGCCAGCAGGTCCCACAGCCGTGCGGCGTCCGGCACCGAGAGGTTGACGCAGCCCGCCGAGCCGCCGTGCGCGTAGAGGTCGCCGGGGCGGCCGTGCAGGGCCTGGCCCCCGTCGAAGAACTGGGCGTAGGGCATGGGGGCGTTGTCGTAGAGCGTGGACTTGTGGTCCTTGCTGCGCCAGTACACCTCGTGCCAGCCGGGCCGGGTCTCCTGGTCGTCGCGGCCCGTGCGGATCGGCACGGGCTCGAACACGACGCGCGCGCCGCGCTGGACCCAGAGCAGCTGCCGCTCCAGGTCCACGCAGGTCACCCGGTCCGGCCGGACCGGGCAGCCGCCGTCGGCGTTGGGATTGCCGCGGGCGGCCAGGGCAACCATCGCGCGGTACGTGGCGAGGCCGGCGTAGCCCTCGGCCGGGGTGATCCGGTTGCCGCGCTGGAAGGACCGGACGGCCGCGCAGTCCGCCGGGGACTGCACCCCGTCGACGGGCAGGCGCAGATGGGCCTCCAGCTCGCGCTGGTAGGGGCCGGTGCCGGCGGTGCAGGCGGGCTCGGGTGCCGTCGGCGGTTCCGGCAGTGCGGATCCGGGCGCGGCCGCGCCCCGTGCCGAGGGCGGCGGGGCCGCGGCGGCGGCCGGGGCCGGGCCGGTCAGGGCCAGTGCCGCGGCCAGCACGGCCGCCGTGCGCATCGCGCCCCCGCGGGCCGCCCGGGCTATCGCGCCGACCGTGTCCCCTGTGACCATCCGTGCCTCCCTCGGGCCCGCCGGCCGGGCCCCCTCCTGCCCAGCTAAGCCGTCCCCGCCGGCCACGGCCCGCCCGGGTGCGCCGGCGGGGTGAGGAGGTCACTCCACCGGCGCACCCGGGGCCGGGGCGGGCGGGGTCAGGAGCGGGGGCCCTTGGGGTCCTTCCCGTGACCGTCCCGCTCGTTGTACCGGGTGATCACGAGCTGCCCGTCCGGGGTCTGCCCGTCCAGCCGCAACGGGCCGGTGACCCGGTCGGCCGGCAGCAGGTAGCCCTCGGGGACGTCCGTCTCGACCAGGTAGTACCAGCCCTCCGGGAGCCGGTCGAAGTCGCAGACGCCGCTGCGGTCGGTGGCGCAGCCGGGCTTGGCCCGCCGGTCGGCGTTGATGCCCCGGGTCTGGAGCCCCTCGGTGCCGTTGGTCTCCTTCCAGACCTCGAAGACGGCCCCGCGCAGCGGCCGCTTGGTCTTGGCGTCCTTCTTCAGGACCCGCAGGGTGCCCTCGTACTCCTCGGCCCGCTTCGCGTTCACGACGTCGACCACGACGCCCCGCGCCACGTCGTCCTCGTCGAGGTCGAAGGCGGTGACCGGGTTGTCCGGCAGGTCGTACCCGTCGGGAGCGGCGATCTCCCGCCAGTAGTACCGCTCGCCGACCGGCAGCTCGACCGTGCAGCTGCCCCGGCCGTCGGTGACGCAGCTGCCTTCGTGCCTGGCGTCCGGCTCCGGGCCGTCGGCCTGGAGGCCGGGCAGGCCGTTGGACTCGCGCCACAGCTCGAACCGGGCGCCGGCCAGCGGCGCGCCGGTGTCCTTGCCGGACTTGCGGAGCACCACCTCGGCGGCGCCCGGGACCTTCTCGTTGGTCATGCTCACACGGGCGCCTGCCGCGGCGTTCTGCTCGGTCAGCGGCAGCTCGCGCGTCACCTCGTCCGGCAGCTCGTACCCGGGCGGTGCCTGTGTCTCGCGCCAGTAGTAGGTGCCGATGCCGACCGTACGGGAGCAGGTGCCGTCGGCGGGGGTGGTGCAGTCGGCGACCTTCGTGTCGCCTCCGGTGGCGTCGAACTGGGCGCCGGGGCGGCCGTTGGTCTCGTGCCACAGCTCGAACCGGGCTCCCGCGAGCGGCCTTCCGGAGCCGTCCTCCTTGAGTACGGAGACCTGGCCGGTGACCGGCTCCGGGGCGGCGCAGTCGGGCAGGTCGCCGTCGAAGGGATAGGCGTGGAACTCCTGGCCGCCGCCGCGGCCCGTGAGGCTGGTGTGGGTGAGGGAGCCGGTGGTGAAGAAGCGGCCGTTCATTCCGGGGAGGGTGACGGTGGTCCGCGAGGCCTGTTCGCCGACGAGCACGCTGCCCTGGAACTGGCCGCTGCCGTCGAGGCGCAGGGTCGTCGCGTCGGGGAAGTTCCACAGCAGCCGGGTGCGGTAGCCGTTCCACAGGTCGGCGCCGGGGCCGGTGTCGTTGATGCTGCCGCTGAAGGTGCTGATCGTCCGGTCGGAGCCGAGGACGTTGACGAGGACGGTGGCGCCCTTCGGGATCCGGGCGAAGCGGATGCCGATCGCCCCGCCGTTGGCGCCGACCAGGTCGAAGTCGACGTTGAAGACCTGGAGACCGGACGTGTTGTCGCCGGTGAAGACGGCGAAGCCGCCGGAGTTGACGGCGGTGCCCGTGGCCGTGCGGGGCGCCCCGTCGACCCGGGCGTAGCACTCGCCGGCGGCGGTGAGCCTGTCGCGCAGCCCGGCGTACCTTGCCACGGCCGCCGCGTCGTGGACCAGCGGGCCGGTGACCGTGCCGGCGCCGGGGGCGGTGCCGGCGTACCGGACCACCCCGGTGTCGGAGATCAGCCGCTCGCCCGCCGCGACGGAGACGTCGCGGCCGGTGGCCAGGAAGTCCGCGCCGACGGGGGGCCGTACCAGGGAGCCGGCGCCGACCACGCCGATGTTGTAGACCTGGCTGCCCGTGGGGTCCTTGTCCTGGTCGAAGGTGCCGAGGACCACGACCCTGCCCTCGGCCTCGGCGGCGCGCCCGCGGACCTGGAAGTCGCCGCCGACGAAGACGCCGACGGCGTTGTCGTACCCGTTCGGGGTGGTGTCGACCTCGACGGGCGGGAAGGGGTTCGGACAGGTTCCCGGGACGCAGGGGCCGAGCCCGTCGGGCAGCGGTGCCCGCAGGGCCTGCCGGACCGGCCGGTCGGCCGCGGGATCCGCCGCGAGGGCCGTGGGGGCGCCGACGGCCAGTGCGGCTCCGACGGCGACCCCGAGGGTCCACTTCCTTGCTGACATGACGCTCCGTCCGTTGCCACGGCCCGACCTGGGCCTGCGCTGCCCTGACAGGCTGGGCGCGGGCTTCGGCGTGCCGGACGGACGACACCGCCCCGCTACGGCATTCCGGTCCGACAATCACTCGATTGCTGGTCCGGGGCCGGGGCGCACGGTCTGCGGGCTGCGGTCAGCTGAGGGCCGAGCCCGCCACCCAGTCGGCCCAGGACATGTTCCAGCCGCCGAGCCCGTTGTTCGGGGCCACCGTCCGGTCCTGCGAGTTCACGACCTCCACCACGTCACCGACCAGCGTCCGGTCGAAGAACCAGCCCGCCGGGGTGTCCGAGCCGCCGCCCTTGTCGTCGCGCAGGCCGACGCAGCCGTGGCTGACGTTCTCCGAGCCGAAGGTGTCGGGGCTGGCCCAGTAGTTCCCGTGGAGGAAGGTCCCCGAAGTGGTGAGCCGCATGGCGTGCGGGACGTCGGGGATGTCGTACTCCCCGCCGAAGCCGACGGTCTGGCCGTTCATCCGGGTCACGTCGAACATCTCCATCACCACCATCTTGCCGTTGTAGGTGGTGTTCTTCGGCGCCCCCGCGCTGATCGGGATGGTGGACACCAGCTCCCCGCCCCGGCGGACCTCCATGGTGTGCTCGGCCGCGTCCACGGTGGAGACCTGCGAGCGCCCGACCGTGAAGGTGATGGTCTTGTCCTGGATGCCGTAGGAGCCGGGCGCGCCCTCGACGTCGCGGAGGTTCATCTTCACGGTGACCTCCGTGCCGGGCTTCCAGTACGCCTTGGGCCGGAAGTCGAGGCGGCTGTCGCCGAACCAGTGGCCGACCACCTCCACGGCGGGGCTGGAGGTGACGGTGATGGCCCGCTGCACCTCGGCGCGCTGTTTGACGGCGCGGCTGAAGTTGAAGGAGACGATCATGCCGGTGCCGACGGTGGAGCGGTTCTCGGGTTTGAAGTAGCCGATGAAGCGCTCCTCCGGAACGTAGGTGGTGAAGGTGGTGTGCCGGGCCTGCCGGCGGTTGTGCCCGTCGAGGGCCACGGCGTCCACGGTGTACTTGGCGGCGAGCGCGAGCCGCCCGGCCGAGGGATCGGGACTCCAGCTGAGCCCGTCGGCGGCGATCTCGCCGGGGACCTGTTCCTGCTGGGCGTCCTCCACCTTGGTGACGACGACCCTCTCCAGCCTCCCCTCGGGGACGCTCACGACCAGCGGCCCCCCGGCGGGCACCCCCTTGGCGTTGTCCTCGGGGGTGACCCGGATGGCCTCGTCCGGAGACCGGGGTTTGCCGGGCAGCTGGATCTCGACCGGGGGCCGGCCGTCCTCGGTGCAGCCGGTGAGCCCGCCCAGCAGGCCCGCCCATGCCGCCATGGCGGCCAAGCCCGCCCCTGCCCGCCTCGTCAGAAGAGTCACGGACTGCCCAACGACCGGGCCCCTCCGGGGGAAACGTGGGCGCGGCCCACGTTCCGGGCCGGACAGTGCGGGCAGAACAGTGGGAAGGACCAGACGGGGGCGGGCCCAGGCCGGGACGCCGGGGCCGCACTCCCTACCCCCGCCGGTACCGAGAGCCGTGGAGGCGGGCAGTGTCGAGCGCAGCCGAGCAAGAGGCGGTGGCAGCCGTCGAGGGTGACGTACGGGACGGCGGAGCCGCGCCCGTACCGCATCCCGACGGGCGGTCCAACGGTAAGGCGAACGGCCAGGTCAACGGCCAGGTCAAGGCCAGGCCAGGCCCGGCGTTACGGGCTTCCGCCCGCCCGGGGCCACCGGTGTGGCCCGGCTCCTCGCACCCGCTGGGGGCCCGCTACCGGACCGGCCCGGACGGGGTCGCGGGGACCAACTTCGCGCTGTGGGCGCAGGGCGCGGAGGCGGTGGAGCTGTGCCTGTTCGACGGGGACGGCTCCCGGAGCACCGAGACCCGGTGCCCCCTGACGGAGCTCACGCACGAGATCTGGCACGGTTTCGTGCCCGGCGTACGCCCCGGGCAGCGCTACGGATTCAGGGTGCACGGGCGCTGGGACCCCTGGACGGGGGCCCGGTACAACCCGGCGAAGCTGCTCCTGGACCCGTACGCCCGGGCCGTGGACGGCGACTTCGCTCTGCCGCCGGAGGTGTACGGGCATGTCCGGGACTGGCCGCAGCAGTACATCGCGGACACCGTGCGCGACGACCGGGACTCGGCCCCGTACGTCCCGAAGGGGGTCGTCGTCCACGATGACGACGACTGGTCGGACGATGTCCGGCCGAAGACGCCCTGGGCCGACTCGGTGATCTACGAGCTGCACGTGCGCGGCTTCACGATGCGCCATCCGGGTATTCCCGAGCGGCTGCGCGGCACCTACGCCGGGCTCGCCCATCCGGCGGCGATCGAGCACCTGACCCGGCTCGGGGTGACGGCGGTGGAGCTGCTGCCGGTGCACCAGTTCGCGCACGAGGACCATCTGCTGCGCCGGGGGCTGCGCAACTACTGGGGCTACAACTCCGTCGGGTACTTCGCCCCGCACGCGGGGTACTCGTCGAGCGGTACCGCGGGCCAGCAGGTGGGCGAGTTCAAGCGGATGGTCAAGGCCCTGCACGCGGCCGGGATCGAGGTCATCCTCGACGTGGTCTACAACCACACGGCGGAGGCGGGCGAGCTGGGCCCGACGCTGTCGCTGCGCGGGATCGACAACCGCGGCTACTACCGGCTCCAGTCCGACCAGCGCCGGTACGCCGACTACACGGGCTGCGGGAACACCCTGCACGCCGGGCGCCCGCACGTGCTGCGGCTGATCACGGACTCGCTGCGGTACTGGGTGACGGAGATGGGGGTGGACGGCTTCCGCTTCGACCTGGCGGCGGCGCTGGCGCGCTCGATGCACGACGTGGACATGCTGTCGCCGTTCCTCGCGGTGATCGCCCAGGACCCGGTGCTGCGGCGGGTGAAGCTGATCGCCGAGCCCTGGGACGTGGGTTCGGGCGGGTACCAGGTGGGGGCGTTCCCTCCGCTCTGGACGGAGTGGAACGACCGGTACCGGGATGCCGTACGGGACTTCTGGCGGGGCGCGCTGCCCGACGTACGGGACCTCGGGTACCGGCTGTCCGGGTCGAGCGACCTCTACGCGTGGGGCGGGCGGCGGCCGTACGCCTCGGTGAACTTCGTGACGGCCCACGACGGGTTCACCCTGCGCGACCTGGTGAGTTACGAGCGCAAGCACAACGAGGCCAACGGGGAGGACGGCCGGGACGGGACCAATGACAACCGCTCCTGGAACTGCGGGGCGGAGGGCGAGTCCGACGATCCGCGGATCGGGCTGCTGCGGCGGCGGCAGCTGCGGAACCTGCTGACCACGCTGCTGCTGTCGACGGGGGTGCCGATGCTGGTCGCGGGCGACGAGTTCGGCCGGACCCAGGGCGGCAACAACAACGCGTACTGCCAGGACAACGCGACGAGCTGGGTGGACTGGTCGCTGCTGGAGGATCCGGCCTGGCGGGAGCTGTTCGCGCTGACCACGCGGGTGCTGGCGCTGCGCCGGGAGCATCCGGTGCTGCGCCGGCGGGCGTTCTTCTCCGGCCGGGCGCAGGGCGCGGACGGGCTGCGGGACCTGGCCTGGTTCACCCCGGCGGGGGCGGAGATGACGGAGCGGGACTGGTACGCGCCGGCCGCCGCGCTGGGCCTGTACCTGTCGGGGCGGGACATCCCCGGCCGCGACGAGCGGGGCCGGCAGGTGACGGACGACAGCTTCCTGGCGCTGCTGCACGCCGGGGACCGGCCGGTGGAGTGGGCGCTGCCGGGGGCGCCGTGGGCGGCGGGTTACGAACTGGTGCTGGACACCTCGCGGGAGGAGCAGGGCGCGCCGCCCGGCACCCGCCACCGGGGCGGGGAGAGCCTGACGGTCCCGGCGCGGGCGGTGCTGCTGCTGAAGGTGGTGAGCTGAGACCGCTACTTCAGGACGTAAGAGCACATCCGGAGCGGCGGGCTACGTTCGTCCTGCGATGATGTGCCCCTCATACGTACACACGTTCAAGGGGGCTCGGCCGGATGGCGAGATTCGGGACCGCGCTGCGGGAGCTGCGCGGGGCTCAGAAGTCGGCGAAGGGAGTGTCGCTCTACTCCCGGTTCGTCAACCGGCCCGCCGGGCGGTACCTGGCCGCCGGGTCGTACGCTCTGGGGCTCACCCCGAACCAGGTGACGCTGGTCAGCGCCGCCTTCAGCTTCGCCGCCGTGGCGGCGGTCGCACTGGCCGCGCCCTCGTGGGGGCTGGGCATCGCCGTGTGGGCCGCGCTCGCGGTCGGCTTCGCCTTCGACTCCGCCGACGGGCAGCTGGCCCGGCTGCGCGGGGGCGGCAGCGCCTCCGGCGAGTGGCTCGATCACGTCGTGGACTGCGCCAAGCTCACCGCGCTGCACACCTGCGTGCTGATCGCCTTCTACCGCTTCCCCGACGCGTTCGGGATCGGCGGGGCCGCGGCGGGCGGCGACGGCTGGCTGCTCGTGCCGCTGGGGTTCCAGTTCGCCGCGATCGTCACCTTCTTCGGCGGGCTGCTGACCGAGAAGCTCAAGCCCAGGCCGGCCCCGGGGAGCCCCGCCGCCGCGCCGTCGACCGTGCGCGCGGTGGCGTTGCTGCCCGTGGACTACGGGGTGTTCTGCCTGGTGTTCCTGCTGCTCGGCGGCGGTGAGCTGTTCCGGTGGGCCTACGCCGGGCTGGGCGCGGTGGCCGCGCTGTTCCTGCTCGCGTTCCTCGCCAAGTGGTACCGGGAGCTCAGCGCCGTTCAGCGGTGAGCTGCTCCGCGCCCGGGAGGGGTTCGGCGAGCACGTCCAGGGCCCGGCGGAGCTGGGTGCTGGACGTGTGGACGGTGTAGGGGAAGTAGACGACGTCGACCCCGTGCTCGGCGAAGTCCTTCTCCAGCCGGTCGCCCTTGGGGGTGCCGCGCCAGTCGTCGCCCTTGAAGATGACGTCGAAGCGGACCTGCTTCCAGGTCTCCACCTTGTCCGGGACCGTCTCGACGAAGGCGGCGTCCACGTACTTCACGCTGCGGACGATCTCCAGCCGCTCGACGAGCGGGATCATCGGCCGCCGCCCCTTCGCCAGTTCGGCCATCTCGTCCGAGACCACGCCGGCCACCAGGTAGTCGCACTGACTACGGGCGTGCCGAAGGATATTGAGATGCCCGATATGGAACAGATCGTACGCACCGGGCGCGTATCCGACTCGATACGTCCCGGGAATGTCTCGCCGCACGGGCGCGCCAAGGTCGGACATGTCCGGCTCCGTCATCAGTTACCCCCCAGAAGCCACACCCCCCGGTGTAGCGGATTAGCAGACAATAGCGTGCACGTTCCGCACCACACGGGTGAACGAATAGGGTGACGTGCGCATCATCCAGGGGAGAAGGGGACCTTCAGTGTCCAGATCCGGTCACCGGCGCCTGCTGCTGGTTTCCACGAATTACGCTCCTGAGCACGCGGGGATCGGGCCGTACGCCACCCAGATCGCGGAGCACTGGGCGGATCTCGGCCACGAGACCCATGTACTGGCGGGCATGCCCCACTATCCGGCCTGGTCCCTCGAACCGGAGTACAAGGGGGCGCTCCGGCGCACGGAACAGCGCGCGGGGGTCACCGTGCACCGGCGCGCGCACACCGTTCCGCCCCGTCAGACCGCCGTCAAGCGGGCCCTTTTCGAAGGATCGATTCTGCTGCACGGCGCCGTGGCCCCGCCCCGGATGCCGAAGCCGGACGCGGTCATGGCCCAGATGCCCAGCCTGGCCGGCGGGGTGCTGGCCGCGCGGCTCGCGGCCCGCTGGAAGGTGCCGTACGTCCCCGTCGTCCAGGACCTGATGGGCGCCGCCGCCGCGCAGAGCGGGATCAGCGGCGGGGACAAGGCGGCCGCGATCGCCGGGCGCGCGGAGGCGTACGCCCTCAAGCGGGCCACGCTGGTCGGCGTCATCCACGAGACCTTCGTGGACCGGGTCGTCGGGATGGGCGTGGACCCCGGGAAGATCCGCCTGGTGCCCAACTGGTCCCATGTGGCCGTCCCCACCAAGCCCCGCGGGGAGACCCGGCGCCACCTCGGCTGGGCGCCCGGCCAGACGGTGGTCCTGCACTCCGGGAACATGGGCCTGAAGCAGGGCCTGGAGGTCCTGGTCGGAGCCGCCCGGCTGGATCCCGGCGTCCGCTTCGTCCTCATGGGTGACGGCAGCCAGCGCTCCGCGCTCGCCGACCTCGCCGCCGACGTACCGAATCTGGACATCATCCCCCCTGCCGCTGACGGCGACTTCCCGGATATCCTCGCGGCGGCGGACGTGCTCGCGGTCACGCAGCACGCGGCTGTGATGGACATGAGCGTCCCGTCGAAGCTCACCTCCTACTTCCAGGCGGGCCGGCCGGTCGTCGCGTCCGTCGCGGCGCAGGGCGGGACCGCCCAGGAGGTGGAACGTTCGGGCGCAGGGGTGCTCGTACCGCCGGAGGATCCCGACGCGCTGCTGAAGGCCGTACGGGCCCTGGCCGAGGACCCCGAGGGCGCGGACGCGCTGGGAGCCGCCGGGCCCGCCCACGTGGCGGCCCACCTGAGCCGGGAAGCGGGCCTGGCCCGCATCGACGCACTGATAGACGAAGCACTTGGGGGTCCCCAGCCGTGATCGAGACGAACCGGCCGGCAGCGGCCCCCGCGGAGGACGAACCCGACCTCCTCAGGGACCAGTTCAAGCAGCTCCTGCGCTACCGCCGACTCCTCGGGGCGGGCATCGGCATCGGCCTGCTGGGCGGCGTCTACCTCGGCATATCCACCGCTGACACCTACGTCGCCACCGCCGACGTCGTGCTGCGCGCGCCCACCGACGACCCGTTCAACCCGAGCCTGGCGCCCGACAAGGCGATCAACATCGGATCCGAGCGGCAGGTCGCGCTCTCCAGCTCCATCGCCAACGAGGCCGCGAAGAAGCTCGGCGTCTCCGCCTCCGGCTTCGCCGCCCTGCGCTCCGGACTGCAGGTGACCAACCCGCCGCAGTCGATGGTGCTCCGGTTCACCTACACCTCGACCTCCCCCAAGGAGGCCGCCAAGCGCGCCAACGCGATGACCGAGGCGTACCTGCTCAAGCGGCAGGAAGCCCTCGACGTCACCCGCGACAAGATGGTCAAGGGGTACAAGGACCAGCGCGACCCGGTCTCCAAGCAGCTCGACGAACTCTCCAAGGAGATCGCCCGGATGCCGGCCGGCGCCGCACGCGACGCCGCCACCTCCTCCAAGACCGACCTGCAGAGCGAGGTCGGCCGCTACAACAGCAACATCACCAAGCTCGAAGCCCTCGACATGACCCCGGGCCGCGTCACCAGCCCCGCGGCCCCGCCCGCCGGCGCCGACGGGCCCGGCATCCCGATGTCGCTCGCGCTGGGCGCCGCCGTCGGCCTCGCGCTCGGCCTGCTCGCCGCCTGGGTCCGGCTCGTCTTCGACCCGGCGCCGCGCTCCGAGGGCGATGTCGCACGGGCCCTGCGGGCTCCCGTACTCGGCTCCCTGCCCCGGGACAAGACCGGTGGCGGGCCGCTGCTCGCCGCCGGCGAGGAGGACCCCCGGCTCGCCGAGGAGTTCCGCTCGGTGGCGTTCCGGCTCGCCTACGACTCCCGCTTCGCGGACCGGCGCCGACTGCTGGTCGTCGCCCCGCGCGGCAGCAGCGAGACCGCCGCCGCGGTGGCCGTGAACCTGGCCGCCTCCTTCGCGGAGACCGGCAAGGACGTGCTGCTCATCGAGGCCGACCTGCGCACCCCGGTACTGGCGAGCCAGCTGCCGACCGACGCCGGCGGGCGGCCGCGCTGGAGCCAGATGCCGGGCGGTCCCGCCGCCGGGCAGAGCGGCGACTCCGACTGGCCCGACGGGCGCCAGCTCGTCGTGGACGCCGGGGAGTCCGGCGCCTTCGACCTGATCCCGGGCGAGCGGGTCCGCAACGTCGCCCGCGCCCTGACGTCCCCGCGCGCGACCCGGCTGATCTCCGAGGCCGACTCCCCCAACTCCACCGTCGTCGTGCTCGCGCCGCCCGTGCTCTCCTACGCCGACGCGCTCGCGCTCGTCGACCGCGTCGACGGGGTGCTGGTCGTCTGCGACCCGCGGGCCGTGCACCGCACCGACCTGTCCCGGATCCGCGAACTGATCAGCGGCGCGGGCGGGACCGTGCTCGGCGCGGTGCTGCACGCCCCGCTGCCGGGCGAGAAGCGCGGACGCGGCAAGGACAAGGGCTCCTCCGCGTCCAGCGCCGCGGCCCCGGCACGGACGGGCGGGCCGAAGCCCCCGCAGGAGCCCCAGCCGATCCCGTACGAGGTGGCCGAGCCGGAGCAGCACATCCCCGGTGACGGCACGGACACCGTGGCACTGCGCACGGTCCGTACGGGCCGGCGGTGAGCCGGCGGGGTCTCGCCGCAGTCGCCTCGGTCCTGGACCAGGCCGCCTCCAGCGCCACCAACATCGTGGTGCTGGTGCTGGCCGCCCGGCTCTCCTCTGCGGCCGGGTTCGCCGACTTCTCGATGGTGTACGTGACCTTCAGCGTGCTCCTCGGGCTGAGCATGGCCTACGTCGGCCAGACGGTGGTGCTGGAGAAGGGCGACGGGCTCGCCGCCGTGTGCCGCTCGGGCATCGCCTTCACCGCCGCCGCGTCCGCCGTCGTCGGCGCCGCGCTCGTGGCCGTGGGGCTGCTGCTGCCCGGGGCCACCGGACGGGCCTTCCTCGCGCTGGGGTTCGTCCTGCCGCTGGTGCTGGTGCAGGACGGGCTGCGGTACTGCTTCTCCGCGCTGCGCAGGCCCGAGCGGGCGCTGGCCGCCGACACGCTGCGGCTGGTGTGCGTCGTCGGGGCGCTGCTGCTCCAGCCCGAAGGGGCCTCCGCGGGGCGGCTGGTGCTGGTGTGGGGCGTCTCGGCGCTGCCCGCGCTGGCACTGGGGCTGTTCCTGCTGCTGCCGTACGTGCGGGGCGCGGCCGTGGACCTGCGGCCGTACGTGCGGCGCGGGCACCTCGGGCAGCGGTTCGTCGTCGAGTTCGCGGTGGGCAACGGCTCCAGCCAGCTCGCCGTGCTGGGCCTCGGCGCGTTCGCGACGCCGCTGGCGGTGGGCGCGCTGCGGGGTGCGACGACGCTGTTCGGGCCGCTGAACGTGCTGTTCAACTCGGCGAACGCCTTCGGGCCGCCGGTGGTGGGGCGCGCGTCCGGCAAGCGGGGCGTCGTCCGGCTGACGCTGCTGATGGGCGGGGCGCTGGCCGTGCTCGGAGCGGGCTGGGGGGCCGTGCTGTACGCGCTGCCCGACCGGCTCGGACGCCAACTGCTCGGCGACACCTGGGCGGCGGCCGCGGCGCTGCTGCCGGCGACGGGGGCGCAGTACGCGGTGATGGGGCTGGGCACCTGCGCCCTGCTGACCCTGCGGGTGCTCAACCCGAAGGCCACGCTGTCCCTGCAAGTGGTGTTCTCGCTGCTGTCGGTGGGGCTGCTGCTGGGGGGCTACGCGGTGTGGGGCGTCGCCGGGGCCGCATGGGGCCTGGCGGTGGGCTCCGCGGCGAAGGCGGGAGCCGGGTGGCTCCGCGTGGGGCGGCTGGCGGTCCCGGGGCCGGTGGCCGCGGCCGATGCCGTGGAGCACCGGGCAGTCTGAACGACGCCCTGGCCGGGCCGCTGCGTTGGGGAGATGGCGGCAGAAGGAGGTGTACCCACTCCTTGCCACTCTCAACTTATAGCGCAGTGGGGGGCTTGCGGCAAGGCCCCCTTCCTCCCGCAGAATCACTCGCCTAAGGCCGGTAGCTGCGGAAACGGGAGATCCACGAAGTGCATGCGTTTTTGACCGACCCCCTGACCACCAGCGCGTTCGCCCTGCCCGACCACCTCTCGCCCAAGGCCGACCCCGAGCTGATCGGCCGCGACGAGCAGCACTTCGCCGCCATCGCCGAGAGCCTCGCGCAGGCCATCGCCGAACTGTCCGACCGCCTCGACGCCACGCGCAGGGCTCCCGGCGGTGCCGGCCGGGAGGCGATGGACCGGGACATCGAGATCCACCGGCTGACCGGCCGTCTGCGCACCCTGCGCCGCTTCGGCCTGGACCTGTGCCTGGGACACGTCGTCGCCCAGGACGACCCCGAGCCCGTCTACATCGGGCGCCTCGGCCTCACCGACAGCACCGGGCGCCGGCTGCTGCTCGACTGGCGCTCCCCCGCGGCCGAGCCGTTCTTCGCGGCGACCCACGCCGACCCGATGGGCCTGGCGAGCCGCCGCAGGTACCGCTGGACCGGCGGGCGGATCAGCGACTACTGGGACGAGGTGTTCACCGCGGACGGGCTCGAAGGGCACGCCGCGCTCGACGACCAGTCCGCCTTCATCGCCAGCCTGGGCGGCAACCGGTCGGCCCGGATGCGCGACGTGCTCGCCACGATCCAGGCCGACCAGGACGCCATCATCCGGGCGGGATCCCGCGGCGCCCTCGTCGTCGACGGCGGTCCGGGCACGGGCAAGACCGTCGTCGCCCTGCACCGTGCCGCCCACCTCCTCTACTCCGACCCCCGCCTCGGGCACCGCCGGGGCGGCGTGCTCTTCGTCGGCCCGCACCAGCCCTACCTGGCCTACGTCGCCGATGTGCTGCCCAGCCTGGGCGAGGAGGGCGTGCAGACCTGCACCCTGCGGGACCTCGTCGCCGAGGGAGCCGGCGCCGGGGTCGAGAACGACCCGGACGTGGCCCTGCTGAAGGCGTCCGCGGACCTGGTCAAGGCGATCGAGCCGGCCGTGCGCCTCTACGAGGAGCCGCCCTCCGAGGGGATGGAGGTGGAGACCCCCTGGTCCGACCTCTGGCTGAGCGCCGACGACTGGGCGGCGGCCTTCGACGCGGTGGAGGCGGGCACCCCGCACAACGAGGCGCACGAGCAGATCCTGGAGGAACTGGCCACGACCCTGCTGGACAAGGACGACAGCGACGCCCCGCCCCACCTGCTCAGGAGGTCGCTGCTGCAGAACGGGGAGCTGCTCAGGGCCCTCCACCGGGCGTGGCCGATGGTCGAGGCCGCCGACCTCGTCGGGGACCTGTGGTCGGTGCCCGCCTACCTGCGCCGGTGCGCTCCCTGGCTCGGCCCCGACGAGGTCCGCAAGCTCCAGCGGGGGGACGCCGCCCAGGCCTGGACGGTGTCCGACCTGCCGCTCCTGGACGCGGCCCGGCAGCGGCTCGGCGACGCGGAGGCGGCCCGGCGCAAGCGCCGCAACGAGGCCGCCGTCGCCGCCGAACGTGCGCGCAGGTCCGACGCCATCGACAGCATGCTGCAGAACGTGGTGATCGACGAGAGCGAAGGCGCGGTGGGGATGCTGCACGGACGGGACCTGCAGGACACCCTGATCGACGAGAGCGCCCTGGCCGGTGCCGAACCGGATCTGCTCGCCGGTCCGTTCGCGCACGTCATCGTGGACGAGGCCCAGGAACTGACCGACGCGCAATGGCAGATGCTGCTGCTGCGCTGCCCGTCCCGGAGCTTCACCATCGTCGGGGACCGCGCCCAGGCCCGGGACGGATTCACGGAGTCGTGGCGGGAGAGGCTCGAACGGGTCGGGCTCGACCGGATCGACGTCGCCTCGCTGAGCATCAACTACCGCACGCCGGAGGAGGTCATGGCGGAAGCCGAGCCGGCCATCCGGGCCGCGCTCCCGGACGCCAACGTGCCGGCCTCCGTCCGCAGCAGCGGCATCCCCGTCGTGCACGGATCCGTCGCGGACCTGGACTCGGTCCTCGAGACCTGGCTCGCCGCGCATGCGGAGGGGATCGCCTGCGTCATCGGCGCCCCCGCGTTCCGGGCGACCTCACGCGTCCGGTCGCTGACCCCTGGGCTGTCGAAGGGGCTGGAGTTCGACCTGGTCGTCCTCGTCGATCCGCAGGAGTTCGGCGAGGGCGTCGAAGGAGCGGTCGACCGCTATGTCGCGATGACCCGCGCGACCCGGCAGCTCGTCATCCTCACCAGCTAGCGCAGGGTGGTGGCCTTGTCGGTGCGGTGGGTCGCCACCAGCGCCAGGCAGAGCGCGGCGATGGCGACGCGGCCCGAGGCCTGGAGCAGCGGGCCGCGCAGCAGGATGAAGGAGTAGCCCGCCACCAGCGGGACGACCACCGAGATCAGGCTGCCGGGCGGGGACCGGCGCGTGGCGCGCTTCGCGTAGCGGCGGTCCACGCGGGCGGACGCGTACCCCAGGCCCAGCAGCCCGGCGCCCATGCCCAGCGAGCCGAAGTCGATCCACAGCTCGGCCCAGATCGGGGAGGAGAGGTTGGTGTTGACCGTGCCCATCCACTGGCCGACCATCACGCCCGTGTCGCGGGGCTTGCCCGGCCATACCGAGCGGGGCACGGCGAAGAAGACCGAGCCGGCCAGCTGGCGCCCGTAGAGGTGGCCGGGGCCCGAGTCGGAGTAGGTGATGGTGTTGGCGAACATGCCGATCTGGTCGTAGTCCTTGAGCGCCATGGGCTCCAGGAACGAGGTCGTCTCGACGGGCTTGTAGTTCTTCTCGTCGTAGCGGAAGCGGTCCGCGAAGGGGAAGACGAGCAGGGCGATCACCACGGCCATCGACAGGGCCACCCGGTACATCGCGGCGCTCACCGGGAAGACGGTGAAGAGCAGCGCGAACATGACGGTGAGGAACCAGTAGCGCGGGTTGGAGATCGGGTTGTTGACCACGAGGTTCAGCGCGGCCAGCGCCGCCCAGGTGACGATGATCGACACCTTGCGGCGGGCGAACTTCGAGGTGATCAGCCAGCGCGTGTACAGCAGCAGGGCCAGCAGCGCGGGGACGGTGCCGAAGCCGCGCAGCAGCGCCTGGCCGGCCTGGCCGTCGCCGTTGGAGACGCCCGCCTCCTCGATGCCCGCGATGATCTCCTGGCGGCTGGAGAAGAAGACGGCGGGACCGCCGAGCTTCATGATGAAGGCCGCGCTGCACAGGAAGGCCAGGCCGGTCAGGAGCTGGAGGCGCCGCCGGTGCGCCATGACCGGCTTCTCCTCCTTGCGGGAGCCGCCCGCGCGGCCCGTCGGCCGGTGCCGGGCCAGCAGGACGCCGACGTCGAACGCGAGGCAGCCGAGCAGGACCAGGCCGATGGCGATGGTCAGGTCGGAGCGGGGGCCGACCACGGGCGTGGGGACCCGGCCGAGTACGGCCTGCGCGAGCGGGGCGACGCCCATCGCCATGTAGACGAAGAGCCAGAAGGAGCCCTGGAGCAGTTTGCGGCGGCTGGTCAGCACCATGGCGGAGAGCCGGGCGCCCGCGTACATGGTGAGCAGGAGCTGGAGCCAGAAGGCCGCGTCGTGCTGGCCGTCGCCGGACTGGACGGCGACGAAGAGCGGCAGGAAGACGGTGAAGCCGAGGATGAGGGGGACGGACAGCGCCCGGGAGAGCAGGGTGCGCGGGGTGGTGACCCGGCCCCATCTGGTCGCGTCCGCTTCGTCGGGCGCCGGGCGCGTGACGGGGGCCTTGCGTATGTCCGTTGCCACTGCTGCCCCCACCCCATGTGCCTGGTCCGCGCGCAGTCTAGTCTGAGGCGGCGGCGCCCGGGGAGGCGCGGCCGGGGGCGCCTCCAGCGTGGCTGGGGGAGGACGACGAGGGGCGACAGTTGCGTGACCTTCCTGCCTTCACGCTGGCCGGATACGACAAGGGGCGGGGGCTGCTGACGCAGGCGCTCTGGTTCGCCGTGATGAACACGGTGTTCATGGCCTGGTTCTGCCCGGCGGGGCTGCGCGTCGCGCTGCTGCGGGCGTTCGGGGCGAAGATCGGCGAGGGCGTGCTGATCCGGCACAAGGTGCGGGTGCTGTGGCCGTGGAAGCTGACGGTCGGGGACCACACCTGGATCGGTGAGGGCGCCTGGCTGCTGAATCTGGAGCCGGTGACCATCGGGGCGAACGTGTGCGTCTCGCAGGAGGCGATGCTGTGCACCGGCTCGCACGACCACCGGGCCGCCGACTTCCGCTACCGCAACGCCCCCATCGTGGTGGAGGACGGTGCGTGGGTGGCCGTACGGGCGACCGTGCTGGCCGGCGTGACCGTCGGCCGGTGCGCGGTGGCGGGCGCGGGAGCGGTGGTCCACAAGGACCTGCCCGCCTTGACCTTGCAGACCCAGGACGGGCGGCGCCGCCCGGTGGAGGAGCCCAAGTGAGAGTCCTGCACGCCGTTACCCTGCACTCCCCCTCGCACGCCTTCGGCGGCCCGGTCCGCGTGGCGCTGAACCTGGCCAAGGGGCTGCGGGCGCGCGGCCACGAGGCCCGGCTGCTGGCGCTCGGCGAGGGTTTCCCCGACCCGTGGCCCACCTCGGTGGAGGGCGTCCCCGCGAAGCTGTTCCCGGCGCGGCGGCTGCTCCCCCTGGGCTTCAGCGGGATGACCTCGCCGGCCCTGCTGGCCTCGGCGGGCCGGCTGGTCCGCGATGCCGACGTCGTCCACGTGCACCTGGCGCGGGACCTCGTCACGCTGCCGGTGGCGCTGGCGGCGCTGCGGGCCCGCAAACCGCTGGTGCTCCAGACCCACGGGATGGTGGACCCGAGCGGGAAGCTGCTGGCGAAGGTGCTGGACGCGATGGCGGTACGCCGCCTGCTGCGCGGCGCGGACGCGGTGCTGTACCTCACCCCGCACGAACGGGAGGGCCTGGACGCGGTGGTGGGCCCGCCCGCGCTGGCTTCCGCGGTCCGCCTGGTGAACGGGACCCCGGCCCAGGAGGAGCGGCCCGCGCCGAGCGGACCGCCGCGCGTGCTGTACTCCGCGCGGCTGCAGGCCCGCAAGCGGCCGGTGGACTTCGTGGACGCGGCCCCCGCAGTGCTGGCGGTGCACCCGGACGCGGAGTTCGTGGTGGCCGGCCCGGACGAGGGCGAGCTGGCCGCGGTCCGCGCCCGGATCACGGCGCTGGGCCTGGGCGACCGGTTCACCGTACCCGGGGCCCTGTCCAGCGCCGAGGTGCTGACGGAGCTGCGCCGGGCGCACGTGTACGTACTGCCGTCGGTGGAGGAGCCGTTCCCGATGTCGGTGCTGGAGGCCCTGTCGGTGGGCGTCCCCCCGGTGGTGACCCACTCCAACGGCCTGGCCCGCGACATCGCCGCCGCGGGGGCCGGACTGGCGGTGGACCCGGGTCCGTCGGGGGTGGCGCAGGCGGTCCTCGCGCTGCTGGACCGGGCCGCCAACGAGTCGGCCTCGCGGGCGGCGCGCAAGCTGGCCTCGGAGTCCTTCTCCATGGACGCGGTCCTGGACACCCTCCTGCCGGTGTACGGGGCTGCCCTGGGCAGCCGGTGAAAGAGCCCGCCCGCTAGATGCCGTCGCGGCCGCGTTCCTCCACCACCGGGAGGACCCCGGCGGTGCGGCGGCGCTTGAGGACGCTGGCGTAGACCGCCAGGCCGACGGCGCCCGCGGCCATCATGATCAGGCCCACCAGGTCGAGGTTGACGCTCTCCATCTTCCAGTCGCTCGCGAAGGTGAGGATGGCCCCCACCACGATCAGGGCGATGCAACCGCCGATGCCGCGCATACCTATCGCCTCCACATTCCTGGTCGTGTCACACGCGGGTACCCCCCGAAGGGATGCGAAAACGCCGCCGCCGCCCGGCAGTCCGGGCGGCGGCGGCGTCGTGCGCGGGCGGTCCGTTACGCGGGGACCCAGGCGTAGCAGCCGGTCGAGTTGAACACGGCGGTGCCGGCCGGGACCGCGGCGACGATCTTGTCGCCCGCCTTGACGGGGGCCTCCGGGCCCGAAGCCAGGACGGCGCCGTCCTTGCTCTTGGCCTCCCAGGTGCAGGTGGTGCTCTGGGTCAGCGCCCGGTAGTTGCCCGCGGCCGGGGACTGCTTGGGACCCTCGGCGAAGCCCTTCTCCGCCGCGGCGAGGATCGGCTTCTGCTCCGGGCACAGGATGTTGATCGCGTCCTTGGCGCCCGCGATCTCCCCGGTGATGACGGCGCCGGTCGCCGCGTCCTTGTCGTGCTTCGCGGTGCGCGACACGCGCTGGCAGGACTCCTGGCCGGTCTGCAGGACGGCCGCCGGGTCCATCTTCTCCGGCACCCGACCGCTCAGGTACTGCTTCTCGTTGGGCTTGAAGCTGCCGGTCTTCGGGGTGAGCTTCGCGTCCGGCAGGACCGGGCCCGTCGGCTTCGCCTCGGGCGCGGGCGCCGTGGAGGCGGGCGGGGCGTCCGCCGGGTCGGGGGCGGCCGACGAGGCGGGCGGCTTCGGCTTGGCTGCCGCCTCGTCGGACCTGTCGTCGCCGTCGGAACTGCAGGCGGTCAGCGTCAGGGCGGCGGCCAGCAGAACAGCAGCCGCTGCGGAGCGTCGGTACATCAGGGGGCTCCCGTACTTGCCGGTGGTGAGACAGGGGTACGGGGCCTGCCGGCTGAGGCAGGCCCCGTACTCCGTCAGGCGGTTGTTACTTCGGGCCGAAGGTGAGGATCAGCTGCGGAACCGCGTCCGCCGCCGTCGACTCCGAGGACCAGATCCACAGCGGGTCGGTGCCCGTGCTGGTCAGCGCCAGGCTGGAGCTGCTGCCCAGCAGGGCGGTGACCGCGGCGGTGTTCAGCTCGACGTTCTGGATGGCCGAGCCGTCCGGCACGCCGGCGATGGTGCCGAGCGCCGGGGTGCCGAGGGCGGGCTTGGTGTTGAACGTCGTGGCCGCACCGCTCCAGCTGCCGGTGACCGGGACCACGGACACGGTGTCGGCGGTACCGGCACCGGCCTGCGTCGTGGTCTTGACCTGGAGCGAGGCCGCCTTCAGCACCTGCCCGGCCGGGGCGGCCGGGAGGTTGAAGCGCAGGTACGTCTCGTAGGCCGCGGTGCCGCGGACCGCGAGCGAGGTGGCCGCGCCGTTGGCGGCGCTGGGGGCGCCCTGGTTGACGTAGGTGTCCTCGGTCGTGGAGACCTTGGAGACCGTGTCGGAGGGGGCCTTGGCCAGGTCGTAGTGGGACTTGACCTGGGCCTGGGTCAGCGCCGTCGGGTAGACGGCCGTCTCGTCGATCTGACCGGCGAAGAAGTTGCTGGTCGGCTTGGTGGGCCAGCTGGCGAGGTTGTCGCCGCCGACGTGCCAGAAGCCCTCGTACGGCGAGAAGTTGGTGACGCCGAGCGTGCCCTTGTTCTGGCCGTCGACGTACAGCACCATGCCGGCGGGGCCCTGCGTGCCGACGACGTGGTGCCACTTGTTGTCGTTGTACGAGTCGAACAGGCCGGTCGAGATGGTCCTGGCGGAGCCGTTGTAGACCCCGAAGACCAGACGGCCGGTGTTGGTCATGTACAGCTGCTTGTCGTACGAGCCGCTGCTGCGGTCGGTGTTGTTGCCGAAACCGATCAGCTTGCCGCCGCGCGTGGTGTTCGTCTTGAACCAGGTCTCGACGGTGTAACTGGTGCCGACCGTCTGGCGGTGGTCGCTGTACACCTGCTGGCTGGTGCCGTTGAAGCCCATGGCCGTGCTGGCTCCGCTGATGGCGCCGGGCGTCTGGCGCAGCGCCGGGGCGTTGAGCTGGATGCCGCCGGTGTTGCCGCCCACCGAGGAGTCGGCGACGTACGGGCTGACGGTGTCGTCGTAGCGCCAGTACAGGTTGGCGCCGTCCGAGCGGACCTTGTCCGGGTACGACTGGACCGAGGCCGGGATCGTCACGGAGCTGTTGGCCGAGAGCGCGCTGGTGTTGCCGGCGGCGTCGGTGGCGGTCACGCGGTAGGTGTACGACTGGCCGGCCTTGACCGTGGTGTCGGTCCAGGACGCCTGCCGGCGCTCCCACTCCAGGGACTCCGCCGCGACGGTGGCGATCGGGGTGCCGGAGCCGTTGCGGTAGATGCGGTACGTCAGCTTGCTGTCGTCCGGGTCGTAGCTCGTGCGCCAGCGGACCTGGGCCTCGCCGGGCTTGACGCTGCTCGCGCTGGCGACCGGGGTGGTCGGGGCGCCGAGGTCGCCGGTGGAGGCGAAGCGGGTGAGCGCCTGCTGCGGCTTGCCGTTGATGAGGGTGAACTCACCGCCGACCCACATGTACTTGGTGTCGCTCTTCTCCGCGATGGCCATCACGCGCGGGCCGATGCCCTCGCCGAGGCCGTCGTTGGCGGTGGGGTGCCAGCCGAGCTTGCGCGGGCTGCGCACGAACCCGTCCACGGGCGCGGGGGCGGCGCCTTCGTGGTCGGTCAGCTGCGCCAGCAGGAAGTTGCGCTTGCCGTCGGGGAACTGGCCCTCGAGCGAGCAGTCGTGCGCGTGGGAGGAGCTGTAGAGCACTCCGTCGTACGGCAGGACGAACTGGGTCGCGCCGAGGCAGCGGTCGCGCCACTTCTCGTCGAAGTTGGTGCCGAGGCCGATGCGGCCGTCGAAGACACCGCCTCCCGAGCCCTCGTTGCCCGTGTAGTAGCCGGTCGAGTCGGCGGCGATGTGCTTGACGACCGAGTTCGACGGGATGTTGCTGTACGTCTTGGTGACGGCGCCCGTGGTGGCGTTCACGACGGCCAGCGCGTGGGTGTTGGAGCCGTTGACCGAGAAGAAGTCGCCGCCCAGCAGGACGTTCTTGCCGTCGTTGCTGATCTCGATGGCCCGGCCCGGCTCGTCGGCGTTGGCGACGAAGGGCTTGAGGGCACCGGAGGTGGCGTCGACCGCGGCGAACCGCTCGCGGGTCTGGCCCTCGACGGTGCCGAAGTCGCCGGCCGCGTACAGCGTGTCGTCGGTGACGGCGAGCGCCCGCACGGTGGCGGGGAAGCCCGGGTGGAACGAGGCCTTGGGGGTGCAGCTCTCGATGTCGATCGCGGCGACGCTGGAGACCGGGGTGCCGTTGACGGCGCCGAAGTACCCGGCCGCGTACAGGGTCTTCTTGTCCTTCGAGACGACCAGGGCGCGCACGGTCGCGGTGCCGTCACCGGTGGTGAAGGCGAGCTTGCAGGAGGTCGGGTTGCCGGTCGCGGCGTCGAGCGCGACGAAGTTGACGGCTTCCTGCTCGGTGCCGCTGCCGGCGCCGTCGGGCGGACGGACCGCCGAGAAGGTACCGCCCGCGAAGACGGTGCCGTTCGCCTGGTCCATGGCCCAGACGATGCCGTTCGGCTGCCAGGTCGGCAGCTCGTCGGCGGTGAATGCCACAGGCTGCGTGATGGCGGACGCCTCGGGCATCAGCACCAGGCCTATGCCGGTGCCGGCACCGGCCAGTGACAGGACGAGGGCAGCAGTCAGCCCTCTGGATCTACGCATGAGCCCCCCAGGGCAATCGCCCGGTTTGATGGCTGGTTCGACAAGTATCAGATCAGCCATATGTACTGGCGCAGACTAGGGCTCGCGTGAGGGCCCGGTCACCTCACTTGACCCATTGCATACCAACTTGGAATCAACAGGGTTCAGCATGGAGGGTGCACGACGGACATACGGCAGGTTTGCCCCGGCCATACCCGCAGAGACCTGCGGTGCACGACCGGGACACGGCAAAGCGTAGGCGCAATATAAGGCCTCAGCGGTCGATGCGTACCGTCACGCCCGCCAGTTGGTCCTCGACCTGGCGGATATCGGCATCGACCATGATCCGCGCCAGTTCCGCCACCAGGACCGACGGCTTCCAGCCAAGCAGGTCATTGGCCTTCGAGGCGTCCCCGATGAGGGCGTCGACCTCGCTGGGGCGC
Organism: Streptomyces sp. NPDC028314; assembly: GCF_055565795.1. NCBI lineage: Bacteria > Bacillati > Actinomycetota > Actinomycetes > Kitasatosporales > Streptomycetaceae > Streptomyces > Streptomyces sp. NPDC028314. The sequence goes on from NZ_JBVHTP010000005.1 coordinate 301,492, forward strand.
TCGTACTTGGGGTCGTAGCGCACGTGGTCGTTCCAGTCGAGGCCCGCGTGGGTGAAGGAGGACTCCACGAACTCGCGCACGGTCGCGGCCACGCCCGTGGCCACCACGTAGTCGGTCGGCTCGTCCTGCTGGAGCATCCGCCACATGGCGTCGACGTACTCCGGGGCGTAGCCCCAGTCGCGGACGGCGTCGAGGTTGCCGAGGTAGAGGTGGTCCTGGAGCCCGGCCTTGATCCGGGCGACGGCGCGGGTGATCTTCCGGGTCACGAAGGTCTCGCCGCGGCGCGGGGACTCGTGGTTGAAGAGGATCCCGTTGACGGCGAACATGTCGTACGCCTCGCGGTAGTTCACCGTGGTCCAGTACGCGAAGACCTTCGCGGCGCCGTACGGGCTGCGCGGGTGGAACGGGGTGTGCTCGTTCTGCGGCGGCGGGGTGGCGCCGAACATCTCGGAGGACGAGGCCTGGTAGATGCGGGTGTCGACGCCGCTGGCCCGGATGGCCTCCAGCAGGCGCAGGGCCCCGAGGCCGGTGACGTCGCCGGTGTAGAGCGGGGCGTCGAAGGAGACCCGCACGTGCGACTGCGCACCCAGGTTGTAGACCTCGTCGGGGCGTATGTCGCGGAGCAGGTTCACCAGGGCGACGCCGTCGGACAGGTCCGCGTGGTGCAGGACGAGGGAACGGTTCTGCGTCTGCGGGTCCTGGTAGATGTGGTCGATCCGCTCCGTGTTGAAGCTGGAGGACCGCCGCACGAGCCCGTGCACCGTGTAGCCCTTGGAGAGCAGGAGCTCTGCGAGGTACGAGCCGTCCTGTCCGGTGACGCCGGTGATCAGTGCGGTCTTGCCCATGTGGGGTCCCCCTGGGAATCGTTGCGGTCTGTGGTGGTGAGCGGGGCTCGCCCCGCCCTGCCGGAGCGGTGCCCGGGAACTCCGGGGTGCCGCTCCGGGCCGCCGGGGCGGCGCCCCGGCGTTTCGAGGCTGCGCCTCGGGGTTGGTGGCGGGCCCGGCGGCCCTGGTGGTGCAGTGCCGGGCGCGGGTCCCGGCAGGGGGGCGGGCCGTCCGCGCGGGCGCGGGTACGGCCGGCGGTGCGGGGGCTGGATGGGTACCGTACACGGCCCAACCGGAACCTCTCCCGCCGGATTCCGGCCGGAGGGACCGGAGGGGCGGGAGGCGGCCACCTCCGCGGAAATCCGTGGCGGCGGGCTGGCATCATCGGCGGTATGACAAGTTCGCTGCCGCTCCTGCCCCCGCACGCCCGCGTCTTCGTCGCCGGCCACCGCGGCCTCGTGGGGTCCGCGGTCGTCCGGCGGCTCACCGCCGACGGCCACGAGGTGCTCACCCGCAGCCGCGCCGACCTCGACCTGCGCGACGCCGCCGCGACCGAGGCCTACCTGCGGGACGTCCGCCCGGACGCGGTCGTGCTGGCCGCCGCCAAGGTCGGCGGGATCATGGCCAACAGCACCTACCCGGTGCAGTTCCTGGAGGACAACCTCAGGATCCAGCTCAGCGTCATCGCCGGCTCGCACGCCGCCGGGGTGGACCGCCTGCTGTTCCTGGGCTCCTCCTGCATCTATCCCAAGCTGGCGCCGCAGCCCATCAGCGAGGACGCCCTGCTGACCGGCCCGCTGGAGCCGACGAACGAGGCCTACGCGCTGGCGAAGATCGCCGGCATCGTCCAGGTCCAGTCGTACCGCAAGCAGTACGGGGCCTCGTACATCTCGGCCATGCCGACGAACCTCTACGGCCCGGGCGACAACTTCGACCTGCAGTCCTCGCACGTGCTGCCCGCCCTGATCCGCCGCTTCCACGAGGCCGCGGCCGAAGGGCGCGACGAGGTCACCCTGTGGGGCTCGGGCACCCCCCGCCGGGAGTTCCTGCACGTGGACGACCTGGCCGCCGCCTGCGCGGTGCTGCTGAACACCTACGACGGCGACGAGCCGGTCAACATCGGCTGCGGCGAGGACCTGACCATCAAGGCCCTCGCCGAGACGGTGGCCGAGGTGACCGGCTTCGAGGGCCGGCTCGCCTGGGACACCTCCAAGCCCGACGGGACCCCGCGCAAGCTGCTGGACGTGACCCGTCTGACCTCGCTGGGCTGGAAGCCGGGCATCCCGCTGCGGGACGGCATCGCCGCCACGTACGCGTGGTGGCTCGAACAGAACTGATCGCACGGGCCCGCGGCCCCTCAGTACGCTCCGCGACCGTCGACGACGGCGCGGAGGGTGCGGCCCATGACGTCGACGTCACTGGTGAAGGACCAGTTGTCCACGTACTGCAGATCGAGCTGAATCGTTTCGTCCCAGGACAGGTCCGACCGCCCGCTGATCTGCCACAGGCCGGTCATACCGGGCCGCACGGTGAGCCGGCGCAGCTCGACCTCGTCGTACTGCGCCACCTCCTCCGGGAGCGGCGGCCGGGGGCCGACCAGCGACATGCTGCCGGTCAGTACGTTGACCAGCTGGGGCAGTTCGTCCATCGAGGTGCGGCGCAGCAGCCGGCCCACCCGGGTCACCCGGGGGTCGCGGCGCATCTTGAACATCAGGCCGTCGTTCTCGTTGGCCCCCGACAGCTCGTCCTTGAGCTGGTCGGCGTCCACCACCATCGTGCGGAACTTCCACATGACGAAGGGTTCTCCGTCGCGGCCGATCCGGCGCTGGCTGTAGAAGGCGGGGCCGCGCGAGCCGAAACGTATCGCCAGAACGACGGCGAGGAACAGCGGCGACAGCAGGAGCAGTCCCACCGCGGCGCCGGCGCGGTCCAGGACCGACTTGAGCAGGGTCTGGATCCCGCGCCGCACCGGCGGGGCGATCCGCAGCACGGCGAGCCCGCCGGCGGTGAGGGTTTCCAGCCGTTTGACGGAGATCTCCACCAGTCCGGGGAAGACGGCCAGTTCCAGCCCGGCGTCGTGCAGGGTCCATGCGACCCGGCGCAGCCGCTCACCCGTGATCCGTACGCCCGGGGCGACCAGCACCAGGTCGGCGTGGTGGCTCGCGGCGGCACCCAGCACGGTGGCCGAGTCGCCGTTCGGCGTCTGCGGCATCTCCGCTTCGAGGCGGCCCGCGACGGGCACCCCGTTGGAGACCGGCCCCTCGCCGACCGGGAGCACCCCGACCACCACGTACGGGTGGTCGGTGCGCGCGGCGAGGTGCGCGATCACCTCCTCGGCGGCCCCGGGCTCACCGACCACCAGCACCCGGCTGACCGCCTGGGCCTCGCGGCGGGCAGCGGAGAGGTGGCGGTAGGTGAGCTTGTGGCAGGCGACGGTGATGAGCAGAGCGGGCAGCAGCGCCCCGAGGGCCGCCAGTCGGGGGGTGCTCTCCCCGGTCACCACCCGGGCGACGGCGAGGACACCGATGAGAATCAGCCAGTCGTGCACGACGGGCAGTACGCCCCGGGATTCTCCGAGCACCCGGGACGCGTAGCGCCGGCGCAGTGCCTGGACCCCGGTCCACGCCAGGGCGGCGCCGACGGCGCAGTACACGGGCCGGACCTGCTGCGCCGCCTCGAAGACGAGTCCTACGGGAAGGGCGGCACCGACGAAGTCGGCGGTGACGGCGGCGGGCAGGTACCAACGGGCCTTGTCCCCGAGCCGCCGGGCGGGCGCGATGGCCTTCCCGACCGTATCGGCTGCGGTTCTGGCCACTCTTTGCGCAGGAAAATGGACATGCCTCATGGGCCCCCCTGGCACGTGGTCTATGACTGTGGCGCGTGCCCGCGGCTTCCCCTGGCAACGGGCAACTGTCGCACCGGGAAACAGTACGACAAACACCCGTACGGTAAATGCCGTTTGCGTTAACGGAGTCCCTCGTTGCGCAAGTGTTAGCAACCGGTATCTCCTGTTCCGGAACTCGGACCCCGCCTTCCCACACAAAGGTGAATGGTTCGAATACCGGATACGTATCTTCGGACAACGAACCGTTTCCAGCCAACCTTTTGACGCGGCCCTGACATCAGCGCCCACAGGTGGCACTCTTCGACCGTTCATCGCACCAGCCCTGATCTGCCCGGAGGCCCACCCAGCCGTCCGGAACCCCCCTTGCAGAAGGAGTCTGCGTTGAGTCCCACCCCCCAGCGGCGCGCCACCGCGGCCGGCGCACTCGTAGCCGCGGCAGCCCTGCTCGCCGTAGGTATACAGGCCGGTTCCGCCACCGCCGACGCCACCGCGTCACAGGCCCGCGCGGCTGCCCAGCCCAACCCGGGCTCGGCCAACCGCGCGCTCAGCGCATCGGAGCGTGCGACGCTCCTCGCCGACGCCAACTCGACCACCGTGCAGGCGGCGAAGGCACTCGGTCTCGGTGGCACGGAGAAGCTCATCGTCCGCGATGTCGTCCAGGATGCGGACGGCACCACGCACACCACCTACGAACGCACCTACGAGGGCCTGCCGGTGCTCGGCGGTGACCTGACCGTCCACGCCAAGGGCGGCGTCACCAAGAGCGTGACCAAGGCCACCAACCACGAGATCAAGGTCGCGGACACCACCGCCACCGTCACCCCGGCCTCGGCCGAGGGCGCGGCCGTTTCGTCCGCGAACTCCGCGGGTGCCAAGGACGCCAAGCCCGCCAAGAACGCCCGCAAGGTGATCTGGGCGGCCGAGGGTGTTCCGGTCCTCGCGTACGAGACCGTCGTCGGCGGCCTCCAGCACGACGGCACGCCGAGCCAGCTGCACGTGATCACCGACGCCAGGACCGGCGCGAAGATCACCGAGTGGCAGGCCATCGAGACCGGCACCGGCAACACCATGTACAGCGGCCAGGTCACCGTCGGCAGCACCCAGTCGGGCAGCACCTACACGCTGACCGACGCCGGACGCGGCAGCCACAAGACGTACGACCTGAAGGGGGGCAGCTCCGGCACCGGCACGCTGTTCTCCGGACCGGACGACGTCTGGGGCAACGGCGCGGCCTCCAACCGGGAGACCGCCGGCGCGGACGCCGCCTACGGCGCCCAGCTCACCTGGGACTACTACAAGAACGTGCACGGCCGCAACGGCCTGCGCAACGACGGCGTGGCCCCGTACAGCCGGGTCCACTACGGCAACGCCTACGTCAACGCGTTCTGGGACGACTCCTGCTTCTGCATGACCTACGGCGACGGCACCGGGAACACCCACCCGCTGACCTCGATCGACGTGGCCGCGCACGAGATGACCCACGGTCTGACCTCGGTCACCGGCAACATGACCTACTCCGGTGAGCCCGGCGGCCTCAACGAGGCGACCTCCGACATCATGGCGGCGGCCGTCGAGTTCAACGCCAACAACCCGCAGGACGTGGGCGACTACCTCGTCGGCGAGAAGATCGACATCAACGGCGACGGCACCCCGCTGCGCTACATGGACAAGCCGAGCAAGGACGGCGGCTCCAAGGACGCGTGGTACTCGGGCATCGGCGGCATCGACGTCCACTACTCCTCGGGCCCGGCGAACCACGTCTTCTACCTGATGTCCGAGGGCTCCGGCGCCAAGGTCGTCAACGGCGTCAGCTACAACTCGCCGACCTCGGACAACCTCCCGGTCACCGCGATCGGCCGGGACGCCGCCGCGAAGATCTGGTTCCGCGCGCTGACGGTGGGCTACTTCAAGTCCAACACCAACTACGCGGCAGCCCGTACGGCGACCCTCCAGGCCGCCGCCGACCTCTACGGCGCGAACTCGGCCACCTACACCAACGTGGCCCACGCCTGGGCGGGCATCAACGTCGGCACCCGGCCCGCGCCCGCAGGCGTCTCGGTCACCCCGATCGCCAACCAGACCACCCAGATCAACACCGCTGTGAGCCTTCAGGTCCAGGCGACCAGCACCAACCCGGGTGCGCTGAGCTACGCGGCGACCGGCCTGCCGGCCGGCCTGTCGATCAACTCCTCGACCGGCCTGATCTCGGGCACGGCCACCACGGCGGGCACGTCCAACGTGACCGTCACCGTGACCGACTCCGCGAGCAAGACCGGTACGGCGTCCTTCACCTGGACGGTCGGCACCGCCCAGCAGAACGTCTTCGAGAACACCGCGGACTACGCGATCAACGACAACGCGACGGTCGAGTCGCCGGTCACCGTGACCCGTTCGGGCAACGCCCCGAGCACCCTCAAGGTGGACGTCGACATCAAGCACACGTACGTCGGTGACCTGAAGGTCGACCTCGTCGCCCCCGACGGCACCGTCTACAACCTGCGCAACCGCACCGGCGGCAGCGCGGACAACATCCTCCAGTCCTTCACCGTGAACGCCTCCTCCGAGGTCGCCAACGGGGTCTGGAAGCTGCGGGTCGCCGACCTCGCGAGCGCGGACGTCGGCAAGATCGACAGCTGGAAGCTCACGTTCTGACCCCCGCCAGGGGTGCGTGAACCACGGCTGAACCGTTAGACCACGGGGCCGCCCGGGAGGAGACCTCCCCGGGCGGCCCTGTTCCATTGGGCCCCCGGTCCCGGGACCAGGGCCCCGCCCGAGGGGGACCTTCGGCGCCCTCCCGGCGGGCGGCACGGGGAGATAGTGGAACCCGGCGAACCTACGCGACCGTAGGTTCGGGTCACCGCACAGGGACGGACGCACGCTCATGCCCGCGACAGCACACCAGCCCACCGCCGCCCCCGGCCCCGCCGCCTCCCCCGCCCCCGCCCCCGCCCCCGCGCGTGACGGGCTCCCCTGGCTGATCCAGGGCGGCATGGGCGTCGGCGTCTCCGGCTGGCGCCTCGCCCGGGCCGTGTCCGTGACGGGCCAGCTGGGCGTGGTCTCCGGCACCGCGCTGGACGTCGTACTGGCCCGCGTCCTGCAGACCGGCGACCCGGGCGGACACGCCCGCCGGGCACTGGCGGCCTTCCCGCTCCCCGAGCTCGCCCGGACCGCCCTCGACTGCTACTTCCGCGCGGAGGGCCTGCCGGACCCGGCCTCCCCGATGCGGACCACCCCGCGGCTGCGCGCGACGGGCGGGGCCCCCGCGGAAGTCCTCACCGTGCTCGGCAACTTCGTCGAGGTCTGGCTGGCCAAGGAGGGACACGATGGTCTCGTCGGCGTCAACTACCTGGAGAAGATCCAGCTGGCCACCGCCCCCGCGATGTTCGGCGCGATCCTGGCAGGCGTCGACCACGTGCTCGTGGGCGCGGGAGTACCCGGTCAGATCCCTGCCCTCGCCTCACGGCTGGCGCGCTACGAACGCTGCGTGAGCCGGATCGCCGTCGAGGGCGACGAGGAGCCGCTGGAGCACCTCTTCGACCCGGCCGCCCTGCTGGCCGGGCATCTGCCCGGCCCGCTGCGCCGCCCCGAGGTGCTGGCCATCGTGTCCCTGCCGGTGCTGGCCGCCTACCTGGCCCGGGACCCGGCCACCCGCCCCGACGGGTTCGTCATCGAGACCAGCCGGGCGGGCGGCCACAGCGCCCCGCCGCGCGGGCCGATGACCCTGGACGAGGCGGGCGAGCCGGTCTACGGCCCGCGCGACCATCCGGATCTCGCCAAAATGGCGGCGCTCGGGCTGCCGTTCTGGCTCGCGGGCGGCCAGGCGAGCCCGCAGGCGCTGGCGGCCGCCCGCGCGGCGGGCGCGGCCGGGGTACAGGTCGGCAGCGCCTTCGCCCTGTGCGAGGAGTCCGGGATGGCCCGGCACCTGCGCGAGGAGCTGCTGGGCCGGGCCCACTCCGGGACCCTCACGGTCCGCAACGACCCGCAGGCCTCGCCGACGGCGTTCCCCTTCAAGGTGGCGGAGCTGCCGGGCACGGTCTCCGAGCCGGAGGTCGCGCGGGCCCGGCGCCGGGTCTGCGACCTGGGTTTCCTGCGGACTCCCGTACGGGGCGAGCGCGGTCTGGTCTACCGGTGCGCGGCCGAGCCGGTGGCGGCGTACGTCCGCAAGGGCGGGGACGCCGCCGCGGCGGAGGGCAAGCAGTGCCTGTGCAACGGGCTGCTCGCCACCATCGGCCTGGCCCAGCGCCGGCCCGGCGGCCGGGTGGAGCCCCCGCTGGTGACGATCGGCAAGGACCTGTCGTTCCTGCCGCGGCTCTCCCCGGACGCCTCCCCTTATACGGCGGCCGACGTGGTGGCCTGGCTCGCCGGCGGTGTCCGGGAGGCCGCGGCGGCGCCCACGGCGCGGGTGCGGCCCGGTCCGTGACGCCGCGGACGGCGTGAGGGCCCGGCACCACCGCGGTGGTGCCGGGCCCTCACGGGTCAGGAGGCCGGCCGGTCAGCCGATGGAGCGGAAGATGCCGTCGAAGAGGTCAGGCTCCTCGTCCTCGGCGCGCTGCTGCTCCTCGCCACGCTGCTCGTCCTCGCCGCGCTGGTCCTCTTCGCCGCGCTGCTCGTCCTGGCCCGGCTGCTGCTCTTCGCCGCGCTGCTCGTCCTCGCCGCGCTGGTCCTCTTCGCCCCGCTGCTCGTCCTCGCCCCGCTGCTCGTCCTCACCGCGCTGCTCGTCCTGGCCCGGCTGCTGCTCCTCGCCGCGCTGCTCGTCCTGGCCCGGCTGCTGCTCCTCGCCGCGCTGCTCGTCCTGGCCCGGCTGCTGCTCCTCGCCGCGCTGCTCGTCGGCGGCGGGCTCGTCATCGCCCGGACGCGGAGCGGGCGCGACGGCGGGGATCACGGCCGGCGCTACCGCGGGCTTGGCCACGGGCTTGGCGGCCGGCTTGGCCATGGCCGCTGCCGCCGCCTTGGCGGCCGAGGCCACGGCGGGCTTCGCCATGGCCGGCCGGCCGCCCTGCTCGTGGCGGCCGCCCTGGCCGCCCTGGCGGGCGCGGTCCTCGTCGTAGTCGTAGTCGTTGTCGTCGTCGTCCCAGTCGCTGTCGTGGCGGCCGTGGTGCTCGTCATTGGTCGGCCGGAAGTACACCGACCGGACCTCGACGTTGCGCGCGCGCTCGTCCGGGTGCAGGGTGCGCACCGCGCGGCCGTTGCAGCCCTGGCCCTCGTAGAGCACCGCCAGCGACTCGGTCTCGTTGCGCACCTGGGTGGCCGGGCGGCTCCACGAGGTGCCGTTCAGCTCGTAGCAGGTGTCGTTGTCCGACGGCCTGATCTGGCGGCGCTCATCGTCGCCGTCCTCGTCCTCGACGATGTAGTTCAGCCGGCCGAGCGTGTGGCCGTCCCAGTCGTCGTGGTCGTTGGCCAGGGCCTGGCCGGACGCGGGGAGGACGAGGGCGAGAGCGCCTAGGAAAGCCGCAGCAGTGGTGCGAACACGCATGAAGAGTCCGTTTCTCTGGTCGCTGGTCGCTGGACGCCGGGTCCGGTGGCGTCCAGCGGGCAGCGTAGGAGCGGACGGATCTGCCAAAACGTTTCTGCATACGCAGCGCGTTCGAAGGTTCACCCTCCCGGATCGGACGGCCGGGGCCATACGGCAGCCCGCACGGCGCGCCCCGACACGGTCGTACGGGGACCCGCGCACCCGGTGTCCGGATGCGCGGGTCCCCGTACGACGCCGCTCAGACGGAGGTCGGTTCCCCGGCCGAGGCCCGGGCCGGTCCCTGTGCCGGCACCGGCGCCCCGGTCCGCCCGGCCGGGCGGATCAGTGCGACGACCACCAGCGCGCCGACCAGGCCCATCACCCCGGAGGCCACGAAGGTCTCCCGCAGCCCGCTCGCGAAGGCCGTCTCCACCCACGCCCGGGCCTGCGGAGCCGCCGCCAGCAGCCGCCCCGCCCCGCCGGAGGCCAGCTCCTCGGCGGTGCCGTGCGGCTGCCCGGAGCCGCCGAGCCCGTCGGCCAGACCGGACTGGAAGAGGGCGCCGAGCACCGCGATGCCGAGGGCGTTGCCCAGCTGCCGGGCGGTGTTCAGGGCGCCGCCGGCCATCCCCGCGCGGGCCGGGGCCACGGTCCCCATCACGGTGGCGGCCAGCGGCGGGGTGGCCATGCCGACGCCCACCCCGGTGAGCACCAGACCGGGTACCAGGGCCGTCCAGCTGTCGCCCGCGTCCAGCATCCAGGCCTGGAGCAGGGCGCCCGCACCGATCAGCAGCAGCCCGCCGCCGATGGACAGCCGGGCCGGGGCGCCGTGCAGCAGCCGCCCGGCCAGCGCGGAGACGAGGAACCCGGCGAGGCTCAGCGGCACCAGGACCAGGCCGGCCTGGACCGGGCTCATCCCCTCGACGGACTGGAGCCACAGCGAGACGTACATGAGGTAGGAGAACGCGGCGCCGGACAGCAGCAGTCCGCCGGCCATCACGGCCACGAAGGTGGGGCTGCGGAAGAGCGAGAGGTCCAGCATCGGCCGGGCGGTGCGCAGTTCGACGAGGACGAAGGCGGCGAAGAAGGCGGCGCCGAGGCCGAGCATGCCGAGGGTGGCGGCGGAGGTCCAGCCGTTCTCGGCGACGCGGATCAGGGCGTAGGTGACGATTCCGGCGCCGGCCGTGAAGGTGGCCATGCCCGGCAGGTCGAGGCCCTTGGCGTGCGGGTCGCGGGATTCGGTGACGGCCTTGAGGGTGACCCGGACGGCGAGGGCGCAGACGGGCAGGTTGATGAAGAAGATCCAGCGCCAGCCGAAGTGCTCGGTGAGCAGCCCGCCGATGATCGGTCCGGCCGCGGCGGCCGCGCCGTTGACGGCGCCCCAGACGCCGAAGGCGATCCCGCGGTCGCGGCCCTGGTAGGCCCCGCTGAGCAGGGCCATGGTGGTGGCGAACATGGCGGCGCCGCCGATGCCCTGCACGGCGCGGAAGGCGATCAGCATGCCGGGGCCGGTGGCCAGCCCGCAGGCGAGCGAGGCCGCGGCGAAGACCGCGAGCCCGCCGAGGTAGACCCGCCGGCGGCCGATCCGGTCCGCCAGCGAGCCCGCGCCGAGCAGCAGGGCGGCGAGCGCCAGGGCGTATATGTCCATCACCCACTGGAGGCCGGCGAAGCCGGTGTCCATGTCGGTGGCCATGTCCGGAAGGGCGACGGTCACGATGGTGACGTCGACCAGGAGCATGAATGCCCCGAGGCTCACCGCCGTCAAAGGCAGCCACTTGCGCATGGGAGTACTCCTCGGATCAGGAAGGGGGCGGGGCGGGCGCGGCCCCGGTGACCCCAAGGTCTCAGCGCCCCGCGCCCTTCCCCCACCCAGCAGCCCTCCCGTGCCGGATTCCTGTCATGAGGGCGGGTGCGATGATGGAAACCATGAGCGACGTGGAGCTGGACGCACTCGACCGGTCCCTGGTCCAGGCCCTCGTGATCGACGGCCGGGCCGCCTTCAGCCGGATCGCCGAGGTGCTGGAGGTCTCCGACCAGACCGTCGTGCGCCGCTACCGGCGGCTGCGGACCTCCGGCCTGGTCCGGGTCGTGGGACTGCCGCTGGGCAGCCGCGTCGGACTGTTCGAGTCCTGGCTGCGGGTCCAGTGCGCCCCGGACGCGGCGCTCCCGGTGGCCGAGGCGCTCGCCCGCCGCCCGGACATCGCGTGGGTGACCCTGAACTCCGGCGGTACGGAGATCCACTGCATGACCCGGGCCCGTACCCGCAAGGACCGGGACGTCCTGCTGCTGGAGAAGCTGCCGCGCACCCGCCGGGTGACCGGCATCAGCGCCCACACCATCCTGCGGAAGTTCTTCGGCGGGCCCGACGCGTGGGCGGGCATGGACGTGCTGCGCCCCGACCAGATCGCGGCCCTGGAACGGCCCGCGGTCGAGCCGGGGCCCGAGCGGTACGTCCTGGACGAGGCGGAGCTCGCGCTGCTCGGGGTGCTGGGCCGGGAGGGCCGCGCCGGGTATCCGGAACTGGCGCGCGCCACCGGCCTGTCGGAGTCCACCGCCCGGCGCCGGCTGGAGCGGCTGCGCGATCTCGGGGCGGTCTTCTTCGACGTGGAGTTCGTCCCCGCGCTCTTCGGCTACGAGGCGGAGGCGACGCTGGTGCTGAGCGTCCCGCCGGCCCGGCTGGCGGAGGTGGGCAACGCCCTGGCGAGCCACCGCGAGGTGGCCTTCGTGGCGGCCGTGACCGGGTCGGCCTCCTTGATGGCGGTGGTGGTGTGCCGGGACACCGACGCGCTCTACACCTACCTGACCGAGCGGATCGGCTCGGTGGACGGGGTGGGCCAGGTGGAGGTGATCCCGACCCTGCGCAGCGTCAAGCGGGCCGGGATGCTGGTCGAGGGCGGGCGGCTGGTGGATCCGCCGCCCGCCCCCTGAGCCGGCGCGGTCAGCGCAGCAGTACGCCGCCCCCCGCGTCGGTGTCCACCGGCCCCGCGACGAGCCCCAGTTCGGCCGGGGTCGCCAGCAGCGGGTGCGTCGGCAGGATCCGTACCGTGTAGCCGAAGGGCCCCGTACGGTCCAGCGCGAGCGGGCCCTCGTAGACCCAGCGCCCCTCCAGGTCCGGTCCGGCGGCGGGCTTGAGCGGGAAGGCCCGGCCGCCCTGGATCACGTCCTGGGCGTCGACCCGGCCCGCGACCGCCTGTACCTCGACGTCCTCGGGCGCGAGGGCGTCGAGCGCCACCCGTACCCGCAGGGTGAGGGTGGCTCCCAGTTCGGCGGTGCCCCCGACGGGCGCGGCGGCCACGGCCTCCACGTGTTCGACGGCGACCCGCGGCCAGGCGGTCCGGACGCGGCCCTTCCACCCGGCGAGGTCCCGGGCGGCGTCGAGGGTGAGGGCCCGGTGGGAGAGGGCGGCGGGAGCGTAGAGCCGCTCCACGTACTCCCGTACCATCCGCCCCGCGAGCACCTTCGGCCCCAGGGACACCAGGGTGCGCCGGACCATCTCGATCCACCGCGCCGGGAGGCCGGTGCGCCCGGCCCGGTCGTAGAAGCGGGGCGCGACCCGGCTCTCGATCAACTCGTAGAGGGCATTGGCCTCCAGGTCGTCGCGCCGGTCCTCGTCCGTCCCGATCCCGTCGGCGGTGGGGATGGCCCAGCCGAAGTCGGGCTCGAACCACTCGTCCCACCAGCCGTCCAGCACCGACAGGTTGAGACAGCCGTTGAGCGCGGCCTTCATCCCGCTGGTGCCGCAGGCCTCCAGCGGGCGCAGCGGGTTGTTCAGCCAGACGTCGCAGCCCGGGTAGAGCTTCTGCGCCATGGCCATGCCGTAGTCGGGCAGGAAGACGATCCGGTGCCGGACCCGGGGGTCGTCGGAGAAGCGCACCAGTTCCTGCACGAGCCGCTTCCCGCCGTCGTCGGCCGGATGCGCCTTGCCCGCGACCACGATCTGCACGGGCCGGTCCGGGTCCAGCAGCAGCCTGCGCAGCCGTTCGGGATCGCGCAGCATGAGCGTGAGCCTCTTGTACGAGGGCACGCGCCGGGCGAATCCGATGGTCAGCACGTCCGGGTCCAGGACGGAGTCCACCCAGCCGAGTTCGGCGTCGGCGGCCCCGCGCTGCTTCCACGAGGCCCGCACCCGGTCGCGGACCTCCTGGACCAGCTGCTCGCGCAGCACCCGCCGCAGGTCCCAGACCTCCTGGTCCCCGATCCCGGCGACGGCGTCCCAGCGCGGGGAGCCGCCGACGGACAGCGCGTCCTCGGTGCGGCCGGCGCCGATCTGGCGCGCACCGAGCCGGACCACCTCGGGGGCCACCCAGGTCGGCGCGTGCACCCCGTTGGTGACGGAGGTGATGGGCACGTCGGCGGGGTCGAAGCCCGGCCACAGCCCGGCGAACATGCCCCTGCTGACCGCTCCGTGCAGGGTGGAGACCCCGTTGGCACGCTGGGCCAGCCGCAGCCCCATGACGGCCATGTTGAACACCCCCGGGTCGCCCCCGGGGTAGGTCTCGGCGCCCAGTTCCAGGATCCGGTCCACGGGGACGCCGGGCAGCTCGCCGGAGTCCCCGAAGTGCCGGGCGACCAGCGCCCGCTCGAAGCGGTCGATGCCGGCCGGGACGGGGGTGTGCGTGGTGAACACGGTCCCCGCGCGCACGGCCTCGACGGCGGCGTCGAAGCCGAGCCCCTGCCCTTCCAGTTCCCTTATGCGTTCCAGTCCGAGGAAGCCGGCGTGTCCCTCGTTGGTGTGGAACACCTCGGGGTCGGGATGACCGGTGAGCCGGCAGTACGTGCGGACCGCGCGCACCCCTCCGATGCCGAGCAGCATCTCCTGGAGGAGCCGGTGGTCGCTGCCTCCGCCGTAGAGCCGGTCGGTCACCTCGCGGGCGGCGCTGTCGTTGTCCTCGACGTCGGAGTCGAGGAGCAGCAGCGGCACCCGGCCGACGCGGGCCTGCCAGATGTGCGCGTGCAACGCTCGGCCGCCGGGCAGGCTCAGTGCCACCCGGGCGGGGGTGCCGTCCTCCTCGCGCACGAGGGAGACCGGCAGCTCGTTGGGGTCGAGGACGGGGTAGTGCTCCTGCTGCCAGCCGTCCCGGGAGAGGGACTGGCGGAAGTACCCGTGGCGGTAGAGGAGTCCCACCCCGATCAGCGGGACGCCGAGGTCGCTGGCGGCCTTGAGGTGGTCCCCGGCGAGGATCCCGAGCCCGCCGGAGTACTGCGGCAGGGCTGCGGTGATGCCGAACTCGGGGGAGAAATAGGCGATCCCGGCGGGGAGCTCGCCGCCGTTCTCGTGGGTCTGGTACCACCTCCCGCCGTGGACGTAGTCATCGAGGTCGGCGGCGGCGACGGCCAGGCGGCGCAGGAACCGCCGGTCGCCGGCCAGCTCCTCCAGCCGGGCGGCGGAGACGGTGCCGAGCAGCCGGACGGGATCGCCGCCGGCGGCCTGCCAGCCTTCCGGGTCGACGGATTGGAAGAGTTCGCGGGTTTCCACATGCCAAGACCAGCGCAGGTTGCGCGCGAGGTCGGCGAGCGGGAGCAGTGGTTCGGGGAGGACGGGGCGCACGGTGAATCGACGGATAGCCTTCACGTGTTCCACCTTCGCAGGGGATCGCGGACAGGGGCGGCCGCACCACGCTGTGCACCCGCGCATCAACCCCCGGAAGGCTAGCCCCGGGCCCGCCGCCCGGCCATGGCGCCCGGGCCGTGCCGTAGTGGTCCCGTCCGGCCGAAACGATCCGGCCAAGCCCGCCCCGCCACCGCCCGGCCGCGTGCGCCCCGCCGCAGCGGGCACACGGGAATCGACGGGCCGACGCGCCCGAACGAGCGCGTCGGCGAGGCCTCTGTGGCAGGTGGGACAAGGGGTGAGCCCGTGTACATCCGTTAGTCCTTTTCGACTTGACGGAGCCTCGGCGGATGTCGATCCGGGGCTTGGTGATCGGCGTGCCACTACGTACGAGTAGTTAACCGAGCACGCGGATTGGGCGGGGCGAGAGTGGGAAGGGCTCCCCGGGTACACGCACGGCGCACCCGCCCCCGGACTCCGTCCGGGGGAACCCCGCCCACCTCCCGCCACCCGAGTGAACGCGGACAGGAGCGGCCATGCCCGCAGCGCAGCCGTCTTCCGAGCGGCTAGAAACAGAGCGAACAGAGCGTGCACTGCCAGCTGCCCTGACGGCTGGACCCTTGTCACCGAGCCCTGCGAACTGCCCCCAGGTGAGCCCATCATGATCGGTCGCATTCCCGTGCTGGACGTCCGCCCCGCCGTCGACTGCGGCGCCAGACCCGCCAAGGCGGTCGTGGACGAGGTCTTCGAGATCTCGGCCACCGTGTTCCGCGAAGGGCACGACGCTGTCGCCGCCCACGTCGTACTCAGAGATCCGAGCGGGCGGCTGCGGCCCCCCGTCCCCCTGCACGAGCTCGCCCCCGGCACCGACCGGTGGGGGGCCCGGGTGTCCGCCGAGGTCGAGGGGAGGTGGACGTACACCGTCGAGGCGTGGAGCGATCCGGTCGCCACCTGGCGGGCCCATGCCGCGATCAAGATCCCCGCCGGGATCGACAGCGGGCTGACCCTCCTCGAAGGGGCCGAGCTCTACGAGCGGGCCGCCGCCAAGATCCCCAAGCGGGACGGCCGCGCGCACGTGCTGGCCGCCGCCGGCGTCATGCGCGACGAGGACCAGGACCCCGCCGTCCGCCACGCCGCCGCCCTGGCGCCCGAGGTGGACGCCGCGCTCGCCCGGCGCCCGCACCGGGAGCTGGTCACCTCCGCGAAGGCGCTGCCGCTGCTCGTCGAACGCAAACGGGCCCTCTTCGGCTCCTGGTACGAGATGTTCCCCCGCTCGGAGGGAGCGGTGGTGGAGCCGGGATCGGCTCCCGTCAGCGGCACCTTCCGGACGGCCGCCGAACGCCTGCCGGCCATCGCCGCGATGGGCTTCGACGTCGTGTACCTGCCGCCGATCCACCCCATCGGGAGCACCTACCGCAAGGGCCCGAACAACACTCTGTCGGCAGGGAGTTGGGACCCGGGCGTGCCCTGGGCCATCGGCTCCACCGAGGGCGGCCACGACGCGGTCCACCCCGAACTCGGCACCATCGAGGACTTCGACGCCTTCGTCGCCCGGGCCCGCGAGCTCCACCTGGAGATCGCCCTCGACTTCGCCCTCCAGTGCTCCCCGGACCACCCGTGGGTGGAGAAGCACCCGGAGTGGTTCCGCCACCGCGCCGACGGGACGATCGCGTACGCCGAGAACCCGCCGAAGAAGTACCAGGACATCTACCCGATCCACTTCGACACCGACATGGCCGGGATCGTGGAGGAAACGGTCCGCGTCCTGCGGCACTGGATGGACCACGGGGTCCGGATCTTCCGGGTCGACAACCCGCACACCAAGCCTGTCGTGTTCTGGCAGAAGGTGATCGCGGACATCAACAAGTCCGACCCCGACGTGATCTTCCTGGCCGAGGCCTTCACCCGCCCCGCGATGATGCGCGCGCTGGCCGCCGTCGGCTTCCAGCAGTCGTACACGTACTTCACCTGGCGCAACACGAAGGCCGAGCTGACCGAGTACCTGACCGAGCTCTCCGGGGACCGCTCGGCCTCCGTCATGCGGCCGAATTTCTTCGTCAACACCCCCGACATCCTCCACGCGTACCTTCAGCACGGCGGCCGCCCGGCCTTCGAGGTGCGGGCCGTGCTGGCCGCCACCCTGTCCCCCGCCTGGGGTGTCTACGCCGGATACGAGCTCTGCGAGAACACCCCGGTCAAGGAGGGCAGCGAGGAGTACCTGAACTCGGAGAAGTACGAGTTCCGGCCACGCGACTGGGCCGCCGCCGACCGCGAGGGCCGGACCATCGCCCCGCTGATCACCGCCCTGAACCGGCTGCGCCGCCGCAACCCGGCGCTCCAGCAGCTGCGCGACATTCACTTCCACCCGACCGACAACGAACAGGTGATCGCCTATTCGAAGCACGCCGGGGGCAATTCCGTACTGGTGGTCGTCAACCTCGATCCGCACCACACCCAGGAGGCGACGGTCTCGTTGGACATGCCGGTACTCGGCCTCGACTGGCACGGGTCCCTCGCGGTGCGCGACGAGCTCACCGGCGATACCTATCACTGGGGCAGGGCGAACTACGTGCGCCTAGAGCCGGGCCGAACGCCCGCGCACGTGCTGGCCGCTCTGCGACCGTCCCCGCCCACCGGAGGGTCACCCATCACATGATGATCAACGATCCCGTCCACGACACGTTCGAGGACACCCCCGCCAAGGACCGCGATCCCGACTGGTTCAAGCGGGCGGTCTTCTACGAGGTGCTCGTCCGCTCCTTCCACGACACCAACGGCGACGGCGTGGGGGACCTCAAGGGGCTGACCTCCAAGCTGGACTACCTCCAGTGGCTCGGGGTCGACTGCCTCTGGCTGCCCCCGTTCTTCGCCTCGCCACTCCGCGACGGGGGCTACGACGTCTCCGACTACACCTCGGTGCTCCCCGAATTCGGCGACCTCGCCGACTTCGTGGAGTTCGTGGACGCCGCGCACCAGCGCGGCATGCGGGTGATCATCGACTTCGTCATGAACCACACCAGCGACCAGCACGAGTGGTTCCAGCAGTCCCGCAAGGACCCGGACGGTCCGTACGGCGACTACTACATGTGGGCCGACAACGACAAGCAGTACCAGGACGCCCGCATCATCTTCGTCGACACCGAGACCTCGAACTGGACGTACGACCCCGTACGCAAGCAGTACTACTGGCACCGCTTCTTCTCGCACCAGCCGGACCTCAACTACGAGAACCCGGCCGTGGTCGAGGAGATCATCTCGGCGCTGCGCTTCTGGCTGGACCTCGGCATCGACGGCTTCCGCCTCGACGCCGTGCCCTACCTGTACGCCGAGGAGGGCACGAACTGCGAGAACCTGCCGCGCACCCACAGCCTCCTCAAGCGGGTCCGCGCCGAGATCGACGCGCACTACCCCGACACCGTGCTGCTCGCCGAGGCGAACCAGTGGCCGGAGGACGTCGTCGACTACTTCGGGGACTTCGCCAAGGGCGGGGACGAGTGCCACATGGCGTTCCACTTCCCCGTCATGCCGCGCATCTTCATGGCCGTGCGAAGAGAGTCCCGCTACCCCGTCTCCGAAATCCTGGCCAAGACCCCGGCGATCCCGGACCGCTGCCAGTGGGGCATCTTCCTGCGCAACCACGACGAGCTCACCCTCGAAATGGTCACGGACGAAGAGCGCGACTACATGTACGCCGAGTACGCCAAGGACCCGCGGATGCGGGCCAACATCGGCATCCGGCGCCGGCTCGCCCCGCTGCTGGACAACGACCGCAACCAGATGGAGCTGTTCACCGCCCTGCTGCTCTCGCTGCCGGGCTCGCCGGTGCTCTACTACGGCGACGAGATCGGCATGGGCGACAACATCTGGCTGGGCGACCGGGACGGCGTACGCACGCCCATGCAGTGGACGCCGGACCGCAACGCCGGTTTCTCCTCGTGCGATCCGGGCAGGCTGAACCTGCCGGTCATCATGGACCCGGTCTACGGGTACCAGGTCACCAATGTCGAGGCGGCCATGGCGTCGCCCTCCTCACTGCTGCACTGGACCCGCAGGCTGATCGAGATCCGCAAGGCGAACCCCGCCTTCGGACTCGGCTCGTACACCGAACTGCCGTCGTCGAACCCGGCGGTGCTCGCGTTCCTGCGCGAGTACGGGGACGACCTGGTGCTCTGCGTGCACAACTTCTCGCGCTTCGCGCAGCCCACCGAACTGGATCTGCGGTCGTTCAACGGGCGGGTCCCGGTGGAGCTCACGGGAGACGTGCGCTTCCCGCCGATCGGCGAGTGGCCGTACCTGCTGACCCTGGCGGGCCACGGCTTCTACTGGTTCCGCCTGCGGGCCGAGTTGGGCCCGCGGGACAGCAAGGGCGAGTGAGCCCGAGGGGCGCACCCGGGACCCGCGAGCCGCGGCCCGGACGCTCCGGAGGCGAACCGGACCTCCGCTGAAGAACAGGGGGCGGGCGCGCGAATGGGTCAATCGCCCGCCCCTGTACGGATCATCCCTGACCCGACACTCGCCCATCGCCGGACAGCAACCATCGCCATCCGGGACACTCTGCGCATTCTGTGACGGCCCGGGGAAAGGACGCGACGCCATGTCGGAGGCTGCATCCGCCCGGAGTCGCCAGGGCAGCCTGGCCGCGGTCCCGCTCGGACCGCTCGAGCCCATGCTGCGCGCCTGGCTGCCGAGGCAGCGCTGGTTCGCCGGCAAGGGGCGCGCCATCACGCGCCTGCGGCTGGTCTCGGCCGTCGAACTCCTGCCGCCCGAGGCCTCGCCCGGGCTGCTGCACCTGCTCGTCGGCGTGGACGCCGACGGGAGTTCGGACTGCTACCAGCTGCTGCTGGGGGTGCGCCCGAACCTGCCCCCTGCGCTCGCGCCCGCCCTGATCGGGTACGCCGAGCAGGGCCCGTACGCCGGGCAGGCCGTGTACGAGGGACTCGGCGATCCGCGGCTGGCCGCCCTGCTGCTGGAACGATTGCGCGCGCCCGGCGCCCTCGGCCCGCTGCGCTTCGAGCGGGACCCGGACGCGCTGATCCCCGCGGCTCCGGCACCCCGGCCGTTGTCCGGGGAACAGACCAACTCCTCGCTGATCTACGGGGATTCGTACATCCTGAAGGTGTTCCGGCGGGTCGGCCCCGGCGTCAACCCGGACCTGGAGCTGCCCAGAGCGCTCGCCGCCGCCGGCTGCGCCCGGGTGCCCGCTCCGGTCGCCTGGTACGAGGCCGAGCTGCCCGGCGCCGAACCGCTGACCCTGGGCGTGCTCCAGCCGTACCTGCGCGGCTCCGACGACGGCTGGCAGCTCGCGCTGCGCCGGCTCGGCACCGGCGCCGACTTCACCGCCGAGGCCCACGCCCTGGGCCGGGCCACCGCCGAGGTGCACAACGCCCTGGCCGACGCGCTGCCCACCCTGGCGCTCGGCCCCGAGCAGACCGCCCGGCTCGCCGCCGGGATGACGGCCCGGCTGGCCGCCACCGCCCGCGAGGTGCCCGCGCTGCGACCGTACGAGGCGGGGCTGCGCGGGGCGTTCGACGCGCTGGCCGCCTCGCGCGGGGGCGGGGTGCACGCCCAGCGCATCCACGGGGACCTGCACCTGGGGCAGACCCTGCGCACCGCCGAGGGCAGTTGGGCGCTGATCGACTTCGAGGGCGAGCCCGCCCGGCCGCTGGCGGACCGGCGCCGACCCGAACCGGCGGTGCGGGACATCGCCGGGATACTGCGCTCCTTCGACTACGCGGCGCGCTCGCACCGGCCGTTCGCCCCCGCCTGGGCGGACGCCTGCCGGGCCGCGTTCTGCGAGGGCTACGCCCGCACCACCGGCCGCGACCCCCGGGAGGACCCCGTGCTGCTGCGGGCGTACGAGACCGACAAGGCGGTGTACGAGGCCCGTTACGAGTCCCGGCACCGCCCCGACTGGCTGCACGTCCCGATGGCGGCGATCCGGCGGCTGTCCGAACCCCAGCGCCCCGCCCACCGGCCGGGCCACCAGCCGGCCCAGCCCGCACCGGGCTCCGCCACCCCCCACCCGAAGCCCCCGAGGAGGCCGCTCGCGTGAGCGCCGCACGACAGCCGTCACCGACCGTCCGCGACGAAGCCGGGGTCGCACCCGAACCCGTACGGGGGGCCCGCACCCCCCGGGCCCGCCGGACCGCACCGCCCCACGGGGTCCGGCCGGCGCCCCCGCTGGGCGGCGAGGAACGGGCCCGGCTCCTGGAGGGCCGCCACCACGATCCGCACGCGGTGCTCGGCGCGCGGACCCAGCGCGGCGGGGTGGCCTTCCGGGTGCTGCGCCCGTACGCGAAGGCGGTGACGATCGTCGCCAAGGGGCTGCGGGCCGAGCTCTTCGACGACGGCGACGGGCTGTTCTCCGGGCTGCTGCCGCTGACCGGCGTGCCCGACTACCGGCTGCTGGTGGCGTACGACGGCGACGAGATCGAGGTCCACGACCCGTACCGGTTCCTGCCGGCGCTCGGGGAGCTCGATCTGCACCTGATCGGGGAGGGCCGGCACGAGGAGCTGTGGACGGCGCTGGGCTCCGAGCCGATGGAGCACCAGGGCGTGGCCGGCACCCGGTTCACGGTGTGGGCGCCGAACGCCCAGGGGGTGCGGGTCACCGGGGACTTCTCGTACTGGGACTCCGTCGCGTACCCGATGCGTTCGCTGGGCTCGTCGGGGGTGTGGGAGCTGTTCCTGCCGGGGGTGGGCGAGGGCACCCTGTACAAGTACGACATCACGCGCCCCGACGGCAGCCACACCCTGCGCGCCGACCCGATGGCGCGGCACGCGGAGGTCCCCCCGGCGAACGCCTCGGTGGTGACGACCTCCCGGTACGCGTGGCAGGACGACCGGTGGATGGCCGCGCGCGGCGTCCGCCCGCCGCACCAGGCGCCGCTGTCGGTGTACGAGCTGCACCTGGCGTCCTGGCGGCCGGGGCTGTCGTACCGGCAGCTCGCGGAGCAGCTCCCGGTGTACGTGAAGGAGCTCGGCTTCACGCACGTGGAGCTGATGCCGGTCGCGGAGCACCCCTTCGGCGGTTCCTGGGGGTACCAGGTCACCGGCTTCTACGCGCCCACGTCCCGGATGGGGACCCCGGACGACTTCCGGTTCCTGGTGGACTCGCTGCACCGGGCCGGGATCGGGGTGATCGTCGACTGGGTGCCGGCGCACTTCCCGCGCGACGACTGGGCGCTGGCGGAGTTCGACGGGCGCCCGCTGTACGAGCACCACGACCCGCAGCGGGCGGCGCATCCGGACTGGGGCACCCTGGAGTTCGACTACGGGCGCAAGGAGGTCCGCAACTTCCTCGTCGCGAACGCCGTCTACTGGTGCCAGGAGTTCCACATCGACGGGCTGCGGGTGGACGCGGTGGCCTCGATGCTCTACCTCGACTACTCGCGCGAAGAGGGGCAGTGGACGCCGAACGAGCACGGCGGCCGGGAGAACCTGGACGCGGTGGCGCTGCTCCAGGAGATGAACGCGACGGTGTACCGGCGCTGCCCGGGCGTGGTGACGATCGCCGAGGAGTCCACGGCCTGGGAGGGCGTGACCCGGCCGACGGACTCGGGCGGGCTCGGCTTCGGGCTGAAGTGGAACATGGGCTGGATGCACGACACCCTGCGCTACCTGTCGAAGGAGCCGGTGCACCGCAAGTACCACCACCACGACATGACCTTCGGGATGGTCTACGCGTACAGCGAGAACTACGTGCTGCCGATCTCGCACGACGAGGTGGTGCACGGCAAGCGCTCGCTGGTGTCGAAGATGCCCGGCGACTGGTGGCAGCAGCGGGCCGCGCACCGGGCGTACCTGGGCTTCATGTGGGCCCACCCGGGCAAGCAACTGCTCTTCATGGGGCAGGAGTTCGCCCAGGGCTCGGAGTGGTCGGAGAGGTACGGGCCCGACTGGTGGGTGCTCGACGACTCCTACGCGGCGGCCGGTGACCACCGGGGCGTGCGGACCCTGGTGCGGGACCTGAACCGCGCGTACACGGCGGCGCCCGCGCTGTGGGAGCGGGACTCGGTGCCGGAGGGCTTCGCGTGGGTGGAGGCCGATGCGGCGGAGGACAACGTCTTCGCGTTCCTGCGGTACGCGCAGGACGGCTCGCAGCTGCTGGCGGTGTCGAACTTCTCGCCGGTGGTCCGGCACGGGTACCGGCTCGGGGTGCCGGAGGAGGTTCCGCTGTGGCGGGAGGTCCTCAACACGGACGACGAGCAGTACGGCGGCAGCGGCGTGCGCCACCTGCAGCCGCTGCGCCCCGAGCCGGTTCCGGCCCAGGGGCGCGCGGCGAGCCTGCGGATGACGCTGCCGCCGATGGCGACGGTCTGGTTCAGGCCGTAGCGAGCTCGGGTTCCAGTTCCTGGAGCAGCTTGCGCTTGGCGCGGGCCCCGACCATCTGCCGGACGGGTTCGCCGTCGCGGAAGACGAGCAGGGTCGGCATGGACAGCACCCCGTACCGGGTGACGGTGGCGGGGTTGCTGTCCGCGTCGATCTGTACGACCTTGAGCCGGCCGGCCTCTTCGGCCGCGATCGCGGAGAGCACGGGCGCCAGCTGGCGGCAGGGGCCGCACCAGTCGGCGGTGAACTCCACCAGTACGGGCCGGCCCCGTTCGC
This sequence comes from Streptomyces sp. NPDC028314, assembly GCF_055565795.1. Taxonomy (NCBI): domain Bacteria; kingdom Bacillati; phylum Actinomycetota; class Actinomycetes; order Kitasatosporales; family Streptomycetaceae; genus Streptomyces; species Streptomyces sp. NPDC028314. The sequence continues at coordinate 324,765 of NZ_JBVHTP010000005.1, forward strand.
CGAGCACCTCGGCGTCGAAGTCCGCGTCGGTCACTTCGGCGACGCCTTGAGCCTTCATCGTTGTCCCCATCCCTCTCGTCGGCCTTCTCGTCAGGTCAGTTCGCAGCGGGGTACGGCGGCCTCTCCGGCGGCCTCCTCGGCGTCGGCCAGCTGGCGCGCGACGGTGTCCCGCACGTCGGCCAGCCGCCCGATGAGTCCGTCGAGCTCCGCGAGCTTGCGCCGGTAGACGGCGAGCGAGGCCGGGCAGGAGTCCCCGGCCGGGTGCCCGGCGCGCAGGCACTCCACGAACGGCCGGGTCTCCTCCAGCTCGAAGCCGAAGTCCTGCAGCGTCCGGATCTGGCGCAGCAGGCGCAGGTCGTCCTCGTCGTAGGTGCGGTGGCCGTTGCCGGTCCGCCGGGCGGGCAGCAGCCCGCGCGACTCGTAGTACCTCAGGGTCCGCGTGCTGGTCCCGGCCCGCTCCGCCAGTTCGCCGATGCGCATGTCCCGACCGTAGGCCTTGACGCCGACGTCAAGGCAAGGCGGGCGGGCGGGAGGGAGGATTCGGGGGCCCTCGCTACCCCCGTATGCGAGGGCCCCGGTATGGATCACGTACGGGAAGGATGGCCGGTTCACGGTGTGTGACGCGGATCACTGGACGGGTCTTTCGGTGACCCGGAAATGGATTGGCTTGATCCGTACCCTTGAAATGGATCATCGAACGGATCCGATTACCGGACAGTCGCCGAGAAACCGGCTTAAAACGCCGAACTCGATAGGACTTTCCTACGAGTTATGGGCTTGTTTGAAAGGTATGTAGTCGCCACGCCTTGGCCACTCCTACGGTGTGCTTGTGCACTCCAGCCCTCCTTTCAATGCCCCCGCCGCGCGGCGCTTGCGCGCGGCCCTGGGCATGGCGCCCGGCCACGTCGCTTATGGCCTGCGCGCCCAGTACGGACTGAATGTCGCGCCCGAAACCGTGATGGCCTGGGAGCGTGGCGAGGTCTCACCCACTTCGGTCGAGCTCACGGCACTCGCCGGCGTGCTCTGGTGTTCCCCCGCGGAACTGCTCGCCGAGCCGGTCACCCTGCGGGAGCACCGGATCGCCCGGGGGCTTGCCCCCGAGGACCTGGCCCGGCGCATCGGGCTGGAGGCGAACGCCTACCAGAAGATGGAGGACACCGGCCGCTGGAAGGGCAACGAGCGGCAGTCCGCCACCCTCGCCGCGACGCTGGGGCTGACCCTGTCCCAGTTCGTGACGGCGACCGGCAAGCACGAGGAGCTGGCGGACCTGCTGCGCAGCGCCGTCACCACGCGCTGGCAGGCGTACGGGAAGCCGCTGTCCAAGCTGCTGCCGGTGCCCAGGCCGCACCTGGAGCGGGTGCTGGAGCAGCTGCACGGCGAGTACCAGTCGCGGATGGTGGCGACCTTGAGCTGGGGCGGCGGCGAGGGCTCGGCCGGCACGGGCGACTCCGGCCGGGAGTACCTCGCGGAGATCGTGGAGCGCTTCTGGGCGGTCGCCGGCGGTGCGGGATAGGACACACCCGCCGCCACGCACGACGGCCCCGCGGCGTCCCCGAGGGGAACGCGGCGGGGCCGTTCGGCGGTGGAATCCGGGACGTCGGTCCCGCCGCGCGGGCCGGTCAGAAGACGGACTCGGCCTCGTACATGCGGTCGTCCGGCACGGTCTTGAGCTCGGTGACGGCGTGGGCCAGCGGGGCCATCACGATGTCGGTGCCGCGCAGGGCGGTCATGTTGCCGAACTCGCCGCGGTGGACGCCCTCGACCGCGTGCCAGCCGAAGCGGGTCGCGAGGACGCGGTCGTACGCGGTGGGCACGCCGCCGCGCTGGACGTGGCCGAGGATGACCGGGCGGGCCTCCTTGCCCAGGCGGCGCTCCAGCTCGACGGCGAGGCGGTTGCCGATGCCGGCGAAGCGCTCGTGGCCGTACGCGTCGATCGCGCCCTTCTCGTACGGCATGGAGCCCTCGGCCGGGTGCGCGCCCTCGGCGACGCAGATGACGGCGAACTTCTTACCGCGGGAGAACCGCTCCTCCACCATCTTCACCAGGGCGTCCACCTCGAAGGGGCGCTCGGGCAGGCAGATCCCGTGGGCGCCGCCGGCCATGCCGGACTCCAGGGCGATCCAGCCCGCGTGCCGGCCCATCACCTCGACGACCATCACGCGCTGGTGCGATTCGGCGGTGGTCTTGAGGCGGTCGATGGCCTCGGTGGCGACCATGACGGCGGTGTCGAAGCCGAAGGTGCGGTCGGTGGAGGAGATGTCGTTGTCGATGGTCTTCGGCACGCCCACGACCGGCATCCCGGCGTCCGACAGCATCCGGGCCGCGGTCAGGGTGCCCTCGCCGCCGATCGGGATGAGGGCGTCGATACCGTAGCGCGTGGCCAATTCCTGCGCGTTCTCGGCGGCTTCGTGGAGGCGGGCGCGCTCCATGCGCGCTGAACCGAGAATCGTGCCGCCGCGGGCGAGAATGCCGCTGACGGCATTGATGTCGAGGGGGCGGAAGTTGCCGTCGAGGAGGCCCTTGAAACCGTCCTCGAAACCGATGACCTCGTCTCCGTGCCCGACGACAGCACGGTGGACGACCGACCGGATGACAGCGTTCAGGCCCGGGCAGTCGCCGCCTGCGGTGAGAACTCCGATACGCATCGTGCTGTGTCTCCTGCTCCTGGTCGTACCGGGCCGAACGCGTGCGGGCGGACAGCCGTACATATGAAGGGCGTATTGATGAAGCCTGTCCGATTGTTCCACGGGCCGGGGGCGGGGCGCGCTGCGCACCGCTCTCCCCGATGGGCCTTTCGGCCCCCTGGACAGGCCTTTTTCCCGGCGGGCGGCTTATCCATCCGCAGAGGTATTGTCAAGAGGTCAAGCCCACACTAATGGGACAACCGACTCGCAGACCGCTCGCGGCGCCCAGAACCGCGCCGGAGCGAAACATGGACGGAGAGCACGCGTGACGCGCAGCGTGTACGTGACCGGTATCGAGCGGGGGGACGGCCGCCAGGTCGTCGAGCTGGGGATCATGGAGCTGCTGACCCGCCAGACGGGGCGGGTCGGCGTCTACCGTCCGCTGCTGCACGACGGACCGGACCGGCTCTTCGACCTGCTCAAGGCCCGCTACCGGATCGAGCAGGACGCGGCGACCGCCTACGGCATGGAGTACTACGAGGCCTCGGCGATCCTGGCCGAGAAGGGCACCGACGAGCTGGTGTCCCAGCTGGTCGACCGCTACCACCGGGTGGCCCGCGACTACGAGGTCATGCTGGTCCTCGGCACCGACTACGCCGACACCAACCTGCCGGACGAGCTCGCGCTGAACGCCCGTCTCGCGAACGAGCTGGGGGCCGTGGTCGTGCCCGTGGTGGGCGGCACCAAGCACCCCGCCGAGGCCGTGCGCGCCGAGACCCGCAACGCCTACCGGGCCTACGAGAGCCTGGGCTGCCACGTCGTGGCGATGGTGGTCAACCGGGTGGCCGCCGAGGACCGGGACCTCATAGCCGAGCGCCTGGCCGCCCGGCTGCCGGTGCCCTGCTACGTCCTGCCCGACGACAAGTCGCTCTCCGCCCCGACGGTCGCCCAGATCACCCGGGCGCTCGGCGGCGAGGTGCTCCTCGGGGACGAGGCCGGGCTGGCGCGGGACGCGCTGGACTTCGTCTTCGGCGGCGCGATGCTGCCGAACTTCCTGAACGCCCTGACCCCCGGCTGCCTGGTCGTCACCCCCGGGGACCGCTCCGACCTGGTCATCGGCGCGCTGGCCGCGCACACCTCCGGCACCCCGCCGATCGCCGGCGTGCTGCTCACCCTGAACGAGCGGCCGACCGAGGACATCCTGACGCTGGCCTCGAAGCTGGCACCCGGCACCCCGGTGGTCTCGGTGGCCGGCAACAGCTTCCCGACGGCCGCCGAACTCTTCTCGCTGCAGAGCCGGTTGAACTCCGCGACCCCGCGCAAGCTGGAGACCGCGCTGGGCCTGTTCGAGCGCCACGTGGACACCGCCGAGCTGCGCGGCCTGCTGTCGGTGGCCCGTTCCGAGCGGGTCACCCCGATGATGTTCGAGCACGAGCTGCTGGAGCGGGCCCGCTCCGAGCGCCGGCGCGTGGTGCTGCCCGAGGGCACCGAGGAGCGCGTCCTGCGCGCCGCGGACGTGGTGCTGCGCCGCGGGGTCTGCGACCTGACCCTGCTCGGCGAGGAGCAGGCGATCCTGAAGAAGGCGGGCGACCTGGGCCTCGACATCTCGGGCGCCCAGCTGATCGACCCGGCGACCTCCCCTCTGCGGGAACGTTTCGCCGAGTACTACGCCAAGGCCCGGGCCCACAAGGGCATGACCGTCGAGCTGGCCAACGACGTGGTCACCGACGTCAACTACTTCGGCACCCTGATGGTGCAGGAGGGGCTGGCCGACGGCATGGTCTCCGGATCGGTCCACTCCACCGCCGCGACCATCCGGCCGGCGTTCGAGATCATCAAGACCAAGCCCGAGGCGTCCATCGTCTCCTCGGTCTTCTTCATGTGCCTGGCCGACAAGGTCCTCGTCTACGGCGACTGCGCGGTCAACCCGGACCCCGACGCCGAGCAGCTCGCCGACATCGCCGTCCAGTCCGCCGCCACCGCCGCCGCCTTCGGCGTCGAGCCGCGGATCGCGATGCTCTCGTACTCCACCGGCACCTCCGGCTCCGGCGCGGACGTAGACAAGGTCCGCAAGGCCACCGAGATCGTCCGCGCGCAGCGCCCCGGCTTCGCCGTCGAGGGCCCGATCCAGTACGACGCCGCCGTGGAGCCCTCGGTCGCCGCGACCAAGCTCCCCGAGTCGGAGGTGGCCGGCCGCGCGAGCGTACTGATCTTCCCCGACCTCAACACCGGCAACAACACGTACAAGGCCGTGCAGCGCTCGGCGGGCGCCGTCGCGGTCGGCCCGGTCCTGCAGGGGCTGCGCAAGCCGGTCAACGACCTCTCGCGCGGCGCCCTGGTCCAGGACATCGTCACCACCGTGGCGATCACCGCGATCCAGGCCCAGTCCAAGCCGTCGGCCGGCTGATCCCCGTACGGCACCACCCACCCCCGCACACACGAGAAGGCACCGCACCTGTGACCGCATCGCGCGTACTCGTCCTCAACTCCGGCTCCTCGTCGGTGAAGTACCAGCTCCTCGACATGGCGGACTCCTCCCGCCTCGCCGTCGGCCTGGTGGAGCGGATCGGGGAGGAGACCTCACGGCTCGTCCACGAGGTGCCGGCCCGCCCGGGCGTCGAGGGCGGCAAGCGCGAGCGGCTGGAGCCGATCGCCGACCACCAGGCGGCGCTGGAGGCGGTCGGGGCGGAGCTGAGGGCCGACGGCATGGGCCTGGACTCCCCCGAACTGGCCGCCGTGGGGCACCGGGTGGTGCACGGCGGGACGCGGTTCACCCGGCCGACGGTGGTCGACGACGAGGTGCTGGCCGAGATCCGCAGCCTGATCCCGCTGGCCCCGCTGCACAACCCGGCGAACGTGACCGGCATCGAGGTGGCCCGCTCGCTGCGCCCGGACCTCCCGCAGGTGGCCGTCTTCGACACGGCCTTCCACTCGACGATGCCGGAGTACGCGGCCCGGTACGCGATCGACGCGGCGACGGCGCAGAAGTACTCCATCCGGCGGTACGGCTTCCACGGCACCTCCCACGCGTACGTCTCCCGGGCCACGGCCGGGCTGCTCGGCAGGCCGGTGGAGGACGTGAACGTGATCGTGCTGCACCTGGGCAACGGCGCCTCGGCCTCGGCCGTGCGCGGCGGGGTGTGCGTGGAGACCTCCATGGGGCTGACCCCGCTGGAGGGACTGGTCATGGGAACCCGCTCGGGCGACCTCGATCCGGCCGTCGTCTTCCACCTGGCGCGGGTGGGCGGCCTCTCGGTGGATGAGATCGATTCGCTCCTGAACAAGAAGAGCGGTCTGCTGGGCATGTGCGGCGACAACGACATGCGCGAGGTACTGCGGCGCGCGGGCGAGGGGGACGAGGCGGCGGCGACCGCCTTCGCCGCCTATGTCCACCGTCTGAAGAAGTACATCGGTGCGTACTCGGCGGTACTCGGGCGGGTGGACGCGGTGGCGTTCACGGCCGGGGTCGGCGAGAACGCCTCGCAGGTCCGCGAAGCTGCCGTCGACGGCCTGGCCGAGCTGGGGCTGGCGCTCGACCTGGAAGCCAACGCGGCGCGCTCCCCGGAGCCGCGGCTGGTCTCGGCGGAGTACGCCCGGGTGGCCGTGGCCGTGGTCCCGACCGATGAGGAACTGGAGATCGCCACCCAGGCGTACGCGCTGGTTACCGAGTAGTCACTTGGACTTTCCACCAGACGGAATATTCCGCTACGAAACAAACCGGATAGGATCCGCTTCATGCGCCGTTCCAAAATCGTCTGCACGCTGGGCCCCGCCGTCGACTCGTATGAGCAGCTGAAAGCGCTCATCGAGGCAGGTATGAACGTGGCCCGATTCAACTTCAGCCACGGATCCCAGGCAGAACACCAGGAGCGGTACGACCGCGTCCGGAAGGTCTCCGAGGACACCGGGCGTGCCGTCGGCGTCCTCGCCGACCTCCAGGGCCCGAAGATCCGTCTGGAGACCTTCGCCGAGGGTCCCGTCGAGCTGGTGCGCGGTGACGAGTTCACCATCACCACCGAGGACGTCCCGGGCGACAAGTCCATCTGCGGAACCACCTACAAGGGCCTGCCCGGCGACGTCTCCAAGGGCGACCCGATCCTGATCAACGACGGCAACGTCGAGCTCCGCGTGACCGCGGTCGAGGGCTCCAAGGTCAAGACCATCGTCATCGAGGGCGGTGTCATCTCGGACCACAAGGGCATCAACCTGCCGGGTGCCGCCGTCAACGTCCCCGCCCTGTCGGAGAAGGACGTCGACGACCTGCGCTTCGCGCTGGCGATGGGCTGCGACATGGTCGCCCTGTCCTTCGTCCGCGACGCCAACGACGTCAAGGACGTCCACAAGGTCATGGACGAGGTCGGCCGCCGGGTCCCCGTCATCGCCAAGGTGGAGAAGCCCCAGGCCGTCGAGAACATGGCGGCCGTGGTGGACGCCTTCGACGCGGTCATGGTGGCCCGCGGCGACCTGGCCGTCGAGTACCCGCTCGAAAAGGTGCCGATGGTCCAGAAGCGGCTCATCGAGATGTGCCGCCGCAACGCCAAGCCGGTGATCGTCGCGACCCAGATGATGGAGTCGATGATCACGAACTCGCGCCCGACCCGCGCCGAGGCCTCCGACGTGGCCAACGCCATCCTCGACGGCGCCGACGCGGTCATGCTCTCCGCCGAGTCCTCGGTGGGCGCCTACCCGATCGAGACCGTCAAGACGATGTCGAAGATCGTCACGGCGGCCGAGGAGGAGCTGCTCTCCAAGGGCCTCCAGCCGCTGGTCCCGGGCAAGAAGCCCCGTACCCAGGGCGGCTCCGTCGCCCGCGCGGCCTGCGAGATCGCGGACTTCCTGGACGCGAAGTCGCTCGTCGCCTTCACGCAGTCCGGTGACACGGCCCGCCGGCTGTCGCGCTACCGCGCGACGCAGCCGATCCTGGCCTTCACCACCGACGTCAACACCCGCAACCAGCTCACGCTGAGCTGGGGCGTCGAGTCGGCCATCGTCCCGCACGTGGACAGCACCGACGCCATGGTGGACCTGGTCGACATCGAGCTGCTCAAGCTCAAGCGCTACAACCAGGGCGACATCATGATCATCACGGCCGGCTCGCCCCCCGGCGTCCCCGGCACGACCAACATGGTCCGCGTCCACCACCTGGGCGGCGACGCCTCCCAGGCCTGACCGGCCCGCTCGGCCACGGTCGACTCTGCCGCACAGAGACCGAGGGCGGCACCCCGGACCACCGGGGTGCCGCCCTCGGGCGTTCGCCGTGCGTGCTGCGGCGGGACTCCTACTCGGCCGGGCCGATGTAGTTCCTGAGGCCCGGAACGGTGAGGTTGCCACCGAACTGGCCGGCCTGGACGACCTTGACGTTCGTGAAGAACGCGAACGGGACGTTCAGGGGCGGCGGGCTGTTCGGGGTGAACTCGATCGGGATCAGACCGAAGAGGTTCCCCTTGAGGCTCTCGGTGTACATGGTCACCGTGCCGCCGCGGATCGTGGACGTGGAACCGGGCCGGGACTTCAGGTGGGCGACGTTCCCGTCCTTGCCGACCGTCTGGTAGAGGTCCTTGATGTCCAGCGAGTCCGCGGTGAACTTCAGGACCTTCTTGACCTTGCCGCCCGCGGTCTTCACCTCGACGATGCCCGCGTAGTCCAGGCCGTAGAGGGTCAGCAGCGAGCTGTCGAGGTACCAGGGCTCGTCCGGCAGGAGCGGGACGCCCTGCTCCAGCTTGGCGTCGGCCAGGGCCTTGGCGTCGTAGGTCGGGCACGGGAAGGGTTCCTTCCCGTCCGCGTCCTTCGTCGCGGAGGCCGACGGGGAGGGAGAGGCCTTGTCCTCGTCCTCGGCGTCCTTGTCCTCGGCGTCCTTGTCCTTGTCGGCCTTGTCCTTGTCGGCCGTCTTGCCCGTCTCGTCCTTGGGGGACTTCGCCGAGTCCTTGACGTCCTGGGGCAGGTCCGCGACCGGCACTCCGGCCTTCTTCGCCGCCTCGCGGATCGCGTCCGCGGAGGGGTCGGGCGCGGGAGCGGCCGGCTTGGCGGGCGCCGTGGACGCGGAGGGCGCCGGGGTGGCCGGCTTCTTCGCGTCCTGGAGGGGCTTGCCGAGCCCGTCGACGAGACCCTTGAGGGCGTCACCGACGCCGAGCGGGTCCAGCGGGTTCGGGGCCTTGGACGCCGCGGGCGAGGGAGAGGCGCTCGCCGACGGGGTGGCCGCCGGGGTGTCCTGCTTCCCCGTCTTCGCAGGCTCGGCCTGCTTCGAGGCCTCGGCCTTCTTCGACGCGGAGGGAGTGGGACCGGGCTTGGGGGCGGTGCTCGCACCCGGCGAAGGGCTCGCGCCGGGCGAGGTGCTCGTACTCGGCGAGGGCGTCTTCGACGGCGACGGGGAAGCCGACTCCGTGGGCTCGTCGGACCGCGTCACGCACGGACCGGGCGCGAAGGGTATCTCCTCGTCGGCCAGGGCCAGCTTCGGCGCCATGCCCATGCCGACGAACACCGCAGTGGGCATCGCCGCCAGCGCCATCGTCTTGCCGACGGGTATCTGGAGCTTGGTCAGCAGCGACTTCCTGGGCGCCGCGTGTCGCGGGCCCTTCCTCTCACGGGACTCTGCGCCTGGGGCCACGCCCCGCTGCGTCTCGTCACCCCGCACTGTTCCTCCCGCCATCGGCGTGGGCAGTCGTCTCGGTCGCGTGTGCCGTTTCCGCCTCGCGGGGGCCGGGTACGCCCAGGGGGCCGCCCGCCATCGCGTCCGCCTTGGCCGCCGCCGCGGCTTCGGAAGGGGTCGCCGCCGCTTCGCCGGCCTCCGCCGGCTTGCCCGGGACCCACGACAGCGCGAGGGCGCCGCCGAGCATCGAGAGCAGGAAGCCCATGAAGAAGCCGCCGAGGTTGGACACCGGCAGCGACACCAGGGCCAGCAGGATCGAGGCGACTCCCGCGAAGACGCGGATGCCCTGCTGGAACCAGAGGGCGAGGCCCAGCGTGATCAGCAGGATGCCGATGATCAGCGAGCCGGCGCCGGCGGTGGTCGCCATGGCGAGGGTGATGTTGCCCAGCCGGAGGTCCGCGTACGGGAAGTAGGCGATCGGGACACCACCGAGGAGCGTGAACAGTCCCGCCCAGAAGGGTCGGCGGCCGCTCCAGGCATGGAAGCGGTAGTACACCACGGTGAGCCAAGCGTCGTCTGCGGCGCGAACCGGGGCCTCGGGGTTCATGGACAACAGCTCCCTGGAAACGGTGGTACGGAGAACTATGTGGAGCCCGGACGGGCGGGCGACGGCGGCCGCTGCCGGCGCCGCCCACCCCTCCGGTCACCTACCGGGACCGATTACTTCTCGTCCTGGTAGCAGGGCTGGTCGCCGCCCAGCAGGCGCAGCTTGAGGTCGGGCAGCTTGAACGTGCCCGCCGTCGTCGCCCAGGCCTTCTGCCGGACGTTCGACAGGATCGCCTTGTCGGCGCGCTGCGAGAACGCGTACGGGCTGGTGACCGTACCGGCCTGCGGCTTGGTCTTGTGGCTCGCGTCGCCCACGGCGACACCGATGTCGAGGTTCTTGAACTCGGCGTCGGCGTCGAGCTCGGCAACATCGAGGTAGATGTTGTCGGCGACGGCCGGACGGCCCTTGTGGCCCGTCCGCAGCTGCAGGGTGACGTTGCCCAGCGGCGTCGGCGTCACCAGCGACTGGCACATGTTGGTGATCTCGGCGTGGCTGAACCCGGAGATGGTGACCGGGTGCTTGGCAGCGTTGCCCTTGAGGTCGTGACCCTCGGCGAGACCGCCGTACTGGATGAGGTTGTCACCGTCGAGCTTGTCGGCCGAGACCTTGAAGTCCTGGCCGGAGACGCTGAAGGACGCCGCGAGGGCACCCTGCGCCAGACCCACACCGACCGCGGCCGTGGCCGCGATGCTCGGCACCATGACGAGCGCGAAGCGCTTCCATCTGGTCCCGCCACGAACCTGAGAACTCATTTTGTTCCTCCTTCTCGGACGTACATCTCCGGTCCGGGCCGTACCCGTCCTGGGATGGGAGAAGTGCTACGTCCTCGGGAAGGAGCGCGAGTGGCCGAGCCGCGGCGAGGCCGCGTCCGTACACAGGCGTTCACCCCCGAGCGACAACCACTGGGCCACGCGTTCGCGCAACCTGGAGGACAGGCCCTGCCGGTGCGGCAGAGACCCCCCTGTCCCACGGCCGGTGCCACTGCCACCGGCCGGCTCGGTGGGGACCCTCCACCGCGGCTCCGGATGAGCGGCTCTGCGGGAAGGACCGAGCGTGGCCGATCGTGGTCCATTCACGGCCGGGGCACAAGGGGGTTCGTTACTGGCGGGTAACGGCTGGATAACCGGGGTGAGGCCCACTGTTGTCGGGCGGCCACACAGGGTGTAACCGAGGGCCACGACAAAGGAGGAGAAGGCCGAACCAACCGGACAGTTCACGGGGCTCGGCTTACTGCGAGTAACAGCAGCCGCGATTGCCAAGTTTTGGTAAAGCGCGGCTGCTGTTTATCTACGTGTCAACAAATCGCCGGCGGTCCACCGGCTTCCGGGGACGCCCCCGGACCCGGGCCTAGAAGAGCACCCGCGCGAGCGCCGTACGGGCCGCCGACACCCGCGGGTCGTCCGCGCCGATGACCTCGAACAGCTCCAGCAGCCTCAGCCGAACCGTGTCCCGGTCGTCACCGAACGTCACCCGCACGGTATCCACCAGGCGCCCGAAGGCGTCCTCCACGTGCCCGCCCACCAGGTCGAGGTCGGCCGCCGCGATCTGCGCCGCCGGGTCCTTCGGGTTCTCGGCGGCCGCGGTACGCACCGCCTGCGGGTTCATGTCGCTCACCCGGACCAGGAGCTCCGCCTGGGCCAGGCCCAGCTTCGCCTCGGTGTTGCCCGGGTCGTCGGCCAGTACGTTCTTGTACGCCTGCACCGCGCCGCCCAGGTCCCCGGCGTCCAGCGCGACGACGGCCGCCTCCAGCAGCGCGTCGTGCGGGCCGACGGGCTCGGCGGCCTCGGCCGGGGCCCGCTCGGCGTCCGGGTCGACCTGGATGCCGATGAGGCCGAAGCGCTCCTCGGCGACCTGGACCAGCTGGGCCAGGGTCTCGCGGATCTGCTGCTCGGGCACCACGCCCTGGAACAGCGGCAGCACCTGGCCGGCGACCACGGCGAAGACGGCCGGGATGCCCTGGATGCCGAACTGCTGCATCAGCATCTGGTTGGCGTCGACGTCGATCTTCGCCAGGACGAGGCGGCCGTTCGCCTCGACGGTCAGCCGCTCCAGGAGCGGGCTGAGCTGCTTGCACGGCTCGCACCACTCGGCCCAGAAGTCGAGGACGACCGGAACCTGGTCGGAGAGCTGGATGACATCACGGTCGAATCCGGCCTCGTCTACGTCGATGACGAGCTCGGACGGCGATACGGCGGCGGCGGACGCGGGACCCGCGCCGCCCCCCTGGCGGGCCGCCTCGGCACGCGCCTGCTCCGCCTTCGCCTTGGCGTCGCCGGCCGCCTTCACAGCGGCGAGGTCGACGACGCCGCTCATGGACATGTTTCTGGGCTGCATGCGTACATCCTCCCCCGTGTGCGCGCGCCGACGAAAAAGATCGGACAAGATCGCGTGATGAATTCTCGCACCGGCCCGGTCCGTGTGGCCTGTGGTGCGTGTGTTCCCCGTGGTGCTGGTCGGCTGGTGCCTGTGGTGCTGGTCGGCGCCGGGTCCCCACCTGGCGCCAGTAGCCTTCGCGTGGTTGTCGCTCTTACGCTACGAGCCGTAGCGTAACTCCCCGCGGCCTTCGGCGCCCCGTGATCTGAACCACAGCGATCGGGGCCCCGGCGGTTCCCCTACCGGCGGGTATGGTCACCGCCATGCGCAACCCCGGCTCCGGCACCACCTCCCCCCACGGCCGCACCGGCCGCCCCCGCAGCGCGGCGGCGGACACGGCGATCCTCGCCGCGACGCGGGACGCGCTGGTCGAGCTGGGCTGGTCGAAGCTGACGATGGGGGACGTCTCGGCCCGGGCGGGCGTCGCGAAGACCACCCTGTACCGGCGCTGGGCGGGCAAGAACGAGCTGGTCGTCGACGCGGTCGCGGAGCTCTTCGACTCCCTCGAACTTCCCGACCGGGGCTCGCTGGAAGCCGACATCGAGTACGTGGTCCTGCAGTTCGCGGAACTCCTGCGGCGGCCGGAGGCCCGTACGGCCCTGATGGCGGTGGTCGCCGAGTCCACCCGGGACGAGGCGCTGCGGGACCGGATCCGGTCGGCGATCGTCGACCGGCAGAAACGTCTCGTCGTACTGGGCCGCGAACGCGCCCAGGCGCGCGGCGAACTGCCGTACGAGGAGGACGAGTCCCTCGCCGGCCACACCACGGACCTGATCTTCGACGTGATCGCGGGCACGGTGGTGCACCGGGCGCTGGTGAGCTCCGAGCCGGTGGACGAGCTCTGGGTGGCCACCTTCACGGCCCTGCTGATGCACGGTCTCCAGGGATCGGCGCCCGCCCAGGCCGCCTCCGGTTCCTGACGCACGGACGGGAAAGGCCGGTCACGGCGCCCGCGGGGGCGCCGTGACCGGCCGTCATCCGGTGGATCAGAAGCCGGGCGGCTCCGTGTACGTGCCCCACTCGTCGCGCAGGACGTTGCAGATCTCGCCCATCGTGGCCTCGGCGCGCACCGCGTCCAGCATCGCGGGGATCATGTTCACCCCGTCCCGGGCGGCCGCGAGCATGGCGTCCAGCGAGGCCTTCACCTTGGCGTCGTCGCGCCGCTCCTTGCGTGCGGCCAGTTCCTGGACCTGTACGCGCTCGACCTCGTGGCTGACCCGGAGGATCTCCAGGTCGCCCGTGACCGATCCGTGGTGGACGTTGACGCCGACGACGCGCTTGTCGCCCTTCTCCAGGGACCGCTGGTACTGGAAGGCCGACTCGGCGATCTCCCCGGTGAACCAGCCGTCCTCGATGCCGCGCAGGATGCCCGAGGTGATCGGCCCGATCGGGTGCTGCCCGTCCGGGTGGGCGCGCAGCCCCCGCTCCTTGATCTGGTCGAAGATCTTCTCGGCGTCGGCCTCGATGCGGTCGGTGAGCTGCTCGACGTACCAGGAACCGCCCAGCGGGTCGGCCACGTTGGCGACGCCGGTCTCCTCCATCAGCACCTGCTGGGTGCGCAGGGCGATCTCGGCCGCCTGCTCGCTCGGCAGGGCGAGGGTCTCGTCGAGGGCGTTGGTGTGCAGGGAGTTGGTGCCGCCGAGGACGGCCGCGAGGGCTTCCACGGCGGTCCGTACGACGTTGTTGTACGGCTGCTGGGCGGTGAGGGAGACGCCGGCGGTCTGGGTGTGGAAGCGCAGCCACATCGCCTTGTCGGTCTTCGCCCCGTACACCTCCTTCATCCAGCGGGCCCAGATCCGGCGGGCGGCGCGGAACTTCGCGATCTCCTCGAAGAAGTCGAGGTGCGCGTCGAAGAAGAAGGACAGCCCGGACGCGAAGTGGTCCACGTCCAGGCCCCGGGAGAGGCCCAGCTCCACGTAGCCGAAACCGTCCGCCAGGGTGTACGCGAGCTCCTGCGCGGCCGTGGCTCCGGCCTCGCGGATGTGGTAGCCGGAGACGGACAGCGGCTTGTACGCCGGGATGCCGTTCGCGCAGTACTCCATGAGGTCGCCGATGAGGCGAAGGTGCGGCTCGGGTTCGAAGAGCCACTCCTTCTGGGCGATGTACTCCTTGAAGATGTCGGTCTGGAGCGTGCCGTTGAGCACGGCGGGGTCCACTCCCTGCCGCTCGGCGGCGACCAGGTACATGCAGAAGGCGGGCACGGCGGGCCCGGAGATGGTCATCGAGGTGGTCACGTCGCCGAGGGGGATGTCCTTGAACAGGACCTCCATGTCGGCGGCGGAGTCGATGGCGACCCCGCAGTGCCCGACCTCGCCGAGGGCGCGGGGGTCGTCGGAGTCCCGTCCCATCAGGGTCGGCATGTCGAAGGCCACGGAGAGCCCGCCGCCGCCGGCGGCCAGGATCATCTTGTAGCGCTCGTTGGTCTGCTCGGCGTTGCCGAAGCCGGCGAACTGCCGGATCGTCCAGGTCCGGCCGCGGTAGCCGGTGGCGTGCAGACCGCGGGTGTAGGGGTACTCCCCCGGCCAGCCGATGCGCTCGAATCCCTCGTACGAGTCGCCGGGCCGGGGCCCGTAGACGGGGTCGACGTCATCTCCGGAGAGCGTCGTGAAATCGGCCTCGCGCTTGCGGGCCTTGTCGTACCGGGCCTGCCAGCGACGGCGGCCCTCCTCGATGGCGTCAGCGTCCATACCCATGAATTTACTAGGACGTCCTAGTAAATGTCGATGGCAAACCCCCGGGAAGTCTCCCGGGGGTGGTCCCGCTCAGGGGCGACGCGAGCCGCGCACCGGCGAGAGGCTAGGCCTTCGCGGTGGCGAGAGCGCCGTCGACCAGCGGCTCGATCTCGGCGCGGACCTTGCGCTCGACGAAGAAGGCGGCCAGCGGGATGGTTCCGCTGATCATGACCCAGAGCATCTTGCCGAAGGACCACCTGGCCTTGGAGCTCAGGTCGAAGGCGAAGACCAGGTAGATCATGAAGAGCACGCCGTGGGCCTGGGAGACCACGAAGGTCAGGTCCGCGCCCTTGTCGAAGCCGTACTTGAACACCATGCAGGTGCACAGCACCAGCAGCATCACGGCAGTGGCAAAGGCCATCACCCGGTACCGGGTCAGCACGCTCTTCTTCATGCCCCGAGCCTAACCGTCCGTTTTGCTCGACCTTGACGGGGGCCCTGTGACGGCGGCTACTTCTCCTCGAAGTCCCCGGCGGACACCCGCAGGGGCCTCAGCAGGGCGAAGATCTCCCCGCACTCCTCCGCGTCGTAGGCGCCGAGACCGAAGTCGATCCCCATCAGGGCCTCCGTCGCCGCCTCGACGACCTCGCGCCCCTTCTCGGTGATCGACGCGAGCGTGCCGCGCCCGTCGTTCGGGTTGGGCCGCTTGGCCACCAGGCCCGACCTGACCAGCCGGTCGACCGTGTTCGTCACCGAGGTCGGGTGGACCATCAGCCGCTCGCCGATCTTCGACATCGTCAGCTCACCGGCCTGCGAGAAGGTGAGCAGCACGAGCGCCTCGTACCGCGCGAAGGTCAGCCCGTACGGCTTCACCACGGCGTCGACCTCACCGAGGAGGATCTGGTGCGCCCGCATGATCGAGGTGATGGCTGCCATCGAGGGCACCGGACCCCAGCGCTGCTGCCAGAGTTCGTCGGCGCGGGCGATGGGGTCGAAGGGAAGGCTGAGCGGCTTGGGCATCCACCAGACCCTACCGGGCGGTCATTTGGCGGTCAGCCCCGTCTCATTCCTCGGCCCCTCGGCCAGGATCCCGCAGGCGCGCGTTTCGGCCAGCAGGACGAGGACGACGGCGGTTCCGAGCACACCCGACCAGGTGACGACGGCGTGCACCGGCAGGAACTCGGCGGCCAGCCCGGCCAGCGCCATGCCGACGCCCTGGAGGGTCATCAGCCCCGTGCTGAGCAGGGTCATCGCCCGGCCGCGCAGTTCCCCGGGGACGGCGTCGACGTACATCCGGTCGAGGCCGAGCGTGTAGGCGTGCGCCAGCCCCGCGAGCAGCAGCGCCCCCAGGGCGAGGGGCACGCCCGGCCGGAACGCGTAGACGAGGAGCGGCAGCAGGCCGACGGACGCGAGCGGGGCCACGATCCGCGAACGCGTTCGGGCGGTGAGGACGGAGCCCGCCCAGAGCTCCCCCGCGATGGTGCCGACGGGCAGCGCGCACATCAGCAGCCCGAGGGCGGCGGTACCGGCGCCGATGCCGTCCGCGTACGGGGCGAGCAGCGCCTCGGGGACGACGACGAAGACCGGCGGCAGCCAGAACAGCAGCGTCAGCGCCCGCGTCCGGCGGTCCCCGAAGACGGCCCGCAGGCCCGCGAGCGGGGCGGTACGGGTGCCCGCGCGGGCCGGCCGGGAGGCGGTGCCGAGGCGCAGCAGGAGCGCGGAGCCCAGGAAGCCGGCCGCGGTGAGGGCGATGGCCCCGCGCGGGGCGAGGACGGTGAGCAGCAGGCCGCCGAGGCCGAACCCGATGAGCTGCGCGCTCTGCGCGACCATCCGCAGCAGCGACCTCCCGAGGACGAAGGTGTCGCCGGGTCCGAGGATGTCCGCGAGCGAGGCGCTGCGGGCGCCCTGGAACAGCGGCGCGACGAAGGACATGGCGCAGCGCAGTACGAGCAGTGCCGCGACCGGGGTCCAGGGCAGGACCATGGCCGCCGCGCAGGCGGCGCAGACGAGGTCGCACGTGACGAGGACCCGCCGGGCGGGGTACCGGTCGGCGGTCCCGGCGAGCAGGGTGCCGCCGAGGGCGTACGGGAGGAAGCCGAGGGCGAAGGTGAGCGCGCTCATCAGCGGGGAGCCGGTGAGGCGGTAGACGAGGACGGTCAGGGAGATCTCGGCGACGACGACGCCGAGCACCGACATCAGGTGGGCGGCGAAGACGCTGCGGAACTCCCGGACCCGGAAGACGGCGCGGTAGCCGGCGCCGGCCGGGGCGTCGGGGTGGTGGACGGTTGCCATGTCGGCCACCCTGGCCGAGCCTGGGCTGCGGGGGCAGGGATTCGTTCCCGGCCGAATCGACCGAGGGGGCGCCGGTGCCGTTCCACTACCGCTTCGGCCCGGCGGACCTGCTGCGCTGCCGGTTCTCGATCTCGCCGCGCTGGGAGACCCAGGAGGCGGTACGGGTCCTGCTGTACACGAACCGGCAGGCGTACCACCTGCCGTGGCTGCGCCGGATCCGCGCGGCGGCGGACGGGCTGGACCTGCGGCCGCTGTGGCTGCTGATGCCGCGCGCCGGGCACAATCCGGACTTCCTCAGCCCGCCGCCGTCCGGCCCGTCGGTCACCTTCGAGGAGGAGCTGGCCCGGGTGCGGGCCGCCGACCCGCAGGCCGCGCGCGAGGATCTGCGCCGCTCCCTGGCCTGCACCCCGGGGGCGCTGGAGAGCGAGACCGGCCGGCGGATGCTGGCCGATCCGGAGCGGGCGGTGCGGGAGCTGGCGGACCTGATGGAGCGGGCCTGGACGGCCCTGGTCGCCCCGCACTGGCCCCGGCTGCGGGCCCTGCTGGAGGCGGACATCCTCTTCCACTCCCGGCGGCTGGCGGCGGGCGGGCTGGAGGCGCTGTTCGACGGCCTCCACCCCGAGCTGCGGTGGTCCGGGAACACCTTGACCATCGACCGCCGCAACCACCACGACCGCCGCCTCGACGGGCAGGGCCTGCTGCTGATGCCGAGCGCGTTCGTGTGGCCGGAGGTGGTCGGGGGCTACGACCCGCCGTGGCAGCCGACGCTGGTGTACCCGGCGCGGGGCATCGGCGCCCTGTGGACGGCCTCGCCGGGACCGGCCCCGCAGGCCCTGGCCCGCCTGCTGGGCCGGGCCCGGGCCGACGTCCTCTGCGCCCTGGAGGAGCCCGCCTCCACCACGGCCCTGGCCCACCGGCTGTCCCTGGCCCCGTCGACGGTGTCGGCCCACCTCAAGACCCTCCGGGCGGCGGGCCTGCTGATCCCGTCCCGCCACGGCCACCAGGTCCTCTACGAGCGCACCCCGCTGGCCATCGCCCTGGCCACGGGCGCGGCCCCGTGACGTCCCGCTCCGCCGCCCCCGGCAGGACTCAGCGCCGGGTGCCCCTGCGCAGCCCGTGCCGTACGGCCCGCTGCCGCAGCGGCCCGAGCCCCTCCAGCGCCTGGGCCAGCCCGGCGAGCTGCTCCAGCGCGTCGAGGGCGCGGCCGGCCCCTTCCGCGTCCACGCCCTCGTAGAGCTCGATGCCGACGAAGGAGGCGGCCGCGGCCCGGGCCAGTCCGGCGGGGTCCGCGAACCCGGCGAGCGGGGTGGCCGCCAGCAGCCGGGTGAGCACCGACTCCAGTTCCGCGACCCACAGCCCGAGCCCGGCCGCCGTGGCGGCGGCGAGGGCGGGCTGGGACTGTCCGGCGGCCAGCAGCTGCCCGAGCATGGCCACATGGCCCGCCGCCCGCTCCTCGGCGTGCATCTCCCGGGCGAACTCCAGGAGCTCGGCGAGCGATCCGAGGGCGGCCAGCCGGTCCCGGTAGAGCGCCACGCGCTGTTCGGCACCGAAGATGCAGGTGGCGCCGAGGAGCTCGTCGACGGAGCCGAAGTGATAGAAGATCAGGCCCTGGTTGACCCCCGCGGTGGCGGCGATGCTGCGGGCCGAGGTCTTGCCGATGCCCTGTTCGACCAGGGTGCGCAGGGCTCCTTCGAGGAGCTTGCGCTTGGTGGCGTCGCTGGCGGCGTTCATGCCCGGGCCTCCTCCCGGACGGGCCGCAGTCCTGCGCGGACCCCGTGCGCGCGGGCGTCGACGTACTCGGTCGTGAAGGAGCCCTCGTACCCGAAGAGCGGCCCGAAGCGGCGGTTGACGACCCGCACCCGGATCCGGAAGCGGCCGGTGGCCTCGTCGAAGGATTCGCGGACCTCGGCGTCGGCGCCGAGGATGGCGGGGACCCGGACGTCGACGGGGCCCTCGCGGAAGCGGTGCTCGCCGGAGCGGATGAGCAGGGAGCCGTCGGGCTCGGCGCTCAGGTGGAGGTCGCTGGCGAGGTGCTGATGCGTGCCCAGGTAGTCGAGGATGCTGCCGCGTTCGGGGCTGTGCACCATCGTGGCGTCGAACCGGTGGGGTCCGCCGGGCAGCTGGAAGGTCCGTACGAAGGTGACGGTCTCGCGCCCGAAGGAGTCGAGGTAGGGGAAGTTCTCTATGACGAAGGGCACCCGCACGCCCTCCTTCGGGACCAGGATGTTGCGCAGCCCGCCGAGCCGGAGGAAGGGCTTGACGAAGGCGCCGCCGTGCCAGATCCGGTCCATGGTCCCGCGGCCGACGCAGGCCTCCCCGCTCGCCAGGCCGACGGAGAAGCGGCGCTGGATCTGCGGGTGCAGCCGGTCGAAGTCGGCGCCCATGTGGGCCCGGAAGATGGACGTCATGACGGCTCCAGGGTGCTGAGCAGGCGCGGTGCGGTGGCGGGGGTGCGGCCGGGCGGGGTGCGCAGGCAGCGGCGGGCGGCGGGGGTGCCCGGCAGGGGCGGCAGCAGCAGGGCGAGGGCGGCGACGGCCAGGCCGGCCGCCAGGGGCGCGTACACCAGGGCGGCCAGGGCCGCGAGGAGCCGCAGGGCGCTCTCGCCGGCGGCCCGGGCCAGCGAGCGGCCCGGGGTGGTGCCGCGTTCGCACCAGAGGCGGAGCCGGTCGAAGGACCAGGCGGTGGCCCAGCCCATGAGCGGCCGGAAGACCAGCCGGTCGGCGAGCGCGCCGAAGCGGCCCCAGCGCGGGCGGTAGTCGTAGCCGGTCAGGAAGCGGATGCCGTCGGGGCCCGGGACGTATCGCCAGTACCCGCTGCCCTCCGCGAGCAGCGACAGGGGGTGGCCGGAGGCGAAGCGCAGCGCCGAGACGCGGGTCCCGTCGGGCCGCTGCCGCTCCCCGGCGGAGATCCCGGTGCCGTGGACGGAGAGGAAGGGGAGCACCCGGGTCGCGTACCGGAAGTGCTGGGGGCCGCCCTCGGCGCGCGGCAGGTAGGTGATCGAGGTGAACCTCAGGTCCCACCGCTGGTGCTGGTCCGGCTCCTGGCTGCGCGCCCAGAGCTCGGCCATGTCCGTCCGGATGACCGTCTCGACGTACAGCCCCATGCCGCCCCCTCGTTGTTTGAGCGTTCGCTCAAACCGCAAGTTAACCGAGTTTGAGCGAGCGCTCAATATCTTCCGGGCATCGATTTGAGCGCTCACTCAACACCGGCACACGAAAAAGCGCCCCCGGCCTGTCCGGCCGGGGGCGCTTTCCGATGCGAAGGAACCGACTCAGCCCGCGGCGCCCGCGGCGCCGTCGGTGAGGTGCCGTTCGACGGTCTCCACCTTGGACGTCATCCCGTCGGTGACGCCGGGGCGGATGTCGGCCTTGAGGATGAAGGAGACCCGCGGCGCCCGCGCCTCCACGGCGGCGACGGCGCGCTTCACCACGTCCATCACCTCGTCCCACTCGCCCTCGACCGTGGTGAACATGGCATCGGTGCGGTTCGGCAGCCCGGACTCCCGTACGACGCGGACGGCGTCGGCCACGTACGCGCCGACCTCCTCGCCCACCCCCAGCGGGGTCACGGAGAACGCGATGATCATGCCTCGGCCGCCTCGCGCGCGCGGGCCGCGATGACGCTGTCGGCCTCGTCGCGCTTGAGCACCTTGTCGCCGTACAGCCCGCCGAACGGCAGCAGCGCCAGCAGGAAGAACAGGGCCACCTTCTTGAGCGGCCACTTCGCCTTGACCCAGACGTCGAGCAGGAAGACCGCGTAGATGACGAAGAGGATCCCGTGCAGGATCCCCAGCGGCATCATCAGGTAGTCGACGTCCGAGATCCGGCTCAGCAGCGAGCCGAAGATCAGCAGGGCCGGGAACGACAGCGCCTCCGGGACGGAGATGAGGCGCAGCCGGTGCAGGGCGGAAGCGGTCTTGATGTCCACGTGGAACCTTCGCGGGAGGAGGCCGGGGGGCCGTTCCAGTGTCTCAGCCGCCCCACGGGATCTTGACCGGGGTACCCGCGGGCGGCCGAGTGTGGCGCATATCGGCCATGGAGCCCTGTTCGGGCCCGCCCACTGCGGCTAACGTCTCCTCGTGGCTCAGTTCCGACTCCAAGGCAGCAAGGTGCTCGCCGTCGACCTGACCGGGGACGCCGTGAAAGCGAAAAACGGCTCCATGGTCGCGTACGACGGCCAGATGGCCTTCAAGAAGATGACCGGCGGTGGCGAAGGCCTCCGCGGGATGGTGACCCGCCGGCTGACCGGCGAGCAGATGACCGTGATGGAGGTACAGGGACACGGCACCTGCTTCTTCGCCGACCGCGCAAGTGAGATCAATCTGGTCGATCTGCGCGGCGAGAAGCTCTACGTCGAGTCCAGCAACCTGCTGTGCACCGACGCCGGCCTGCGCACCGGCACCACCTTCACCGGTCTGCGCGGCGCCTCGACGGGCAACGGCCTGTTCACCACGACCGTCGAGGGCTCCGGGCAGGCGGCGATCATGTCCGACGGCCCGGCGGTGGTGCTGCGCGTCAGCGCCCAGTACCCGCTCTCGGTCGACCCGGGGGCGTACGTCGCGCACACCGGGAACCTCCAGCAGTCCTTCCAGTCCGGCGTGAACTTCCGCACGCTGATCGGCGAGGGCTCGGGCGAGTCCTTCCAGATCCGCTTCGAGGGCGAGGGCCTGGTCTACGTGCAGCCCAGCGAGCGCAACACCATCGGGGGCGACATCTGATGCCGTTCCGCGAGATCAACTCGAAGATGGTCGAGGCCCAGGTGGTGCCCGGGCAGAAGATGTACAGCCAGCGCGGGGCGATGCTCGCCTACCGCGGCGAGGTCTCCTTCACCCCGAGCATCACCGGCGGCCAGGGCGGCGTGATGGGGATGATCGGGCGCCGGGTGGCGAACGAGCAGACCCCGCTGATGTCGGTCGAGGGCAGCGGCACGGTGATGTTCGGCCACGGCGGCCACCACATCCAGGTGATCAACCTCTCGGGCGAGACCCTGTACGTGGAGGCCGACCGGCTGCTGGCCTTCGACGGCACCCTCCAGCAGGGCACGATGTTCATGGGCTCGCAGGGCGGCGTCATGGGCATGGTGCGCGGCCAGGTGACCGGCCAGGGCCTGTTCACCACCACCCTCAAGGGCCACGGCGCGGTCGCCGTGATGGCCCACGGCGGAGTCATCGAGCTGCCCATCACCCCGAACCGGCCGGTCCACGTCGACCCGCAGGCGTACGTGGCCCACCACGGGGACGTCAGGAACAAGCTCTCCACGGCGCTGGGCTGGCGCGACATGGTGGGGCGCGGCTCGGGCGAGGCGTTCCAGCTGGAGCTGTCGGGCCAGGGCGCGGTGTACGTACAGGCGTCGGAGGAGAAGCTGTGAACTTTGGTCCCGTGACGGGCGGGCCCGGCGGCCCGGGCGGTCCGACGGTCTTCGACCCGTACACCCTGCCCTCCGACGACAACGTGAACGCGTACACCTTCTGCGTGGAGCTCAAGGGGAGCCAGTGGTTCCTGCAGAAGGGCAAGATGATCTCGTACTACGGGAGCATCGAGTTCAACGGCATCGGCAACGGCCGCTTCGACCGGCTGCTGCGCACCAGCTTCCACTCGCCGCTGCACGCCGCGGACTGGGTGGTGGCCGAGGGCCAGGGCAAGATGCTGCTGGCCGACCGGGCCTTCGACGTGAACTCGTACGACCTGGACGAGGGCAACCTGACGATCCGGTCGGGCAACCTGCTCGCCTACCAGCCCACGCTCGCGCTGAAGCAGTCGATCGTGCCCGGTTTCCTGACGCTGATCGGAACCGGGAAGTTCGTGGCGGCGTCCAACGGACCGGTGGTGTTCATGGAGCCGCCGCTGCGGGTGGATCCGCAGGCGCTGGTGGGCTGGGCGGACTGCCCCTCCCCGTGCCACCACTACGACCACGGCTACATGTCGGGCGTGATCGGCGGCCTGCGCTCGCTGACCGGCATCGGGGGCTCCTCGGGCGAGGAGCACCAGTTCGAGTTCGTCGGGGCCGGGACGGTACTGCTCCAGTCCTCCGAGATGCTGATGGCGGAGCAGGCGGTCGGCGCGGTGGGCGCCGGCGCGGCCACGGGCAACGCCCAGGGCGTTCCCGGGGCGGGCCAGGGGCCGCTCGGCCAGCTCGGCGTACCGCGGATGCCGGGACAGCTGGGTGATCTGCAGCGGCGCTTCGGACTGTGATCCACCACCGCGATCGTCCTATTTTTGTACGTAATTCAACTTCTTAGGTAGAGTTCAGTCATGGAGACCATGGAGACCGACACGGCCACCCTCCCCCAGACTCCGTCCGGGGGGACCCCCTGGCTGACCGACGCCGAGCAGTGCGCCTGGCGCACCCACCTGGACGTCAGCCGGCTGCTGATGCACCAGCTGGAAAAGGATCTCCAGCCCTTCGGACTGACCAACAACGACTACGAGATCCTCGTGAACCTCTCGGAGTCGGAGGGCCACCGAATGCGGATGAGCGACCTCGCCACCGCGACCCTGCAGTCCAAGAGCCGGCTGTCCCACCAGATCACGCGGATGGAAACGGCCGGCCTGGTCCGCCGGATGAACTGCGAGTCCGACCGCCGCGGCCTGTACGCGGTACTGACGGACGAGGGCATGGAGACCATGCGGAAGGTCGCCCCGCACCACGTGGCGTCCGTACGGCAGCACTTCATCGACCTGCTGCCCCCGGAGGCCCTGGCGGCGCTGCGCGAGTCCCTGCGCCCCGTCGCGGAGCACCTGCGGGACAACCGCGGCAAGGGCTGAGGCCCTCCCCGTGCCGGATCGGACGGGCGGCCGGACAATGGGCGGTAACGCCCGCCGGCCGTCCGCCGAGCAACCGTAGGCGCCTCGGCCGGCCCGAGGAGGTTCCGCCCATGAAGCGCAACGTGATCATCTCCACGGCCGCGGCCGTCGCCCTGCTCGCCGGCGGCCCGGTGGCCGCGGCGGCAGCGGCCACGGGCGACGCGGCCCGAGCCGTGACCACGGTCACCGCCGCCCGCGCCGACGTGAACGCCGACAGCGCGGTCGACGCAGCCCTGGAGCACTACCCCGGTGTCGTCGAGTCCCTCGACCAGGACGGTTCCGTCTGGCACGTCAACGTGGTCTCCAAGAACGGCAAGCAGGCCGAGATCGACGTCACCGGCAACGACAAGGTACTCGTTACCGTCGTCGTCGGAGTCGCGCGTGGTCGCGAGTACGCGCCGCTGATCGCCGCCAAGGTCAACGCCAAGCAGGCGATGAAGGCGGCCCTCGCCGGCCATCCGGGCCGGGTCACGTCGGTCGACTGGGATGACGACGACGACAACGGCAGCACCCGGTACTGGCACGTGGAGATCAAGGGAAGCGACGGCAAGACCAAGAACGTGCACGTCGACCCCACGTCGGGCAAGGTCACCGCGTCGTCCTCGGACTCGGGCGACGACAACGACGATGACGACGGCAACTAGCCGCTCGCGCTCGCACCCCCTCACGTGAGGAAGCCGCGCCCCCTTCCCGGGGGCGCGGCTTCCTCGTTCGGTCAGGCGTTGGGACGCTTGCCGTGGTTCGCCTTCTTCTTCTTGCGGGCTCGCCTCTTGTTGCCGCGCTTCGCCATGACACCACTCCCTTACAGGGGATCTATCGGGCCATTCCGGGCGCTGCCAGTTTATGGGCGGCCCGGGGAGTCCGCATCGGTCAGCGTCGCCAGCAGGGCGTCCGAAGCGGCGTACGGGTCCAGCTCTCCCGCGGCCACCCGGGCCGCCAGGGCGTCGAGGTGCGCGTCGCCGCGCAGATCCGCCATCCGGGCCCGCAGGGCCGTCACGGCGATGGTTTCCACCTCGCGGGCGGCCCGGGCCGTACGGCGCTCGGCCAGCACCCCCCGCTCGTCCATCCAGGCCCGGTGCTTCTCCAGCGCCTCGACCAGCTCGTCGATGCCCTGGCCCCGCGCGGCGACCGTCTTGACGATCGGCGGCCGCCAGTCGCCGGCGCCCCGGGACTCCCCCAGGCCCAGCATGTGGTTCAGCTCCCGGGCCGTCGCGTCCGCGCCGTCCCGGTCCGCCTTGTTGACCACGTACACGTCGCCGATCTCCAGGATGCCCGCCTTCGCGGCCTGGATCCCGTCGCCCATCCCGGGGGCCAGCAGGACCACCGAGGTGTCGGCCTGGGAGGCGATCTCCACCTCCGACTGCCCGACTCCGACCGTCTCGACCAGGATCACCTCGCACCCGGCCGCGTCCAGCACCCGGATCGCCTGCGGCGCGGCCCAGGCGAGACCGCCCAGGTGGCCGCGGGTGGCCATGGAGCGGATGTAGACCCCCGGGTCGGAGGCGTGGTCCGACATGCGGACCCGGTCGCCGAGCAGCGCGCCCCCGCTGAAGGGCGAGGACGGGTCCACGGCGAGCACGCCGACCCGCTTGCCGGCCTTGCGGTAGGCCGACACGAGCGCCGAGGTGGACGTGGACTTGCCCACGCCCGGGGAGCCCGTGAGGCCCACCACGTACGCCCCGCCGGTCAGCGGGGCCAGGGCGGCCATCACCTCGCGCAGTTGCGGGGACGCCCCCTCGACCAGTGAGATCAGCCGGGCCACCGCCCGGGGCCGGCCCTCGCGGGCCTGGGCCACCAGCGTGGGGACGTCCACCGTCGTCATCCGCGCAGCACCTACGCCTTCGCGCCGGGCACGCGGACGATCAGGGCGTCGCCCTGGCCGCCGCCGCCGCACAGGGCGGCCGCGCCGATCCCGCCGCCGCGCCGCGCCAGCTCCAGGGCCAGGTGCAGCACCACGCGGGCGCCGGACATGCCGATCGGGTGCCCCAGGGCAATGGCGCCGCCGTTGACGTTCACCTTTTCCGGGGTCACGCCGAGGTCCTTCATTGACTGGACGGCGACCGCCGCGAAGGCCTCGTTGATCTCGATGAGGTCCAGGTCGGCGACCTCCAGGCCCTCCTTCTTCAGGGCGTGCAGGATGGCGTTCGACGGCTGCGACTGCAGCGAGTTGTCGGGACCGGCCACGTTGCCGTGGGCGCCGATCTCGGCGATCCAGTCGAGGCCCAGCTCCTCGGCCTTGGCCTTGCTCATCACGACGACGGCGGCGGCGCCGTCGCTGATCTGCGAGGAGGTGCCGGCGGTGATGGTGCCGTCCTTGGCGAAGGCCGGGCGCAGCTTGCCGAGGGACTCGACCGTGGTCTCCGGGCGGATGCCCTCGTCCTGGGAGAAGATCACCGGGTCGCCCTTGCGCTGCGGGATCTCGACCGGGGTGATCTCGGCCTCGAAGACGCCGTTCTTCTGCGCGGCGGCGGCCCGCTGGTGCGAGGCGGCCGCGAACTCGTCCTGCGGGGCGCGCTCGATGCCCAGGCGGGTGTTGTGCTTCTCGGTGGACTCGCCCATCGCGATGTTCTCGAAGGCGTCGGTGAGGCCGTCGTAGGCCATCGCGTCGAGCATCTCGATGGCGCCGTACTTGAAGCCCTCGCGGGACTTCGGCAGCAGGTGCGGGGCGTTGGTCATCGACTCCTGGCCGCCCGCGACCACGATGTCGAACTCGCCGGCGCGGATGAGCTGGTCGGCCAGCGCGATGGCGTCGAGGCCCGAGAGGCACACCTTGTTGATGGTGAGCGCGGGGACGTTCATGGGGATTCCGCCCTTGACGGCGGCCTGGCGGGCGGGAATCTGGCCCGCGCCTGCCTGGAGCACCTGGCCCATGATCACGTACTGGACCTGGTCGCCGGAGATCCCGGCCCGCTCCAGCGCGGACTGGATGGCGAAACCGCCGAGGTCGGCACCCGAGAAGGACTTCAGCGAGCCCAGCAGACGCCCCATGGGCGTGCGGGCCCCTGCGACGATCACCGAAGTGGTGTTGTTCGTTCCGGACATGATGGCGGATCCCCTTTCAGCGGGGAAGCTGAGGAGTGAACGAGGGTTTACCTGAATGTACTGAGCAGTACCCGCGCAGTCACCGGCCTGTCGGTGTGATCGCTGGCACGTTGCGTGAGGCCCCTCCTCGGCTGTGCACTGGTCCCATGCTGACAAGAATCGACCACATCGGGATCGCCTGCTTCGACCTCGACAAGACTGTCGAGTTCTACCGTGCCACGTACGGATTCGAGGTGTTCCACTCCGAGGTCAACGAGGAGCAGGGCGTCCGCGAGGCCATGCTCAAGATCAACGAGACCTCCGACGGCGGAGCCTCGTACATCCAGCTTCTGGAGCCCACCCGGGAGGACTCCGCGGTCGGCAAATGGCTGGCCAAGAACGGCGAGGGCGTCCATCACATCGCCTTCGGCACCGAGGACGTCGACGCGGACTCCGAGGCCATCCGCGGCAAGGGTGTCCGCGTCCTCTACGACCAGCCCCGCATCGGCTCCATGGGGTCCCGGATCACCTTCCTGCACCCCAAGGACTGCCACGGAGTCCTCACCGAACTGGTCACCGCCGACCCAGCGCACTGATGCCCCGATTCCCCGGCCGGTAGAGTGGCCATGGCTCGGCCGGGGTTCGGTGCGGAGACGGGGTCGGGGCCTGTGACCCCTGCCCCGGTATCTGACACCATTCCCCGGGGGCGTCGTTCAGCGGGCGAGCGATGCTCAATTGGGAGTGAGCTTGCGACCAGGGGACGGATGGGACCGCGCTGTGCGGGGCTACGAAAGCCAGGAGAGCCAACAGGGCGAGGCCGACCATCTCTCGCGCTTCGAGGCCGAGATGGAGCGGCTCAAGAAGGAGCGCGGGAAGGCCGTCCAGCACGCCGAGGACCTGGGGTACCAGGTCGAGGTGCTGCGCGCCAAGCTCCATGAGGTACGCCGCAATCTCGCGTCCCGCCCCGCCTACGACGGCGCGGACATGGGCTACCAGGCGGAGCAGCTGCTTCGCAATGCCCAGATCCAGGCCGACCAGATGCGCTCCGACGCCGAGCGCGAACTGCGCGACGCCCGGGCCCAGACCCAGCGCATCCTCCAGGAGCACGCCGAGCACCAGGCGCGCCTCCAGGCCGAGCTGCACGCCGAGGCGGTCAACCGCCGCCAGCGGCTGGACCAGGAGCTCAACGAGCGCCGCCAGACCGTCGAGGCGCACGTCAACGAGAACGTCGCCTGGGCCGAGCAGCTGCGCGCCCGTACGGAGTCCCAGGCCCGCCGGCTCATGGACGAGTCCCGCGCCGAGGCCGAACAGGCGCTGCACGCCGCGCGTTCCGAGGCCGCCCGGCTCGCGGAGGAGGCCCGCCGCCGGCTCGCCGCCGACGCGGAGGCCTCCCGTACCGAGGCCGAGTCCACCCTGCTGCGCGCCCGCAAGGAGGCGGAGCGGCTGCTGACCGCCGCCTCCGCGCAGGCCCAGGAGGCCAGCGAGCACGCCGAGCGGCTGCGTACGACCAGCTCCGCGGAGGCCGAGCAGACCCGGCAGCAGACCCTGGACCTCGGCCGCGTCGCCGAATCCCGCATCCAGGAGGCCGACAGCGCGCTGCGCGGCGCCCGCGCCGAGGCCGAGAAGGTCCTGGCGGAGGCCAAGGAGAGCGCCGCCCGGCAGCTCGCCTCGGCGGAGTCCGTCAACGAGCAGCGCACCCGCACCGCCAAGGAGCAGGTCGCCCGGCTGGTCGGCGAGGCCACCAAGGAGGCCGAGGTCCTCAAGGCGGAGGCCGAGCAGACCCTGGCCGACGCCCGCGCCGACATGGAGCGGCTGCGCGCCGAGGCCGCCGAGCAGGCCCGTACCGCGGCCGCCGAGGACACCGCGGCGCAGCTGGCGAAGGCCGCCCGGACCGCCGAGGACGTCCTGAACAAGGCCTCGGAGGACGCCCGGGCCACCACCCGCGCCGCCTCCGAGGAGGCCGAGCGGATCCGCCGCGAGGCGGAGTCCGAGGCCGAACGGCTGCGCGCCCAGGCGGCGGCCACCGCCGACGAGCTCAAGGGCGCCGCGAAGGACGACACCGAGGAGTACCGGGCCCGTACGGTCGAACTCCAGGAGGAGGCCCGCAGGCTGCGCGGTGAGGCCGAGCAGCTGCGCGCGGAGGCCGTCGCCGAGGGCGAGCGGATCCGCGGCGAGGCCCGCCGCGAGGCGGTCCAGCAGATCGAGGAGGCGGCCCGGACCGCCGAGGAGCTGCTCGGCAAGGCCAGGTCCGACGCGGACGAGGTGCGCGGCAGCGCCACCGCCGAGAGCGAGCGGGTCCGCGGCGAGGCCGTGGAGCGGGCCACCACCCTGCGCAAGCAGGCCGAGGAGACCCTGGAGCGGACCCGCGCCGAGGCCGAGCGGCTGCGCGCCGAGGCCGAGGAGGAGGCCGAGGCCGTACGCGCCGAGGCGGACGCGGCCGCGCGCGCCCGGCGCGAGGAGACCGAGCAGGCCCTGGCCGCCAAGCGGGCGGAGGCCGACGAGGAGCTCGTACGGCTGCACGCGGAGGCCGAGGGCCGGCTGGCCACGGCCGAGCAGACGCTGCGCGACGCCCGTACCGCGGCGGAGGGCATCCGCCGGGAGACCACCGAGGAGACCGACCGGCTGCGCGCCGAGTCGGCGGAGCGGATCCGTACCCTCCAGACGCAGTCCGAGGCCGAGGCCGACCAGCTGCGCACGGACGCCGCGGACGACGCCGGCCGGGTGCGCGCGGAGGCCGAGCAGGTCGCGGTGCGGCTGCGCGGTGAGGCGGACGCCGAGGCCGAGCGGCTGCGTTCGGAGGCCCAGGAGACCGCCGACCGGCTGCGCGCGGAGGCCAAGGCCGCCGCCGAGCGGGTCGGGGCGGAGGCCGCGGAAGCGCTGAGCGCCGCCCAGGAGGAGGCCGCCCGGCGTCGCCGCGAGGCCGAGGAGACCCTGGCCGCGGCGCGTACGGACGCCGGCAACGAGCGGGCCCAGGCCCGCGAGCAGAGCGAGGAACTGCTGGCGCAGGCCCGCAAGCGCTCCGAGGAGGCCCAGGCCGAGGCGGTCTGGCTCACCGAGGAGGCCGAGCGGCGCGCGTCGGAGGTGGTCTCGGCCGCCGAAGCCACCGCACAGCAGGTACGGGACTCCGTGGCCGGGCTGCACGAGCAGGCCGAGGAGGAGGTCGCCGGGCTGCGCAGCGCGGCGGAGCACTCCGCCGAGCGGACGAGGACCGAGGCCGAGGAAGAGGCCGAGCGGGTCCGCGCCGACGCGTACGCGGAGCGGGAACGGGCCTCCGAGGACGCGACCCGGATCCGCGCCGAGGCGCGGGTCGAGACGGACGCGGCGAAGGCCCTCGCGGAGCGCACGGTCGGCGACGCCATCGCCGAGGCCGAGCAGGTGCGCGCCGACACCGCCGAGTACGCGCAGCGGGTGCGTACCGAGGCGACCGACGCGCTGGCCGCTGCCGAGCGGGACGCGGCGCGTACCCGGGCCGACGCCCGGGACGACGCGAACCGGATCCGCGGCGAGGCCGCGGAGTCGCTGGAGGCGTCCCGCGCCGAGGGCGCCCGGATCGTGGCCGAGGCGACGGAGCGCGCCGAGCTGCACACCGCGGAGACCCTGGCGGCGAACGCGGCCACGGTCGAAGAGGCCGCCGCGGAGGCGGCCCGGCTCACGGCCGAGGCCGAGGCCGCGGCGGACGCGACCCGCGCCGAGGCGGCGGGCACCCTGGACGAGGCCCGTGCCGAGGCGGGCCGGCTGCGCAGCGAGGCGGCCGAGCAGGCCGACCGGCTCATCACCGAGGCCGTGTCGGAGGCGGAGAAGCTCACCGAGGAGACCCTCGCGGCGAACGCGGCCACGGTCGGCGAGGCCGCGGCGGAGGCCGAGCGGCTGCGTGCCGAGGCGGCGCAGACCCTGGACGAGGCGCGTGCCGAGGGCGCCCGTCTGGTCGGGGAGGCCACGGCCGAGACCGAGCGGATGACGGTCGAGACCCGGGCCGCCAACGACCGGACGGTCGGGGAGGCCGCCGAGGAGGCGCAGCGGCTGCGTGCCGAGGCGGCGCAGACGCTGGACGAGGCCCGCGCGGAGGGCGGCCGGATCATCGGCGAGGCCACCGCGGAGGCCGAGCGGGTCACGACGGCGGCGAACGAGACGCTGGCGAGCGCCGAGCGGGAGTCCGAGCGGACCCTGGACGAGGCGCGCGAGGAGGCCAACAAGCGCCGCAGCGAGGCCGCGGAGCAGGCCGACCGGCTCATCACCGAGGCCCGGGCGGAGGCGGAGAAGCTCACCGAGCAGACCCGCAAGGACAACGAGCGGACCGTCGGCGAGGCCGCGACCGAGGCCGAGCGGCTGCGCGCGGAGGCGAGCGAGGCGCTGTCCTCGGCGCAGGAGCACGCGACCCGGACCCGGTCGGAGGCCGAGCGGGTCAAGGCGGAGGCGGCGAACGAGGCGGAGCGCACTCTTGCGCAGGCCCGTACGGAGTCGGAGCGGCAGCTGGACGAGGCCCGCGAGGAGGCCAACAAGCGCCGCAGCGAGGCCGCGGAGCAGGTGGACCGGCTCATCACGGAGGCCTCGGCGGAAGCCGACAAGCTCACCGCGGACGCCCGCCAGCAGGCGCTGGCCGCCACCACGGCCGCCGAGGAGCAGGCCGACGCGATGGTCGACGCGGCCCGCAAGGAGGCCGCGCGGATCACCTCGGAGGCGACCGTCGAGGGCAACTCCACCGTGGAGAAGGCCCGTACGGACGCCAACGAGCTGCTGGTCGGGGCGCGCACGGATTCGGCTGCCATAAGGGAGCGGGCCGAAGAGCTGCGCACCCGGGTCGAGTCCGAGGTCGAGGAGCTGCACGAGCGGGCCCGCCGCGAGTCGGCGGAGCAGATGAAGTCCGCGGGCGAGCGCGTGGACAAGCTGGTGCGGGCGGCGACCGAGCAGAGCGTCGAGGCCGACAAGAAGGCCAAGGAGCTGGTGTCGGAGGCGAGCAGCGAGGCGAGCAAGGTCCGCATCGCCGCCGTGCGCAAGGCCGAGGCGCTGCTCAAGGAGGCCGAACAGAAGAAGGCCGAGCTGGCCCGCGAGGCCGAGAGCGCGCTGGCGCAGGCGAAGGCGGAGGCGGAGCGACTGGTCGAGGAGGGCCGTCGTGAGCTGGAGGTCCTGGTGCGCAGGCGCGAGGACATTCAGGCGGAGATCTCCCGTGTCCAGGACGTTCTTGAGGCGTTGGAATCATTCGAGGCGCCTTCGGGCGGCGGAAAGCCGACGGTCGGCGGTCAGGGCGCGGGGGGCGTGAAGGCCGGAGCGACGGCGGGTTCTACTCGTTCGGGTGGTAAGGCATCAGAGGGCTAGCCGGTGTGCGGGATGTGTGCTCCTGATGGAGGTTCAGGCGAACGAGTGACAAGCATTCTGTCGCCTTGCCACTCAAAAGGGGTGTCATTGTCCAGATCAAACGTGGATTGACTCGATGACACGCCGTCCGGGCGCCTAGGATTCCCCTAACACCTCACGTAGCACCTCATCGGTCTCATTCGACAGGAACCCCATGAGCGACACTTCCTCCCCCTTCGGCTTCGAGCTCGTGCGGCGTGGTTACGACCGCGGTCAGGTGGACGACCGCATTACCAAGCTGGTCTCCGACCGCGACAGCGCACTTGGACGTATCAACTCTCTGGAAAAGCGGATCGAGGAGCTGCACCTCGAAACGCAGAACGCCCAGGCCCAGGTGAGCGACGCCGAGCCGTCGTACGCCGGCCTCGGCGCCCGGGTCGAGAAGATCCTGCGGCTGGCCGAGGAGGAGGCGAAGGACCTGCGCGAGGAGGCCCGTCGCGCGGCCGAGCAGCACCGTGAGCTCGCCGAGTCGGCCGCCCAGCAGGTGCGCAACGACGCCGAGTCGTTCGCCGCCGACCGCAAGTCGAAGGCGGAGGACGAGGGCGTCCGCATCGTCGAGAAGGCCAAGGGCGACGCCTCCACCCTGCGCGCCGAGGCCCAGAAGGACGCGGCCTCCAAGCGCGAGGAGGCCGACGCGCTCTTCGAGGAGACCCGCGCCAAGGCCGCCCAGGCCGCCGCGGACTTCGAGACCAACCTGGCCAAGCGCCGCGAGCAGTCCGAGCGCGACCTGGCTTCGCGTCAGGCCAAGGCGGAGAAGCGCCTGGCGGAGATCGAGCACCGCGCGGAGCAGCTGCGCCTGGAGGCCGAGAAGCTCCGTACGGACGCCGAGCGCCGCGCCCGCCAGACCGTGGAGACCGCGCAGCGCCAGGCCGAGGACATCGTGGCCGACGCCAACGCCAAGGCCGACCGGATCCGCAGCGAGTCCGAGCGCGAGCTGGCGGCGCTCACCAACCGCCGCGACTCCATCAACGCGCAGCTGACCAACGTCCGCGAGATGCTGGCGACGCTGACGGGTGCGGCCGTGGCCGCGGCCGGCTCCCCGATCGACGACGAGCCGGTCACGCGCGGCGTTCCGGCGCAGCAGAGCCGCTAGTACGGCACGGCGGCGCCGTTCCGGTCGCGCCGCGACGCCGGACGTGCGTAGCGAGGGCCTTGCGTCACCTGTCTGAGGTGGCGTAGGGCCCTCCGGCGTTCTAGCGTGGCCGCATGATCGAGCTTGAGGGCCTCACCAAGCGATTCGGCGCGAAGACCGCCGTGGACGACCTCAGCTTCCAGGTCAGACCGGGGGTGGTGACCGGCTTCCTCGGCCCCAACGGGGCCGGCAAGTCCACGACCATGCGCATGATGCTCGACCTCGACAACCCGACCCGCGGAACGGTCCGCATCGACGGGAAGCACTACCGGGACCTGCCCGAACCCTTGAAGTACATCGGGGCGCTGCTGGACGCGAAGTCCATGCACGGCGGCCGCAGCGCGTACAACAACCTTCTCTGTCTGGCCCAGTCGAACCGGATCCCGAAGCGCCGGGTGTCCGAGGTGCTGGACGAGGTCGGCCTGAGGGCCGTGGCCGGAAAGAAGTCGAAAGGATTTTCGCTCGGCATGGGGCAGCGGCTGGGAATCGCCGCCGCACTGCTGGGAGATCCGCAGATCTTGATGTTCGACGAACCCGTCAATGGTCTGGACCCGGAGGGAATTCTCTGGATCCGAAATCTAATGAAGAGGCTGGCCGCGGAGGGGAGAACGATCTTCGTTTCCTCGCACTTGATGAGCGAAATGGCGCTGACCGCAGACCATTTGGTGGTCATCGGGCAGGGAAAGCTGCTCGCCGACTTGTCGATGGCCGATTTCATCCAGCAGAACTCGCGCAGTTACGTCCGGATGCGCTCGCCCCAGCAGGAACGCCTCAAGGACGTCCTGCACGAGGCCGGGATCGACGCCGTCAGCGTTCCGGCCACCGGCACGCTGGAGATCGACGGCGTGGGACCGGAGCGGCTCGGCGAACTGGCCGCCCGGCACCAGCTCGTGCTGCACGAACTCAGCCCGCAGCGGGCCTCACTGGAAGAGGCGTTCATGCGCATGACGGCGAACTCCGTCGAGTACCACGCCCACGCCCCCGGGGCGCCCGGCACGCCCCCCGGCCGGCCGGCCGACGCCCCCGCCTGGGGCGCGGGGTTCGAGGCGACGCGCAAGGGGGGTGAGTGAGCATGGCCTTCTCCGCCGTCCTCCGGTCGGAGTGGACGAAGATCCGTACGGTCGCCTCCACGAGCTGGACCCTGGTCACCTCGCTGGTGGTCACCGTCGGCGTCAGCGCCGCGATCTGCGCCTTCGTCACCGCGAGGTTCCAGAACATGCCCCCGGCCGAGCAGGCCACGTTCGACCCCACCCAGGCGAGCTTCGCCGGGATGCCCCTCGGCCAGCTGGCGATGATCGTCTTCGGGGCGCTGGTGGTCGGTACCGAGTACAGCTCGGGCATGATCCGCACCTCGCTGGCCGCGGTGCCCCGCCGGGGGAGCTTCCTCGCCGGCAAGCTCGTCGTGGCGACGGCACTGGCCCTGGTGGCCGGCCTCCTCACCAGCTTCCTGTCCTTCTTCCTCGGCCAGGCGATCCTCGGCGAACGCGGCATCGGGATCGGCGGGGAGAACGTCCTGCGCGCGGTGGTCGGCGCCGGCCTCTACATGGCCCTCCTCGCGCTGTTCTCGATGGGCGTGGCCGCGCTGCTGCGCAGCTCGGTCCTGTCCATCTGTCTGCTGATCCCGTTCATCCTGGTCCTCCCGCCCATCCTGAGCATCGCGGAAACGACCCGGAAGGTGGGCCAGTACCTGCCCAACCAGGCCGGCTCCAAGATCATGCAGACCGTGCCCAACGCCATGAACTCCCCGGACACCCCCTACGGCCCCTGGGGCGGCCTCGGGATCATGGCCCTGTGGACGCTGGCCGCCGTACTCGGGGGCTACCTCGTCCTCAGGAAGAGGGACGCCTGAGGCCGCGCGCCCTCCTGCCGTACTACGGGGAATCCCCGGGTCGGCATCAGGGGTGGCTCAGGGATCGGGGCGAGACGGAACCGTAGGAGACTCGATATCCTCTTAACCCTTACACGGGCGAAAGTCATAGCAGCCTGCTAAGGGGCAGAACGATGATCGAGGCAGTCGGCCTTACCAAGCGCTTCGGCGCGAAGACCGCCGTCGACCAGCTGTCCTTCCAGGTCAGGCCAGGTCACGTCACCGGATTCCTGGGGCCCAACGGCTCCGGGAAGTCCACCACCATGCGCATGGTCCTCGGGCTGGACCGGCCCACGTCCGGCCGCGTCACGATCAACGGCCTGCCCTTCCGTGAGCTGCCGAACGCCCAGCGTCACGTCGGGGCCCTGCTCGACGCGAAGGCCGTGCACGGCGGCCGCCGGGCCCGCACCCACCTCCTGTCCGTGGCCCAGCTCTCCGGCATCCCGGAGAAGCGGGTGGACGAGGTGCTGGCCGTGGTCGGCCTCCAGGACGCCGCCCGGCAGCGTACGAAGGGCTTCTCGCTCGGCATGGGCCAGCGGCTCGGCATCGCCACCGCCCTGCTCGGCGACCCGCAGGTGCTGCTCTTCGACGAGCCCGTGAACGGCCTCGACCCGGAGGGCATCCTCTGGGTCCGCAACCTCATGCGCCGGCTCGCCGCCGAGGGCCGCACCGTCTTCGTCTCCTCCCACCTGATGAGCGAGATGGCGCTGACCGCCGACCACCTCATCGTGATCGGCCGGGGCCGGCTGCTGGCCGATATGGGTACCCAGGAGTTCATCACGCACAACTCGGCCGGATTCGCTCGGGTACGGGCCGCCGGCACCGGCGCCGAGGGCCGGGACGCGCTCGGGGAGATCCTCCGCAAGGACGGCGCCCGGGTCCTCCAGGAGCCGGACGGCGCCCTGCGCGTGACCGGGCTGGAGCTCCCGCGCATCAGCGACCTCGCCCACGAGGCGGGCGTGCGGCTGTGGGAGCTGTCCCCGCACCGGGCCTCGCTGGAGGAGGCGTACATGCGGATGACCCAGAGCTCCGTCGAGTACACCTCCACCGAGGACCCCCGGGCCGAGCTGTGGGAGCCGGAGCCGCTGAGCGTGCCGGAGTGGGAGGACGCCCCGGCGGCCCCCGAGGTCCCCCGGGAGGCGTTCTACGCGCCCCCGCCGCCCGGTGCGGGCGGGCGGCCCTTCCTGATGCCCAGCAAGCCCGGCGAGCTCGCCGGCACCGCCCAGAGCAACCCCGAGGACGCCCGATGACCGGCCCGGCGACGACTCCCCCCGCGACGGACTCCCCCGCGGCCCCCCGATCGCCGTCGGCCGACACCCGGCCGCACCTCGGGCACGCGCTGGCCTCGGAGTGGACCAAGCTGACCTCGGTGCGCTCCACGGTGTGGACGCTCGGCTCGCTCGTGGCGACCGTCCTCGGCATCGGGCTGCTCTTCGTCACGCAGACCGATGACTCCGACTACGTCAGCATGCCCTTCACCACTCCGGCGCTCTTCGGCCTGCTGGTCGGGCAGCTCGCGGTGATGGTGCTCGGCGTCCTGACGATCACCTCCGAGCACGGCACCGGCCTGGTCCGCACCACCTTCACCGCCGCCCCCGACCGGCACCGGGTGCTCACGGCGAAGTACCTCGTCTTCGGCGCCGCGGCCTTCGTCGTCACCCTCGGGTCGGTCTTCCTGGTCGGCGTCGCCGCCTCGATCGTGCACAGCGGCTCCGCCGCCGGGCCGCACCCCGCCGGCGAGTGGGCCTCCGCCGTGATCGGCTCCTTCTACGTCACCCTGCTCGGGGTGCTCGCGCTGGCCGTCGGGGCGCTGGTACGGCACTCGGCCGGGGCGATCGCCCTGATGATCGGCGTCGTCACGCTGCCGCCGGTGGTGGGGGCGATGCTCACCATGTGGGAGGCCGCCGCCCCGCTCGGGCAGGCGGTGCTCCAGCACAACGCCCCGGTCGCGCTGATGCAGCTCCTCGGCCTGCCGAACGCCGGCAGCGGCGACCCGACCCTGCCCGGGGGGAGCGTGGTGCCCAGCGATCTGTCCCAGATGGCGCTGATCGTGCTGGTGACCTCGGCGGCGGTGGCCGCCTCGTACGTGGTGGTCGGCCGCCGGGACGTCTGAGGGCCGTCCCGCGATCCGTCCCGCGCGCTAGTACTTGGGCGCGTTCCTGGACCGCTGCACCCGTGAGGTGCGGCGGTCCTTCGCGTTCCAGCAGGCCTTGTGCCAGTGGCGCCGGTCGTCCACGCCGCCGTACTCGGGCCAGGCCACCAGGTGCGGGGTGCCGGAGGGGATCTCCTGGTCGCAGCCGGGGCAGCGGTAGCGCTTGCCCGCCGCGCTCGCGCCCGCGACGTGCCGGACCTTCCACTCCTCGCCCAGGTATTCCTCGGTCTGCTCCAGCCCGAACCGGTCCAGTCCCCCCGAGCCCGAACCGGAGCCCGGGTCCGAACGATCGGAGGGATTCCCGCCGCCCCTGGGGCGGTTGTGGCGCGGTGACACGTATACCTCACGGATGGGCGGACGGCAGTGACTTTCTCCCAGACTACGCGCAGCGAGCCCGGGTACCCGCAGGGTGTCTACGGAACGGATGGCCGCGGAGACCCGCGGGACACGGACTGGCCTGACAATCCCAATAACTTTCCTGCCGGACCGTGCCTTTGGCACGTGTCAGACGTTGTTGCCATCAGACGTTGATGCCATGAACGTCACGGAGCCGGTCCACCTGGGGGAGGCCGCGTCAGCCGCGAGGAGGCTAAGGGCGATGCGTGTAGGAGCTTTTGTACTGGCGGCCCAGTTCCCGGGCCAGGGTCCCGGGGAGGCGCTGCACCGGGCGGTGCGGACCGCGGAGGTGGCCGAGGAGGCCGGGCTGGACTCGGTGTGGCTGGCCGAACACCACTTCGTGCCGTACGGGGTCTGCCCCTCGGCGGTGACCCTGGCGGCCCTGCTGCTGGGGAGGACCCGGCGGCTGCGCGTGGGCACGGCGGTGAGCGTGCTGCCGAGCACGCATCCGGTGGCCCTCGGGGAGCAGGCGGCGCTGCTGCACGTCACCTCGGGGGGCAGGTTCACCCTCGGGGTGGGCCGGGGCGGGCCGTGGGTGGACCTGGAGGTGTTCGGGGGCGGCCTGGACGCGTACGAGCACGGCTTTCCCGAGGCGCTGGACCTGCTGCGCCGCTGGCTCACCGAGCCCCGCGTGGGCGCGGCCGGCGAGCGGTTCGGGTTCCGCGAGGTGGCCGTCGTACCGCGTCCGTCGGAGGCGCTGGACGGTGACGGGATGGGGCCGGAAGTGATCGTCGCGTGCACCTCTCCCGCATCGGTACGGCTCGCCGCGGAGCGGGGTCTGCCGATGCTGCTGGGCATGCACTGCGGGGACGAGGAGAAGGCGGAGATGGTCGCGCTGTGGCGGCGGACGGCCCGGGCGGCGGGCCGCTCGCCGGAGGCGGGGCACGTCTCGGCGGGGGTCTGCCAGCTGGCGGACCGGACCGCGGACGCCCGCGAGACCCTGGTGAAGGCGATGCCGGGCTGGTTCCGGCAGGGCCTGGACGCGCACGTGACGGTGGACGGCCGGCAGCGCGCGATGCGGGATCCCGTCGCGTACACGGAACTGCTGTGCGAGCTGCACCCGGTCGGCACCCCGGAGCTGGCGGCGGACCGGCTGGCGGCCACCTCGGAGCGTACGGGCATCACCCGCTTCGCCCTCCTCACGGAAGGCTCCGGGGACCTCGCCGCGACGGAGGAGAACGTACGGCGCCTC
Organism: Streptomyces sp. NPDC028314; assembly: GCF_055565795.1. Classification (NCBI taxonomy): domain Bacteria; kingdom Bacillati; phylum Actinomycetota; class Actinomycetes; order Kitasatosporales; family Streptomycetaceae; genus Streptomyces; species Streptomyces sp. NPDC028314. The sequence continues at coordinate 363,834 of NZ_JBVHTP010000005.1, forward strand.
GGCGCCGAGGTCCTGCCCCGCCTCGGCTGAGTGCTCGGGCCGGTGCTGGGGCTGCCGCTCCGGTATCAGTGGCACCTCCCGCGATACGGAGCGGCAGCGAAGTACCGGTGGTGCTAGCAGTCCCGCAGTTCCGGCGACTGGTTGAGCAGCTGGCCGCGGATCGAGGTGAACCGGGCATGCCTCTCATCCGACGAGGAATCCTGCGGGAACACGGCGATGCGGTGGCAGTTCTGGAAGGCGAGACGCACCCCGAAGTGCCGCTGCAGCGCACCGCGTATCGCGTCACTCGCAAGAGCGCGCAGCAGCTGCCCGCGCGCCTGCTCGTCCGGCGGCGGCGTCTGGTTGTCGGCGAACTCTCCGCCCTCAACCTCCAGCTGAGCCACCAGCGAGCTGATCATCTCCCATGCGTAGGGCAGGGAGGTCCGGACGCAGTCGACGAAAGCGGCTTCGTCGACCTCGCCTCGCTCGGCCTGTTCGAGTAGGGCCGGTGAGACGTCGAGCGACATGGGTTCTCCTCTCGTGACCCCGGCGTTTGGGTTGCCGAAGTCTTACGGGCAGGGAAGGAGGGCCGCGACGCAGTGTGCACGCTCGACAACCTCCCGCTATCCACGGTAGGCGCCCACCGGGTACCGCACCAGGAGAATGCGCATACAACGCGCCATCGGCGAACGGGGCTTTCAGGGGCGAATCGCGTGGAGGCGCATCCGTCGAGTAGCGTTGCCGACCATGCGTCTCGTCATTGCCCGCTGCTCCGTCGACTACGCGGGCCGGCTCACCGCCCATCTGCCCTCGGCACCCCGTCTGATCCTCGTGAAGGCTGACGGCAGTGTCTCGATCCACGCGGACGACCGGGCGTACAAACCGCTCAACTGGATGTCGCCTCCGTGCACCCTCAAGGAGGGGACCGGGGACGAGGCCGGCGTCTGGACCGTCGTCAACAAGGCGGGCGAGAAGCTCATCATCACGATGGAAGAAGTCCTGCACGACTCCTCCCACGAGCTGGGCATCGACCCGGGCCTGATCAAGGACGGCGTGGAGGCGCACCTCCAGGAGCTGCTGGCCGACCGCATCGACACCCTGGGCGAGGGCTACACGCTGATCCGCCGCGAGTACATGACGGCGATCGGTCCGGTGGACATCCTGTGCCGGGACGCCGACGGCACGACGGTGGCGGTCGAGATCAAGCGGCGCGGTGAGATCGACGGCGTCGAGCAGCTGACCCGCTACCTGGAACTCCTGAACCGGGACCCGCACCTGGCCCCGGTCCGGGGGGTGTTCGCCGCCCAGGAGATCAAGCCGCAGGCCCGCGTCCTGGCGACGGACCGCGGTATGAGCTGCGTGGTGCTGGACTACAACGCCATGCGCGGCATCGAGGACGACAAGCTCCGCCTGTTCTAGCCCTGGGGCGCTCCGGCCCGGGGGCTGGCCGGGGCCGCGCCGGCCCGGGGGCTGGAGCCCGCGGGCCCCGGGCGGCGCCCGGGCCCCGCTCCTGCCGCGCTACGACCCGGCCGACGGGGCCGTCGCGGTGGCGGGTTGCGTCGGGGCCGGCGGGGACACCGGGGTCTCCACCGGCGACTGCGAAGGCGTCGGGTCCGGGTCCGCGCTCGTGGTGGCCGGCGGGGTGGAGGACTGCACCGGCGTGCCCGGCTTCGACGAGGACGGCTTGCGGGTCGGGACCCGCGTCGTCCCCGGAGCGGGACTCGTCCCCGGCTGCGCCGTTGGACCGGTCCCCGGGTCCGTGTCCTCCTCCGGGGGCGTGGCACCGGAGGTCCCCGGATCCGGCGCAGGAACGTTCCCGCTCGTCTCCGTCCCGGCCCCCGTCTCGCTCGCGGTCCCGCCGTCCGAGCCCTGCGTCGGGGTCGAGGACACCGCCGGCCCCTTCGGCGCCCCGGTGTCCGACGGGGCGACCGCCAGCGCCACGACCGTGCCGAGCACCGCCACCGTCACCGCCCCGGCCGCGGCCAGCAGGGCCGTCCTGCGCCGCGCCGCCGCCCCGCCCGGAGCCGGCGTCCCGGGCCCGGGCAGCGCCGCCGTGGCGGGCCCCGACGCGAGCGCGGGCGCGACCGGCACGGCGGCCGGCTTCGGTGCCACCGGCGGGAACGCGTCCTCGAACACCTCCGACAGCGTCGTCGGCGCATCGGTGGTCACCCGCCGGACGACCGGAACCACCTGCGTCACGGCCTCGGCCGCCGGAGCGGCCGGCGCCTCCAGGCGCAGCGGCGGCGACACCGGGGCCGGCGCCCCGGCCGACTCCCGGTCGGTGACCAGGGCCAGTGCCCGGCGTCCGGCGACGGTCCCCCGTTTGTCCGCGAGCGCGCCGCGCAGCCCGATCGAGGCCTCCAGCTCCGCCCTGGCCCGCTCCAGGCGCCCCTCGCACAGTGCGAGCACGCCGAGCTCGTGGTGGAAGTACGCCTGTTCCGCGACCTCCCCCGCCTTCCGCGCGGCCTCCGCGCCCGAGCGCAGCACCCGCTCCCAGGCCTCCCAGTGCAGCGAGGCCGCGAAGGAGGGCGCCGCCGTGCGTGCCAGCAGGACGGCGGCCACCACATCGGCCCCGGCCAGCGCCGCCAGTACCGCGTCCGCCTCGGCCGCGACGCGCTCGGGGGTGACCGAGGCGTGCCCGGTCCACCAGGCGTAGTGCCGGGCGGCCGTACGGGCCTCCTCCGCGGCGGTCTCCCCGTATCCGGCCTCCTCCAGCTGCCGTGCGACGCCGGCGGCCAGCCGGTAGCGCGGACCGACCGGCGTGAGCAGCCCGCAGGCCAGCAGTTCGGATACGGCCGCGTCGGCATGGGTGTCCCCGACCAGCGCCGGCAGGTGCGCGTGGTGCGGCATCTCCCCGCCCAGCGCGCAGGCGATCCGCAGCGCGGCCCGCGCCGATTCGCTGACGCGGGAGGCCAGCAGCTCCGCGGGGGCCGCGCCCTCGGCCAGCGTGGGCAGTGCCACCTCGGCGGGCTCGCGGGGCCGCTCCTCGAAGACGCCGGGCTCCTCCTCTTCGTCGTCCGGGCCGGTCCCGTTGAGCTCGTCCCGCTGCCGCAGCAGCCCGGCGGCCTGGACGAAGCGCAGGGGCAGCCCCTCGGCGGCGAACCACAGGTCGCCCGCCCAGGCCGTCTCGTCCTCGGTGAGGGCCCGGCCGGTGAGGGCCTCCAGGAGCAGTACGCAGTCGGCCCGGCCGAGGCCGCCGAGGAAGACCTCCTCCAGGTGCGAGTCGTCGGAGGGGGCCTTGGTGTCGGGGGTGGCGGACAGCAGGTAGGCGCATTCGGGGGTGGCCCGCAGGAGTTCGTCGAGCGCGCTGCCGCCCAGCTCCAGGTCGTCGAGGAGGACGACGGCGCCTATCTCCCGGACCCGCTGGAGGAGTTCCGTCCGGTCGGGCCGCCGGGCCGGGGCCTCGTACACGGCGGCGTACAGCGCGTGCAGCAGTTCGGCGGGCTGCTGCTGGCCGTGTCCGGACAGCCGTACGACCCCGTCGGGCGCGAGGCCCTCGCAGGCGGCGGCGACCGAGTCGAGCAGTACGGAACGGCCTGATCCGGCGGGCCCGGTCAGCCGTACGGAGCGTCCGCGCCCCAGCAGCCGTACCAGCCGCTCCCGCTCCTCCTCGCGCTCCAGCACCGGCTGGGCGGGTACGGGGCCCGGGAGTACGGGCGGCCGTGCGGCGGCGTCCCGCTCGGCGCGGTCGGCCGCGCCGCGCTTGGCGGGGGCAGCCGTGTCGGTGCCGGGCCGCAGGGGTTCTATCTCGCTGCCGTCGACGGGGTTCACGTTGAGGGTGAAGTCCCCGGCGGTGAGCGTGACGACCCGCGCCACGGGAGGGAGCGGCGGGAGCGCAGCCCGCTCCCCCGGACCGGGCTGCCCCTGAGTACGGTCCATGACCAAGTCCCCCGATCGCGTCGCGCGCACCGCCGCTGCCGCCGTCGTACCGCCCGGCCTTCGCTCGCACACACCGCAGTCGCTTCTGGTCCGGTTTCCGCCCGAACCCTAGACCGTGGCCGGTCCCGCCGGAACCGCCGGGGGGCCTTCACCACCGGACCGTTACGTTTCCGCAGGAATCAGCACACCCGGGTGTCACACCCGCGGAAGGGATTCCGCTTCCAGTCCGCCCTCGATGGCGAGGATCCGGTGGAGCCTGGTCGCCACGAGCAGTCGCTGCATCTGAGCCGGCACCCCGCGCAGGACCAGGCGCCGCCCGGTCCGGCCGGCCCGCCGGTGGGCGCCCATGATCACGCCGAGGCCGGTCGCATCCCACGAGTCGAGCCCGGTGAGGTCGAGGACGAGGTCGCCGTGGCCGTCGTCGAGGGCGGAGTGGAGGGCCGTACGGGCGTCCGCCGCGCTGCGCACGTCGAGGCGGCCCCCGACAGCGAGTTCGGCGTGGTCGCCCCTGATGTGCATATGCGCTCCCGGCAGTCCTTGCGTTCGTCTGTTCCGACTGGTCCGTGGTCGGCAACTCTCACTGCAACTGACTGCCTCAGGGGCAGGGAAGTTGCCGACCGTGAGCGAACCGATACCTAATTCACCCTGTCGGGTGAGGGCATTCGAACATTGGTGCTCAGTGCTTGTAGAAGCCCTGGCCGCTCTTGCGGCCGAAGTCGCCCGCGTCCACCATGCGGCGCATCAGCTCCGGCGGCGCGAACTTCTCGTCCTGCGACTCGGTGTAGATGTTGCTGGTGGCGTGCAGCAGGATGTCGACGCCGGTGAGGTCGGCGGTGGCCAGCGGGCCCATGGCGTGCCCGAAGCCCAGCTTGCAGGCGATGTCGATGTCCTCGGCGGAGGCGACGCCCGATTCGTACAGTTTGGCCGCCTCGACGACGAGCGCCGAGATCAGACGGGTCGTCACGAAGCCGGCGACGTCGCGGTTGACGACGATGCAGGTCTTGCCCACGGACTCGGCGAACGCGCGGGTGGTGGCCAGGGTTTCGTCGCTCGTCTTGTATCCGCGTACGAGCTCGCAGAGCTGCATCATCGGGACGGGCGAGAAGAAGTGCGCGCCGACGACCCGCTCCGGACGCTCCGTCACGGCCGCGATCTTGGTGATCGGGATGGCGGAGGTGTTGGAGGCGAGGATCGCGTCGTCCCGTACGAGCTTGTCGAGGGCCCGGAAGATCTCGTGCTTGACCTCGAGCTTCTCGAAGACGGCCTCGACGACGATGTCGGCGTCGGCGACCGCGTCGAGGTCGGTGCTCGTGGTGATCCGGGCCAGCGCCGCCTCGGCGTCCTCGGCCGTCAGCTTGCCCTTGGAGACGAACCTGTCGTACGAGGCCTTGATCCCGTCTGTACCGCGGGTCAGCGCGGCGTCGGTGACATCACGCAGTACGACGTCCCAGCCCGCCTGAGCGGAAACCTGAGCGATACCGGAACCCATGAGTCCGGCACCGATGACGGCGAGCTTCCCAGCCACTGCACACCCCTCGTTCTTGAATACGGCCCAGTCTCGTAGGCTCTCCGGCGGAGACTAGCGTCCGTGAGGGGTCGTGTGACCGTGAAGTAACACGCGTCACGTCTCAGATGACGGACATCACACTGATACGGCTCACTCCCCGTCCGCCCTCCTCAACCGCTCCTCGATCCCCAGGAGTCGTCCGCTCCGACGGGCCTCCGCGTCGCTCGCGCAGGCCACCGCATGCGCCACCAAGGGGCCTCTCACTAGGGTGGGGTCATGGTGAACCTCACGCGCATCTACACCCGCACCGGCGACCAGGGCACGACCGCCCTGGGCGACATGAGCCGCACGCGCAAGACCGACCTGCGGATCTCCGCCTACGCCGACGTCAACGAGGCCAACGCGGCCATCGGCACGGCGATCGCCCTCGGGAACCTGTCCGAGGAACTGGTGAAGGTCCTGGTCCGGGTGCAGAACGACATGTTCGACGTCGGGGCGGACCTGTGCACCCCGGTCGTCGAGAACCCGGAGTACCCGCCGCTGCGCGTCGAGCAGTTCTACGTGGACAAGCTGGAGGCGGACTGCGACACCTTCAACGAGGAGCTGGAGAAGCTGCGCAGCTTCATCCTGCCCGGCGGCACCCCCGGCGCGGCCCTGCTGCACCAGGCCTGCACGGTGGTCCGGCGCGCCGAACGCTCCACGTGGGCGGCGCTGGAGGTGCACGGCGAGGTGATGAACCCGCTGACGGCGACCTACCTGAACCGGCTCTCCGACCTCCTGTTCATCCTGGCCCGTACGGCCAACAAGGAGGTCGGGGACGTGCTGTGGGTGCCGGGCGGCGAGCGCTAGCGCTCGGCGGTTGCGGCTCCGGCCGGTTCCTTCCGCGGCCAGATCGAGTAGGTCGCCGCGATCACGGCATGGATGCCGAGCACCCGCAGGGCGGCGAACTGCCACTGCTGGAGCGCCCCGGTGTCGGCCGCGTCGCCCACGTACAGGATCGCGCCCTGGAGCAGCCCGAGCGCGACGGCCGCGCCGGCCAGGGTCCGGGCCCACAGCTTCCACTCGTGGACGGCCCGGGCCCTGCCGTAGGTGGCGCCGGGCGGCTTCGGGCCGCCGCCCCAGCGGTACGCGGCGTGCCGGTCGAGCCACTTCACGGTGTAGTGCCCGTAGCCGACGGTGTAGCCGATGTAGAGGGCGGCCATGCCGTGCGTCCAGCCCGGCTCGCCGCCGTTCTTCAGGTCCAGGGTGGTGAACACCAGCAGGGCCAGCTCCAGCAGCGGCTCGCACAGCAGTACCGCCGCGCCGAGCCTCGGCATCCGCGCGAGGTAGCGCAGGGCCAGCCCGCCGGCCAGCAGTACCCAGAAGGCGATCTCGCAGGCGATGATCAGCGAGACGAGCACGGTCCTCACTCTCCTCATTCCGTCCGGGTCGGTCCGACCGTCTCCGGTCCTTTCCAGGTTCCCGTCCGCCGCGGCCCGGTTCGTCGTCTGCTCTGACGAAAGGCGACTGCATCCTTCGATGTAGCCCGACCTCCGACCCGGCGGCGAGGCCCCGGGCCCGCCACACCGTGTTGGATGGGACCGTGCCCTTGAAGACCGTCTTCCGCCCCCATCGCGACGATGTCCTGCTCGCTGTCATCAGCGTGCTCGTGGGCCTGCTGCTGTGGTCCCTGGGGGTCCACAGTTCCCCGGACCGCGATTCCTTCCCCGCCTGGGCGGCCCTGGTCCCGCTGCTGGTCCTCGGCTCGATGGAGCTGCTGCGCCGTACCGCGCCGAACGTGACGCTGGTCGTCGGCACCCTCGGGGTGGTCGCGGACCAGTTCACCGTCGGAAACCTGGGCACCGTCCTGATCTTCACCGACCTGATGTACGCCGCCGTCGTCTACGGGAAGCCCTCCATGGCGCGGCGGCTCCCGGTGACCACCGGCCTGATCACGGTCACCGTCACCATCGCCTCGGTGGCCTGGCTGCGCACCCCCCAGGCCCTGATGATCGGCGTGATCACCGGCATCGTCAGCTTCGGCCCGGCCCTGACCGGCGCCACCCTGCGCAACCACCGCGAGGCGGCGGTGGCCGCCCGGCTGCGCGCCGAGCAGACGGCGCTGCTGGCCGAGATGGACCGGGCGCAGGCCGTGGTCGCCGAGCGGGCCCGGATGGCCCGGGAGCTGCACGACATGGTGGCCAACCACCTGTCGGCGATCGCCATCCACTCCACCGCCGCGCTGTCCATCGACTCCCCCGCCACCAGCCGCGAGGCGCTCGGGGTGATCCGGGAGAACAGCGTGCAGGGGCTGGCCGAAATGCGCCGGCTGATCGGACTGCTGCGGGACGCGGGCGCGGAGCAGGAGCCGGTGGCGGTGCCCTCCCTGGACGGGCTGGACGTGCTGATCGGCCAGGCCCGGGTGAACGGGGCCGCGAGCGGGCTGGACTTCGAACTGGAGGACGCCCGGCCGTCGCCCGGGGAACCGCTGCCGGCGCCGGTGGAGCTGGCGGCGTACCGGATCGTCCAGGAGTCGCTGACCAACGCCCTCAAGCACGCCGTCGCGGGCACGGTCCGGGTCCGCGTGACGCGCGCCGACGGGCTGCTGACCGTACGGGTGGACTCTCCGTACGGGGACCGGCCGGGGCCGCGCGCCCCCGGCTCCGGGGCGGGGCTGATCGGCATGCGCGAGCGTACGGAGCTGCTCGGCGGCGATTTCACGGCGGGCCGGGCCGGCCCGGTTTGGCAGGTGCGGGCAGCCCTGCCCGCCGAGGAGAAGGCGGTGACCGGGTGACCTTCCGGGTCGTGGTGGCGGAGGACCAGAGCGCGGTGCGCGCGGGTCTGGTGATGATCCTGCGCAGTGCGGGCGACATCGAGGTGGTGGGTGAGGCGGCCGACGGGGAGGAGGCGGTGCGCCTCGCCCGCGAGCTTCGGCCGGATCTGGTCCTGATGGACGTGCAGATGCCGCGGCTCGACGGGGTTTCGGCCACCCGCCAGGTGGTCGCGGAGGGGCTGGCCGACGTACTGGTGCTCACCACCTTCGATCTGGACGAGTACGTCTTCGGGGCGCTGCGCGCCGGCGCCTCGGGCTTCCTGCTGAAGGACGCGGAGGCGGCGGAGCTGATCGAGGCGGTGCGCACGGTGGCGCGCGGTGCGGGCCTGATCGCCCCGGCGGTGACCCGCCGGCTGATCGCCGAGTTCGCGGCTCCCCGGGCGGTACGGGCCCCCGTGGCGCCGGAGACCGAAGCGGCGGTGGCTTCGCTGACCCGGCGGGAGCGGGAGGTGCTGGGCTGTCTGGGCGAGGGGCTGTCGAACGCGGAGATCGCCGGCCGGCTGGCGATGGCGGAGGCGACGGTGAAGACGCACGTCAGCAGGCTGCTGGGGAAGCTCGGGCTGCGCAGTCGCGTTCAAGCGGCGGTACTGGCACAGGAGTTGGGGATCTAGAGCGGTACCGGAAGGGAGGTCTGGACCTCTTGACGGTTGGTCCAGACCTTTCTAATCTCACCGCAACACTGTGGTGAGCGTGCCATGACAAGGATCTTGACGAGGCGTGCTCACGGGCGGCGCAGGTCCCACCCCCATGTCGAAGCCGGCCCCGCGGCTTCGACGGACCTACGGAGGAGCACCCTTGAGCACAGCACCCCCACGACGCGTACGACTGCTCAGAAGGCTCGCCGCGACCGCGGTGGCCCTGGCCCTGCCCGTCGCCGGCCTCGTCGGCCTGGCCGGCGCCGCACAGGCCGCCACCTCCGCCACCGCGACCTACACCAAGGTCTCCGACTGGGGCTCCGGCTTCGAGGGCAAGTGGACGGTGAAGAACACCGGCACCACCACCCTCAGCAGCTGGACCGTGGAGTGGGACTACCCGGCCGGCACCAAGGTCACCTCCGCCTGGGACGCCACCGTCACCAGCTCGGGCAACCACTGGACCGCCAAGAACGTCGGCTGGAACGGCACCCTCACCCCGGGCGCGAGCGTCAGCTTCGGCTTCAACGGCTCCGGACCGGGCGCCCCCGGCGGCTGCAAGATCAACGGCGGCTCCTGCGACGGCGGCACGACCCCCACCGACAACCCGCCGTCGGCCCCCGGCACCCTCACCGCGACCGGAGTCACCGACACGGCCCTGACCGTGTCCTGGACCGCGGCCACCGACGACAAGGGCGTCAAGAACTACGACGTGTACCGCGGCGGCGCGAAGATCGCCACGGTCACCGGCACCACCTACGCCGACTCCGGCCTGACCAAGGGCACGACCTACGGCTACACGGTCACCGCCCGCGACACCGCGGACCAGACCGGACCCTCCTCGGCTCCCCTCTCGGTCACCACCACCGGCGGCGACCCGGGCCCCGGGCCCGGCCCGGACCCCGGCGCCAAGGTCAAGCTCGGCTACTTCACCGAGTGGGGCGTCTACGGCCGCAACTACCACGTGAAGAACCTGGTGACCTCCGGCTCCGCCGCGAAGATCACCCACATCAACTACGCCTTCGGCAACGTCCAGGGCGGCAAGTGCACGATCGGTGACGCCTACGCCGACTACGACAAGGCCTACACCGCCGACCAGAGCGTCGACGGCGTGGCCGACAACTGGGACCAGCCGCTGCGCGGCAACTTCAACCAGCTCCGCAAGCTCAAGGCGAAGTACCCGAACATCAAGATCCTCTGGTCCTTCGGCGGCTGGACCTGGTCCGGCGGCTTCGGCCAGGCCGCGGCGAACCCCGCCGCGTTCGCCGACTCCTGCTACAGCCTGGTCGAGGACCCGCGCTGGGCGGACGTCTTCGACGGCATCGACATCGACTGGGAGTACCCGAACGCCTGCGGTCTGTCGTGCGACACCAGCGGCGCCGCCTCCCTGAAGAACGTCCTGTCGGCCCTGCGCACCAAGTTCGGCGGCAGCAACCTGGTCACCGCGGCGATCTCCGCCGACGGCTCCAACGGCGGCAAGCTCGACCTCGCGGACTACGCGGGCGCCTCCCAGTACGTCGACTTCTACAACGTCATGACGTACGACTTCTTCGGCGCGTGGGACGCCAAGGGCCCGACCGCCCCGCACTCCCCGCTGACCTCGTACAACGGCATCCCGATCGCCGGATTCAACTCCGAGGCGGCGATCACCAAGCTCAAGGGCAAGGGCATCGCCGGCGCCAAGCTCAACCTCGGCATCGGCTTCTACGGCCGCGGCTGGACCGGCGTCACCCAGGACGCCCCCGGCGGCACCGCCACCGGACCGGCGCAGGGCACGTACGAGCAGGGCATCGAGGACTACAAGGTGCTCAAGGCGAGCTGCCCGGCCACCGGCACGGTCGCCGGTACGGCCTACGCCAAGTGCGGCAGCAACTGGTGGAGCTACGACACCCCCGCCACCGTCGCCGGGAAGATGACCTGGGCCAAGCAGCAGGGCCTCAAGGGAGCCTTCTTCTGGGAATTCAGCGGCGACACCGCGGGCGGTGAGCTCGCCAACGCGATCCACACCGGTCTGCAGTAGCCCCCGCGCCCCGCACCCGGTGACACGGCGAAGCCGGGGAGAAGGGTCCGCCCCCTTCTCCCCGGCTTCTTCGTGCTCGGAAAGCCCCTACGCGACGTTCACCCTCTGGCCGGGCGGCGCCGCCTCCAGCCAGGCGAGGAACCCGGTCAGCGCGTCCTCGCTCATCGCCAGCTCCAGGCGCGTCCCGCGGTGGGAACAGCCGAGCACGACGGCGTCGGACAGCAGGGCCAGCTCCTCCTCGCCCTCCGGCGCCCGCCGGGCGAGCACCTCGATGGAGGAGCGCTCCAGCAGCCGGCGCGGTCGCGGAGAGTAGCTGAACACCCTGAACCACTCGATGCGGTCACCGCTGTAGCGGGCGACCCCGTACACCCAGCCCTTGCCGGAGATGTCGGGCTCCTCGGCCACACCCCAGCGCAGGCTGCAGTCGAAGGTCCCGCCGGACCGCTGGATCAGTCTCCGGCGCAGCCCGAAGACAAAGAGCCCGATCGCCAACAGGGCTACGACCAGGCCGCTCACAAGCAGAGCGAGGAGCATCTTCACCGACCTCCTCGCTCATCGAATACCGCACACGAAAAACGGACCTGCATCGCCTCAGCCGCGACCCGGTCTGGAAAATTCCAGCACGGACCGCGGCTGAGGTCGCACACTATTCGGTACGGGGGCTCAGTGCCCCGTCACCGCGCGCAGTCGGACATCGGCGCGACGCTCGGCGGCCGCATCGGCCTCCGACTTCGCGCGCTCCAGTGCCCGCTCCGCCCGCTGGACGTCGATCTCGTCCGCGAGCTCGGCGATCTCGGCCAGCAGGGACAGCTTGTTGTCCGCGAACGAGATGAATCCGCCGTGCACCGCGGCGACGACAGTGTCGCCCCCGCTGGTGCGGATGGTCACCGGGCCCGATTCCAGCACACCGAGAAGCGGCTGGTGACCGGGCATGACGCCGATGTCGCCGGACGTGGTGCGGGCGACAACAAGGGTGGCCTCGCCGGACCAGACATTGCGGTCCGCCGCGACCAGCTCGACGTGCAGCTCAGCAGCCAAGGTGGCTCCTCGGGTCACCACCCGGCGGGTCAGCCGGGTGTTGGGTCAAATTCTAATGGGCGTGGGGAGAGGGACGGGACGCACCCCGTCCCTCTCCGTCAATCAGCTCTGCTCACGAGGAGCGGGGCTTCAGGAGACGCCCAGCTCCTTGGCGTTGGCCTTCAGGTCCTCGATGCCACCGCACAGGAAGAACGCCTGCTCGGGGAAGTGGTCGTAGTCACCGTCGCAGATCGCGTTGAACGCGGTGATCGACTCGTCGAGCGGAACGTCCGAACCGTCCACGCCGGTGAACTGCTTCGCCACGTGGGTGTTCTGCGACAGGAAGCGCTCGACGCGACGGGCACGGTGGACAACGAGCTTGTCCTCCTCGCCCAGCTCGTCGATACCGAGGATCGCGATGATGTCCTGGAGGTCCTTGTACTTCTGGAGGATCCCCTTGACGCGCATCGCCGTGGCGTAGTGGTCCGCCGCGATGTACCGCGGGTCGAGGATGCGGGACGTCGAGTCCAGCGGGTCCACGGCCGGGTAGATGCCCTTCTCGGAGATCGGACGGGAAAGAACCGTCGTCGCGTCGAGGTGGGCGAAGGTGGTCGCCGGCGCCGGGTCGGTCAGGTCGTCCGCGGGGACGTAGATCGCCTGCATCGAGGTGATCGAGTGACCACGGGTCGAGGTGATGCGCTCCTGGAGGAGACCCATCTCGTCGGCCAGGTTCGGCTGGTAACCCACCGCGGAGGGCATGCGGCCGAGCAGGGTCGACACCTCGGAACCCGCCTGGGTGTACCGGAAGATGTTGTCGATGAAGAACAGCACGTCCTGCTTCTGCACATCGCGGAAGTACTCCGCCATGGTCAGACCGGCGAGCGCGACGCGCAGACGGGTGCCCGGGGGCTCGTCCATCTGGCCGAAGACAAGCGCCGTCTTGTCGATGACGCCCGAGTCGGCCATTTCCTCGATGAGGTCGTTGCCCTCACGGGTACGCTCACCGACGCCCGCGAAGACCGACACACCGTCGTGGTTGTTGGCGACGCGGTAGATCATTTCCTGGATCAGAACGGTCTTGCCGACACCGGCACCACCGAACAGACCGATCTTTCCACCCTTGACGTACGGGGTGAGAAGGTCGATGACCTTGACGCCGGTCTCGAACATCTCGGTCTTCGACTCGAGCTCGTCGAAGCGAGGGGCCTTGCGGTGGATCGGCCAGCGCTCGGTGACCTCGGCGTTCGCCTCGGGGTAGTTCAGCACCTCACCGAGGGTGTTGAACACCTTGCCCTTGGTGAAGTCACCGACGGGGACGGTGATGCCCTCGCCCGTGTCGGTCACCGCGGCCTGGCGGACCAGACCGTCGGTCGGCTGCATCGAGATGGTACGGACGATGCCGTCACCCAGGTGCTGCGCGACCTCGAGGGTCAGGGTCTTGAGCTTGCCGTCCTCGGCCGGGTCTGCGACCTGGACCTTGAGGGCGTTGTAGATCTCGGGCATGGCGTCGACGGGGAACTCCACGTCGACGACCGGGCCGATGACCCGGGCGACGCGGCCCGTGGCGGCGGCCGTCTCAACAGTGGTCGTCATTACTTGTCACTCCCCGCGGTCGCGTCAGCCATGGCGCTCGCGCCACCGACGATCTCGCTGATTTCCTGGGTGATTTCGGCCTGGCGGGCCGCGTTGGCAAGCCGGGAGAGGCTCTTGATGAGGTCTCCGGCGTTGTCGGTCGCCGACTTCATCGCGCGGCGGCGGGCGGCGTGCTCGGAAGCGGCCGACTGCAGCAGTGCGTTGTAGATGCGGCTCTCGACGTAGCGCGGCAGCAGGGCGTCGAGGACGTCCTCCGCCGACGGCTCGAAGTCGAACAGCGGAAGGATCTCGCCCTTCGCACCGTCCTCCTCCGCAGCCTGGTCGAGGCTGAGCGGCAGCATCCGGCCGTCGACCGGGTTCTGCGTCATCATCGACACGAATTCCGTGTAGACGATGTGCAGCTCGTCGACGCCACCCTCGGCCGTTTCCGTCTGGATGGCTTCGATCAGCGGCCCGGCGACGCGCTTGGCGTCGGCGTAGGCCGGGCTGTCGGTGAAGCCGGTCCACGAATCCGCGACCTTGCGCTCGCGGAAGCCGTAGTAGGCCAGACCCTTGCGGCCGACGATGTAGGTGTCGACGTCCTTGCCCTCAGCGCGCAGCCGCTCGGTGAGCCGCTCCGCCTGCTTGATGGCGTTCGAGGAGTAGCCGCCGGCCAGACCGCGGTCGCTCGTGATGAGCAGAACCGCGGCACGGGTCGGCGCCTCGACCTCGGTGGTCAGGGCGTGCTTGGTGTTCGAGCCGGTCGCCACCGCGGTCACCGCACGGGTGAGCTCGGTCGCGTACGGCATCGATGCCGCCACCTTGCGCTGCGCCTTGACGATGCGCGAGGCGGCGATCATCTCCATCGCCTTGGTGATCTTCTTGGTCGCCGTGATGGCACGGATGCGACGCTTGTAGACCCGGAGCTGCGCTCCCATGAGTCAGGTCCCTTCCGTCGTCACTTGGAGACGTTGACGGCCGGTGCGTCCTCGCCCAGGAGCTTGCCGTCCGAGGTCTCGAACTGGCGCTTGAAGGCGGTGATGGCGTCCGCGACCGACGTCAGGGTGTCGTCCGACATCTTGCCGCCGTCGGCGATGGAGGTGAGGAGGTCCTTGCGCTCGCGGCGCAGGTGCTCCAGCAGCTCCGACTCGAAGCGACGGATGTCGTTGACCGGAACGTCGTCCATCTTGCCGGTGGTGCCGGCCCAGACGGAGACGACCTGCTCCTCGACGGGCATCGGCTGGTACTGGCCCTGCTTGAGCAGCTCGACCAGACGCTTGCCGCGCTCCAGCGAAGCCTTCGAAGCGGCGTCCAGGTCGGAACCGAAGGCGGCGAACGCCTCCAGCTCGCGGTACTGGGCGAGGTCCAGGCGCAGACGGCCGGAAACCTGCTTCATGGCCTTGTGCTGGGCGGAGCCACCGACGCGGGAGACCGAGATACCGACGTTCAGCGCCGGGCGCTGGCCCGCGTTGAACAGGTCGGACTCCAGGAAGCACTGGCCGTCGGTGATGGAGATGACGTTGGTCGGGATGAACGCCGACACGTCGTTCGCCTTGGTCTCGACGATCGGCAGACCGGTCATCGAACCGGCACCCATGTCGTCGGAGAGCTTCGCGCAGCGCTCCAGCAGACGGGAGTGCAGGTAGAAGACGTCACCCGGGTAGGCCTCACGGCCCGGCGGGCGGCGCAGCAGCAGCGACACGGCGCGGTAGGCGTCGGCCTGCTTCGACAGGTCGTCGAAGATGATCAGGACGTGCTTGCCGGCGTACATCCAGTGCTGGCCGATGGCGGAACCGGTGTACGGCGCCAGGTACTTGAAGCCGGCCGGGTCGGACGCCGGGGCGGCGACGATCGTCGTGTACTCGAGCGCGCCGGCGTCTTCCAGGGCGCCGCGAACGGACGCGATGGTCGAGCCCTTCTGGCCGATGGCGACGTAGATGCAGCGGACCTGCTTGTTCACGTCGCCCGAGCGCCAGTTGTCGCGCTGGTTGATGATCGTGTCGACGGCCAGCGCGGTCTTGCCGGTCTGACGGTCACCGATGATCAGCTGACGCTGGCCACGGCCGACGGGCACCATGGCGTCGATGGCCTTGTAGCCGGTCTGCATGGGCTCGTGGACCGACTTGCGGACCATGACGCCGGGGGCCTGCAGCTCGAGGGCGCGACGGCCTTCGGTCGCGATCTCGCCGAGACCGTCGATCGGGTTGCCGAGCGGGTCGACGACGCGGCCGAGGTAGCCCTCGCCGACGCCGACGGAGAGCACCTCACCGGTGCGCTGCACCGGCTGGCCCTCCTCGATACCGCTGAACTCGCCGAGGACGACCGCACCGATCTCGCGCTCCTCGAGGTTGAGGGCGAGACCGAGGGTGCCGTCCTCGAACTTCAGCAGCTCGTTCGCCATGGCGGAGGGCAGACCCTCCACCTTCGCGATGCCGTCGCCGGCAACGCTGACCGTTCCGACCTCCTCGCGCGAGGCCGCGTCCGGCTGGTACGACTGGACAAAGTTCTCCAGTGCGTCCCGGATCTCCTCCGGCCGGATCGTGAGCTCCGCCATCTGGGTTCCCTGCTCTCCTTGTTGGGCCTGAAGCTTCTTAGGGGTCTGGGGGCGACCCCCAGGAATCTTCTGCAAGTTCTGCACGGCCCAACCGGGCCGCTAGGAATGCGTTGTTCTATTGGTGGCTGGTCAGCCGGCCATGCGGCGGGACGCCTCTGCGAGGCGGTCCGCGATGGTGCCGTCGATGACCTCGTCGCCGACTCGCACCGAGATCCCGCCGAGGACCTCGGGGTCCACGTCGAGGTTCAGGTGCATCTGGCGGCCGTACAGCTTGGCCAGCACCGCGCCGAGACGCTGCTTCTGCCCGTCGCTGAGCGGAACCGCGCTGGTCACGGTGGCGACCATGCGGTCACGGCGCTCGGCGGCGAGCTTGGAAAGGGACTCGAGTCCCGCTTCCAGGCTACGTCCACGCGGGTGCGTGACAAGACGGATGACCAGGCGCTCGGTGACGGCGTTCGCCTTGCCGCCGAGCAGGCTGCGCAGCAGCTCGCTCTTGGCGGAGACGGTGGCACCGCGGTCGGTCAGCGCGGCGCGCAGCTCGGTGTTCGAGGCGACGATCCGGCCGAAGCGGAAGATCTCGTCCTCGACGTCGTCGAGCGCACCGGCCTGCTGGGCCGCCGTGAGGTCGGCGGTGGCCGCCAGCTCCTCCAGCGAGTCCACCAGGTCGCGGGACTGCGACCAGCGGGACCGCGCCATGCCGGACACCAGGTCGAGGGTCTCCCCGCCCACCTGGCCCGACAGCAGTCGTCCGACCAGCTCGGCCTTGGCCTCGCCGGACTGCGCCGGGTCCGTGATGACCCGACGCAGCGAGACCTCACGGTCGAGCAGCGCGGTGACGGCAGCCAGCTCACCGGCGAGCTTCGCCGCGTCGACGGACGTGTTGTCCGTCAGCGCGTCGAGACGCTCACGCGCGGAGGCCAGTGCCTCGCGGCTCGCTCCGTTCATCGGGCCGCCTCGGCCTTCTCCTCGAGCTCGCTGAGGAAACGGTCGATCGTGCGGCTCTGCCGGGCGGAGTCCTCGAGGGACTCGCCGACGAGCTTTCCGGCCAGGTCGGTGGCGAGCTTGCCCACGTCCTGACGCAGCGCCTGAGAGGCGGCCTTGCGGTCCGCCGCGATCTGGGCGTGGCCGGCAGCGATGATCTCCTCACGCTGCCGCTGGCCCTCTGCGCGCAGTTCTTCCTTGAGCGCAGTGCCCTGCTCCAGCGCTTCCTGGCGCAGGCGCGCGGCCTCGTGCCGGGCCTCGGCGAGCTGAGCCTTGTACTGCTCAAGAACGCTCTGGGCCTCGATCTGAGCGGCCTGCGCCGCCTCGATACCGCCTTCGATCGCCGCGTGGCGCTCGTCCAGAACCTTGTTGATGTTCGGGAGGAGCTTCTTCGCGAGGAAACCGAAGACGATGACGAAGGCGATCAGACCGATGACGAGCTCGGGGATCGGCGGGAAGAGCGGATTTTCCGTCTCAGCCGCCAGAACCAGGAGGTTCACATCAGTGCCTTTCGTCTAATGGACTGTTCGTCGAGACCGAGGATCAGGAGCTCGGGTAGACGAACGGCATGACCAGACCGATCAGGGCGAGCGCCTCACAGAAGGCGAAGCCGAGGATCTGGTTGGCGCGGATCAGGCCGGCAGCCTCGGGCTGGCGGGCGAGGGCCTGGGTGCCGTTACCGAAGATGATGCCGACGCCGACGCCGGGGCCGATGGCCGCGAGACCGTAACCAACGGAGCTGAGGGAGCCGGTGACGGCGGCAAGGGTCTGGGACATGCCAGTTCTTCCTTCTCTTTCACGGACCGGTGGGGGTTGGCCACCGGACGAAATGGGGGCTGAGCGGGGCGGGCCTGGCTCAGTGGTGCTCGGCGACCGCGCCCTGGATGAAGCTGCAGGCCAGGAGGACGAAGACGTACGCCTGGACGGCCTGGATGAAGAGCTCGAAGGCGGTCATCACGATGACCATCACGAACGACACACCGGCGTAGGCGATGCCGATGCCGTTCAGCAGGTACCAGCTGGCGATCGTGAAGAGCAGCAGCAGGGTGTGACCGGCGAACATGTTCGCGAAGAGTCGGACCGCGTGGGTGAACGGGCGCACCAGGACGTTCGAGAAGAACTCGATGACCATGATCAGCGGCAGCACGCCGCCGAGGGTCTTGTCGTAGCCCGTCAGGTTCTTCAGGCCGCCGACGAAGCCGTGGCGCTTGAAGGTGACCGACATCCAGAGGATGTAGACCCCCAGCGCGAGGATCGCCGGGTACGCGATGATCGAGGTCACCGGGAACTGTGCCACCGGGATGATCGACCAGACGTTCAGGATCCAGACGAAGAAGAACAGCGAGACCATCAGGGGGACGTACTTCTCGCCCTCCTTCTTGCCCAGCGTCTGGTAGACGATGCCGTTGCGCACGAAGTCGTAGCCGGCCTCGGCGACCATCTGGAGCTTGCCCGGTACGACCTTCGGCTTGCGGAACGCGGCCCAGAAGAACGCGACGATGATCAGCGAGCCCAGCAGGGCCAGCAGCATCGGCTTGTTGAAGTACACACTGGTCAGGCCGGGTTCGCCCCACAGCGGCTCGAAGAGGAACGAGTGCAGGCCCGGGCCGGGGAAGCCACATCCGTCGAAGATGTGACAGTCGGTCTCGAAAGCGAGCACCTGCGTCAGGTCAGCACTCACCGCGGGCTCCTTCAGCGTGGCGCATAGGTACGGCAACCTCGTTGTGTCGGCGCGGCGCACAGCCGCTGTTCGGCACTGGACTGGTGTTACGGGTTTGGGGGCGGCGGCCAGGCATCGAGCCTCGCGATGGAACAGGCGTCAGCTCAGATGCCCGCGCCCGCAGTGCCGCAGTTTGAACCGGACGATAGCAGCATCTCGAACGCGCGCTTATCCCGGCCCTACCCCTCACGGCTTCGACCCCGGATTCTCGGGCTTGTCACCCTTTGTCGAGTCGGGTTCGACGTAAAGAATCTTGGCCTTCATATGAGCACGCGTCTGTGCGCCGATCCACACCAGGGTGGTGGCAACAAGCGTGATCGCGAAGGCCCGGGGGTGGAACAGTGTCGTGTTCTTGAACACGGCGAGAAAGACGAAGAGCAGCAGGATCTGGGCCGCATAAAGCATGAGGCCCATGGCCTGGAACAGGTGCGGCAAGGATTTCGCCGTGCGCTGCAGAACCACGAATCCGATGCCCATGAAGAGAATCACGACCACGGTCGCCACAGCGGCTCCGACCGCCCCCTTGCCACCGACCACGAACCAGCTGATCACTGCGGCGACAGCGCCGGCGACAGCCGTGGGTACAGCGGCTTGCAGGAGGGATCGGACGTCGTTTGACCGCATGGCGGTTTGCTCCGCGTGGTGGTGGGGGCACGGGACTCGTACGGGACGAGCGTAAGCCCGGTCCGAGGAAGCACCTCGGGCCAATGGACCGTCGCACTACGGTCCTTCGGCTCTGTCGCCGGGTTTAGTGAACGGTATCACAAAGTATTTGATGAGAGCTTTACCCGCTGGGTGTGCTGACTGTCACACATGAGAGTTAACCCGCGCGTCTGTGCAGGGCAAGCAAGCGTCTTGTCTGGTAAAGGGCGTTCATGTCGGACATGCGCCCTGCCCGTCAGCGAGCCGATCCGGCCTTACGCCGGTCGGGGAGGCGCGAACGGGGGCCAATGGCGGTCGCCCCGTTGACGCCCGCCACCCCGGCCGCGACCGGCCGCGCCGGTTCCGGCTCGGTGCCCGTCGCCTCCTGCGCGGCCGCCTCGGCGGCGGCCTCCGCGGCCCGTTCCGCGTGCCGGTAGCGCGGCGGGACGAGGCCCTCCGCCCAGCGCGGGGCGCGCGGGGTGAACCGCGGCAGCAGGAGGAGTACGAGGCCCAGCGCGCTCAGGGCCGCGATCGCGAGCACGATCCACATCGAGGTGGAGTGCACCGAATAGGCCACCGTGCCGAAGGCGATCAGCCCCGACCAGAAGTACATGATCAGCACCGCCCGGCTGTGCGAATGCCCGAGCTCCAGGAGCCGGTGGTGCAGGTGGCCGCGGTCGGCGGCGAACGGCGACTGGCCCTTCCAGGTGCGCCGGACCACGGCCATCACCAGGTCCGCCATCGGGATCGCGATGATCGTCAGCGGCAGCACCAGCGGGATGAACACCGGCAGCATCGCGTGCGTGGCATTGCGCTCACCGCCCGCGAACAGGGCCATCGCGTCCGGGTCCACCTGCCCCGTGATCGAGATCGCGGAGGCGGCCAGCACCAGGCCGATCAGCATCGAGCCGGAGTCGCCCATGAAGATCCGGGCCGGGTGCATGTTGTGCGGCAGGAAGCCCAGGCACATGCCCATCAGGATCGCGGCGAAGAGGGTCGCGGGCGCCGCCGCCTCGATGCCGTAGCCGAACCAGATCCGGTACGCGTAGAGGAAGAAGGCGCAGGTGGTGATGCAGACCATGCCGGCCGCCAGGCCGTCGAGGCCGTCGACGAAGTTCACGGCGTTGATGGTGATCACGACGAGGGCCACGGTGAGCAGGTTGCCCTGCCACTGGGTGAGCGCGACCGTGCCGATGAAGGGGACGGGGATCCACAGGATCGTCAGACCCTGGATGACCATCACGCCGGCGGCGATCATCTGCGCGCCGAGCTTGATCAGGGCGTCGATCTCGAACTTGTCGTCGAGGACGCCGACCAGCCAGATCAGCGCGGCTCCGGAGAGCAGTGCCCGTGGCTCGTTCGAGGCCGTGAACACCCCGTTGAGGTTCTGCAGGTGGTCGGCGACCAGCAGGCCCGCGCACATACCGCCGAACATCGCGATGCCGCCGAGCCGTGGTGTCGGTTCCCGGTGCACGTCGCGGGCACGGATCTCCGGCATGGCCCCGGCCGCGATCGCGAACTTCCGCACGGGCCCGGTCAGCAGGTAGGTCACCGCGACCGTGACGCAAAGCGTCAGCAGATATTCACGCACGGGCTGCCCCAGATGTATCGCCGGCCATCTCAGCCCCACACATTAGCTGCGATGTACCCCGGGTCGAGGACGCGCGGGCAGGCCATCGCGGTTGCGGTAAGCCCGAAATGCCCTTGTCAGTACCCATACGGTGGAAATTCGTGGGCCAGCTCACCGACTTCTGTACGGGTTTTCGCGGCTTCCCCGCGCAGCGCGGCCGCAAACAGCCCGGCGATCCGGCCCATCTCCGCCTCGCCCATGCCCTGGGTGGTCACGGCCGCGGTGCCGAGGCGGATCCCGCGCTGGTCCCCGTACGGGAGCGCGCAGGTGTCCAGCACGATCCCGGCGGCGGCCAGCGCGCCCCGGGCGGCCGGACCGTCCAGGCCCAGCGGTGCGGGGTCGGCGGAGATCAGGTGCGTATCGGTCCCGCCGGTCGTCACGACGAACCCGCCGGCCTCCAGCGCCTCGGCCAGCACCCTGGCATTGGCGACCACCCGATGGGCGTACGTGGTGAACGCGGGACCGGCGGCCTCCCCGAAGGCCACCGCCTTGGCGGCGATGGTGTGCATCTGGGCGCCGCCCTGGGTGAAGGGGAACACCGCCCGGTCCACCCGCTCCGCGAACTCGGCGCCGCACAGGATCATCCCGCCGCGCGGGCCGCGCAGCACCTTGTGGGTGGTCGCGCAGACGACGTCCGCGTACGGGACGGGGCTGGGCGCCGCTCCCCCGGCGACCAGGCCGATCGGATGGGCGGCGTCCGCGATCAGGTAGGCCCCGACCTCGTCCGCGATCTCCCGGAAGACGGAGTACTCGGGGTGGCGGGGGTAGCAGATCGAGCCGCAGACGATGGCCTTGGGCCGGTGGGCGCGGGCGAGGTCCTGCACCTGCTGGTAGTCGATGAGGCCCGTCTCCGCGTCGACCCCGTACCCGACGAATTCGAACCACCGGCCGGAGAAGTTCGCGGGCGAGCCGTGCGTCAGGTGACCGCCGTACGGGAGCCCCATCGCCAGCACCGTGTCCCCGGGCCGCAGCAGCGCCGCGTATGCGGCCAGTACGGCGGAGGATCCGGAGTGCGGCTGCACATTGGCGTGCTCGACCCCGAACAGCGCCATGGCCCGCTCCACGGCGGTCCGTTCGGCCAGGTCGGCGTACTCGCAGCCGCCGTGGTGGCGGGCGCCCGGATACCCCTCGGCGTACTTGTTGGCGAGCGCGGAGCCGAGCGCGGCGAGCACCGCGGGCGAGGTGAAGTTCTCGGCGGCGATCAGCTGCAGCGTGCCGGCCTGCCGCTGCGCCTCTCCGGCGAGCACGTCGGCCATCTGCGGATCCTGCTGCCGCAGCAGGTCCGTGGGCGGGGTGATGACGCTCATGGCACGACTCCAGTGGACTGTCCCGGATATCGCCACCATATTCCCCACGCGCCCCTCGCGCCCCTCGGCGCGGGCCGGGGTCAGTGCGGGGCGGTGACGCCCGTCAGGGCCGTGACCACGGGGTCCAGCGCCTGGTTGATCTCGTCGCCGATCGAGCGGAAGAAGGTGATCGGCGCCCCGTACGGGTCGTACACCTCGTCCGCGTCCGGCGAGGGGGCCAGCAGCCAGCCGCGCAGCGCGGCCGCGGCCCGCACCAGGGCGCGGGCGCGCTCCGCCATGCCGTCGTCGAGCGGCGGCAGGGTGGCCGGATCTATCGCCCGCACCAGCCGCGTGAACTCCTTCAGGGTGAAGGTCCGCAGTCCGGCCGAGTGGCCCATGGAGATGACCTGTGCCCGGTGGTCCCGCGTGGCGGTCAGCACCAGGTCAGCGCGTATGACGTGCTCGTCCAGCAGCTCGCGCCCGGTGAACCCGGACGCGTCGGCGCCGAAGTCCGCGAGGACGGCGGCGGCGTTCGCCTCCATGGGCGCGCCCTCGTGTCCCCACGTGCCGGCGCTCTCCACGATGAGGTCCCCGGTCACCGGGCCCCCCAGCCGGTCCGACAGCGCGTGCCGGGTCAGCCGCTCGGTGATGGGCGAGCGGCAGACGTTGCCGGTGCTGACGTGGAGTATGCGGAAGGAGCCTCCTGCGCCCACCGCGGGGAGGTGCCCCCTCGCTATGCCACGGCCCTCAGGGCTCACGGGGCCACCTCGAGGTCGGGTACGACCTCCCGCAGCTGCTCCGCGGTCAGCGCCCCCTCGCGCAGCAGGACGGGAACCTTCCCGGTGACATCGACGATCGACGACGGCTGGATCCCGGGGGTCGGCCCGCCGTCCAGGTACACGGACACGGAGTCGCCGAGCATCTCGCGGGCGGCGTCGCAGTCCTCCGGAGCCGGGTGTCCCGTCAGGTTCGCCGAGGACACGGCCATCGGACCGACCTCGGTCAGCAGCTCGATCGCGACGGGGTGCAGGGGCATCCGTACGGCCACGGTCCCGCGGGTCTCCCCCAGGTCCCACGCCAGCGACGGCTGGTGCTTGGCGACCAGGGTCAGGGCGCCCGGCCAGAAGGCGTCGACGAGCTCCCACGCCTGCTCGGAGAAGTCCGTGACCAGGCCGTGCAGGGTGTTCGGGGAGCCGATGAGGACGGGGGTGGGCATGTTGCGGCCCCGGCCCTTGGCGGCGAGCAGGTCGCCGACGGCCTCCGCGCTGAAGGCGTCCGCACCGATCCCGTACAGGGTGTCGGTGGGCAGCACGACGAGCTCGCCGCGGCGCACGGCGGATGCGGCTTCGCGCAGGCCCGTCTTGCGGTCCGTCGCGTCGTTGCAGTCGTATCGCCGGGCCATCAGCGGGCCTCCTCAAGCAGCAGGGGGTGGACGGAATGGGGCCCGCTCACGGCAGGGCCTTGCGGGCGGTCGCGAAGCGCGGGCGGTTGTTGAGGTCGGGGTGGTCGGCCGCGTCGGCCCAGCCCCGCTCCTCGGCGAAGATCCACGGGACCTGGCCGCCCTGGGTGTCGGCGTGCTCGATGACGACGATGCCGCCGGGCCGCAGCAGCCGGTGGGCGGTGCGCTCGATGCCGCGGATGGTGTCCAGGCCGTCCTCGCCGGAGAACAGCGCCATCTCGGGGTCGTGGTCGCGGGCCTCGGGGGCGACGTACTCCCACTCGGTGAGCGGAATGTAGGGCGGGTTGGAGATCACCAGGTCGACCTGGCCGTCCAGCTCGGGCAGCGCGCTGAGCGCGTCGCCCTGGTGGACGGTGACCCGGGAGCCCTCGGCGTTCTTGCGGGTCCACCGCAGGGCTTCCTCGGACAGCTCGACCGCGTGCACGCGCGAGCGCGGCACCTCCTGCGCCATGGCCAGCGCGATGGCACCGGACCCGGTGCACAGGTCCACGATGAGCGGCTCGACCACGTCCATGGCCCGGACGGCCTGTATGGCCCAGTCCACGACCGACTCGGTCTCGGGCCGGGGCACGAAGACCCCGGGCCCGACCTGGAGCTCCAGGTAGCGGAAGAAGGCGCGGCCGGTGATGTGCTGGAGCGGCTCGCGCGCCTCGCGGCGGGCGACGGCCTCCCAGTAGCGGGCGTCGAAGTCCGCGTCCTTGACGTGGTGCAGTTCCCCCCGCTTGACGCCGTGCACGAAGGCCGCGAGCTCCTCCGCGTCGAAGCGCGGTGAGGGCACGCCGGCGGCGGCCAGCCGCTGGGTGGCCTGGGCCACCTCGGCAAGCAGCAAGTTCACGCTGGTCCTCCGGGCTGCTGTCGTACGGGGTGATGCGGGGGGTCAGGCAGTGATCAGTGCGCGGCCGCGAGCTTGGCGGCCGAGTCCGCGTCGACGCAGGCCTGGATCATCGGGTCGAGGTCGCCGTCGAGCACCTGGTCCAAGTTGTACGCCTTGAAGCCGGTCCGGTGGTCCGAGATCCGGTTTTCCGGGTAGTTGTACGTACGGATCTTCTCGGACCGGTCCACGCTGCGCACCTGGCTGCGGCGCACGTCGGAGGCCTCCTGCTCGGCGGCTTCCTGGGCAGCGGCCAGCAGGCGCGAGCGCAGGATGCGCATCGCCTGCTCCTTGTTCTGGAGCTGGCTCTTCTCGTTCTGGCAGGAGGCGACCACACCGGTCGGGATGTGCGTGATGCGCACGGCCGAGTCGGTGGTGTTGACGGACTGGCCGCCCGGGCCGGAGGAGCGGTACACGTCGATGCGGAGGTCGTTCATGTTGATCTCGACCTCGACCTCCTCGGCCTCCGGGGTGACGAGCACGCCGGCGGCGGAGGTGTGGATGCGGCCCTGGGACTCGGTGGCCGGAACGCGCTGGACGCGGTGGACGCCGCCCTCGTACTTCAGGCGGGCCCAGACGCCCTGGCCGGGCTCGGTCGCGCCGTTGCCGCCCTTGGTGCGGACGGAGACCTGGACGTCCTTGTAGCCGCCGAGCTCGGACTCGGTGGCGTCGATGATCTCGGTCTTCCAGCCCACGCGCTCGGCGTAGCGCAGGTACATGCGCAGCAGGTCGCCGGCGAACAGGGCGGACTCGTCGCCGCCCGCTCCGGCCTTGACCTCCAGGAGCACGTCCTTGTCGTCGCTGGGGTCGCGCGGAACGAGCAGCAGGCGGAGCTTCTCGGTGAGCTCTTCGCGCTGGGCGCTCAGTTCCTTGACCTCGGCGGCGAAGTCGGGGTCTTCGGCCGCGAGCTCCTTGGCCGTCTCGATGTCCTCGGCCGACTGCTTCCAGGCACGGAAGGTCGCGACGATCGGGGTCAGCTCCGCGTAGCGCTTGTTCAGCTTGCGCGCGTTGGCCTGATCGGAGTGGACCGAAGGGTCGGCGAGCTTCTTTTCAAGATCGGCGTGCTCGCCGATCAGTTCCTCGACCGCCTCGAACATCGGGGGCTCCTGGGAGATAAGTAAGAAAGGGCTGCGGGACGAGAAAGGCGCCGGCCCGGCTACCCCGTGTGGACACGGTGCAGCCGGGAGCCGGCGCCGGAGGCTCGCTACTTCGAGCCGGCAGCCTTGCCGAAGCGGGCCTCGAAGCGGGCCACACGGCCACCGGTGTCGAGGATCTTCTGCTTGCCCGTGTAGAACGGGTGGCACTCGGAGCAGACCTCGGCACGGATGGTGCCTTCGGTCAGGGTGCTACGGGTGGTGAACGACGCGCCACAGGTGCAGCTGACCTGGGTCTCGACGTACTCGGGGTGAACATCGCGCTTCAAGGTGTCTCCTAGATTCGGGAGGGCGCCGGGTCGCAGGAGCCGAATTGCGCGCTGCGTGAACCGGGGCCGACAGACCAGTCTGCCAGGACCGGGCCGCCTGTCAAAATTCTGAGGACGCCATCGTCAACAGGGACGTGCGGGCATCTATTCCGGGGTCCCGGAGAACCCCTTTGAGCCGCGGTGATCCGGTTCAGGGCTGCTGGACGACGGATCCCGCCGAGCCCTTGTCGCCCATGGAGTTCGCGGTGGCCTCCGCGGGGACCGGCTGGTCGGCCAGCAGGGCGTCCCAGACCATCTTGGACTCCTTGGCGAGCGGGGCGACGCGGTCGGCGTCGCGCGGGTCCGTGGTGACCGGGAGGGTGATCATCTGCATGTCCGCGGCGTCGATGCCCTGCAGGCCCTGGGCGAAGCCCATGAGGGACTTCACGTCACCGAGGGCCTTGTCGGTGGTGATCGCCTTGGTGGCGGAGTCCGCGAGGTCGAGCAGCCGCTTGGGGTTGTCGAACACCCCGATGCCCTTGACCTGCTTGATCAGGGCCTTGATGAAGGCCTGCTGGAGCTGTATTCGGCCCAGGTCGCTGCCGTCGCCGACGCTCTTGCGGGTGCGGACGAGGCCCAGCGCCTGCTCGCCGTTCAGCTTGTTGGTGCCGGCCGGGAGGTCCAGGTGGCTGGCGCCGTCCTTGATCGGCTTGTTGGTGGTGACCTCGACCCCGCCGAGATTGTCGATGATCTTCTTGAAGCCCGTGAAGTCGACCTCGATGTAGTGGTCCATGCGGATCCCCGACATCTTCTCGACGGTCTTCACCGCGCAGGCGGCGCCGCCGATGGTGAAGGACTCGTTGAACTGGGAGCGGGTGCTCCCCTTGTCCGTCTTGCCGTTCGCCGTCGCGCAGGAGGGCCGGTTGACCATGGTGTCGCGCGGTATCGACACGACGCTGGCCTTCTGGTGGCCCTCGTACAGGTGGATGATCATCGCGGTGTCGGAGCGGGCCGAGCCGCCGTCGTCCCGGCCGTACTCGCCGTTGGCCCCGCCGCGGGAGTCGGACCCGAGGACGAGGATGTCCATCGAGCCGTTGTCCACGTTCTGCGGGCGGTCGGTGCCGAGGGCCTGGTCGATGTCCACGGTCTTCAGGTTGCCGTTGAACTTGACGTAGAAGTAGCCCAGGCCCGCGCCGCCCAGCAGGACCACGCCGGCGGCGGTCCACGCGGCGACGGTGAGGCCCTTGCGGCGCTGCGTCGGCTTGCGTCGGCGCCTGCCGCCTGCGGCGCGGCGGCCGCGGCCCCTGCTGTCCTGGCTCATGCTCTCCTCAGTCCTGGGTGCGGTCCCCTGGCGTACGGCTCGCTTTCCCCGTTGTCCTCTGACTCAGACGGAGGAACCTACTCCAGGGTTCCACGGCCCGCACGGCCTCCGGAAGTCCGTCGCAGGCTGCCTGCCGGGGCATAAGCACCGCGTAATACCGGGCCCGCCTGCGGTTTCCCCGGCGGACGCACAGCGGCGCCGGGCGGGTCGGGAGCGGCCCGAGTGTGGCAAAGGTCGCACACGGGCCACGGTGGCGCGTACGGCTCGTACACGACCTGGCGTGCAGGACCTGGCGTACGCACAACGGGACCGCCCCCGTCGCGGGATGCGGCGGGGGCGGTCTCGTTCGACGATGCGGCTACGGCGACGGTCAGTCGTCGTTCTTGCCCGCCGGGGTCGTCTTGGCGATCTGCATCAGGAACTCGGCGTTCGACTTCGTCTGCTTCATCTTGTCGAGCAGCAGCTCGATCGCCTGCTGCGAGTCGAGCGCGTGCAGCACCCGGCGCAGCTTCCAGACGATGGCGAGCTCCTCCGCGTTGAGGAGGATCTCCTCCTTGCGGGTGCCCGACGGGTCGACGTCGACGGCCGGGAAGATGCGCTTGTCGGCGAGCTTGCGGTCGAGCTTGAGCTCCATGTTGCCGGTGCCCTTGAACTCCTCGAAGATCACCTCGTCCATGCGCGAGCCGGTGTCGACCAGCGCGGTGGCCAGGATGGTCAGCGAGCCGCCGTCCTCGATGTTGCGCGCGGCACCGAAGAAGCGCTTCGGCGGGTACAGCGCGGTCGAGTCCACACCACCGGACAGGATGCGGCCGGAGGCGGGGGCGGCGAGGTTGTACGCGCGGCCCAGACGGGTGATGGAGTCCAGCAGGACGACCACGTCGTGACCCAGCTCGACGAGACGCTTGGCGCGCTCGATGGCCAGCTCGGCGACCGTGGTGTGGTCCTCGGCCGGGCGGTCGAAGGTCGAGGAGATGACCTCGCCCTTGACCGACCGCTGCATGTCGGTGACCTCTTCCGGACGCTCGTCGACCAGGACGACCATCAGGTGGCACTCGGGGTTGTTGGTGGTGATCGCGTTGGCGATCGCCTGCATGATCATGGTCTTGCCGGTCTTCGGCGGGGCCACGATCAGGCCTCGCTGGCCCTTTCCGATCGGCGACACGAGGTCGATGATGCGGGTGGTCAGCACGCCCGGGTCGGTCTCCAGACGGAGCCGGTCCTGCGGGTACAGGGGCGTCAGCTTCTGGAACTCCGGGCGGCCGCGGCCGGATTCGGGCGCCATGCCGTTGACCGAGTCCAGACGCACCAGGGCGTTGAACTTCTCGCGGCGCTCGCCGTCCTTGGGCTGGCGCACGGCACCGGTGGTGTGGTCACCCTTGCGCAGCCCGGCCTTGCGGACCTGGGCGAGGGAGACGTACACGTCGTTCGGGCCGGGCAGGTAGCCCGAGGTGCGGATGAACGCGTAGTTGTCGAGGATGTCGAGGATGCCCGCGACGGGGATCAGGACGTCGTCGTCGGCGACCTGCGGCTCGCTCGGCGCGAACTCGTCGCGGCCGCGACGGCCACGGCGGTCGCGGTAGCGGCCGCGACGGCCGCGACGGCCGTCCTCACCGTCGAAGTCGTCCTGGGGGCCGTTGTCCTGACGGTCCTGACGACCCTGCTGACCCTGGCCCTGGCCGCGGCCGCCCTGCTGCTGGCGGTCGCCGCGGTCCGGCCGGCCGCCACCCTGGCCCTGGCCGCCCTGACCCTGACCCTGACCCTGGCCGGCCTGACCCTGGCCGCCCTGGCCCTGGTCGTCGGCCTTGGCGCCGCGGTCACGGCGGTCGCGCTGGCGGTCGCCGCGCTCGGCACGGTCACCGCGGTCACGGCGGTCGCGACGGCCGCGGCCCTCACCGGCCTCCTGGGCCTGTCCCGCGGAGACGGCGGTCGCGGCCTCGGCCTTGACCTCGGTCTGCGCGGCGGGGACGGTCTCGGTCTTCTGCTCGACCTGCACGGCGACGGGCGCCGCGGACTCCGGGCTTCCGGAGGGGGCGGTGGCGCGACGGCGGCGGCGTTCGCCGACCGGGGCGTCGTCGCTGGCCGGCTGGCCCGGGATGTCGATCTGGGCCTGCGTGGCCGGCTTCTCGGCGGGCGCCTCGGCGGCGGCCTCACCCGTACGGGCCTTGCTGGTGGCGCGGCGCTTCGGCTTGGCCTCGGCGGTGTCCGCGGCGGAGGCCGCGGCCTTGGAGGCACTTCCGCCGCCGGCCTGCGCCTCCTTGATGACCTCGATCAGCTGGCTCTTGCGCATCCGCGCGGTGCCCCTGATACCGAGGCCCGACGCGACCTGCTGCAGCTCGGCCAGGACCATGCCCTCGAGGCCGGTGCCGGAGCGGCGACGCTTGGGTGCGGCGCCCGCGGCGGGGGCACTGGTGTCGACGTTGGTGTCGGCAGCGCCCATCAGATCGGTGGTGTCGCTCACGAAGGGTCCTTCCCTGGAGCGGACGTCGGCCTGTCTGGCTCGGCGACCGGTTGTGCTGTCCGACAGCAGTCCTAGGTGTGTGGACTGTGCCGGGGCGGTGGTCCGCCGATAGAGATACGGCGGAGAGAAACGTGCATGGGTGGTTCCGGCGAGAAGCCCCCGAGCTGGAAGCGTGGGAATGTCACGCCGATTCCGGAGCGTGCTCGAAACTGCTGGAAGCGATCAAAGCAGTCGGGGAGGCTCCCGGAAGAAAGGTGGTCCCGAATGGGGACACTGAGCACCGAGCCATGGCGGCTTCGGATGCGCACTTGAGATTAACACTACCGGATCCAACAGACATTCCCCCTCTCAATCACCGGCAATCGCGCCCTTCCGCGCGGGCGGCCTGCCCAGCCGCCCGCTCTGGCCACTGGCCGGCTGAGCCCGTTCAGCCGTGCCTTTCACGAAAGGGCTCAGCTGCCCTGCGTGCCCAGCGGAAGTACGCTCGCGCCCGCAGCGTCGAGGGCGAGGCGGTTGGCCGCCCACCCCTCGCCGGCGAGCTGCGCGACCTTGTCGGCCGCACCGTTGTCGACCAGCGCGAGGACCGTGGGGCCCGCGCCGGAGATGACCGCGGGGATGCCGTCCGCCCGCAGTCGGTTGACGAGTGCCACGCTCTCGGGCATCGCCGGGGACCGGTACTCCTGGTGCAGCCGGTCCTCGGTGGCGGGCAGCAGCAGCTCGGGACGCCTGGTCAGGGCTTCCACGAGCAGGCCCGCGCGACCCGCGTTGACGGCCGCGTCCACGTGCGGGACGGTGCGCGGCAGCAGGCCGCGGGCGGTCTCGGTCAGGACCGGCTTGGACGGCACGAAGACCACCGGAACGATGGAATCGGCGGGGTCCATCCGGATCGCCTTGGCGCTGCCGCCGTCCATCCAGGCCAGCGTGAAGCCGCCGAGGAGACAGGCGGCGACGTTGTCGGGGTGTCCCTCGATCTCGGTGGCCAGTTCCAGCAGCGCGGCGTCGTCGAGCTTGGCTTCCCCGCCTATGGTCACGGCGCGGGCGGCCACGATGCCCGCGCAGATCGCGGCGGAGGAGGAGCCGAGGCCCCGGCCGTGCGGGATCCGGTTGGCACAGACGACCTCCAGGCCGCGCGGCTGCCCGCCCAGCAGGTCGAAGGCGGTGCGCATCGACCGTACGAGAAGGTGGCTCTCGTCGCGCGGGAGGGTGTCGGCGCCCTCACCGGCGATGTCGATGTTCAGGCCGGAATCGGCTACGCGGACGACCACGTCGTCGTAGAGCCCCAGGGCCAGGCCGAGGGCGTCGAAGCCCGGGCCGAGGTTGGCACTGCTGGCGGGGACGCGCACTCGTACGGCGGCGGCGCGGAACGCTGGACCTGCCATCGGTCGATGACACTCCTTGTGACTGTGCGAGATCTGGTGCTGTGCGGGATCTTCGCTGCGAATGTACTGGAGAACGTACGACACCCGAAGGCCCTTGGGGCAGCACCGCGGTCATATGCGCGGTGGCGGATGTAAGTACAGCGTATCGAAGGAAGGTTCTCTCGCGACATAGGGCGCACAGGAGGCGCACGATGCGTGTCGGTGTCTTCCGGTGGATCCCGCTGGATTTCCGTTGACCTTTGATGCCGTACGGGCCGAGTTGCCGGATTCCGGTGACTTCCGGAATCCGGCAACCAGGCGTGGGGTCCGACCGAATCGGACCTCCGGGTCAGATCAGGCCGAGCCGGGCGGCGGCGGCCTCGGCGTCCACCGGAATGGTGACCGGCTGCGGGGCGCCGGCGACCGCCCAGTCGGGGTCCTTCAGGCCGTTGCCGGTGACGGTGCACACGATCTTCTGGCCGGGGTCGACCAGGCCCAGCTCGGCGGCCTTCAGCAGGCCGGCCACGGAGGCGGCCGAGGCGGGCTCGACGAAGACGCCCTCCTGGGCGGCCAACAGGCGGTAGGCGGCCAGGATCTGGCGGTCCGTCACCTCGTCGATGAAGCCGCCCGACTCGTCGCGGGCCTGCAGGGCGTAGTCCCAGGAGGCCGGGTTGCCGATGCGGATCGCGGTGGCGATGGTGTGCGGCTCCTTGACGACCTCGCCGCGCACGATCGGCGCGGAACCCGAGGCCTGGAAGCCCCACACGCGGGGCGTACGGGAGGCCAGGCCGTCGGCCTTGTACTCCTTGAAGCCCTTCCAGTACGCGGTGATGTTGCCGGCGTTGCCGACGGGCAGCACGTGGATGTCGGGGGCGTCGCCGAGCGCGTCGACGATCTCGAACGCGGCCGTCTTCTGGCCCTCGATACGGACCGGGTTGACGGAATTGACCAGCGCGACCGGGTAGTTGTCGGACAGGGCGCGGGCCAGGTCCAGGCAGTCGTCGAAGTTGCCGTCAACCTGCAGGATCTTGGCGCCGTGCACCAGGGCCTGGCCCATCTTGCCGAGCGCGATCTTGCCGCGGGGCACGAGGACGGCGCAGACCATTCCGGCGCGCACCGCGTAGGCGGCGGCGGAGGCCGAGGTGTTGCCCGTGGAGGCGCAGATGACGGCCTTGGCGCCCTCCTCCTTGGCCTTGGTGATCGCCATCGTCATGCCGCGGTCCTTGAAGGACCCGGTGGGATTGGCGCCCTCGACCTTCAGGTGGACCTCGCAGCCCGTGCGCTCGGAGAGCACCTGGGCCGGGACGAGGGGAGTACCGCCCTCACGAAGCGTGACCACCGGGGTGGTGTCCGTCACCGGCAGGCGGTCCCGGTACTCCTCGATGATGCCGCGCCACTGGTGGGTGCGATTGCTGCTCATGGGTCCTTACTCCCCTTCAACACGCATGATGCTGGCGACGCCGCGGACGGTGTCCAGCTTCCGCAGTGCCTCGACGGTCCCGGAGAGGGCGGCGTCGGGCGCGCGGTGAGTGACGACGACGAGGGAGGCCTCGCCGTCCTTGCCCTGCTGCCGCACGGTGTCGATGGAGACACCGTGCTCCGCGAACGTCGTCGCCACCTGGGCGAGGACGCCCGGCTTGTCGGCCACATCGAGGCTGATGTGGTACCGGGTGACGACGTCGCCCATGGTGCTGACCGGCAGCTGGGTGTACGCCGACTCGCCGGGCCCCGTTGCCTCGGCGAGCTTGTTGCGGCAGACGGCGACGAGGTCGCCGAGGACCGCGGACGCGGTGGGGGCACCGCCCGCGCCGGGCCCGTAGAACATGAGCCGGCCGGCTGCCTCCGCCTCTACGAAGACGGCGTTGTACGCCTCGCGGACGGACGCCAGCGGGTGGCTGAGCGGGATCATCGCGGGGTGGACGCGGGCGGTGACGGACTGGCCGTCGGCGGCGCGCTCCAGGATCGCGAGGAGCTTGATGGTGCAGCCCATCCGCTTGGCGGACGCGAAGTCGGCGGAGCTGACCTCGGTCATGCCCTCGCGGTAGACGTCGTCGAGGCGGACCCGGGTGTGGAAGGCGATGCCGGCGAGGATCGCGGCCTTGGCGGCGGCGTCGTAGCCCTCGACGTCGGCGGTGGGGTCGGCCTCGGCGTACCCGAGGGCGGTGGCCTCGTCCAGGGCCTCCTGGTAGCCGGCGCCGGTCGAGTCCATCTTGTCCAGGATGAAGTTCGTCGTGCCGTTGACGATCCCCATGACCCGGTTGATCTTGTCCCCGGCGAGCGACTCGCGCATCGGGCGGACCAGCGGGATCGCGCCGGCGACGGCGGCCTCGTAGTAGAGGTCCAGCCCGGCCGTTTCGGCGGCGGCGTGCAGCGCGGCGCCGTCCTGGGCGAGCAGCGCCTTGTTCGCCGAGACCACGGAGATCCCGTGGTCGAAGGCGGTGTGGATCAGGGCCCGGGCCGGCTCGATGCCGCCGATGACCTCGATGGCGACGTCGATGTCCCCGCGTTTGAGGAGGGCGGTCGCATCGGTGGTGACGAGCGCCGGGTCGATGCCCTCGCGCACCTTGGAGGGGCGGCGTACGGCCACGCCGGCGAGCTCGACGGGCGCGCCGATCCTGGCCGTGAGGTCGTCGGCGTGCGTCGTCATGATGCGCGCCACCTCTGAGCCGACCACTCCACAGCCCAGCAGCGCCACCTTCAGCGGACGCGTACGCATCATTCGACCTACGCCTTTCGATCTTCCATCGCTACCCGGTGCGCGGTTTGCACACCAGGTGTGAACCAGTCTCACTCAATGGACAGCAGTTTCCATCCTCGGTCCATTGAGTGAGACATCTATTTCATCATCCGAGGTCGAGACTCAAAAGATCTTCCTCCGTCTCGCGCCGGACGATCACTCGCGCCTGTCCGTCGCGCACCGCGACGACGGGCGGGCGGAGCGAGTGGTTGTAGTTGCTGGCCATGGAGCGGCAGTACGCGCCGGTGGCCGGGACGGCGAGCAGGTCGCCCGGGGCCAGGTCGGCGGGCAGGAAGGCGTCCTTGACCACGATGTCGCCGCTCTCGCAGTGCTTGCCGACGACGCGGACGAGCATCGGTTCGGCGTCGGAGACGCGGGAGACCAGGTTGACGGCGTACTCGGCGTCGTAGAGGGCGGTGCGGATGTTGTCCGACATGCCGCCGTCGACGCTGACGTACGTACGGAGTCCCTCCAGCGGCTTGATCGTGCCGACCTCGTAGAGGGTGAAGGCGGTGGGGCCGACGATGGCCCGGCCGGGCTCGACGGAGATCCGCGGGGCGCGCAGGCCGGCGGACTCGCACTCGCGAGCGACGATCTCGTGCAGGGCCTTGGCGATCTCGTGGGGCTCGCGCGGGTCGTCGGCCGAGGTGTAGGCGATGCCGAGGCCGCCGCCGAGGTCGATCTCGGGGAGTTCGACGCCGTGCTCGTCGCGGACGGCCGCGAGCAGCTGCACGACCCGCTTGGCGGACACCTCGAAGCCGGCCATGTCGAAGATCTGCGAGCCGATGTGGGAGTGGACGCCGAGCAGCTCCAGGCTGTCGTGCCCCAGGGCGCGCCGTACGGCCTCGGCCGCGGAGCCGTCGGCGACGGCGATGCCGAACTTCTGGTCCTCGTGGGCGGTGGCGATGAACTCGTGGGTGTGGGCCTCGACGCCGACGGTGACCCGGATCTGCACGGGCTGCCGTACGCCCAGCTCGCGGGCGATGTGCGCGACGCGGGCGATCTCCTGGTACGAGTCGAGGACGATCCGGCCGACGCCGGCCTCTATGGCCCGGGTGATCTCGGCGACGGACTTGTTGTTGCCGTGGAAGGCGATGCGCGCGGCGGGCATGTCGGCGGCGAGGGCGGTGGCGAGCTCCCCGCCGGAGCACACGTCGAGGTTGAGCCCTTCCTCCTTGAGCCACTTCACGACGGCCTTGGAGAGGAAGGCCTTGCCCGCGTAGAACACGTCGGCGTCGGGTCCGAAGGCGTGCGCCCAGGCGCGGCAGCGCGCCCGGAAGTCCTCTTCGTCGAGGAAGAAGGCGGGGGTGCCGAACTCCTCGGCGAGCTTGGTGACTTCGATCCCGCCGACGCTGACCACACCGTCGTCCGTACGCGTGACGGTCCGCGACCAGACCTTCTCGTCGAGCGCGTTCAGGTCGGCGGGCGGCGGGGCGTAGTGGCCCTCGGGCAGGACGTCGGCGTGGCGGGGGCCGGCGGGGTGCGCGGAACGGCTCATCGGAATCTCTCTTTGCGGGTCACAGGCGTTCAGGGGCGTCTATGCCGAGCAGGGACAGGCCGCCGGCCAGCACCGTCCCGCCGGCTTCGGCAAGAGCCAGGCGGGAGCGGTGGGCGGCCGAGGGTTTCTCGTCCCCCTTGGGCAGTACCCGGTACTGGAAGTCGAGCAGGGCGTCGGCCAGCTCGACGAGATGCCGCACGAGCCGCTCGGGCGCGCTGTGGTGCGCGGCGGCTTCGAGGGCGAGGGGGTAGTCGGCGAGGGCGCGCCGGAGGGGGCCGTCGCCGTCCTGCCCCGGCTCGCTCGCGAACCCGAGGCCGGCGGCGTTGGCGGTCAGCGCCCGGGCGCGGGCGTGGGCGTACCGGACGCGGAAGAACTCGCTGGACTCGTCCTGGACGAGCAGCCGCGCCGGGAACACCGGGCTCTCGTGCGCCGGAACGCAGAGCATGGCCCAGGCGGCGGCGTCGGCGCCGAAGCGGGCGAGGACGTCGCCGTCGCGCTTGGGTACGGGGGCGACGGCGAGGACGTCGCTGTCGCGCTTGGGTACGGGGGCGACGGCGAGCCCGTCCGGACCGCTCAGCCCCTGGCTGTGCCGGATCCGCCGGACGGCGTCCCCGACGGTCCGGGCGCGCAGCTCGCCGTCGGGGGCGTGGCCGTAGCGCGGGCCCCGGGTGCGGACCTCGCGTACGAGGTCGGCGACGGGGCGGTCGTCCAGCACGAAGTTCAAGAACCCCGGCCCGGTGATCGCCACCTGACGGATCCCGGGCACCCGCTCGATCCGGCGGGCCAGTACCCGCGCGACCTCGGCGGGGGCCCGTCCGGCCGCCTTGGCGAGCGGGAAGACGACGGGGCTGGCGTACTCCCCGACCCCTCCGGGACGGGTCCGCTCCACGACGACCCGCTCGGGGACGGCCACCTCTGCGGGCAGCTCCCCGTCCTCGACGGCGCAGCGCACGGCGTGCGCGACGGTACGAGAGAGGTCGGCGGGGGTCACGGGACCCAGCCTAGGGGAGAGGGCCTCGGGTCACGCGGAGGGTTTCGCCATGTGAACAGCCGGGGCGTGGGGCGGGGTGTGGGGCGCTGTCCGCGGGACGGGGCGTGGGGCGCTGGCCGGGGGCGAGGCGTGCGGCGCTGGTCGGGGGGCCTTGGGGACCCCTCCCTACTCCTCCCTACTCCTCCCTACTCCTCCCTACCCCTGCCTATCCGCGTCCTCGGCCGGCGGGGGCTCCTTTCCTCTCCCGCCGGTCCCTGCGCTCGGCCAGCCGGCGCACGACGCGCACCAGCTCGGCGGGCTCGAAGGGCTTGGCGAGGAAGGCGTCCACCCCGGCGGCGATCCCGGCTTCGACCTCGTGCTGGGTGCAGGCGCTGACGATGGCGACGGGCAGATGCCGCGTCCGCGGATCGGCCCGCAACTGCGCGGCCGCCCCGAACCCGTCCAGCCGGGGCATCACCACATCGAGGGTGATCACATCGGGACACACGTGGTGCACGACGTCCAGGCACTCGGCACCATCGTTCGCGGTCACTACCTCGAAGCCCTCCAGCTCGAGATTGACCTTGATCAGCTGCCGGATGACCTTGTTGTCGTCGACAACAAGCACCCGGCCCGAGGCGCCTGACACAACTCGAGAGTAGGTCGCCCTAAGCCCCCGCGTCCGGGTTTTTGCCACTTCCACCCCGTCCGGGCGACCCACTCCCCCCTCCCCGGTAAACGAGTTCCTGATCACCCCACGGAAGCTGGTAGTGTTCAACCCGTCGCCGCAGCGCGGACGACACGCCCCCGTAGCTCAGGGGATAGAGCAACGGC
Source organism: Streptomyces sp. NPDC028314 (assembly GCF_055565795.1). NCBI lineage: Bacteria > Bacillati > Actinomycetota > Actinomycetes > Kitasatosporales > Streptomycetaceae > Streptomyces > Streptomyces sp. NPDC028314. The sequence goes on from NZ_JBVHTP010000005.1 coordinate 400,973, forward strand.
CTCCGGAGCCGTGTGCGCAGGTTCGAATCCTGCCGGGGGCACTTCGCAGGAAGTGCCCAAAGACCCCGCCATCAGCGGCAACGCTGAGACGGGGTCTTCGCGTATGCGCAGCCAACTGCCGCCGCACGCAGCCGTATGACAGCCCCTGCGGCCTATTCGCGGACAGGATCTTGGCCCATCGGCCCAGATCAGCCCCGGGAACGCCGAAGGCCCCCGGACAGCTCCAAAGCCTCGCGGCATATCTCCACTCCCTCACGATCACTCGTACTCGCGCAGCAGATCTTCGATCCGACGGTTGGCCACCTCGTGGCCGCCCGTCGAGGCACTTCGCGTACCGACTGAGGCAACACCTCCTGCCTGCTCGGCAACCTCGGTGGGGTCGACCCCGGCACTGAGCCACGTGGACAGCACCGAGTGCACCGCTCCCCCGGCCTCGCTGAGAACAGCCTTCCGTCGGTCGTCGTGAGCACTGCTCACCCACGCTCGGCCGGGTCCGATGAAACAGAGCCGTGCCCCACCCGGAGCCGAAATGCCCCGCGCAGAGGCCGTCCATTACCGCGAGCGGGCGTTGGAGCTCGCGGTGCCCAGCTCGGCCGTGCTCGTGGAGCCGCGCGCTCGGAACACGGGTGAGAACATCCACTTGAGCCGAGAACCACTCGAAGAGGCGGGTGTCGACGTCTCCTTCGTGCTGCTGATCACCAAGCCGTACGAGGAGCGACGCGCGTACGCCACAGCGCGAAGCTGCGGCCCGGGGTCGAGATCGTCAGTGCTTCCAGCCCGATGACGCTGGACGAGTACGTCGCCGGCAAGGCTTCACGAGTCGGCTCTTGCGGGATGCGCCGGGTCAGGCCCGGAGCCAGACGCGCCGGTGACGAGCGACGGTGTACACCTGCTCCACCTGCGCCGGGGTGAGCTTGCCTGTGAGCGGACCCAGGGACGCCACCTCACGCTCTTGGTAGATGCGAACGGTGTACTGCGTCGCCGCCCGATCCAGGGACGTGATGCCGACGAAGACCAGGACGGGTTCGACAGGCACCTTGAAGGCGCAGTACCTCCCCAGCACGCCCCGTACGAAGTCCGCCTCAGCCTGGCTTGCCGCAGCGTACGGCCGCGGCTTCCCGCCGTTGATTTTGGCCATCGAGTCGCCGACCCAGACCGAGGCACCCCGGTGGTTCTTGGTGTTGATGCTGAACACGCCGCCAGGGCCGATCAGCAGGTGGTCGATGTCGCCGCCGTTCCCCTTCTCGATGCCGTGAAGCACCCGCCAGCCCAGGGTCAGCCGGCGTTCGGCCAATCCTCCGTGGGGTGTGGGGGGTTCGGGTTTGTTTGGCGGTGCGCCCGTCGTCCGTTCTCGGCGCGGAGCGCCGTCAGCCACGGCCATAGGTCCGGCAGCGGTTGTGCCGGGCAGGTGAGGCGGTGCTCGATGCGGCACCGCTGGAAGGGATCCGGCGGGCACGCGCCGTAGACGGTTACCCGCCCGTCGGACACCTCTATCCACCGGTGCTCCGCCGGAACCGTGTGGGCCAACGGCCGCATGTCCGGCTCCAGCATCACCCAGTCATGCTCCAGCGTTGCCACGCGATCCGCGAACAGGCCGCAGTGCGGGCAGCGCGACTGCCCGCCCGACAGCCGGCGCGCCCGCTCTTCGAAAGCCCCCATACCGTGAGGATCGGCATCCCGGCGGCCGGTGCGAAGAGCGCGAATCGGACGGGACGGGTGGTGCAGTCGGCCTTCGGTGAAACGAGGCACGCCCCGGCAGGTGCGACCGGCAACTGGGGCCCGACGACGCGCGGCTGAGACTCCACGTGGCCCCCTCGTACCGGGGGCTGTCCTTCCGGCAACTCGTCCGAGCATGGCTCCCGTTGGGTGGGCGAGGCTCGATCGAGCTCTGTCATGCTCACGCCGTTGCGCCGGCCGTCGAACTGGGGCCGCCTGCAGTCGTCGCTGTCGCGGAAACAGCGGGCCACGGTTTCATGCGCTCGGCCCGGCACGGTACTTGGCGGACCCAGTGTCGGCGGCGCTCGCGTCGCTCAGGCTTCGGGGGGCGGGTGCGCGGCTGCGGAGAGGAGGGTGATGACCTCGTCGTCCGGGGTCTGGGTGAAGTTGCGGTACCACTGGCCCACGGAGGAGAAGGCGGGCGGGGCCGAGGGGCAGACCACCTCGTCGGCCACGGTGCGCAGGCGGGCGAGTGCGTCCGGGGCGGCCACCGGAGCCGCCATCACCACGCGGGCCGCGTGCTGGGCCCGTACGACCTGGCAGGCGGCGGTGGCGGTGGCGCCGGTCGCGATGCCGTCGTCGACCACGATCACCGTCCGGGCGGCGAGGTCCAGCTTCGGGCGCCCGACGCGGTAGCGCTCGGCGCGGCGGGCGAGCTCGCGCTGTTCGGCCTCCTCCACGGCCGCGATGTCCTGCGGGGTGAGCCGGCCGCGGCGGACGATGTCGTCGCTGATCACCCGTACGCCGCCCTCGCCGATGGCGCCGAACGCCAGCTCGGGCTGGAACGGGACCCCGAGCTTGCGGACGACGATCACGTCGAGGGGGGCGCCCAGGGCCCGGGCCACCTGGAAGGCCACCGGTACTCCGCCCCGGGGCAGGCCCAGGACCACCGGGCCGGAAGCCGCGTACTCCAGCAGGAGCTCGCCCAGTCTTCGTCCCGCGTCCTCGCGGTCGGTGAACAGCATGTGCGGGTCACCCCAGCGTGCTCGGTTCGCGCGTTCGGTTTCGCGTACTTCGAACCAACCTCCCGGGCCGCCTTCGCGCAAGTCGGTCCGGTGGTCGGTCCGGTGGTCTGTACGAGGGGAGTGGGGCCGGGTCTGTGGGTTTCGGGGGGTGGGGAGGGGCGGGGAGGATGCGTAGGTTGGTTTCGAGGCCACCTTGCGCCGCTGGCCAGGTGCTGTGTGGCGGGCTCTGACGATGAGATGGGGCGGACGCGATGCGTGAGCTGGTGGAGACGGCGCGGCAGTGGGTGGCCGAGGGGCGGCAGGTATCTGGCGCGTCCCGTGACCGAGCAGGGGTTCGGGCCGCGGGATCCGGCCGGGGCGGTGCTGGTGGACGCGCGCGGGGAGTGTGCCGGGGCCCTGTACCGGGGGGTCTTCGACGCCGAGCTCGTTGCCGAGGCGGAGTCCCTGGGGGGCGGGGACACCGCGCGGGTGTGCGACCTGTCGGTCGGGGCCGGGGAGGCGGTCGAGGCAAGGCTGACCTGTGGCGGGCAGGCGGAGGTGCTGCTGCAGCCGCTGGCTTCGATCCCGGGCGAGTGGTGGGAGTTGCTGGGTCAGGGGGCCGGGGTGGCGCTGGTGACCCGGCTGAGCGACGCCGCGGACCGGGCGGTGAGCGAGGTGGTGCGGGCCGTCGACGCTCCCGCCGACGACGCCGCGCGGCGGGCCGGGGAGCTGCTGGCCACCCGGCGGCCCGGGCGGGACGCGCTGTACGGGGGTTCCGGGCTGGTGCTCGTGGAGGCGTACCCGTCGGCGCCGCAGGTGGTGATCGGGGGCGCGGGTGAGCTGAGCGAGATCATCGCCAGGCAGGCCGCGCTGCTGGAGTGGGGCGCGGTGGCCGTGGACTCGGCGGCCGAGGCCGAGAAGGTGCTGACCGCGCACCGGGACGCCGCCTGCCTGGTGCTGCTGAGCCACGAGCCGGACTTCGACGTGCCGACGCTGCGGACCGCGCTCGCGCTCGGCATCCCGTACGTCGGTGCGCTGGGCTCCCGCCGGACCACCGCCCGGCGCCGCGAGGGGCTGGTCGCGGCCGGGGTGAGCGAGGCGGAACTGGCGCGGGTGCACGGGCCGATCGGCCTGGACCTCGGGGCCAAGACCCCTGCGGAGACGGCGATGGCCATCTGCGCCGAGATCCTCGGGGTGCTCGGCGGCAGGGACGCCGGGGGGCTCCGGGACTCCGACGGGCCGCTGCGGGGCTGAGGGGCTGAGGGAGCGAGCGGCCGGGGAGGGCTGCGGGGCCGGGGGCCCGGGAGGCCGGGAGGCCGGGAGGTTACCGGGCTGCGGGCCCTGGAGGCCGCGCGGCTGCGGGTCCGGGAGCCGGGAGGTTAACCGGGCTGAGGGTCCGGGAGGCGGGAGCCGGGAGGCTGGGGGTCCGGTGGACCGGGAGCCCCGGAGCGGGCAGGCCGCAGGGCTGAGGGTCCGGGAGTCGGCAGGCCGCAGGGCTGCGGGGCTGTGCCCCGGGGGCCCGGAGTTCCCGGCCGTTCCCGGGGCTTTCTTCGGCTGCCCGTGTGAATCAGCCGACAATGCGGGAAACTATGACATATGGACACGACCCTGACGTACATCGCGTTGGACAGGACCCTGACCAACATCGCGTGGTTCCTGGTCGTAGGACTGCTCGTGGTCGGCTTCCTGCTCGGCGGCTTCATCCTGGGCAAGCGGGTCCGCGAGCACGAGCCCGCACCACCCAGCCCCGAGAGCCAGCCCCACCTGCCGGACGGCGGTGCGGTGCACGAGGTCTCGGAGGAGCGGGAAGCCGTGGAGTTCCCCGAAGCGGGCCTGCGCCCGCACGAGATGCAGGGCTACGGCAACTTCGGCTCCAGGACCCACAGCCACCAGGAGGACGCCCGGACCGAGCGGGAGTCCGGGTACGAGCACCCCAATCCACGGCCGCCGACGGAGCAGCCCCCGACCGTACCGCCACTGGGCGGCGTCAAGCCCGCCTGACCCGGCCGGCCCGCACCCCGCCCCCCGCACCCGTACCTGCGGACAGGCCTCTGACCCCAGCGGTCAGGGGTCTGTCCGCAGCCTGAGCACCTCCGGCGGCGGATGCCGTAGCGAGGTGTGGCGCACCTCCGCCGCCAGCGGCGGATCGAGCGGCCGGAACGGCACCTCGCCGAGCCCGATGGCGGTGACGGTCGCCCCCGAGGGGGCCGTCTGCGCGCGGGCGGCCACGGCCGCCGCCAGCTCGGTGCGCAGCCCCGGGGACAGCGGGCTCGACACCAGCGGCTCCTCGTCCTCGCCCGGGAGCACCAGCACCAGGGCGAGCGGGCGGCGCGGGGTGCCGGTGTAGCCGACCGCAGCCGCGTCCCGGACCTCGGTGTGGCGCAGTTTCTGCCAGCCGCGCCGGCCGGCCGGGTAGGCCTGGTCCAGGCGTTTGACGACCAGGCCCTCGATACCGCTGGAGGGCAGGGTCTCGTACCAGGTCGCGGCCAGCTCCGGGTCGGTGGTCATCGGTACGGGCTGGAGCGGCGGGCCGAGCGGGAGCAGCAGGTCGACCAGGAGCGCGCGGCGCCGTTCGTACGGGCGGGCGCGCACGTCCAGCCCGGCCAGTTCCAGCACGTCGAACGCCGCGTACGAGGCCGGCAGGCTCTGCGCGAGCACGGCGGCCCGGGCCGGTGTGGCGGCCGCCCGCCGCTGGACCAGCGCGAAGTCGGTCCGGCCCGCGTGCCAGACGACCACCTCACCGTCGAGGACGGTCCCGGCGGGCAACAGGCGGGCCGCCGCCGCCAGATCGGGGAAGGCACCCGTGACGATCCGCCCGGACCGGGCCTGGAGCACCACGTCGTCGGCCGTGCGCAGGATGACGAGCCGGTGACCGTCGAACTTCGGCTCGTACGCCAGGCCGGGCGCGCGCGGAAGGCTGCGCACGGCGGCGGCGAGCGCGACGCGGACCGTGGTCACGGCAGCCTTCCGGCCCGGTCCGGGTCGGTCAGCGGGCCGAAGAGATCGCCGTCGCGGGCCAGCCGGGGCGCGATGTCGTCGGCGAGGAAGACCAGGGCGGCGGGGTCCCGGCAGGCCTCGACCTCGGCCCAGGAGACGGGTGCGGAGACGGTGGGGCGGGGCCGTGCGCGCAGCGTGTACGGGGCGGCGGTGGTCTTGGCCGCGGCGTTCTGGCTGTGGTCGACGAAGACCTTGCCGGGGCGCAGCGCCTTGGCCATCCGGTGCACCACGAGCTCGGGCAGCTCGCGCTCGGCCTCCTGGGCGAGGGTCTTGGCGTACGCGGACACGCGCTCGGACGGGGTCGGCTCCAGGGGCACGGCCATGTGGAGTCCCTTGGAGCCGGAGGTCTTCACGCAGGCGAGCAGGCCGTCGGCGGCGAGCCGCTCGCGCAGCCAGAGGGCGGCGGCGCAGCACTCGACGACGGTGGCGGGCGGGCCGGGGTCCAGGTCGAGGACCATCCGGTCGGCGATGCCGGGGGCGTCCGCCGGCCACTGGTGGGTGTGGAACTCGACGACGAGGTTGGCCGCCCACATGAGGGTGGGCAGGTCGGCGACGACCACCTGCTCGGCCGTGAGGTCCTCGGAGCGGGGCACGGGGGTGGCCTTGACCCAGGCGGGGGTGCCGGGCGGCGGGTTCTTGGTGAAGAAGAGCTGGCCGTCCGGGCCGTCGGGATACCGCAGGAACGACACCGGCCGGTCGTGGATGTGGGCCAGCAGCGAACCCGCGACGGTGGCGTAGTAGTGCAGCACCTCGCCCTTGGTGAATCCGGTCTCCGGGTAGATGACCTTGTCCAGGTTGCTGAGCGAGATGCGACGCCCCTCCACCATCGTGATCGGCGCCATACGAGCAGACTCCCACGGATCGGGAGGAAACGGGCTGTCGGGCCGGGCGGCGCGGGGCCGGGCGGGTGGCGGGGCGGGGCGGCTCCCCCGGGTGGCGGGGCGGCTCCCCCGGGTGGCGCGGCGGCTCCTCGGGCGGCGACGCGGCTCCGCCCGGGCGGCCGAACGGGATCAGCGGGTGGGGGCGGTCCGGGCCCGGCGGACGGGTCAGGCGGACGGGTCAGGCGGAGGCCGCGCGCTTCGTGGTCTTCTTCGCCGTGGCGGTCTTCGCCGTGGACTTGGCGGTGCTCTTCGTCGCGGTCTTCTTCGTGGCCGTCTTCGCCGTGGACCGCGTTCCGGTGGCGGTCTTCTTCGCGGCGGCGGTGGTCTTCTTCCCGCCGGTGTCCTTGGGCGAGGCGGCGGACTTCTTCGCCGCGGAGCCGGTGGCCTTCCTGGCCGGGGCCGTCCTCGCGCCCGTGGCCTTCTTCGCGGTCCCGCGCACGGGCAGCGTCCGGACCTCGGCCTCCGTCTCCCCCTCGGCGGCGGGCCGCTCGCCGCGCGATTCCCGGGCCGCGCGGACGCTGTTCTCCAGTGCGGCCATGAGGTCGATGACCTTGCCGCTCGCCGGGGCGGCCTCCTCCTCGCCGTGCGGCGGTTCGATGCCCTGCAGCCGGGCCTCGATGACCTGCTGGAGGGCGTCCTGGTACTCGTCGTGCATCGCGGACAGGTCGAAGTCCTGGGAGAGCATGTCCATGAGCGACCTGGCCATCTGGAGCTCCTGGGGGCGGATCGTCACGTCCCCCTCCGGCGTGATGCCGGCCGCGGGACGGACCTCGTCGGGCCAGAGGCAGGTCTGGAGCACCAGGGTGTCCTCGTGTACGCGCAGCACCGCGAGCGACTCCCTGGAACGGATGGCGATCTTCGTGACGGCGATCTGCCCGGACTCGGTCAGGGCCTCCCGGAGCAGGGCGTACGGCTTGGCCGCGGCACGGTCGGAGGTACCGACGTAGTAGGCCTTCGAGAACATCAGCGGGTCGATGGTCCCGGCGTCGACGAAGGCCAGCACGTCGATGAGCTTCTTGCTGGGAAGGGGGAGGTCGGCGAGGTCCTCGTCGGTCAGCATGATCATGCTGCCGTCCGGGGCCTCGTACCCCTTGGCGATCTCCTGGTACGGGATCTCCACGTCCTCGGCCTCGCACACGCGCCGCAGGCGGACCCGGGAGGCGTCCTTCTCGTGCACCTGGCGGAGCGGGATGTCGTGCTCCTCCGTGGCCGTGAAGAGCTGCACCGGGATCGTGACCAGCCCGAACGAAATGGCCCCCTTCCAGGTCGCTCTCATACCGCGCTCCTTCCCTGGGAGAACCTCAGGCTAAGCCGAGGAGGGGGAGCGCGACACTCGACGCCGGGGCGGCCCCTCAGTCGGCCGCCGGAGCCCGCCGCCGGGGCCGGCGGCCCCGCGGGGCGGGCCGCAGCCAGGTGCGGGTGTCGCGGGCGAGGGCGAAGAGGGCTTCGACGTCCGGGGGCTTGAGGGTGGCGGCGGCGGAGGCGAAGTCGGCGACGGCTGTGCCGGGTTGGAGGATCCGGACGTCGCGGAGGGTGGGGGCCGCCTCGACGCGGGAGGCCTCGACCAGGGCCAGGGCCGGGGTCACCGGCGCCTCCAGGGCGCGCCCGGCGTACGCGGCCGCGGCGCGGGCGAGGCGGGGGTCCGGGCGGGGTTCGGCGCGGCCCACGGTGAGCAGCAGGTCCCCGATCCGGGCGCGCTGGCGGCGGCCGGGGACGGTGCGGACGCAGAAGACGCCGGGCGGGCCGATGAGCAGGTGGTCGATCAGGCCGCCACCGGGCAGCGGGACGGCGTGGAGCACCCGGCAGCCCACCGCCTCCAGGGCGTCGAGCTCGGCGCCCATCAGCTGGAGGGCCTGGAGCTCCTGGCGGATCCGGTGCCGGGCTCTGGTACCCGGGGAGCCGTACGCCAGCTCGCCCAGGAGGGGCTCCCCCGGGCGGTTCGGGGCCAGGTCCGCGTCGGGGGGCAGGGCCAGGCGCAGCCGGTCCGCAGCCGTGGGGACCGGGGGCGGGCCGACCGTGTATTCACCGGACAGGTAGGGGCGCAGGGCGGCCAGCACCTCGTCCCGGTCGCTGTCCGAGAGCAGGCTGACGCGGTTGGTCCGCCGGTCGTACCAGGCCACCGCCCGGCCGTCGGGCAGGTTCACGTACAGCCGGCCGCGGCCGGGCCGGCCGCTGGGCAGCACCTTGAGTCCGGACATCGTCCTCACCCCCGCCGTCCATGGGAGCAGGCGGGGCGCCGCCGGGCAATCCCCCGGTGGAGTCGAGCAGTTCGAATCGGCGGGCCGCGGGGAGCGTCCGCCGCCGGCGCGGGGCGCTGCCGGGCACCTCCCGCGCTCGTTTCCTCGGGGTCGTCTCGTTCGATGGTGCGGCCGAGGCGGAGGGGTGGCGGTCACCGGCCGTCGAACAGGAAGCTCACCGGCTCGCGGAGATCCTCCGGCTCGCGGTGGTGGACGCCGAGTCGTTCCCCGCGCGACCGCGGCGTCGACGTTCTCCAGCCGGTCATCGAGGCGTGTAACGGGCTGTGTAACGACTCCGACGGGTCCTCGCTGGCTCGCTGTTACAAAAGCACCGCTGTACTGCAACGACGGGCGCCTACGTTTATGCCACCTGGACACGCCAGGCCCTGACCAGCACCGAAGGACTTCCCGTGAACACCGTCAGCCGTCGCACCCTCGTTCGCGCAGCCGCCGTGACCGCATGCGCCGGCAGCCTGCTGGCGGCGCCCACGGCCGCCGCGCTCGCGGACGGGGTGCCGGCCGCCTCGGCCGGGCAGCGGACGCTGGTCAAGAGCCTGTCCCTGGCGGACGGCGCGTCCACGGCGCGGGTCTACCGGGTCGCCAAGGACGCGTACGAGGCGGAGATCCTGCGCGGCGGCTCCCGCGTCGCCACACTGGCCAGCCGCGACGGCGCCCCCGGGGTCGGCGGTACCGGCGGGCTGCACGTCGCGCTCCAGGCCGACGGCCGGCTCTCCTCCTGGGTGGGCGACACCCGCCCGGACGGCGGGGCGACGCACGCCGTCGACGGCGAGGGCCACAAGACCGGGACCCGCGCCGTGCCCGCCTCGGCGGAGGGGCCCGCGTCGGCGCCGGCCTCCGGTCCGGCCGGGGCGGGGACCGGCAGCGGGACCCGGACCGGGGCGGCCGGGACGCTGCGCCTGAACACGCTGGCCGACGGGCCGGGCGACGGCGTCCTGCTGATCGCGGCGGGCGGCGGGATCGCGGCCGTCGGCGCCGCCGGGCTGGGCTTCGCGATGCTGCGGCGCGGGCGCTCGGACGGGTAACGGCTGGCGGGTGGCGGCCCGGGAGAGCCCCGGTCGGCCGGTCCGGCGGGAATCCGGGCGCGTGTCCGGCCCCGGTGTCCGCCCGCCGGACAGGCGGGCAAAAAGGGTGTACCTCTGCATAAGGTTGACGGGAGACCGACCGCCCCCGGCCCGCCGCGGAGAGGATGACCCGCCCGCCGTGAGAACGCTCCCCGTCCGGACGGGCGCCGTCCTGGCCGCCCTGTTGCCCGCCCTGCTGCCGCTGCTGGCCGGCTGCGGCGACACCGGTGACCTGGCCGCCGCCGGGCCGACCCCGACGGCGAGCGGACCCGTACACCTGTGGCCCGAACGCCCTGGGGCCGTCGTACCGCCCGCGGATCCGGCGGGCGCGCCGCCCGAGTACGTACAGGGCCTGCCGCGGGTCAAGGACCAGAACGTGCGCGGCGTGGACCCGGTGGCCCTGGTCCAGGCGGAGCTGCGGGCACGCCCGGACGCCGACGTCGGGCCGGACGGGATGCCCCGGGAAACCGCCGCCGCGATCAGGGCGTGCGGAGAGGGGGCGGCCGGGCAGGCGAAGTGCCCGGTGCTGGCCCCCTACTACCGGGACCTGACGGGGAACGGGAAGGACGAGCTCGTCGTCGGGATCGAACTGCCCGACAAGGTGCTCTCCGTACGGGCCTACACGGCGGACCCCGACGGGCGGCTCAACCGGATCATGGCGACCACCGACACGGTGATCGGCGTGGAGCTGGCCGGCCGGGACGTGATCCTGCGGGTGCCGAGCGGCAACCACGGCTACGAGCTGATCACCGCCTGGTCCTGGGACGCGAAGCAGCGCAGCATGCTGCCGACGCGGGAGCAGATCGTACGGGTGCCGGCCCCTGCACGCGCATCGGCGTCGGTGCCGGCACCGGCACCGGCGGGCGCGGACCCGAGCGCGGGCACGGCTTCGCCGTGAGGTTCCGGCTGCCCGGGTGGACCGCGACGCTGACCTGGAAGTCGGCGTGCTTCATCGTGCTCATGTGCTGCTCGCTGGCGGCGGTGCTGGGCGTGCTGGTGCACGTGGAGGTGACCCGTCAGACGGTGGCGACGGCGCGGGACAAGGCCCTGGGCAAACTGCACGACGCCGCGCGGGCGTACGAGGCGGGTGAGGCGCTGCCGCCCGGTTCGGGGCTGGATCCGGCGGGACTGCCGGCGTCGCTGCGCGAGCTGGCGGTGAGCGGGCAGCGGGGGACGGCGGTGGCCGATTACGGGGGCCGGACCGCGATGTGGGCGGCCGCCCCGGCGGACGGGCGGGCGCTGGCCACCGTCGTCGACTACGGCCAGAGCGCGCGGACCATCCGGGGCCTGGACAACGCGATCATCGGCTCCTCCCTGCTGGCCCTCGGCGGAACGCTGCTGGTGGGGGCCTTCGCCGTGACGCGGGTGACGCGGCGGCTGCACCAGACGGCGACGGTGGCGCGGCGGATCAGCCAGGGGGACCTGGACGCGCGGGTGGGCGACCCCCGTACGAAGGACCCCTCGCGGCACCAGGACGAGGTGGCGACGGTGGCGGGTGCGCTGGACACGATGGCGGGCAGCCTGCAGGGGAAGCTGATGAGCGAGCAGCGGTTCACGGCGGACGTGGCGCACGAGCTGCGGACACCGCTGACCGGGTTGCAGGCGGCGTCGGAGCTACTGCCGGAGGGGCGGGCCACGGAGCTGGTACGGGAGCGGGTACGGACGATGCGGCAGCTGACGGAGGACCTGCTGGAGATCTCGCGGCTGGACTCGGGCAGCGAGGTGGTGGAGACCGACCTGCACCAGCTGGCCGGGCTGGCGCGCAGGGTGGTGCGGGCGTCGGGGACGAACACCGAGGTGGTCGTCGTCCGGGACGCGCACGTGGAGACGGACCGGCGGCGGCTGGAGCGGGTGCTGGGGAACCTGGTGGCGAACGCCCACCAGCACGGGCGGGCGCCGGTGGTCCTGACGGTGGACGGGCCGGTGCTGACGGTGCGGGACCACGGGGACGGCTACCCGGACTACCTGGTGGCGCACGGGCCGCAGCGGTTCCGCAGCGGGGCGGTCGGGCCGGGGAAGGGGCACGGGCTGGGGCTGACCATCGCGGCCGGGCAGGCCGAGGTGCTCGGGGGGCGGCTGGAGTTCCGGCGGGGGGTGGGGGGCGGGGCGGAGGCGGTCGTGACACTGCCCTGGCCGGGCGTCTGACGGGTTCGGCCTTGCCCCGCCGGGCCGGGTTCGTTTGCCGCGCGGCGGCGTGCCGATTCGGCTGCGGCGCCGGTGCGCTGGCCGCTGGGGTGGGGTGGCCCTCTGCGGCGCCGTCGCTTCCGGCCTCAAGCGCCGGCGGGGCTGGGGCGGTGGCCCGGTCGTTCGTCGTCTGACGCCGGATGGACCCGGATGAACCCGGTCCCGCGGGACCACTTCAGGGCGTCGGGGGTTGGGGTTTGGTCCAGGGCCAGCGGAGTTTCGGCTTGGTGCCGGACTCGACGAAGGTGTACTTCCAGCCCTTCTGGAGGCCCAGCCGCTTCGAGTAGCCCGCCGGGACGCGTTCGTACAGCAGGACCGTCGGGGCGCCGCCGTCCGGGGCCGGGACCGGGATCTCGTACCACTTCGGGGGGTGGCCGGTCGGGCCGAGGAGGATCGGGAGGGTCCGGCCGTCCATCGGGCCGCCCTCGAACGGGGTGGGTTGGCTTCTCACCGCTCCAGTGTCACAGCAGGTGGGCCGCCTCGGAGACCACGGGGATCACGCGCCGGGCCAGTACCCCGACCGGGCCGTCCGCCGATTCCAGGGCGAGGGCGGCCCGCGCGGCGGCGGCCGTCTCGGGGTCGGTGGCGGCGGTGGCGGTGAGGAGGGCGACGAACTGGTCCAGCAGCCAGTCGCGGAGCGAGCCGACGTCGGGCTGCTTGCCCTCGTCGATCCAGATCAGCGAGGCGGCCTCCACGGCGGTGATCCAGGTGCGGACCATCATGCGCAGCCGCGGGCCCGGGGCCGGTACGCCGAGGTGGAGGAGGATCTGCTGCGCGGCGGCCCGCCGGATGCCGTCCACCGTGGCGGTGGTGCGGGAGGTTTCGACCACGCTGCCGCCCTGGAGGAGGGCAGAGAAGCCGGCGTCGTGTTCGTCGACGAAGGCCAGGTAGCGGTCCAGGGCGCGGGACAGCCGCTGGGTGAGGGGGCCGGCCTGGGGTTCGGCGAAGCACTGCTCCAGGAGTTCCGCCGCCGAGCGCAGGGCGGCTTCGTAGAGCTGCTGCTTGCCGCCCGGGAAGTAGCGGTAGACGAGCGGGCGCGAGACCCCGGCGGCCTCGGCCACGTCGTCCAGCGAGACCTCCTCCGGCGCCCGGTGCGCGAACAGCGTGAGGGCGGCGTCGAGGAGCTGTGCCCGTCGCTCCTCGACGCTCAGCCTGCGGTACGCGGGTACGGTCATGTCCGCAGGGTAACCCCACGGGTGCCGGCTCAGGCCAGGAGTCCGGAGCTCTGCCAGAGCCGGCGGCCGACCCCGCGCAGGACGCCGATGTCGTCGAGGAAGTCGGTGAGCCGCTTGGCGCCGGTCTGCATGACCTCGCGCCGGTGGCCGCTCGCCTTGACCTGGGCGACGGCTTCGCGGCGGTCGAGGCCGATGTTCTCGTAGACCTGGGGGTTGACGAAGGCCAGCGAGAAGACGCGGGCGGCCTCGCCGCAGCTGATCCGGGTGAGTTCCTGCTCCCAGCGCGGGGCCGTCAGCATCTGGCGGCGCAGCTCCTCGCGGGCGTAGCGGACGTGCCGGGCCTCTTCGATGACGTGGATGCGGGTCACGCCGCGGACGAGCGGCTGGATGCGCTCGTCGGGGAAGGTCAGGCGCTGCATCCAGTCCAGGATCTCCTCGCCGAGCAGGGTGCAGGCGAAGGAGCCGGGGGTGGTGGAGACGGTCTTGAGGATGCGCGCGAGGTTGTGGTTGGTCCGGGAGACCGGGTACTCGGGGGCGCCGCCCTTCTGGATCATGCGGGCGAACATCATGGAGTGGCGGCACTCGTCGGCTATCTCGGTGAGTGCGTAGCGGACGTGATTGCTGGTCAGGGATTTGTCGTAGATGTGCCGGACCAGCAGTTGCATCAGGATGATCTCGAACCAGATGCCGAGCGAGCCCAGCGCCGCCGCCTCGTGGCGGGAGAGGTCGATGCGCTGCTCCTCCCCCATCTTCTTCCACAGCGGGGTGTCGTAGAGGGAGAGCAGCTCGGGGGGCCAGTAGTACTTGCCGTCGACCGGCGGGGCGTCCCAGTCGAGTTCCTTGTCGGGGTCGAAGGAGTGCTTGGCCGAGGATTCGAGCAGTCGTTCGGCGATCTGTTCGCGGTCCTTGAGGAGGCCGAGCGCGTCCTGCAGGACCCGGCGATCCGTGCGGTCGGTCGTGGTCGTCATCGCGGGGGCACCTCGCCCGTCGTATGGGGTCGCCGCCGGGGGTTACCAGCGGTCACTGCTTATGAGACTGCTTGTCAGCAAGGTCGTCAATCCCCCGCGCACGACTTGTTGACCCCGTGTCTACCAACGTGTGACGCTGCCAACTGTCCAGTCCTGTACGGAAGTACGTGAGACGAAGGGGCGTCAATGTCGACGCACGAGCTCTACACCAAGGACCCGGGCGAGGGCGTCTGGCAGGTTCCGGCCTCCGGCGCGGCCCGCTTCAGCTGGGAGTACGACGGCGGCCGGGAACGGCTGCTCGCCCTGTACCAGAAGGGCAAGGACAAGCAGTGGGACGGCGCCAAGCGCATCGCCTGGGACCTGGAGGTGGACCCGTACGATCCGCTCGGCACCCCGGACCAGGTGCTGACGCTCTACGGCACCCGGCACTGGGCCAAGCTCACCGAGAAGGACAAGGGCGAACTGCGCCGGCACTACACCGCCTGGAACTTCAGCCAGTTCCTGCACGGCGAGCAGGGCGCGATGGTCTGCGCTGCGCGCATCGTGGAGTCCGTACCGGACCTCGACGCGAAGTTCTACTCCGCCACCCAGACCATGGACGAGGCCCGGCACGCGGAGATCTTCGGCCGTTTCCTGCACGAGAAGGTCGGGATGCTCTACCCGATCAACGACAGCCTCCAGGGACTGCTGGGCGACACCCTGCGCGACTCCCGCTGGGACATGCCGTACCTGGGCATGCAGGTGCTCATCGAGGGGCTGGCGCTCGCGGCGTTCGGGATGATCCGCGACACGACCGACAAGCCGCTGCCGAAGCAGATCCTCGCGTACGTGATGCAGGACGAGGCCCGCCACGTGGCTTTCGGGCGGATGGCGCTGCGGGACTACTACAAGCAGCTGACGGAAGCCGAGCTGCGCGAGCGCGAGGAGTTCGTGATCGAGGGCTGCCACCTGATGCGGGACCGGCTGCGCGGGGTGGAGGTGCTGGAGAACTTCGGCGTCCCGCGCAAGGAGGCGGAGGAGTTCAGCGAGCAGTCGGAGTTCCTGCACCTGTTCCGCAAGCTGCTCTTCAGCCGGATCGTGCCGTGCGTCAAGGACATCGGGCTGTGGGGCGAGCGGCTCCAGAAGGCGTACCTCGACATGGGGGTCTTCGAGATGGGCAACTCCAACCTGGACCTGCTGATGAGCCAGGACGAGGAGATCGCCGAGGCCCTGGACCGCGAGCGGTTCGAGACCGAGGAGCGCGACCGGGTGGCGGAGGTCGGCGCAGCCATCGCGGAGGGCGCAGCCATCGCGGAGGGCGCCGGGATCGCGGACCAGGCCACCGGCGATCCGGCGTAGCCCCAGGGCCGTTCGACCGCGGGCCGAGCGGAATTCCGGCGTCACCGCACCGGAATTCCTCCCCCGCCCCACCCGTCCCCCAGCGGCAGTCCAGCGGCAGCGCCCCGGCAGTCCCCCGGCAGTTCCGGGCCACAAGCTGCCGCACCTGCCCCCACCTGCGGTTTTCGTAGCGGCGACCGGAGAACACCGGGTCACGGGCGGGCAGCCTCCTGCCAGGCAGCTTCCTGGCCCCGCCAAACCAGGGTCCGATGGCCCCGGTGGTGATTTCCTTTGGTCATGCAGTCGAGGGCCTCAGGAACCCGCCGACAGCACGGGCGCCAAAGGCACCTCAGGCGCCCCGCAACGCAGCACCTCCCGCACCGAGCAGGAACAGCCGCACTGCACCAGTCTTGTCTATTGGGGGACAAACACCATGATTTCCATCGCTCGCTGTACCGCTGTTGCCACCACCGTCGCCGCGACCGCGCTGAGCGCCCTGCTCTGGGCAGCCCCGGCCGAGGCTGCCGGACCCTCGACCGCCCCCGTCGTCACCGGCACCGACGACTTCGTCTGGGTCCCGCCGATGCACTTCATCCCCGAACTCCCCTGCGCCGACCTGAACATCCCGCAGTGCCTCACCGACAACCCGGACGACTTCGTCTGGGGCGCCCCGAAGAAGCCGTGAGCACCGCCCCGGCCGCGCGGGTGACGTGGGCCGCCGCCGCGTCAGATCCACTCGCGGCGGGCCGCCAGCACCCCGGCTTCGAAGCGGCTCGACGCTCCGAGACGGTCCATCAGGTCGGCGACGATGCGCCGTTCGGTGCGTACGCCGATACCCAGGGCGCGCGCCACGGCCTCGTCGGTGAGGCCCGTGGCGAGCAGCCGCAGCAGCTTCCGCTCCTGCGGCGTCAGCCCGACGGTGGTGGCCTCCCCGGGACCGTCGAAGGAGCTCGAATGCTCCCAGTACGCCTCGAAGAGCGCCCGCATCGCCAGGACGACCGGCTCGCTGCTGAACAGCAGGGCGGACGGCTGGGCCTGGCCGGGCAGGCCCGCGACGATCGCGGCCGTGGTGTCGACGATGAGCAGGCGCATCGGCAGGGTGGGGGAAGTCCGCACCTCGCAGTTGCGCTCGGCCATCCACTGGGCATGGCTCTTGGTCACGCGGTCGTTGGCCACGCTGTCCAGGTAGATGGTCCGGAACCGCACACCGCGCGCCATCGCGCGCTCGTTGAGCGGCCGGCCCGCCTCGATGGACTCCTGGGTGACGGTGTTGACCGGGTGGAAGGCGAGCGCCTCCCGCATGCAGGATTCCGAGAGCGATTCGAGGCGGATGCGGATCTCGTCGACGGTGTCCAGGTGCTCCGTCCCGTCGAGCGTGCCCGACCAGCTCGAAGCCGTGTACTCCGCCGCGAGGGCGGCCAGCGCGGCGCGGCTCTGCTCGATCCGCTGCTGCCGCGAGGCCAGTTCGCGCTGCTCCCGCTGGAGCAGCACTTTCAGGCCGAGCGAGGGGTTGACCGGGCGCAGTCGTCCGGGCGCCTCCCGCGAGGAGGCGAGCAGGGAGAGCTGGGCCAGCTTGTCGAGGGCCCGTTGTACGTCTTCGGCCGTGCTGTCGAGCAGTTCGGCCAGTTTGTCGGGGTCGTGCTCCCGGTGGAAAAGGATTGCCCGGTACACGCCCAGCGTTTGCTGATCAAGTTCCAAAACCTCGTCCACGTGGCGTTCTCCCCGTATTCGAACCACGCCTGAACGGCATCCCGCACGGTACCCGTTGTTCGTTCTCCTCGACAGGTGGATGCGACTCCAGGCCAACCTCGCCGCGGGCAACAGCCCATCCCTAGGGGGTTTCTCGTGTCCTACTCAGCGCCCTCGGCAGATTTGCCGCTGGCCCGCAGCACCGTTCTGGTGGTCGACGCAACCATCGGAATCGGCCGGGTGCTCACCCGTCGGCTGTGCCTGGCCGGCGCCTCCGTCGCCGTGGTGGGGGCGGGTCACCGGGAGCGCGCGGACGACGCGGCGGCCAACGCCGCCTTCCTGTGCAAGGAGCTCGCCGCGCTGGGTCTGGTGGCGCTGCCGTACCGGGCGGACGTGGACCGGCCGGAGGCGGTACGGGAGCTGCCGGCGCAGATCGCGGCGGACATGGGGCCCGTCACCGCAGCCGTCGTGGTGCTGGCCCCGGCCTCGGCCGGCCGCACGCTGGTCGAGCTGTTCCGGGGCGCGTCGGGGCTGCTGTCGGGGGTGCTGCCGCCGGGGGCGCGACACATCGAGGTCACGCTGTCCGAGGAGGTGAGCCACGAGGAGCTCGCCGAGTCCGTGGTCTCGCAGCTGCTGGTCGCCGGCGCGCACTGAATCCGCGAAGACCCGTAGCAACCCGTGGGAGCCGACGAGCGCCGGCCGGACCCGCAACCGTCCACCGTCCCAGCCACCGCCCGGCCCTCACGGCCGGTCCGTACCTTCTGCATCCGAGTCCGGGGGTCGTGTCATGTCCGTACGAGTCGTCGTCGCCGGCGATCACCAGCTGGTCCTGGAGGCGTTCGCCGAAACGCTCAACCGGGCGGACGGTCTGGACGTCGTGGGGCTCGCCACGGCGCCGGAGGCGGTGCTGCCCGCCGTCGAGCGGCACCGTCCGACGGTGCTGCTGCTGAGCGAGAGCACCATGGGCGGCAAGGCCCTGAAAGTGGCCACCGAGGTCCGCTCGCTGCACCAGTGGTGCGGGGTGGCGATCATGGTGGGCGCGGCCACGCCCGCGGTGGTCGAACGGGCCGTGGCGGCGGGCGCGCTGGGGCTCGTACCGAAGAACGCGCGGATCCCGCAGCTGATCACCACGCTGATGGGGGTCGCGGGCGGCTGTCTCACCGTGGACCCGGCGCTGATGAGACCGCCGGCCGACACGGACACCGCGCTGAGCGTGCGGGAGATGGACGTACTGCGGCTGACGGCGGGCGGCGCCACCGTGCGGGAGATCGCGGGAGAGCTCTACCTGGCCACGGGCACCGTACGCAACGTGACCTCGGCGGCGATGAAGAAGCTCGGCGGCCGCAACCGCTTCGACGCGGCGCGCATCGCCGGGGAGCACGGGTGGCTGTGAGACCCGGCGGGCCGGCCCGGCCCGCACGCACGCCGGCCCCGGCACGGAGCGTGCCGGGGCTAGACGGGATGCCGCGCGCGCCGATCGCGCGGGTACTACTTCTCCAGGCAGAACTCGTTGATCGGGTAGCCGACGTGGCGGTCCGCCGTCGGCAGGTGCCCGAGGATCGTGTCGCCCGGCTTCAGCTCCGTGCTGTTGAGGACGGACGCGCCGGGGCCGAGGACCCGGACGTGCCAGTCGTCCTGGAGGATCAGGTTGACCGACTGCCCGTTCGGCGCCACCGCGTCGATGGAGATGAGCGGCCGGGTCTCGATCTTGACGCGGCCGACGCTGACGGGACGGGTGCGCCCGGCCACGTCGACGGCCAGGACGGTGCTGCCCGCGTGCAGCTCGCTGAGGTAGTTCGTCCGGCCGCCCTGCGAGACGGTGTACGAGTGCAGCGCGCCGGCGTTGACCCGGAAGGGGCGCGTCGGCATGTACGGCAGCGGGTGGGTCTCGCTGACGCAGAGCACCATGCCCTTGGAGTGCGAGCCGACCAGGATGCCCTCGTCCTTGCGGAAGTGGGTCGTGGTGTCGACGCAGGCGCGGTCTCCCATGCCGATGTGGGTGGCGGCCGTGACGGTCAGCTCCACCAGCGAGATCTCACCGCTGCGGGAGGTGGCCGCCGTACGGAGCGCGGTGGCGTCGCCGACCCGCGAGCCCGCCATGAGGACGCCGTCGGAGCCGAGTTCGAGGACGCCGTAGACGATCTCGGCCTCCTCCTGGTCGGCGGCGGTGGTGATGATCGAGCCGGGGGCGCCGGCCGCGGCGGCGATGACGATCTCCAGCGGGATCTTCGTGGGGTCGCGGAAGCGCAGCACGCTCCAGGCCTCCAGGCGGGCCGAGAGGCAGGCGTCCTCCAGCGAGTCCGCGTCGGTGATCTCGACGTACCGGCCGAACTCCACGTCGGGGTGGGCCAGGGCGAGTTCGGCACGGGCCTCCTTGCCGCCGGGGACGACCACCAGGTCGGCGGTGCCGAGGCCGGCCGGGACCTGGCCGTCCTCGAAGAGCAGGACCTTCTTGACGGTCGGGGGCAGACCGTCGAAGACGGCCGGGTCGGCGGCGACCACGCCGTCGATCTTCTGGTGCAGCGCCTCCTCCAGTACGGCGGCGGTGGCGGGACCGGCGTCCCGGATGTCAAGCCAGCAGAGTTTGGCGTCCGACATGATGCGGACCTCCTGTCAGATGGTCGAAAGAGAGTCTTCGAGATGGGCGGGGGTGAGCCGTTCGTCGACGAACCGGTGGGCACCGGTGATGCCGGGATCGGCGGGTGCGCCGGGGGTGAAGGTGCCCGGCGCGAAGTGCTGTTCCGGGAAGTGGTGCACGATGCGGGCCACCTTGAAGGCGAGCCCCCTGGGGTCCGCGGCCTGGAAGATGTTGCGTCCCATGGCCACGCCGCCCGCGCCGCCGGCGATCGCGGCGCGCACGTAGTCCAGGACGTCCTCCTCCGCGTCCAGCGCCGGTCCGCCCGCGACGAGCACCGGCACGGGGCAGGCGGCCGTCAGGTCGAGCATTTCGGCGGTGGAGCCGAGGAAGACGGTCTTGACCAGGTCGGCGCCGAGGTCGGCGGCGATGGTCACCGCGTGTGCCACGACCTCCGGGTCGCGGGGGTCGTGGATCCGAGGCCCGCGCGGGTACACCATGGCGAGCAGAGGCAGGTTCCAGCGGTCGCACGCGTCCGCGATGCGCCCGAGGTCCCCGATCTGCTGGCGTTCGTCGTCGGAGCCGAGGTTGACGTGCACGCTGACCGCGTCGGCCCCGAGGCGCAGGGCCTCCTCGACGTCGGTGACGACGTACTTGGCGTTCGGGTCGAGTGCCTGGCTGGTGCTCGCGTTGAGGTGGATGATCAGCGACATCGCGGCGAACCGCTCCGGGCTGATGTGCCGGACGCTGCCCTTGTGCAGGACGACGGCGTCCGATCCGCCGGCCGCGATCTGGCCCGCCAGGTGGTCGAGCGTGGTGCCCTTGGGCACCAGCGGACCGTCGTGGATCGAGTGGTCGAGTGGGGTGATCATCAACCCTGCGGTGCTGTGGCGGTAGAGCCGCCTGAGCCTGAGTGACCGGGCAAAATGCCCGTAATTTGTCATGGAGTGCCCTTTCTCGTTGCGCGCCCTGGCTGGCCGGGGTGCGCAGGGGCCGTCACGCGACGGCGTGACGGGGCCCCGGGCGGGCAAGGCTGCCCGGGGAGTCTTCGGTCGGGGCGGTCACGGCCCGCAGGTAGGTGCGGTCCGGTTTCCCCGAGGCGGTGAGCGGGATCTGCGGCCAGAACGAGATGCAGGCCGGGACGTGCTCGGGGGTGAGCACGGCCGAGACGAACCCCTTCAGGTCGCAGGAGGTCTGGGTGGCCCCGCCGGTGAGCTCGACCGCCGCGTGCACCTGTTCGACCAGGTCGCGGTCGCAGACTCCGTAGACGACCGCCTGGCTCACCTGTGGATGGCGCAGCAGCGCCGCCTCGATGTCGGCCGGGTCGAGCTTGAGGCCGCCGTGCTTGATGACCTGCCCGATCCGCCCGTCGAGCCGCAGGTAGCCGTACGCGTCCCAGTGCCCGAGGTCCCCGGTGCGCAGCCAGCCGTCGCGCAGCACCGTCCCGGTCAGCTCCTCGTCGTCGAGGTAGCCGGCCGTGATGGTGGGCGAGTTCACCCAGATCTCGCCGCTCTGGCCGCGTTCGGCCGCGGTGTCCGAGCCGGGGGCCCGGATGTCCACGCAGACCCAGGGGAACGGCCGGCCCACCGAGCCGAGCAGTTCCGGTTCCCGGTGGTCGAGCGGGTTGAGGCTGCTGATGCCGCCCGCCTCCGTGGTGCCGTACACCTGGATGAGCACGTCCCCGAAGAGCTCGACGGCCCGGGCCACCCGGGCGGGGGCCGCGGGGGTGCCGCTGTAGGTGATGCGGCGCAGCGAGCTCAGGTCGGTGGCGGCGGCGTCCGGGTGGTCGAGCAGCCGGTAGAGGTGGGGCACGGCGAGGTACACGTCGGTGACCCGGCGTTCCTCGAACGCCCGCAGCACCTCCCCGGCCTCGAAGCCCTCGTGCATGACGACGACCCCGCCCGTGGAGAGCACGGCGTCGGCCATCGGCGCCGTCGTGTGGCTGATGGGGGTGACGGAGAGCAGGGTCGCGGGTCCCCGGGGATCGAGGCCGTGTGCGAGCCGCTCCACCAGCTCCTCGCGGGTGCCGTAGCGCTGCGCCACCATCCTGGGCCGGCCGGTGCTGCCGCTGGTGAAGTCGACGACGCAGAGGTCGTCGGCCCGCACGGGCGGGAAGCGCAGGGGCAGTGCGGCCTCGGGCGGCCGCTCCCAGGGGATGGGCAGGACGGTGAGTTCCGGCATCCGGTGCGCGAGCCAGCGCCCGCGTTCGGCGCTCTCCTCGTCCACCAGGAGCAGCAGGGCCCCGGTGTCGCGCAGCAGCTCGGTCTGCGTGGCGAGCGAGAAGGTCTCGGTGTCGGTGCGGGGGTTCATCGAGCGTACGTAGACGGACGTGGCCCCCAGGAGGTGGATCCCGTAGCGCGCGCTGAGCATCAGGGGGTGGTTGGGGCCGGTCAGGACGCCCACGGTGTCGGAGTGGCCGATGCCGTGGGCGTGCAGCAGGGCGGTGGTACCGAGGACGGAGTCGGCCAGTTCACCCGCCGCGACGCTGGTGTCCCGGCCGGCCTCGCGTCGGTGCAGGACGGTGCGGGCCCGGTCCTGCTCCAGCACGTCGAGGATGCGCCGTACGTACGGGCTGCTTGGGGTGGCCATGTGTTCCCTCCTTTCCGGAAGGCTCGGGATTTCGGGATGGGTGACGGATCGTCAGGTGATCTTCATCTGCGCCATCATTCCCATGGCGGAGTGGTCGATCATGTGGCAGTGGTACGGGTAGACCCCGCGGTGCGAGTTGAAGGTGAGCTGGAGCTTCGCGCTCTGGCCGGGCCAGAGCATGACCGTGTCCTTGAGGCCGCCCTCGGTCGGGGCGACCGGCTGGCCGTCGCGTTCGAGGATGCGGAACGGCGCGAGGTGCACGTGGAAGTTGTGCGGGACCTCGGTGCTGATGTTGCTGACCGTCCAGACCTCGGTCGAGCCCCAGGCGATCTCGGTGTCTATCCGGGCCGGGTCGAAGAGCTTGCCGTTGATGAGCGCGCCGGCGCCGGTCGCGGCGTCGGGGTCCATCTTCAGCGTGAAGGAGCGCTCCACGGTCGGCTTGGGCAGCGGCGCCTGCGGGAGCAGCACGTCCGGCACCCGGCTGTCGTCGGGCGTCTTCTCGCCGACGTCGAAGCGCATGACCTTGCCGACGAGCTCGGCCGGGCCGGGGCCCACCAGGTTCTCCAGGACGAGCTGGGTGCCGGGCGCGTACTGGGAGAAGTCCAGGACGATGTCGGCGCGTTCGCCCGGGGACAGGACGGCGACGGGCATCTTCGCCGGGGCGGGCAGCAGGCCGCCGTCGCCGCCGACGTGCGTCATGAGGCTCGCGTCGCTCAGGCGCAGTACGAAGATCCGCAGGTTGCAGGAGTTGATCAGGCGGAACCGGTACTTGCGGCCCTCCACCTTCATCACGGGCCACGGCTTGCCGTTGACCAGGATCGTGGTCCGGTTGAAGGCGTCGTCCATCGTGTAGAGCAGGGCGGCGTTCGCGTCGAAGTGGCCGTCGCGGATCACCACCGGCACGTCGTACTTCCCGGAGGGCAGCCCGAGGGCGTCCTCGGTGTCGTCGGCGAGCAGGTAGGCGGCCGACAGGCCCCGGTAGACGTGCTCGGACTCCATGTGGTGCGCGTGGTCGTGCGTCCACAGCGTCGCCGCCGGCTGGTCGTTGGCGTACACGTACGTCCTGCTGCGGCCCGGGGCGATGGTGTCCATCATCCCGCCGTCCATCGAGACGGGGTTGTTGCCGCCGTGCAGGTGCACGGAGGTGGGCATGTCGAGCGCGTTGAACTGGCGGACCACGGCGGTGCGCCCGCGGCGGGTCCGGATCGTGGGGCCCGGGAAGGACCCGTTGTAGGTCATCAGGTCGGTGCGGGTGCCCGGGAGGATCTCGTGGCTGGTACGGGCCATCCGGACGTTGTAGTAGTCGATGCCCCTGGTGCTCAGCGTGGGTCTGAGCACCGGTGGTGTCACGAAGGGCACGGTGAACGGCGTGAGCGGCGCGGCCGCCTTGGCGCCGCTCTGGGCGGCCTGGGCCGTACCGCTGGCGACGAGCGTCTGGAAGAGCCCGCCCGCGGCGCCGACCGCGCCGAGGCCGCCCACGGTGAGGCCGAGACTGATTGCATGACGACGAGTGAGCACGGGAACTTCCTTACGTCCTGCGCATGAAGTGAGTGAAGGGTGTTTTCGTCTTCCGAGCATGCGTGCCCCCCTTCGGAGCACCTAGCGTTTGACCGGTGCACCTGGCATCTGTCACGGCAGTCCATGACCTCGGTCATCGAATGAGCCGGGGAATGTCACCGGTTTTCCGGCGCCCCCGCCGGGATATGCGCGCGGCCTTCACAGTGGTGTGTCCGAATTTCACCGATGGACCGCCCCGACGGGAGACCCCGTAATGCAGACCGACACACCGTCGCCGCCCCGCACCGCCCCGGTGCTCCGCGAGGACGTCCGGCTCGCCTTCGAGGGCGAGACGGCCACCCTGACCGGCCCGGCCACCACGCTCGTCCTGCGGCCGGTACGCGGAGCCGTGCGGACCGCGCTCAGCCGCCTGGCCGCCGGCCCCGAACCGCTCGACGAGCTGCTGGCGGGCCTGGGGCCGGCCGAACAGGCGGGCGTGCACCAGCTCCTGGGGCGTACGCGCCACCTCCTGCTGCACAGCGTCCTGACCCGCGGGCCCGCCGCCGGGCGCCGCGAGCTGCTCCGGCTGGAGCCGGTGGCCCGCGACGCGCGCCTGGAGCCGGCCGCGCCCGCGCCGGGGGCGGTGCTGCGGCTGTCCCGCTTCGCCTTCTGCCGGAGCCGCGAGGGGGTCCTCGTACTGGAGTCGCCGCTGGTGAAGTTCCGGGCGGTGCTGACGGACCCCGGGGCGCGGGAGCTGGTGGCCGCGCTGGGCTCACCCGGCTCGGCCGAGGCGCTGCGGCACGGCTCGGCGCTGGCTCCGCAGGAGGTCGACGACCTGCTCGCGCACCTGGCGGGGGCGGGCCTGACGGAGGCCGCGGACGCCTCGGGCGCCTTCCCCTCGGACACCGATCCCACCCTGCGCCAGTGGGACTTCCACGACCTGCTCTTCCACTCCCGCGTCCGCTCGGGGCGCTACGACGACATCTTCGGCGCGGTCTACCCCTACCGCGGGGAGATCGACCCCCAGCCGGCCGTCAAGCCCGTCCCGCAGGGGCCCGTGACGGCCCTGCACCGGCCGGACCGGGCGGAGATCGCCCGGCGGGACCCCTCGCTGACGGAGGCCGTCGAGACCCGCCGCTCCATCCGCGGGTACGGGGCCGCCGAGATGACGGCCGAGCAGCTCGGCGAGTTCCTGTACCGGGTCCAGCGGGTGCGCGCCCACTACACCCCCGAGCCGGGGAGCGAGCGCGACGAGGTGATCTCCCGCCCCTACCCCAGCGGCGGCCAGGGCTACGAGCTGGAGCTGTACGTCACCGTGCGGCGCTGCGCGGGGCTGGCGCCCGGCAGCTACTACTACGACCCGGTGGCGCACACGCTGGTCCTGGTCAACTCGGCCGAGGCGGACCGGGAATCGCTGTTCCTGGTGGCCTCGCGGGCCACCGGGATGGAGGCCAGGCCGGATGTGCTGATCACGGTGACGGCGCGCTTCCAGCGCATGTCGTGGAAGTACCGGGGCATCGCCTACGCCACGACCCTGCGGCACACGGGCGTGCTCTACCAGACGATGTACCTGGTCGCGACGGCCATGGGGCTGGCGCCCTGCGGGCTGGGCAACGGGGACGCGGACATGTCCGCGCGCGTGCTGGGCCTGGACTACCTGCGGGAGTCCTCCGTCGGGGACTTCCTGCTGGGCAGCCGCGCCCCGGACGACTCCGTGGCCGGCGAGCCCGGGGAGGGCTGGCAGATGCTCAACAGCCCCGACTGGACCGTGGCCGGCGACCGCTGAGCCGGCTTCCGCGCGCCCGCGCCGCCCGAAAGCGCCGCTTTTCCCCCGCTCCTGGCGGGGAAAGCGGCGCTTTCGCATTCCGCTTGCCGGGGCGGCGCCATGACGCCGATTACGGCCGGCGTGACAACTGTCAGGCGACGGCCGAAAACCCTTGGCGGCGGCCGATTCGGCGGGCATTCTCTAGTTGTGCAGCCGAGAGGGTGCACAAAGAAAAGCGAAAAGCGGGAAACAAAACGCATCCCGTTCTCAGAGAATTCGGAAAGGAATTCAAATGAGCATCGACGACATCAAGAACGCGGACAACGCCGACAAGACCTTCGAGGGCTTCGACGTGGACCAGCTGGAGACCCTTGAGGTCGCCGACGGCGTGGCCCTCCCGGAGCTGGGTGCCTCCAGCGGTTCGATCGGCACCTCGTCCTCCTCGTCCTCCACCTGCTCCGCCTGCTGACGCAAGCACTCTCCGGACCGAAAGGAACACCATCATGAGCATCAACGACATCAACGGTGACGACGCGGCGTTCGACGCCTTCGACGTGGACCAGCTCGAGACCCTCGAGGTCGCCGACGGCGTGGCCCTCCCGGAACTGGGCGCATCCAGCGGCTCGATCGGCACCTCGTCGTCCTCGAGCTCGACCTGCTCCGCCTGCTGACCGGTCCCCGCTGACCGGTTGAGAGCAACAAAGGACGCGCCCATCCGGCCAACGGGCCGGATGGGTACATCCTTGTTCGACAGGTCGGAACACCCGACGGGCCGACGGGGCCCGTCGCAGAGGCCGCTCAGGCGGTGCTGCCGATGGGGCTCAACCGCGCACGGCGACGTGTAGCGAGGAGCCCAGCAGCACCACCGCGGCCCCCAGACCCACCACGATCCGCACCGTCTCCCCCGAGGTCCCGGCCGCGGCGACGGCGAAGCCGGCCACCGAGACCGCGGTCAGCAGCGAGGCGGTCCACTTGTACTGCCACTGGTCGAACAGCCGGGCCAGCGGGAAGAAGTGCAGGCCGACCACCAGGCAGATGCCCGGCGGGATCAGCTCGGGACGGCCGGCCGCGTTCGACGCGGCGACGACGGCGAAGATCGCCACCACCTCGGCGAGGTTGACCAGTCCGACACCGCGGTTCCACTTCTCCGGGAGCCGCACCTGACGCACTGCGGGGCCGGCGGCGCCCCGGAAGGCCAGCACCACGGCCACGGCGGTCAGTACGGCCGCCACCACCCCGACCGCCACGGACACGGGCATGGCCGCTATCCCCGAGCCGGCCGCGAAGGCCCACACCAGGGCGAAGAAGGCGAGCACGATCGCCCCGCGGCGGCGCAGGTTCTGGGTGAGCGCCTCGCACTCGGCCGTGTCCACGGCGTCCAAAGTCATTGCGCGAGAGTACAACCGGCTTGTCTGCCTTATGGCTTCTTTCAGCCACGCCTCGCGTTCGATTTCGATCACTCGAAAGGTGCGAAAAACCATGGGGGTTGATGCTCCGGAGCGCACGGCCGTGGCGCCGGATTCCACCGGCCTGACGGGGGTGCGGCTCCATACCCGGATGCCCGTGTCGCCGGCCTGGCTGGCCCGCCACGTCGTTCCCGTCGCCCGTGCGCTGGTCGCACAGGGCGCTCCCGCCGTTCAGCTGCGGCGCGGCTGGCTGCACGGGCCGTACGTCGACATCCTCGCGCTCTCGGTGCCGGGCGTGCCCGGACCCGACTGGGCGGAGGTCGCTGCGCGGCTCGACGCGGGGCCGCTGGACCCGCCGCGGGCGCTGACCGAGGAGCAGTACCTCGTCCAGGCACGTGAATTCGGCCGTCTGGAAGCAGTCCCTCCGCCGTACCTCCCGCTGCGCGAGCACGGCGCCGTCGAACGCGTCGAGCGCACCGCCCGGAGCTCGGCCGAGCCGCGTCTGGACCCCTTCCGCACCGTCGTCGCCGGCGCCCTCGCCAAACCCCTGATGAGCATGGTCGAGGCCATCGCCGCCGACCCGCGCAGCGCCACCGTGCGCCTCGCGGAGGCCTTCGCCGCCCTCGCCGACACCCATGCCCTCGGCCTCGCGTACGGGGTCTTCTCCCCGCGCTCGCACGTCGAGGCCTTCCTGGCCTGGGCCGCTCCCACCAAGGACGTACGCCCCGTGTTCCAGGAGCGCTACGCGCGGGAGGAGCAGCGGCTGCGCACCGTCGTGGAGCAGCGGGTGTCGGGCGAGGTCTCGCCCGCCGCCGCCGAGTGGCGCACGGCCTTCGCCTACTGCGCGGGCGCGCTGGAGAACGCGGTCGCGGCCGGCACCCTGACGCTCGACCTGCTCGACTCCGTCACCGCGGGCGTGGACAAGAGCGAGATGGGCCCGCCCGGAGCCGTCACCACCGTCCCGCAGGGCGCGCAGCCCGACAGCGACTTCCACCGGGCCGTCGGCGAGTCGGGGGTGGTGGCCGACCCGTCGAAGTGGTTCGCCGCCTTCCGCCTGCTGACCAACCTCTTCTACGAGCAGCTGCCGCTGCTGACCGTCTCCCCCATGCAGCGCTACTACATGTGCTTCGCCATCGCCGAGACCGTGGACGCGGTCCTCGGCGTCTCCTGGCAGGAGCGGCTCCGGGAGCGGCAGGACCGCAGCGGCCGCGGCGACAGCGCCCTCACGGAAACCGGAGCCTCCAGATGACCGAGCCCCTGAAGGAGCCGCTCTGGTTCCTCCGCGTCAACCCCCTGCGCCGCGCCCGCATCGGCGACCCGGCCCAGCGCGCCCTGCTCGCCGAGTACGCGGCGGCGCACACCGAACTGGCCGCCGCGACCACCGCCTGCTCCGACGAGCTGTACGAGCGCATCGGCGCCGTGGAGGGCCCCGAGCGGCGCGAACTGGTCTCCCTGCGCCGTACGGTCCTGGCCGGACGCGCCCCCAAGGCCGCGCCCGCCCCGACCCCCGCCATGACGCGCTGGCTGGCCGCCCGGGAGCGGCACGAGCGGCTGCGCGCCGAGCTCGTGGCCGGCTACCCCGAGGCCGCCGAGCGCGAACGGGCCGGTCTCGCCGGGCTGCTCGCCGACCCCGACCTGCTGCGCTCGCTGGCGCTGGTGGCGCCCGAGGTGCACCAGGAGGCGGAGCGCTACCGCACGGCGGTGGCTGCTCCCGGGCCGGTCACCTCCAAGACCCGCAAGTCGGAACGCGGTCTCATCCAGTACGTGACGCGGGCGATGGTCCGCACCAGCCCGCTCTCCCGCTTCACCGCGGTGGGCATCGCGGAGCCCGACCCGGCCGGTGTCGCGCCGGACGACGTGCCGTTCACCGGCGCGGTGGCCTTCCCGGGCCTGGACCGCGTCATGCTCGGCTACGTGCTCGGCGGCCTCCCGCAGGCCGAACTGGCCGACCTGGACGACAAGTGGATCGGGCTGCCGCCCACTTCGGCGCCCGACCCGGAGACCGGCAAGCTGTTCTTCCTCAAGCTGACCGACGAGGGCATGCGGCGCATGGCCGTCCCGCTGGACGGACCCGCCGGGCACCTCCTGGACGCGGTGTCGATGGGCCCGCGGCTCTTCCCCTCGGTCGTCGCCCACGTCGCCGAACGCTCCGGCTGGCCGGCGGCCGAGGCCGAAGGCCGGGTCCGGCAGGCCGTGGGCCAGGGCCTGCTGTGCACCTTCAACGAGGCCGAGGACGGCAACGGGGACTACGAGCAGCTGCTCACCCCCGCCGACCCGCGGGCGGCCGAGACCGCCGCCGAGGTGCGCGCGGGCCTGCCGAAGCTGGCGGCCGCCCCCGCGGAGCAGCGCGGCGCCGTCCTCGGCGAGTTGCGCGGCTCGCTGGCCCGGCTCAGCCACCTCGCCGGCCGGCCCTCGCAGATCACCGTCGAGGAGGACTTCGTCATGCCGCCGCTGAAGGTGGCGACGCAGCGCTGGCACGAACCGCTGGCGGACCTCGGGCCGGCCGTGGAGCTGCTCACCGTCTTCGACTGGCTGCACGACGTCCGCGTCCTGATGACCGCCGCCTTCGTCGAGCGGTTCGGGGCCGGTGCCGATGTGCCGCTCGCCGCGAACGCCGCCTTCGTGGTCGGCGAGGTCTCCCGCCGGGCCGCCGCGATGGACGCGGTGTACGGGCCGCACGGCACGGGCGACCCGTCCGGCCTCAAGGGCATCGGCCCCGCCGACGGCTCCCTGGAGCGGATGTACCTGCTGCGCCGGGAGCTCACCGAGGCGGTGCACGCCCGGCTGTCGAAGACGGTGGACGAGGGCGCGGACACCCTGGCCTTCTCCCCCGCCGAGGTGCGCGAGCTGACCGCGGCCCTGCCCGAGCGGTTCCGCCAGGACCGGCTCGTGTACGGGGTGCTGCTCCAGCAGGCCGACGGACACCTGATCCTCAACGACGGCCTGCCTGGCCACGGCATGCTGTACGCCCGCTTCCTCGACGCGGACCGCCGCCTCGGCGGCCGGGCCCTGCCGCTGCTCGCCGACCGGCTGCGGCGGACGTACGGCGCCGACGGCGCCCGGGTCACCGAGGACCTGGGCCTGCACCGGCTCAACGTCAACGCGCACGCGCCGATCCTGCCGGGCGGGCTGCACCCCGAGGACTGGTTCTCGCTGCGGCTGGTCCACGACGCGGACACCGACACCCTGCGCGTGGAGGACCCCGAGGGCCGCCCGACGCGCGTCCTGCCGCTCGGCACCGGCCACCCGGGTCTGTTCCCGCCGCCGCTGTCGGTGGCGTCCGGGCTGGTCATCAGCGGCCGGCTGTTCAACTCGCTGCCCAACAGCTGGCACGCGGCCACCCCCTGGGACCGGTCCGCGACCCGCGTCGCGCCCCGGATGGCGGTGGGCGACGTACTGATCGGCCGCCGCCGCTGGTACGGCGGCGAGGAGCTGGAGGCCGCGGTCGCGGCCGGTCCCGACGAGCACGAGCGGCTGCTGGCCCTCACCGCGTGGCGGGCCCGGTACGGAGTACCGGAGGAGGTCGTCATCAAGAACGCGCCGGAAGACGAGGGCCCGCTGTCGGTGGGCGCCCCCGACGTGCAGTCCAAGCGGCTCCAGCAGAAGCCTCAGTACGTCGACCTCGCGAGCGCGCTCGGCACCCGGGTGCTGCCGCGGATGCTGGAGCGGCGCGGTGCGGACGGCTGCTACCTCGAAGAGGCGCTGCCCGGGGTGCAGGACGGCACCCACGCCACCGAGTGGGTGGTCGAGGTCGGCCGCGAGCCCGGCGGCCGGTTCACCTACCAGGGCCCTGAAGGGGAGCAGTGATGACACCCGTGACCGCACTCGTCGCCCGGCCCGACCTGCACTTCGCGCCCGTCCCGAACGGGGTGTACGTCAGCGGCCCGCGCGGGCAGTTCGTCCTGAGCGGTTCGGAGCTGCTGCACGCGGTGGCCGAGGGCTGCATGCCGCTGCTGGAGTCCGGTACGAGCGAGGACGAGCTCGTCGCCGCGATCGGCACCGAGAAGTCCCGTCCCGCCGTACGGCACCTGATCGGGAAGATGCGGGAAGGCGGCATGCTGCTCGACCCCGCCTCCTTCACCGTCGCGGCTCCCGCACCGGGGGTACGGGCGCGGTTCCCCGAGGCCCTGGCCCGGCTGGAGTCGGCGCTGGACGACCCGTACGCGGCGTTCGCCCGGCTGCGGGCCGCCCGGGTGCTGCTGGCGGGTCCGGCCGGGGCCACCGGCCCGGCGGCCCGCGGGCTGCGCCGGGCCGGGGCGGGCGAGGTGACCGAGGCCGAGTCCCTGGCGGCGTACGAGGCCGCGCACGCGGGAGCGTACGAAGGCCTCGACGCGGTCGTGGAGATGACCACGGGGGTGACGCAGCACCCGGCAGCGGTGCCGGACGGCGTCCCCCTCCTCACGGTGCTGCTGGGCGGCCGGGTCGCCCTGGTGGGGCCGGTGCTGACCGGCCCCGGCCGGCACCGCGCCTGGGCCGCCTTCCGGGACCGGGCGCTGGCCTGGGCCGAGGCGGAGGCCACCGACCCGGCCCCGCGGCCGGTGGCGGACGCCCTCGCGGGGGCGCTGGCGGGGCAGTTGCTGTTCGACTCCCTGACCGGCACGGCGGAGCCCGGTACGGGCCACGTCGTGCACGGCGCCGATCTGGCCACCGACCCGGTGGCCGTCGACGGGGCTCTTCACCTGGCGGCCGCGACCGGCCGGCCGAGCACCCTCGACGACGTCCCCGCCGAGCCCGCGCCCGACGCCGAGGAGGCCCTGGAGGCCGCCGGGGCCGTCGCGCGCCGCTGGACCGGGCTGTTCGCCTCTGCGGCCGGCGAGGACCTGCCGCAGATGCCGCTCGCGCTGCGGGCGGCGGAGCACCGGGCCGGGCACCGCGGCGCGGTGGTGGGCTGGGCCGCGCACCAGGAGACCGCGACCGTGGCCGCGGCGCTGGCGGCCCTGCGGGCCCGGGCGGCCCGGCCCGGGACTCCCGCGGCCGGTCTGACCGAGGAGCACTGGCTGCTCGACGGGGCCCTGCGCATCCTCGCCGGCGATCCGGCGCTGGAGCAGGAGCCCGAGGCGCCCCTCGACCCGGAGGGCGCGCGGATCCTGGCGGGTCTGCGGGCCGCCGGGCGCGATCCGGAGGTTGCGGTACTGCGGCTGCCGGAGCTGGACTGGCGGCTCGCCCGGGTGACCCTGGGCGGTGTGCCGCTGGGCCGGGGCTGGGGCGCCACCGCCGAGGAGGCCGTCCGCACGGCCCTGTGCACGGCGCTCGCCCGGGTCCAGGCGGGCGGCTGCGGCACGGTCGCCGAACTCTCCACCGACGCCCTGCTGTTCGCGGACGCCGCCGTCACCGGGCGGCTGCGCGAGCAGCTCAGCGCCCGCGCCGCGCGGGCCGGCACCGGCTACCGCGGCCTGGCCGAACGCACCGACCCGGTGCTCGGCCCGCTCCCCCTCTGGCACGGCGCGGTCGAGGCCGTGACCGCCGCACCCCCGCAGGAGGCCCGTGATGCCGGCTGACCTCACCCCGCAGACGCGTACGGCCTTCGGGCCGGGCACGGACTCGGCGTACGACGCCCCGGACGGGGACTGGCGCACGGTGGTGGCGAATCTGGCCGGGGTCACCGGCGCCTCGGTGGCCGTCAACCGCGGCTGGGACCTCGCCTGGGAACGCGACCGCGTGGCGGACGCCGCCGGGCGCGGCACGGACCTGCTGTCGGTCCGGGTCCTCGCCGACGAGGTCCTCGTCGGGCCGCTGTGGCGGCCCGGGGACCAGGGCGGCGGCTGCGCGGCCTGCGCCGAGGTCCGGGACCGCACGGTCGTGGACCATCCGCTGGTCGGCGACCTCGGCCGGGCGACCGAGGCCCCCCGCGCCGCCGCGCCGCTGCTGCCCGAACTGCTCCGGGCGACCCTGGAGCACCTGGCAGAGCGGCCGCTCGCCCCCGGCGAGCTGTACGTCGTATCGGCGGCGGGCAACCGGCGCCGGAGGATCTCCCGCAGCTTCCACTGCCCCGTGTGCGGTCCGACCGCGGCCGGGCTCGACGGCGCGGCGCAGCCGCTGCCGCTGGCGCTGCGCTCCCGCCCGGCCTCGGCGGGTGACCCGACCCGGTCGGCGCGGAGCCGGCTGGTCGAGCGCGGGGTGCTGCGCGAGCGGCTGGTCGACGACCGCTTCGGGCCGGTGCGGGCGATCCTGCGGGAGTCCCACGCGCCGTTCGCGATGAGCATGGCCGTGGTACCGGACGCCCCCGCGATGGGGCACGGCCGGGCGCAGACCTTCGCCGAGACCGAGCCGGTCGCGGTGCTGGAGGCGTACGAGCGGCTCGGCGGGTTCCCGTACGACATCCCGGTCCTGACGGGGCGCTCGTTCCGGGAGCTGGGCGAGCGGGCCGTGGACCCGGGCGGGCTGGGCCGCTACACGGCGGAGCAGCTGGCCCACCCCACCTCGCGGGTGACGCCGTTCACCGAGGACACCCCGATGGACTGGGTGTGGGGCCACGACCTGTCGGACGGGCGGCCCCTGCTGGTGCCGGCCGACCACGCCTTCTACCAGTACGAGTACGCGTTCCGGCGGGACCGGCGGGCGGCGCGCGCGGTCGGTCCGCACGAGCGCGAGCACTACTTCTACGAGTCCTCCAGCGGCTGCGCGGTCGGCGCGAACCTCGAAGAGGCCGCCCTGCACTCGCTGTTCGAGCTCGCGGAGCGGGACGCGTTCCTGCTGTCGTGGTACCGGGCGGCCCCGCTGCCGTACATCCCGGAGTCCTCGATCACCGACCCGACCAGCCGCGCCATGATCGAGCTGATCCAGGCGCGCGGGTTCGACGTCCACCTGCTGGTCGTCACCCAGGACATCGAGCTGCCGGTGGTGTGGGTGCTGGCGGTCAACCGGCTGAACCCCTTCCCGGCGACCTTCTCGTCGGCGGGTTCGGGCGCCGATCCGCAGTCGGCGATCCGCGGCGCGCTGCGCGAGGTCGCGCAGCTGGTGACCAACCCGGTCGACTGGACCCGCGAGCAGGTCGAGCCGATGATCGACGACCCGTGGCAGGTCCAGGAGCTGGAGGACCACGTGCGCCTCTACTCGCTGCCGCAGATGCGGGAGCGGGCGACCGCCGGGCTCGGCGGACCCCGGGTGAGCCTGGAGGAGGCGTTCCCGGGCTGGCCGGAGAAGCTGGCCGTGGAGTCGGGCGGCGACGTGCGCGGGGCGCTGGACTTCGTCCGGGGTCTGTTCGCGCGGGCCGGGCTGGAGCAGATCGTGCTGGTCGACCAGACGAGCCGGGAGCACGCGGACGCGGGCATCCACGTGGCGCGTTCGGTGGTGCCCGGCATCCTCCCGATGTGCTTCGGGCACGCGCAGCAGCGGCTGACGGGGCTGCCCCGGCTGACGGCGGCGCTGCACGGCACGGGCCAGGAGGACCGCCCGGTCCCGTACGACCCGCACCCCTTCCCGTAACCGCCTCGGCCGGCCCGCGCCGGCCGGCGAGAGTCCCCGGGGTCCGGGCCGTCCTGCGATGGCCCGGATCCCGTGTCCACCCCTGGCCGGGCCGGGGCCCGATCCCCCCGGGCCCCGGCCCCGTTCTCTTGGAGGCCCGCAGATGACGCCCACGACTCCGCTCCGCACCCGGCGGCCCTGCCCGGTCGACCTGCCGGGCCCCGAGGGGGACAACTCCATCGCGCGCGAGCCGCTCTGGTACGCGTACGGGGCCGGCGCCGACCGGCCCGAACCACCGCGCTGGACCTGGACCCCGGAGGACCCGCCGGACACCCACGTGGCGCCCGCGCCGCCGACCGGGGCCGGGGTGCGCACGGTCCTGCCGCTGGGCACCACCGGGCTGCTCTCCGCCCTCCCCTACCCGCAGGTGCCGGCCGGGGCGGGTGCGGGCGTGGTGGACTCCGAGCGGCTGGCGCACGCGCTGACGACGGCCTTCGGGCCGCAGCGCCGCGAGCCGGAGAACCCGTACAACGACCACCGCCCGTACGCCTCGGCGCGCTGCCTGTTCCCCGTCCACGCCTTCGTGGACGGCGGCGGCCCGCGCCCCTGGCGGCTGCTCCAGCCGGACCTGCACGCGCTCACCGGCGCGGCCGCCCCCGGTCCGGGCCGGCGGATCGCGCTCACCGGCCGCTACACGGCGATCCCGGCCGCCTACAAGTGGTTCCGCAGCTCGCTCGTCGCCATCGAGCTCGGCATGGTGCTGCGCGCGCTCGGCATCGGCCTGGAGCTCTTCGGGCTGCCGGCCCGGCTGCGGCTGCCCGGCCCGGACGCGCACCGGCTGCTGGCCGGACTCGGCTTCGAGCGGCCCTGGGAGTGGTCGCTGCCGCTCACCGTGGAGCTGGGCGCCACGGCGCCGGCCCCGGGCGGGTGTGCGGACGCCGTCCCGGTGCCGGCCGCGCTCGCCGCGAGCGATCCCGCGCTGGAGGACCTCGTATGGGTCAACCGCGGCCAGATGTACGACGGCCGGCCGCACCCCCTGACCTCCGCGATCCCGGCGGGACTCCCCCGCTCGGCCGTGGTGCCCGACTGGGCGGAGCTGCTCTGGCGGCGCCACTCGGGCCGGATGCCGCGCGCCCTGCACGGGATGACGGGGCGGCGCGGGCGGGTGCCGGCCGAGGCGCTGGAGAGCGCGCTGCGCTGGCTCTCCGTACCGCCGCCCGGCCCGGATCTCGCCGCGGCCTTCGAGTCGGTCCGGGTCACGGTGGTGACGCACGGCGTCACGGGCACGGCCGACGGGGTGCACCGGGCCGACGGCGGGGTGGCCCGGCCGGTACGGGAGGACGCCTCGGCCGCCGAGCGGCTGGAGGAGCAGTACGGCTACGGGGTCTCGCCGGTCAACGGCTGCGGCATCCGCAACGCCCCGATGTCGGTGTTCCTGTCGGTGCGGCCCCGGGAGCTGTTCGCGCGGCTCGGTCCTGCGGGCTGGGGCGCGGCGCAGCACGCGGCCGGCTGGGCGGTGCACGGGCTGTGCCTGTCGGCGGCGGCCTCGGGGCTGTTCGCCCGCCCGGTGCGGGCTTTCAAGGAGATACCCACGCAGCGTGTCCTCGGCCTGGAGGAGGACGAGACGATCGTCCTGTCCGCGGTCGTGGGGGTCCCGCAGGAGACCGGTGGCGCGCTGCTCGACCTGCGACGGTGAAGGGAACCGGACACATGACGGACAGGCGGACCGACAGCCAGACCGACGGACGGACCGACGGACGGACCGACAGGCAGAGCGACAGGCAGACCGACGGGCAGGCCGACGGGCGCGGGGCCCGGGAGCGGGCGGCCCGGGAGGCGGACGGGAGCGGGCAGCGGCCCACGGCCTGGACGGCCTGGCACCTGCACCTGGGCACCACCGCCCGGTCGGCCCACGACCGGGTGCTGGCCGAGGCGGTGGGACCGGCGGTCGCGGAACTGGGCGGCCGGCCCTGGTTCTTCATCCGCTACTGGCAGCGCGGCCCGCACCTGCGGCTGCGGGTGGGCGATCTGGCCCCGGACGAGCTCCCGGAGTTCGAGGAGGCGCTGAGCACGCGGCTCGCCGAGGCGGGCCGGCTGTTCCCGGACGAGGAGCCGCTGGACGCCGAGGCGTTCCGGGCGGGCGCGGGTGTGCTGACGGCCGGGGAGAGCGGGGAGAACCGCTCCCTCCAGGCGCTGCTGGCACCGGGCGTTCACCCCGCCTGGTACGAGCCCGAGTACGACCGGTACGGGGGTCCCGCGCTGATGCCCGCGAACGAGCGGCTGTTCCACGCGTCGAGCCGGCTCGTGCTGGCCCTGGTGCCCCGGGTGCGCGGTGAGGCGCACCGCGCACAGCTGGCGCTGCGGGGCACGATGGCGGCGGCCGCCGCGCTCGGCGGCCCCGCCGAGCGGGCGTCGTACTACGCGCACGGCCTGGCGGCCTGGCGGGGCTGGGCGGCGCAGGCCGGGTACGCGGACCGGCTGCTGGACTCGGTCACCACGATCGCCGGGGGCGGTGGCTCCGTGGACCCGCTGGCGCACGGCCCGTTCGAGGGCTGGCACGAGGCGGCCGGGGTGCTGGTGGACGCGGTCCGGGCGGCCTCTCCGGTGCCGCCGGGGGTGATCCTGTCCTCGCACACGCACATGCTGCACAACCGGCTGGGGCTGAGCATGCTGGAGGAGCTGCGTACGTACGCCTGGCTCGCGCACGCCTTCCCCGCCCCGGCGGGTACGGTCGCGCAGTCGGCGCCCGCGGGCTGAGACCACCGCGCGCACGGGTGGGGGCAACGCCGAGGCCCGGCCGGAGACTCTCCGGCCGGGCCTTCGGTGTACCGGCGGTGGAGCGGCGCCTTCGGTGTACCGGCGGTGCGGCGGCGGCGGGATTGCGGGCTCTAGAGGCCGCGGACGAAGACGGCGGTGACGCGCACGCGCAGTCGGGGTCCGACCATGCCGCGCATCGCGCTCACGCCGAGCGCGTGCCGGTCGACCTCCGCGGTGGCGCGTACGACGACCCGCGCCCCGCCGGCCTTGGGCTCGATGCCCGCGGGGTCCACGTCCAGGGTCAGCGGAACGCTGCTGCCCTTGACGGTGAGCCGGCCCTCCACGGTCCAGCCCGCCGTGCCGCCGCCGTTCAGGCGGTCGCCGGTGAACCGGAGCACGGGGTGGCGCTCGGCGTCGAGGAAGCCGGCGCCGGTGACCTGGCGGTCCCGGCCGGGGTTGCCGGTGTTGAAGTCGGCGGCGGCCAGGGAGATGTCGAGGCCCCGCAGCGTGCCGCTCTCGTCGAGCTGTACGGCGCCGGCGCTGACCGGGATCCGGCCGGAGACCGGCAGCAGGAAGAAGTGCCGGGCGCGGAACTCGACGGTGCTGGCTTCGGTGTCGATGTCCCAGAGGCCGGCCAGTTCGCCCGGGGACGGTGGGGCGGTGACGGGGGACGAGGAGAGGGAGGAGGACATGAGGGGTTCCTTCCGGGAGAGGTCTCACGGGGTCGCGGCACGTCGAGGGGGCCTCATCGTCGAGGCCCCCCGAGGACGTGCACGCCGTACGGTCCGGTGCCCGGCCGGCGCTACTCCGGGCGGGGGTCCCAGCGGAAGCTGCGGACCGCGATCAGGGCGCCGATGACGCCCCAGGCCGCCAGGACGGCCAGTTCCTTCCAGTGGAAGCTGCCGTCACCGGTGAACGGCGCGAGCATGGCGTCGTTGAACGGCTTGACGGGCAGCAGGCCCGCGATCTTGTTCAGCACCTCGGAGTGGATCGGGAAGTAGCTGCCCGAGATGAAGACGAGCGGGAACTGGATGAACTGCACCACCGCCGGGGCGGCTTCGGAGTTCTTGATGAGCGAGGCGACGCCCACGCCCAGCGCGCAGAAGCTCGCCGCGCCCAGCACCAGGGTGAGGATGACGACCGCCCAGGCCGTCGGCAGCGTCACGCCGTACAGCGAGCCGATGCCGATGACCAGCGCCACGTCGATCACGGAGACGACGACGCAGTGCACGAGGAGTCCGGCGAAGTACACCCAGGCCGGCAGCGGTGTGGCGTGCAGCCGCTTGAGGATGCCGGTCTGGCGGCGCATGGCCAGCACGATCGCGAGCTGGCCGTAGCAGGCGCCCAGTACCGAGACCGCGGCGATGGTCGGGGTGTAGTACTGCATGCCCGACAGGCCGAAGAAGAAGGTCTCGCCCTCGCCGCCGCTGAAGACCGCGCCGAAGATGCCGATGATGACGATGGGCAGGACGAAGGTGAACACCATCGACTGCGGGTTGCGCCAGAAGGACAGCTGCTCGAAGCGGATCTGGTGCCAGAGCAGGGCGAGGGTGCCCCGCTCTCCGCCCGCCGCGGCCGGGCGGCCCCCGGTACGGGATGTCGTGGTCGGGGTCAGGGTGGTCATGATCGGCTCCGATTCGGCCGGCGCCGTGTCCGGGCGGAGGACGGCGAGGAGGCTTCCGTGGACGCGTACTCACGGGTCAGGCCCAGGTAGACGTCCTCCAGGGTGGGCTGGTCGACGGTCAGCCGCTCCAGGGGAGTGCCGCGCCGCAGGGCCCAGTCGGTGAGCTTGTACAGGGCGGCGGTGGGCTCTTCGACCTCCGCCGTGACCAGGCCCTCGCCCGCGTCGGTCACCGGTACGGGCACGTCGGAGACGACGGCGCCGCGCGGCAGCGCGAAGCGGATCCGGGCGAGGGCGCTGTCGCGTCCGCCGAGGGTCTCGGGGGTGCCCGAGGCCACGACCTGGCCGGCCGCGACGACGACGACCGAGTCGGCGAGCGCCTGGGCCTCGTCCATGTAGTGCGTGGTCAGCACGATGGTGGTGCCGGCGTCGCGCAGGTTGCGCACGACGTCCCAGGCGCCGCGGCGGGCGTTCGGGTCGAAGCCGGTGGTCGGCTCGTCCAGGAACAGCAGCTGCGGGTTGCCGATGACGCCGAGTGCCAGGTCGAGGCGGCGCTTCTGGCCGCCGGACAGGTCCTTGACCTTGGCGCCGCGCTTCTCGTCGAGGCCGACGAGGTCGAGGACCTCGTCGACGTCGCGCGGGGCCGGGTAGTAGCCGGCGTTGCGGGCGACCGTCTCGCGCACCGACAGGTACGGCTCGACGGCGATGTCCTGCAGCACCAGGCCGATCTGGCCGCGCAGGTAGCGGCCGCCGTCCTTGGTGCCGGGGTCGCGGCCGAGCACCTCGACCCGGCCCTCGTCACGCTGCCGGAAGCCTTCCAGGATCTCCAGCGTGGTGGTCTTGCCCGCCCCGTTCGGGCCGAGCAGGGCGAAGATCTCGCCCTCCTGCACGGTGAAGTCCACGCCGCGGACGGCTTCGTGGTCACCGTATTTCTTGCGCAGGCCCTCTACGGCCACCGCGGTCATCGCGGCTCCTCCGGTTGCCTCACTGTGATCCTCCCGGGTCGTTGGACCGCCCGCAGAACCGAACTCCCGGGCGCTCCACCGACGTTAGGGGCGGACAAGCGGTACGACCGGCTCCGCAGGCCGCCCGGATGACGGAGGTCACGGAAGTCACGACAGTTGTCAGGTGACGGGTGACCTGACATTGCAGCCGGGGTGGGGGACACCCAAGCTCGAACCCGGAACAGGCCGGCAGATCGTGGCAGAGGAAGGGCGGTCGGAGACGTGCGGTTCATGGAGGTCGGCGAGGACGCCGAAGAGGAACGGCAGCAGATCACCGTGGTGGGTGCCGGGATCGGTGGTCTGGCGCTCGCGGGCGCACTGGCCGCGACCGGCACGCCGTACACGGTCTACGAGCAGGCCGACCGGTTCGCCGAGGTGGGTGCGGGAGTACAGCTCTCCCCCAACGCCTTGCGGCCGCTGGCCCGGCTGGGTCTGGGGCCCGCGCTGAGCGAGTGGGGCGTGCGGATCGAGGCGATGGAGGTGCGCGGCTGGACCGGGCGCCCGATCGCCCGGACGCCGCTGGGCGAGGAGTGCGAGCGGCTCTTCGGGGCCCCGTACCGGACCATCCACCGGGCGCACCTGCACGAGGCGCTGCTCTCGCTGGGCGACCGGGACCGGGTCCGGCTGAGGTCCCGGCTGGACTCGGTGGAGCAGACCCGGGACGGTGCCCGGCTGTCCTTCGCCGACGGTACGGTCCGCACCGCGGGCGTACTGGTGGGCGCGGACGGGATCCACTCGACGGTGCGGGAGGTACTGCGCAAGGACGACCCGGTCTTCTCCGGTCTGGGCATCTACCGGGGTCTCGTACCGGTGGAGAAGCTGCCGTCGGAGGCCCGTGATGCCCTGGTGCGGCTGTGGCTCGGCCCGGGCGGGCACTTCGTCTGCTATCCCGTCGACGGCGGCCGGCAGATCAGCTTCGCCGCGACCGTCCCGATGCCGGACGCCCCGCACGAGTCCTGGTCGGCCCCGGCCGATCCGGCCGATCTCGTACGGGCCTTCGGCGGCTGGACCGGGCTGGTCTCGGACATCGCCCGCAACGTGGAGGAGCTCCACCAGTGGGCCCTGCACGACCGGGGTCCGCTGCGCCAGTGGTCGACCTCCCACATCACCCTGCTGGGGGACGCGGCGCACCCGATGCTGCCGTTCATGGCCCAGGGCGCGAACCAGGCGATCGAGGACGCGATGGACCTCGCGGCCTGCCTGACGCAGGAGTCGCACGCCACGGTCGCCGAGCGGCTGGCCCGGTACGAGGCCCTGCGCATCCCGCGTACCGCCGAGATCCAGCGGGCCTCGCGCGGCAACGCGGACTTCCTGCACCTGCCCGACGGACCGGCCCAGCGGCGGCGCGACGCCCGGATGGCGGTGGGCGCGTCCCTGCGCGACCGCACGACCCTGTACGCGCACGAGACGGGCCGCAGCGTACTGGCCGGCGTCTAGGGCCGGGCCGGGCGGTCCGCTCGGTCCGCCACCCACGCAGGTGAGGCAAGCGCTCCTCGGCTTCGGCCACCTTGGGGCGCTCACCCGCGGGTACCCGGCCGGCTACTTCCCGCCGTCGAGCGCCGCCCGCATCACCGCCCGCGCGATCGGGGCCGCCGCGCTGTTGCCGCTGATGTCCCCGCGGCGCGCCGCCGCGTCCTCGACCACCACCGCGACCGCCACCGCCGGCAACGGAGCGTCCTCGGCCCTGGCCCAGGAGATGAACCAGGCGTACGGGGTTCCCGCGTTGCCCACGCCGTGCTGTGCGGTGCCCGTCTTGCCGCCGACCGTCGCGCCCGGGATCGCCGCGTTGCGGCCCGTGCCGTTCTCCACCACCTTGACCATCAGCTCCTGCATCCGCAGCGCCGTGGCCGGGCTCATCGCCCTTCCCAGGGTGTGCTGCTCGCCGCGCCGGACCAGGTCCCCGTCGTCCTGGGTCGTACGGTCCACCAGGTACGGGGACTTGAGCTCCCCGCCGTTGGCGACCGCCGCCGCCACCATCGCCATCTGGAGCGGGGTCGCCTTGGTGTTGAACTGCCCGATCGAGGACAGGGCCAGCTGGTCCGGGCTCATGTCGGTGTCGAAGTCCGAGCGCGAGACCCAGGACGGCACCCGCAGCGCGTCGTCGTTGAAGCCGAAGCGCTGGGCCGTGCGCACCATCGCCTGCAGCCCGACCTGTACGCCGATCTTCGCCATCACCGTGTTGCACGACCACTGGACGGCCTCCGCCATCGAGGCGTCGGCGCAGCCGGTGCCCGCGTTCGGCAGCAGGGTGCTCGTCCCCGGCAGCGGGTACGGGTCGGGGGTCTCCGTGGGCGCGTCCACATCGGTGACCACTCCGGCTTCGAGGGCGGCCGCCGCCGTCACGATCTTGAAGGTGGAGCCGGGCGGGTACGTCTCGCGCAGCGCCCGGTTGAGCATCGGCTTGGCGGGGTCCGCGTTCAGGCGCGCCCAGGCCTCCTTGACCCGCGCGCCGGTGCCGGAGAGCACCGCCGGGTCGTAGGAGGGGCTGCTGACCAGGGCGAGGATCTTGCCGGTGGCCGGCTCCACGGCGGCGACCGCGCCGCGCTTGCCGGCCAGCCCGGTGTACGCGGCCGTCTGGAGGGCGGCCCGGATGGTGGTCTCGGCGTTCCCGCCGCCGGGGCGGCCGCGGGCCAGGTCGTACCAGAGCGGGAAGGCCGAGAGCCCCGGGTCGGTGCCCGCGAGGACGGCGTCCTCGGCCCGCTCCACGAAGCTGGTCCCGTACGTCTGGGAGGAGAAACCGGTGACCGGCGCGTAGAGCGGGCCGTTGCGGTACGTCCGCTCGTAGCGCAGCAGCTGACCGCTGTCGCGGGAGCCGGTGACGGGCCGGCCGTCGACGAGGATGTCCCCGCGCGGTTCGGCGTAGCGCTCGATGGCGGGGCGCTTGTTGGCGGGGTTCGCCCCGTAGGCCGCGGCTTCCCAGACCTGCACCCGGGCCACGTTCAGCAGCAGGGCGACGAGCAGGGCCGCACAGAAGTACGCGCACCAGCGGATGTAGCGGATCACGGCGCGTCCCCTTCGGCCGGGCGGGGTCTGCGGGCGCTGTCGCTGAGCCGGATCAGCAGGGCGACGATGATCCAGTTGGTGACGACGGAGGAGCCGCCCTGCGCCAGGAAGGGCATGGCCATGCCGGTGAGCGGGATCAGCCCGGTGACTCCGCCCGCGATGACGAACACCTGGAGCGCGAGGATCGAGGCGAGTCCGGTGGCGAGCAGCCGGCCGAAGGGGTCGCGCAGGGCGAGCCCGGCGCGGAAGCCGCGGTCCACGAGGAGCCCGTAGAGCAGCAGGATCGCGGTGAGGCCGACCAGCCCGAGCTCCTCGCCGGCGGTGGCGAGGATGAAGTCCGACTTGGCGGCGAAGCCGATGAGGAAGGACTGGCCGTGGCCGAGGCCCGCGCCGAGGAGGCCGCCGGCGCCGAAGGCGAAGAGGGACTGGGCGAGCTGGCCGGGGCCCTCGCCCCGGTCGATGGAGGCGAAAGGATTCAGCCAGTCGTCCACGCGGCTGTTCACGTGCGGCTCGAACGTCCCGACCGCGTACGCGCCGACGGCGGCCAGCAGCAGCCCGATCGCGATCCAGCCCATCCGGCCGGTGGCCGTGAACAGCATGATCACGAAGAGGCCGAAGAAGAGCAGCGAGGTCCCCAGGTCCCGTTCCAGCACCAGCACC
This sequence comes from Streptomyces sp. NPDC028314, assembly GCF_055565795.1. Classification (NCBI taxonomy): domain Bacteria; kingdom Bacillati; phylum Actinomycetota; class Actinomycetes; order Kitasatosporales; family Streptomycetaceae; genus Streptomyces; species Streptomyces sp. NPDC028314. Next base: position 444,444 of record NZ_JBVHTP010000005.1, read on the forward strand.
CCGACGCTGAGCAGCCAGATCGTGAGGATCGGGCCGAGGACCCGGCCGGGCAGGAGCTTGAGCTTCCAGAACAGCCGGCGGCCGCCCAGGGCGAGGGCGGTGCGGTTCGCGGCGAGGTAGGAGGCGAAGAAGACGGCGAGCAGGATCTTGGCGAACTCCCCCGGCTGGAAGGAGAGTCCGGCGAACCGGATCCAGATGTGGGCCCCGTTGACGGCCGGGAAGAAGACGGGCACCAGCATCAGCACGAGGGCCGCGGCGACGGACAGGTACGCGTAGCGCTGGAGCGCCCGGTGGTCGCGCAGCAGCACGACGGCGAGTACGAACAGCACCACGCCCAGGGCCGACCAGCGCAGCTGCTCGCCCGCGGTCAGATGGCCGGGGGTGGTCAGGTCGAGCCGCCTGATCAGCACCAGCCCGAGGCCGTTGAGCAGGAACGCGATCGGCAGCACGAGCGGGTCGGCGTACGGGGCCCGGAGCCGGACCGCCAGATGCGCGAACAGGGCGGCTCCGCAGAGTCCGGCGGCGTAGCGGCCGGTGCCGCCGGGGAGGCGGCCGGTGGTCGCGAGGCCGACGTAGAGGTGCCCGAGTACGGAGACCAGGACCGCGCCGGCGAGCAGCGTGAGCTCGACGCCGCGGCGCTTTGCGGCGCGCGCGTCGGGGGGTGGGGGCGGGGCGGGCTCCGCCACCCTCGCCGTCAGAGCGGTCATACGGGGAAACGTAGCAAGGGGGCGGGCTGTATGTCCGCTTATGTCATAGAGTGCCGAAGAGTCGTCATAAACGGTCAGATCCATCGGAATCAGGAGTCTCGCCCCATGGGACCTGTGGAGTTCATCGTCCTGGCCTTCCCGGAGGAACAACTGCGCGTCCCGGCGGTCGAGGCCGTGATGGGACTGCGGAAGTCGGGGGTGGTACGGCTGATCGACGGCCTCGTGACGACGCGGACGGCGTCCGGGGAGGTCATGGCGGCCGAGTTCGACGAGTTCGTGGAGCTCCAGGGCCTGCTGGCGCACCGGGAGGCGGCCCGGCTGATCGGGCCGGAGGACGTCCGCGAGGCGACGGAACTCCTGGACCGCGGGAGCTGCGCGCTGCTGCTGGTGGTCGAGCACGTGTGGGCCGAGGACGCGGCGATCGCCGTACGGGCCGCGGGCGGGCGGATCGTGGGCTCGGTCCGGATCCCGGCGGAGCGGGTGGGGGCGCTCTGATGTTCATCAGACCGGTGGGTACGACGGTGGCCCGGGCGAACCGGCCGGCGGGACGGCCGCTCCTGCGGGGGTTGCTCTCGCGGGCGGTGGGGGCGGAGCCGGTGGCGGCGGGGCCGGAGCGGGAATGGGAGTCGGGGGAGCCCGAGGCCGGGCCGGAGCCGTCGGAGCCGGCGCCGGGCCCCCTGAAGTTCGCGCCGCCGCCGGAGGCCGAGCCGACGGAACCGGCCCCCACGGCAGAGCCGGCGGCGGGCGGCCTCGCGTCGGAGCTGACCCAACTGGCCACCCTGGCCCGCGAGGGCGCACTGACCCCGGAGGAGTTCACGGCGGCCAAGGCCCGCCTCCTACACCCTTAGCCCTGGCCGGGCGTTTGACGGGTTCGGGGTGCCCCCTGCCGGGCCGGGTTGGTTTGCAGCTCGGCCGTTGCCCTGGCCGGGCGTTGGTCGGGGCTTGGGCTGCCCCCTGCCGGGCCGGTTTGCAGCTCGGCTGCTGCGTGTCGCCTCAAGCGCCGGCGGGGCTGGGGTGGTGGGTCGGTGCCGGGTCCGGGGTGGGGTGTCGTCCGGGGC
>NZ_JBVHTP010000006.1:0-315338 GCF_055565795.1 Streptomyces sp. NPDC028314
ATCGCGGTCGCGCCCATGGCGCGGCAGATGTCGGCCTTCTGTGCGCTGGAGACGACGCAGATGGGGTTGGCGCCGCCGGCGAGGGCGAACTGGGTGGCGTAGGAGCCGAGTCCGCCGCTGGCGCCCCAGATGAGGACGTTGTCGCCCTGCTTCATGCCGGCGCCGTTGCGGGAGACGAGCTGGCGGTAGGCGGTGGAGTTGACCAGGCCGGGGGAGGCGGCTTCCTCCCAGCTGAGGTGGCCGGGCTTGGGCATCAGCTGGTTGGACTTGACCAGGGCGATCTCGGCGAGGCCGCCGAAGTTGGTCTCGAAGCCCCAGATGCGCTGTTCGGGGTCGAGCATGGTGTCGTTGTGGCCGTCCGAGGACTCCAGTTCGACGGAGAGGCAGTGCGCGACGACCTCGTCGCCGGGGTTCCAGGCGTTGACGCCGGGGCCGGTGCGCAGCACGACGCCCGCGAGGTCGGAGCCGATCACGTGGTACGGCAGGTCGTGGCGCCTGGTGAGCTCCGAAAGGCGCCCGTAGCGCTCCAGGAAGCTGAAGGTGGACACCGGCTCGAAGATCGAGGTCCACACGGAGTTGTAGTTGACCGAGGAGGCCATGACGGCCACCAGGGCCTCGCCCGGGCCGAGTTCCGGCACCGGGACCTGGTCCAGGTGCAGGGACTTGCGGGGGTCCTTCTCGCGGGTGGTGAGCCCCGCGAACATCTCCGCCTCGTCCTTGTGCACGGTGATCGCGCGGTACGAGTCGGGGAGCGGCAGGGCCGCGAAGTCGGCGGCCGTTGCGGCCTGCGACTGGATCGCGTCCAGAATGTCCTTCACGGTATTGCCTCCGGCGAGCGCTGAATGAGGGTGCGCTGAGGGATACGCGGGTGCGTGGAACGGGTGTGGTGTGTGCCGTCGGTCCGGCGGGAGCGGTGGTGCTGGCGACGCCCGTGGTGAGGCGTGCCGGTGCCTGGTGACGCAGGCATCCGGGGCGCGGTTCGTGCCGGTTGGGCGAGGACCGCGGGGACATCCGGACGAGATTCAACGTATGGCACCCCGTGTCACCCGGCAAGGCACCGCGTGCCAAAACTTTCTCTCATTTGCCATTTGACCTGCGCAGATGAGCGATGATCGATCAGAGTTACCCGCGAGTAGGGGCAAGCCGGACATACGCGAGTGGCCGCCCCCGGAACGGGAGCGGCCACTGTGACGTGAGCAACTGGAGCGAGCGGTTACCGCTTGTTCTTGAGCGCCTCTTCGATGGTCCGCATGACCTCGTCGAGCGGCGCGTCCGTGCGGGCCACCGCCACGAGCACCTCGCCCTGCGTACGGACCGCGGCCGGCGGGTCCGTCCGTCCGGCCGCCGCCGTGCGGCCCGCGCCGATCCCCGAACCGAAGGTCTTGCGGACGATCGAGAAGGCGTGGTCCAGCTGCGCCTCGACGTCCCCCTGGCCGCCGGCCCGCAGCCAGCGCCGCAGCACGTGGTTGTGGGCCGTGACCACCGCGGAGGCGGCCACCTCCGCCAGCAGCGGGTCGTCGTTGCCGTCGTGGTGGTCCTGCTCGTCGAAGTGGGCCAGCAGGTAGCGGGTGAACAGCCGCTCGTACCGGGCCACCGAGGCGATCTCCCGCTCCCGCAGCGCCGGCACCTCCCGGGTGAGCCGGTAGCGCTCCACCGAGACCGCCGGCGAGGCGGCGTACATCTTCATGACTTCCTTGATCCCGCGGCACACCGTGTCGAGCGGGTGCTCGTGCGCCGGGGCCACGTCGAGCACCGCCTCGGCGCGGGTCAGGGTGTCGTCGTGGTCCGGGAAGATCGCCTCTTCCTTGGACCGGAAGTGCCGGAAGAAGGTCCGGCGCGCCACCCCGGCGGTCGCGGCGATCTCGTCGACCGTCGTCGCCTCGTACCCCTTGGTGGCGAACAGCTCCATGGCGGCCGCCGCCAGCTCACGGCGCATCTTGAGCCGCTGCGCGGCCGCCTTGGTGCCGGCCGTGCTCTCCGGGGCGTCGGACGCCGTGGCGGCGCGGGTCGAGGTCTTGGCGGGCTGGGACATAGAGCGAAAGTACTTCATTCGCGCAGGAGAGCGCGCCTGAGGGGGGTGGGACGGGGGTGGATGCGGGGGAGGGCACGCACTGGGCACACAGTGCTCGTCGGGAGGGCTCGCCTGCCGTGAGGGTCCGGCAGGCCCGAGCAGCCCTCCCCACGCATCCGGTTCTGGGTCCCGCCGGCCGGGGCGCGGCTTACCGGCGGGCGTACTCACGGAAACCGCGGCCGGTCTTCCGGCCGAGGCAGCCCGCCGCCACCAGGTGCTCCAGCAGCGGGGACGGGGCCAGGCCCGGGTCGCGGAACTCCTTGTGCAGGACCTTCTCGATCGCGAGCGAGACGTCCAGCCCGACCACGTCGAGGAGCTCGAAGGGCCCCATCGGGTAGCCGCCGCCCAGCTTCATCGCGGCGTCGATGTCGTCGATCCCGGCGTAGTGCTGCTCCACCATCTTGATCGCGTTGTTCAGGTACGGGAACAGCAGCGCGTTCACGATGAAGCCGGCCCGGTCCCCGCAGTCCACCGGGTGCTTGCGGACCTTCGTGCAGACCTCGCGGACCGTGGCGTGCACGTCGTCGGAGGTCAGGACGGTCCGCACCACCTCGACCAGCTTCATGGCGGGCGCCGGGTTGAAGAAGTGCATGCCGATCACGTCCTGCGGGCGCGAGGTCGCGCGCGCCACGGCGATCACCGGGAGCGAGGAGGTGGTGGTGGCCAGCACCGCGCCCGGCTTGCAGACCTTGTCCAGGTTCGCGAACAGCTCCTGCTTGACCGCCAGGTCCTCGGCGACGGCCTCCACGGCCAGGTCCACCTCGGCGAAGGCGTCCAGCGAACCGGCCGCGGTGATCCGCTCCAGGGTCTCGGAGGCCGCCGCCTCGGTCAGCCGGCCCTTGGACACCGCACGGCCCAAGGACTTGCCGATCGAGGCCTTGGCGGCCTCCGCCTTCTCCTGGCTGCGGGCGGCCAGCACGACCGCGTACCCGGCCTGGGCGAAGACCTGGGCGATACCGCTCGCCATGGTCCCCGAACCGGCCACGCCGACCGAGGAGACCGGCCGGCCCGCGCCCAGCAGCGAACCGTCCAGCGGCGTCTGGAGGTCGCGGGCGATGACCTGGCTGCCCGGAGCCTCGTACGTGTAGAACCCGCGCCCGGCCTTCTGCCCGGTCAGGCCGGCCTCCGCGAGGTGCCCCAGGATCGGGGCCGGGGCGTGCAGCCGGTCGCCGGAGGAGGCGTACATCGCCTCCAGGACGGTACGGGCGGTGTCCACGCCGATCAGGTCGAGCAGGGCGAGCGGGCCCATCGGCAGGCCGCAGCCGAGCCGCATCGCCGCGTCGATGTCCTCACGGGAGGCGTACTTCGACTCGTACATCGCGGCGGCCTGGTTGAGGTAGCCGAAGAGCAGGCCGTCGGCCACGAAACCGGGCCGGTCCCCGACGGCGACGGGCTGCTTGCCCAGCTCGCGGGCCAGCTCCGTGACCGCCTCGACGGCGGTCGGCGCGGTGAGCACGCAGGAGACCACCTCGACCAGCTTCATCGCGGGGGCCGGGTTGAAGAAGTGCAGGCCCAGGACCCGCTCGGGGCGCTGGGACTCGGCGGCCATGCGGGTCACCGACAGGGCGTTGGTGCCGGTGGCCAGGATGGTGTCGGGCCGGACGATCGCGTCGAGTTCGCGGAACAGCCGCTGCTTGAGCGCGTAGTCCTCCGGCACCACCTCGATGACGAGGTCGGCGTCGGCGGCGGCCGTCAGCTCGGTGAACGTACGGAAGCGGGACAGGACGCCGTCGCGCTCCGCCTCGGTGAGCCGCTCCTTGGTGACGGAGCGGGCCGTGGCGGCGGCGAGGGCGGCGCCGGCCCGGCGGGTGGCGGCGTCGCTGATGTCGATGCCGATGACCTCGCGGCCGGCCCGGGCGAGGACTTCGGCGATGCCGGTGCCCATCGTGCCGAGGCCGACGACGGCGATGGTCTGGAGGGTGGACTGACTGGACGTGGACGGAAGGTCCATCGCGGGACTCCAGTGGAAGAGGGTGACGACTGAGGGGCGGCACGCGGCGCACAGCTCGCGTCCGGAAATTCCGCACAATTCCGCACAGAGATGCCCAAGGGGCGGGAGAACGGCGGGCCCTGTCCCGGGGCCGCGCCGGACGAGAAGCGCCGTACCCGAACGGGCCGGGCACGGGCTCGCGGTACATGAGGTACCGAACCGACTGGTACGGGGCGGCTGCGTCACCAGGCCGGTCCCCGTACGTGTTGAAGGGAGAGTAACTCGTCGGTAACCGCTTGGCCAGAGCGCGGCGGACACCGCCGGATGTGACGTACGCCGCCCGGCCGCCCCGGGATCGCCCTAGGGTGGGCGGGTGAACGACGTGCTGGAGCGCCTGCGGGCCGAATCGGGGCGGTCGGCCGAGTGTGAAGCCCTGCTCGCCGCGGACCCGGACGCGCTGGCCGCCTCCCTGACCTCGGCCGGCCTGCCGCTGTGGGCCCGCGAACTGGCCGCGTACCGGCTGGGGCTGGCCGGGGACCGGCGCGCCTTCGAGCCGCTGGTGCTGCTGCTCAACCACCGGGACCCGCCGCGCTGCGAGGCCGCCGCGCAGGCGCTGGCCGTCCTGGGGGACCCGCGCACGGCCCGGGCCGCGGCCGCCCTCGCGACGAACGAACTCCGCACCGCCTACGCCCTCCACCCGGTCCGGCTGCTGGCCGCGCTGCGGGCCCCCGAATCGGTCCCGGCGCTGATCCGCACGCTGTCCCGGCGGCTCGCGCCGAACGACCCGTACTGGCGGGTGGCCCTGGCCTGCGTGGAGGGACTCGGCGAGCTCGCCGACCCCCGCGCCCGGGACGTGCTGACCCGGGCGCAGTCGCACCCGCGGCTGGCGGTGGCGGCGACCGGGGCGCTGCGCAGGCTGGGCTGAACGTCCCGGCGCCGCCGTCCGCCAGGGCCCGGGACGCGCTCAGCCGGCCGCCGGCACCACGGCGAAGGCCTCGATCTCCAGCAGGAGTTCCGGACGGACCAGGGCGGCGACCTGGACCGCCGAGGACGCCGGGAGCCGGTCCGCCGGGATGACGGCGTCGCGGGCCTCCCGTACCGCCGGGAGGTGGGCGACGTCCGTGACGAAGTAGGTCAGCTTCACCACGTTGTCGAAGGTCGCCCCGGCCGCCGCCAGGCAGCGGCGCAGGTTCTCGAACACCTGCCGGGCCTGGGCGGCGGCGTCGCCCTCGCCGACCACCTCACCCTTCTCGTCGAAGGCGCACTGCCCCGAGATCGCGACGAACCGCCCGGTGCCCCAGACGACGTGGCTGTACTGGGGGCTCGGGCTGATGCCCTCCGGGGCGTGGATGCGGGTGAGGTGGCTGTCCTGGTACGTGGTCATGGGCAGGATCCTGCCCGCTGAAGATCAGCCGCGGAAGCCCAGCAGCCCGTGCAGGGCCGCTCCGCCCGCCGAGGGCGGGACCGCGCGGGTCACGGCGGCCGGCTTCGGGGCCGCCTGCGCGGGGCAGGTGGCGTCCGCGGCCCGCCCGGTGCGCAGGTAGGCGGCGAGCTTCTCATCGAGGCACTTGTTGCCGCTGAGCGCGATGCCGTGGTTGCCGCCGCCCTCCTCGACCACCAGCGCCGCGCCCTTGAGCTTCCCCTTCATGCTGACCGCCCCCTCGTACGGGGTCGCCGCGTCCTCCGTCGCCTGGAACAGCAGCGCCTGCGGGAGCTCGGTGTTGGTGACGTCCGGGGCCTGGAGGGGCTCCGTGGGCCAGAACGCGCAGGGGGCGTTGTACCAGGCGTTGTTCCAGGTCATGAAGGGCGCCTTGGCGTGCGTGCGCCACATGTCGGCGCGCCACTGGTTCCAGTCCCGCGGCCAGGCCGAGTCCCGGCACTGCACCGCCGTGTACACGCTGTAGCTGTTGCCCGCCGAGGGCTCCACCGCGCCGAACCGCTCGTAAGCCGCCACCAGCGGCTTCGGGTCCTTGCCCACCGCGTACGCGGAGAAGGCCTCGGCGAGGTGCGGCCAGTAGCCGTTGTAGTAGCCGCCGGGCATGAAGGTGTCCTCCAGCTCGGAGGTGCCCACCTTGCCGCCCGCCGGAGTCTGCCGCAGGGCCTCGCGCATCTCGTACCAGCGCTCCTCGACCCGCGCCGGGTCGGTGCCGAGGTGGTACTTCTCGTCGTACTTCGCCACCCAGGCCAGGAAGGCCTTGTGGCGGGCGTCGAAGGCCTGGTCCTGGGCCAGGTTGTCCTCGTACCAGACCCCGGCCGGATCCACGACGGAGTCCAGCACCAGCCGGCCGACCCGGTCCGGGTGGAGCTTCGCGTACACCGCGCCCAGGTAGGTCCCGTACGAGTAGCCGAAGTAGCTGAGCTTCTGCGCGCCCAGGGCCGTGCGCAGCACCTCCAGGTCGCGGGCGGCCGAGACGGTGCCGATGTACGGGAGCACGTCCGCGTGCTTGGTCCGGCAGGACTCGGTGAAGGCCTTGACCCGCTCCAGGTTGGCCTCTTCGGTCTGCCGGTCGAGGGGGACGGAGTCCGGCCGGACCGGCGAGAAGTGCCCGGCGCCGCAGTCCAGCGCGGGCTCGCTCCGGCCCACGCCCCGGGGGTCGAAGCCGATCACGTCGTAGGCGGCGGCCACGTCCTTGGGCAGGGCGGCGGCGATGTACCCCGCCAGGGCGCGGCCGCTGCCGCCGGGGCCGCCGGGGTTGACCAGCAGCGGGCCCTGGGACTTCGCGGCGGTGTGCGGGACCCGGGTCAGGGCGAGGGAGATCAGCCGGCCGGCGGGCAGGTCGTGGTCGAGCGGGACCTTGAGGGAGGCGCACTGGAGGGTCGGGTACCGGGGGGTCTTGCAGTCGGTCCAGGTCAGCGCCGGGGCCTTCGGGGCGGCCGGGGCCGCCGGGGCGGCGGTGACCGGGCTCGCGAGGGCGGCGGCGACGGTGGAGATCGACAGCAGGACGGCGGCGCGCTTCTTGGCGGAGCCGCGCTTCTTCACGGGGTACAGCATGGGGCCTCCCAGCCGAGGGTTCTGGGCGGAATCGTCCCGGAAACCGAGCCTGGAAGACGGGATTGGGCTGCCGATTGGCCCGATGTGATGAGCCTTCAGGGGCCGTACGGGATCACAGGAGGGTCAGCTGGGTGGGGCCGGCGGGTTCCGGTGCGGCCGGGCGCTCGGGGGTGAGGATCTTGCGGGCGGCGCCGTTCCGGGAGGGGCCGATGCCGAATTCCGCCGCGAGTTCGTGGACTTGACGGGTGATCCGGCGCTGGTACCAGGTGGGCGCGTACGAGCCGCCCGCGTACATCCGCTCGTACCGTTCGACCAGGTGCGGGTGGTGTGCCCGCAGCCAGGACGTGAACCACTCGCGGGCGCCCGGCCGCAGATGGAGTACCAGGGGTGTCACCGAGGTCGCCCCGGACTCGGCGACGGCCCGGACGGTGGCCCGCAGCTGCTCGGGGGAGTCCCCGAGGAAGGGGATCACCGGGGCCATCAGCACCCCGCACTCGATACCGGCGTCGGTGAGCGTCCGTACGGCGTTCAGCCGGCCGGCGGGGGAGGGGGTGCCGGGTTCCACGGTCCGCCACAGGGCGGTGTCGGTGAAGCCGACGGAGACGCAGACGCCCACGTCGGTGACCTCGGCGGCCTCGCACAGGAGGGGCAGGTCGCGCAGGATCAGCGTGCCCTTGGTGAGGATGGAGAAGGGGTTGGCCCGCTCGACCAGGGCTTCGATGATCCCGGGCATCAGCCGGTAGCGGCCCTCTGCGCGCTGGTAGCAGTCGACGTTGGTCCCCATGGCGACGTGCGCGCCGGTCCAGCGGCGTGAGCCGAGCTCGCGGCGCAGCAGCTCGGGGGCGTTGGTCTTGACGACGATCTGCGAGTCGAACCCGATGCCGGTGTCGAGGTCGAGGTAGCCGTGGGTCTTGCGGGCGAAGCAGTACACGCAGGCGTGGGAGCAGCCGCGGTAGGGGTTGACCGTCCATTCGAACGGCATCCGCGAGGCCCCCGGCACCCGGTTGAGGATCGAACGGGCCCGGACCTCGTGGAAGGTGATCCCGCGGAACTCGGGGGTGTCGAAGGTACGGGTGACGACGGAGTCCGCGCCGAACAGCGCGGCGGGGCGGGCGGGCAGCCCCGCGGCCGGACCCGCGGCGTCCCCGGCCGCCGCGCCCCCGGCTGTCCCGGCTTCCCCGGCGTCCTCGGTCAGGTTGTCCCAGCGCATCGTGCGCCTCCCTCGGTAGCTCGGCCCCGAGAATAGAACAAACGTTCCCATGATCGTGCGGGCGGCGCATCCGGACGGTGCGGCGCGGACGGAGCCGCCCCCTTTTGCCGCCCGGGTCCGCCGCCCCGCCCGGCCCGGATTTGGGCCGCCGCCCCTGAGGTGGTTGGCTTGCCGCGAAGAGCGGACACAACTGCTGGAGGAACAGCTATGGCGCAGGTCGAAGCCACCACGGAGCGGATCATCGCGGCTGACGCGGAGACCGTGTTCGACGCGCTGGCGGACTACGCGGGGACCCGGGGCAAGCTGCTCCCCGAGCACTTCAGCGAGTACGAGGTGCGCGAGGGCGGCGACGGCGAGGGAACCCTGGTCCACTGGAAGCTCCAGGCCACCAGCAAGCGCGTACGGGACTGCCTGCTGGAGGTCACCGAGCCCACGGACGGCCAGCTCGTGGAGAAGGACCGCAACTCCTCCATGGTCACCACCTGGACGGTGACCCCGGCCGGCGAGGGCAAGTCCAAGGCCGTGGTCAGCACCGTCTGGAACGGCGCGGGCGGCATCGGCGGCTTCTTCGAGCGCACCTTCGCCCCCAAGGGCCTGGGCCGGATCTACGACACCCTGCTCGCGAACCTGGCCGGCGAAGTCGAGGGCTGAGCGCGGCCGTTGCCCGGCGGCGGCACTGGGCGGCTCACCGGTTCGGGTGGATTTCCCGACGGGTGTGAGCCGCCGCGGCCCGGGCGTGGCCCCCGGGCCGCCGGGGGTCCGCAGGATTAGGGTGAGGAATCCGAGCCCCGACCCGCGGGGGGCGCGACCCGACCCACCGGGGGCCCGATGAAGATCCTGATCTCCGCCGACATGGAAGGCGCCACCGGCGTCACCTGGCCCGCCGACGTACTGCCCGGCACGCCCCAGTGGGAACGCTGCCGGTCGATGTTCACCTCCGACGTGAACGCCGCCGTACTGGGCTTCTACGACGGCGGCGCGGACCGGGTCCTCATCAACGAGGCCCACTGGACCATGCGCAACCTGCTGCTGGAGAAGCTCGACGCCCGCGCGGAGATGCTCACCGGCCGCCACAAGTCCCTCTCCATGGTCGAGGGCGTCCAGCACGGCGACGTGGACGGCATCGCCTTCGTCGGCTACCACACGGGGGCCGGCTCGCAGGGCGTGCTGGCCCACACCTACCTCGCCAATTCGATCACCGGTGTCTGGCTCAACGGCACGCGGGCGAGCGAGGGACTGCTCAACGCCCACGTCGTGGCCGAACACGGAGTCCCGGTGGTCCTGGTCACCGGCGACGACCTGACCTGCGTCGACGCCTGCGCCTACGCCCCGGACGCGGTGACCGTCGCGGTCAAGGACCACGTCTCGCGGTACGCGGCGGTCTGCCGGACCCCGGCCCGCACGGCCGCCGACATCCGGGCCGCCGCCAAGGAGGCCACCGCGCTGGCGGTCCGCCACGAGCCGGTGGCGGGCGGTCCGTTCACGGTCGAGCTGGAGTTCGACGCCGAGCACCTGACGCTGGCCGCCACCGTGGTCCCGGGCGTCGAGCGGACGGGCGAGCGCAGGGTCGCGTACACCAACGAGACCATGTACGAGGGGATCCGGACCTTCAAGGCGGTCACGACGGTCGTCTCGGCGGCCGTGGAGGAGCAGTATGGCTGACATGCACGCAACGAGCACCCGCCCGGGTGAGACCGTCGACCGGACGGCGCTCGACGAGGCGGTCGAGTTCACCTCCGGCCTGATCCGGATCGACACCACCAACCGCGGCGGCGGCGACTGCCGCGAACGGCCGGCCGCCGAGTACGTGGCCGAGCGGCTCGCCGCCACCGGGCTGGAGCCGGTGCTGCTGGAGCGCACCCCGGGGCGGACCAACGTGGTGGCCCGGATCGAGGGCACCGACCGCTGCGCCGACGCCCTGCTGGTCCACGGCCACCTGGACGTGGTGCCCGCCGAGGCCGCCGACTGGAGCGTCGACCCCTTCTCCGGCGAGATCCGCGACGGCGTGGTCTGGGGCCGCGGGGCCGTCGACATGAAGAACATGGACGCGATGGTGCTGGCCGTCGTACGGGCCTGGGCGCGGGCGGGCGTCAAGCCGCGGCGCGACATCGTGATCGCGTACACCGCCGACGAGGAGGACAGCGCGATCGACGGATCCGGCTTCCTCGCCGACCACCACCCGCACCTCTTCGAGGGCTGTACGGAGGGCCTGAGCGAGTCCGGGGCCTTCACCGTGCACCCCGCGCCCGGCCTGTCCCTCTACCCGGTCGCCGCCGGAGAGCGCGGCACCGCCTGGCTCAAGCTGACCGCGCACGGCACCGCCGGGCACGGCTCGAAGCCCAACCGGGCCAACGCCGTGAGCCGGCTCGCCGCCGCCGTGGCCCGGATCGGCGAGTACGAGTGGCCGGTCCGGCTCACCGACACCGTCACCGCCTGCATCACCCAGCTCGCCGCCCTGCACGGCATGACCGTCGACCCCCGCTCGCCCCGCTTCGACCTCCGGCCGGTCCTCGGCAAGATCGGCCCGGCCGCCGCGCTGGTCGAGGCGACCGTACGCAACAGCGCCAACCCGACCATGCTCAGCGCCGGTTACAAGCTCAACGTGATCCCCGGGCAGGCCACCGCCTACGTCGACGGCCGGACGGTCCCCGGCGGGGAGGCGGAGTTCATCGCCACCCTCGACGAACTGACCGGCCCCGACGTCCGCTGGGAGTTCCACCACCGGGAGACGGCGCTCGAAGCCCCCGTGGACGGGCGGACGTTCGGGATCCTGCGCGAGGCCGTCGAGCACTTCGACCCCGAAGGGCACGTGGTGCCGTTCTGCATGGCGGGCGGCACCGACGCCAAGCAGTTCTCCCGGCTCGGCATCACCGGCTACGGCTACTCCCCGCTCAAGCTGCCGCCCGGCTTCGACTACTGGGCCCTCTTCCACGGCGTCGACGAGCGAGTCCCGGTCGACGCCCTGCACTTCGGCGTCCGCGTCCTCGACCGCGCCCTGCGCACCCTGTGACGGAGGTCCGGTGATGGCGGCACTGGCCCCGGCCGGGCCCTACGGCAGCTGGCCCTCGCCGATCGACGCCGCGCTCGCCGCCTCGCTGGACGGGCGGCCCGAGTACGTGGGCACGGTCGGCCCCGAGGTCTGGTGGACCGAGCCCCGGCCCCAGGAGGGCGGCCGCCGGACCCTGGTCCGCCGGCCGGCGGACGGGCGGCCCGAGCAGTCGGTGCTGCCCGCCCCGTGGAACGTGCGCAGCCGGGTCACCGAGTACGGGGGACGGCCCTGGGCCGGCGCCGAACGGGCCTCGGGCGGGCCGCTGCTGGTGTTCGTCCACTTCGCCGACCAGCGGCTGTACGCGTACGAACCGGACGCTCCCGGCCACCCCGCGCCGCGGCCTCTCACCCCCGTCTCGGGGACCGGCGGCGGGCTGCGCTGGGCGGATCCGGTGCTGCGCGGCGGCGAGGTCTGGTGCGTCCTGGAGGAGTTCACCGGCCCCGCGCCCACCGATGTGCGGCGGGTGCTGGCCGGAGTGCCGCTGGACGGATCGGCCGCCGAGGACCGCGGCGCCGTACGGGAGCTGACGGACGACCGGCACCGTTTCACCACCGGGCCCCGGCTGTCCCCGGACGGCCGCAGCGCGGCCCGGCTGGTGTGGGACCACCCCCGGATGCCGTGGGACGGCACCGAACTGCTGCTGGCCGAGGTCACCGGGGACGGGGCGCTCGGCACCCCCCGCAGGGTCCTGGGGGGCCCGGAAGAGGCCGTCGCCCAGGTGGAGTGGGCGGCCGACGGGACGCTCCTCGCGGTGAGCGACCGCGGCGGCTGGTGGAACCCGTACCGGGTGGACCCGGAGACCGGCGGGGCCGTGAACCTGTGCCCCCGCGAGGAGGAGTTCGGCGGCCCGCTGTGGAAACCGGGGCTGAGCTGGCTGGCCCCGCTGCCCGACGGGCTGATCGCCGTCCTGCACGGCCAGGGCTCCTCGGTGCTCGGCGTCCTCGACCCCGACAGCGGCGACCTGGTCGACGCGGCCGGGCCCTGGACGGCCTGGCAGCCGTCCCTGGCCGTCAGCGGCTCCCGGGTGTTCGGGGTCGCCGCGAGCCCGCGCAGCGGCTACGAGGTGGTGGAACTGGACACCTCGACGGGCCACGCCCGGGTGATCGGCGCCCGGGCCTCGGACCCCGTCGACCCCGCGTACTACCCGGAGCCGCAGAGCCGGACCTTCACCGGCCCCGACGACCGGGAGATCCACGCCCACGTCTACCCGCCGCACCACCCGGAGCAGCCGGCCCCGGCCGACGAACTGCCCCCGTACGTGGTGTGGGTGCACGGCGGCCCCACCGACCACGTGCCGCCCGTACTGGACCTGCACATCGCCTACTTCACCTCACGCGGCATCGGCGTGGCCGAGGTCAACTACGGCGGCTCCAGCGGCTACGGCCGCGCCTACCGGGAGCGGCTGCGGGAGCAGTGGGGCGTGGTGGACGTGGAGGACTGCGCGGCGGTGGCCCGCGCCCTGGCCGCCGAGGGCACCGCCGACCCGGACCGGCTCGCGATCCGCGGCGGCAGCGCCGGGGGCTGGACGGCGGCGGCCTCGCTGGCCGCCACCGACCTGTACGCCTGCGCGGCGATCATCTACCCCGTGCTGGACCTGCGCGGATTCGCCGCCGAGACCCACGACCTCGAATCCCGCTACGTCGACGGCCTGGCCGGGCCTCCCCAGACCCTGGACCTGCGGTGCCGCGAACGCTCCCCGGTGGCCCGCGCCGACCGGATCACCGCACCCTTCGTCCTGCTCCAGGGCCTGGACGACCCGGTCTGCCCGCCGGCCCAGGCCGAGCGCCTGCTGGCCGCCATGCGGGGCCGCTCGGTCCCGCACGCCTACGTCACCTTCGCGGGCGAGGGCCACGGCTTCCGCCGCGCGGACACCATGATCCGCGCGCTGGAGGCGGAACTGTCCCTCTACGCCCAGGTGTTCGGCATCGAACGCACCGACGTACCCCGCCTGAGGCTGGAGCCCTGACCGGCCAGCCTGACCGGCTAGGAGGTGTGCTGCCAGACGCGAAGCGGGCCGAGCGCGGTGAACCCGTGCCGGAGCGCCGCGTCGAGGTCGTCGCCGGACTCGTAGCCGACGACCGGCAGGCCCGGCCAGACGGCGGTGATCGCGGCGAGGCCGCCGGCCCAGGCCTCGTCCTGCGGGGCGGCGTCCGCCGCGAAGACGTTGGAGAGGCCGACGACCCGGCCCGTCCGGTTCGCGATGACGCCCGCGACGATCCGGCCGCCCTCGCTGCCGCCGAAGAAGGCGATGTCCCCGTCGTGCTCCGTCAGCAGCGCCGGGCGGAACAGGCCCGTGCCCGCCCCGCCGGACCAGGCGGCCTCCCAGGCGAGGAGCTGCCCGGGGGTGGCCACCCGGGCCCAGGCGAGGGCGGGCGCGCCGGCCGGTTCCGCACCGGGCGGGCGGTGGATCCACCGGGCCTCGAACAGGACCTCGAAGCCGGCCGGGGCCAGGTCGAGCGCGGCGAAACTGTCCTTGACGGAGCAGCCCGGCGCGTCGGTGTCGATCCGGGCCGCCAGCGCGGCCCCGGTGGCGCCCCGGGCGAGGGTCACGGCGTCCGGGTAGTACGGCGGGGTGCGGCGCGCGCTGGTCCACGCGTCCGGCGTGTACTCGCCCGGCAGGCCGTGGGCGCGGCAGACCGCCTCGCACCACGCGGCGTTGTTGCGCGCCGCCGCCGAAAGGAGCGCTTCGGTGTCCTCGGTGATCATCACGCCGTGATCCTGTCACGCCGTTCCAAGGGCTGTCCGGGGCAGGCCCTTAGCCTGGGGCGATGTCATTCCTCACCTACCTCGCCGAGGGGAAGCGGGTCGGGGTCCGCCCCTACCGGCTCGCCGACGGAGCCGAGTTCACCGCCCGGGCCCACGAGAGCCGCGACCTCCACCGGCCGTGGCTGTTCCCGCCGCTGACCACCGAGGAGTACGAGCCCTACGCGACCCGGCTGACCGACGGCGGCGACAAGGCCGGATTCCTGGTGTGCGAGCGGGCCACCGGGGCCATCGCGGGCTTCGTCAACGTCAACAACATCGTGTACGGGGCCTTCCGGTGCGGGGCCCTGGGCTACGCCGCCTTCGCCCACGCGGCCGGGCGCGGGCTGATGGGCGAGGCGCTGGGGCTGGTGCTCGGGCAGGCCTTCGCCCCGCTGGAGGGCGGCGGTCTCGGCCTGCACCGGCTGGAGGCGAACGTCCAGCCCGGCAACGCCGCCTCGATCGCCCTCGTACGGGGGCAGGGCTTCCGGCTGGAGGGCCTCTCCCCGGACTTCCTGTACGTCGACGGGGCCTGGCGCGACCACGAGCGCTGGGCCATTACCGCCGGGATGCCTGGTCCCCGGGGCACGCGTCACACAGGATGAGGGCATGCGAACCATCGTGCTGCTCGACGCCCCGTCGAACCTGGGCCTGCGTCCCCCCGCTCCCGGCACCGTCCCCGGCGTCTACAAGCTGGCGGGCGCCCTGCGCGAACAGGGCCTGCTGGCCCGCCTCGGCGCACGCGAGGGCGGGGTCGTGGTCCCGCCGCGCTACGACCGGGGCGACTGGAAGGAAGGCGACGGGGTCTTCCACGCCGCCGCCCTGGCCGCGTACACCGTCACCCTGGCCGACCGGATCGAGGGCCACCTGCGGGACGGCGAGTTCCCCGTCGTACTCGGCGGGGACTGCTCGATCCAGCTCGGCGCAGCGCTCGCCATGCGCCGCCTCGGCCGGTACGGGCTGGCCGCCATCGACGGCTCCGCCGACTTCCGGCATCCCGGCAACACCGCCGTCAACGGGCCGGTCGGGGCCGCCGGAGGCGAGGAGCTCGCGCTGTCCACCGGACGGGGCCAGGCCGACCTGACCGACCTCGAAGGGCTCCGGCCGTACCTGCGAGACGAGGACGTACGGCTCTTCGGGCTGCGGGACGGGGACCCGGACCTGCCGGAACTGCGCGCCGCCGGCATCGCGGCGGCCACCGTCGGGGAGATCCGCGAACGCGGCGCCGGACCGGTGGCGCGGGCGGCCCTGGACGGTCTCCACCCGCCGGAGACGGCCGGGTTCTGGGTGCACCTCGACGCCGATGTGCTGGATCCGGGCGTGATGCCGGCGGTGGACAGCCCCGACCCCGGCGGTCTGGTTCCCGACGAACTCTCCGAGCTGCTGAGCGTGTTGGCCCGTTCGCCGCGCTGCGTCGGGCTCAACGTCACGATCTACGACCCGGATCTGGATCCGGACGGGCGTGCGGGGGCGCTGCTGGCCGACCTGGTGGCGGGCGCGTTCGCCTGACGCCGGCCGGGCTGGTTTTCTGCGGTTTGCGTAATCCTGACCGGTGGTGATCCGCGGAACCCCTGTGCACCGGCCGCCGTGGCGTGTTCCATTCCCTCATGGCCACCACCGTCCGCCGCGCCGTACTGTCCCTTCCCGCAGCCCCGTTGGGCCCGGAGAACCCACTGCCCGCCCTGCGCGCACCCGACGGGGTGCACGCACTGGACGAGCGCTCGCGCCACGGCCTGCCGCGCGACATGGCACGCCAGATCGGGTACGAGCCGCTGCGCTCCCTGCTGCCCGTCCGGATCCGGGACGGGTACGGGCGGCAGCGGGCGGACCGCGAGTTCGAGTCGATCGTCATCGAGAACGCACACCTGCGGGTCACCGTGCTGCCCGGTCTCGGCGGGCGGATCCACTCGCTCCTCCACCTGCCGACCGGCCGTGAACTGCTCTACCGCAACCCGGTGTTCCAGCCGGCCAACTTCGCCCTCAACGGCGCCTGGTTCTCCGGCGGCATCGAGTGGAACACCGGCGCCACCGGGCACACCACCCTGTCCTGCGCCCCCCTGCACGCCGCGCTCGTCGAGGCCCCGGACGGGGGAGTGATGGTGCGGCTGTGGGAGTGGGAGCGGCTGCGCGACCTGCCGTTCCAGGTCGACCTGTGGCTGCCGGAGGACTCGGAGTACCTGTACGTCGGAGTCCGCCTGCGCAACCCGCACGAGCGGCCCGCGCCCGTGTACTGGTGGTCCAACACCGCCGTCCCCGAGGACCCGGGCACCCGCGTCCTCGCCCCCGCCGACGAGGCCTGGCACTTCGGGTACGAGCGCTCGCTGCGCCGCATCACCGTACCGGCGTGGGAGGGCGCGGACCGGACGTACCCGCTGGGCAGCGAGTACCCGGCCGACTTCTTCTACGAGGTCCAGGACGCGGCCCGGCCCTGGATCGCCTCCCTCGACGCGGACGGCCGGGGGCTCGTCCAGAGCTCCACCGGGCGGCTGCGCGGGCGCAAGCTCTTCGTGTGGGGAGCGGGGGCCGGCGGCCGGCGCTGGCAGGAGTGGCTCACCGAGCCGGGTACGGGCGGCTACGCCGAGATCCAGGCCGGACTGGCCCGGACCCAGCTGGAACACGTACGGCTCGAAGGCGGCGCGGAGTTCAGCTGGCTGGAGGCGTACGGGCCGCTCTCGGCGGACGCGCAGGCGGTGCACGGGAGCGACTGGGGCGCCGCCCGCGCCGCGGCCGAGTCGGCGCTGGACGAGGCGCTGCCCCGGGAGCGGCTCGACGCGGCGTACGAGGCGTGGCGCGGGGCCGCCGACACGGCCCCGGGGGAGCGGCTGGCGGCGGGTTCGGGCTGGGGCGCGCTGGAGGTGCTGTGCGGGGGCTTCGACCTGCCCGGTACCCCCTTCGAGGAGTCGGCGCTGGGCGAGGAGGAGACCCCCTGGCTGGAGCTGTGGCGGACCGGGGTCTTCCCCGCCCCGCGGCGGGTGGTCCCGCCCGGGCCGAGCCTGGTCGCCGCGCACTGGCGGGACATGCTGGAGACCGCGCCGGCCGATCCGCTGACCGAGTACCACCTGGGCGTGGCCCAGTGGCACGCCGGTGACGTGGCCCAGGCGGTACGCAGCTGGGAGCGCGGGCTGGCTTTGGCCCCGTCGAGGTGGCCGCTGCTGAGGTGCCTGGCGGTGTCCGACGCCCTGGCGGGCGCCCCCGACCGGGCGGCCGACCGCTACGCGGAGGCCTTCGCCGACCTGGCCGACGAGAGCCGGGGCGGCGCCGCGTGGACGGCCGCCGAGGCCGCGCTGGGACGGGAGGCGATGGAGGCCCTGCTGGCGGCCGGCCGGCTGGCGCAGGCCCGCGCGGTGTGGGACCGGGTGCGCCCGGCGCTGCGCGAGGAGGGCCGCTTCCTGCTGCTCGCGGCGCGGCTGCTGGCGGCGGAGGGGCACGTGGGCGCGGCCCGCCGCGTCTTCGAGGAGGGCTTCGAACTCGCCGACCTCCGCGAGGGCGAGGAGGTGCTGGCCGAGGTCTGGTCCACCCTCACGGACCGCCCCCTGCCCGTGCCGTACGACTTCCGCATGCGGCCCCCGGCGCCGTAGGCGGGCCCCCGGTGGTCCGCAGGCGGGTCAGGCCCGGGCCAGGATCTCCCCGTTCAGCACCGAGAACCAGGCATCGGCCTCGGCCCCCCAGGCCCGCCACGCCCCGGCGATCGCCTCCAGGTCCGCCGGCCGGGCATGGCCCCCGCCCGTGGCGATCGACGCGTACGCCGAGGCCGTCGTGCGGTCCGCCCACAGCGCCGACCACCATGCGGTCTCCTCCGGGGTGGCGTAACACCAGGCCGTCGCGGAGGAGGCCACCTCCGTGAAACCGGCCGCCCGCGCCCAGGACAGCAGGCGCCTGCCGGCATCCGGTTCGCCGCCGTTGGCCCGGGCCACCCGCCGGTACAGGCTCTGCCATGCGTCCAGGCCCGGCGTCGCCGGGAACCAGGTCATCGCCGCGTAGTCCGCGTCCCGGGCCGCCACGATCCCGCCCGGCCGGCACACCCGCCGCATCTCGCGCAGCGCCTGCACCGGGTCACCGACATGCTGCAGGACCTGGTGGGCGTGGACCACGTCGAAGGAGCCGTCGGGGAAGTCCAGCGCGTGGACGTCCGCGGTGGCGAACTCGACGGCACGTTCCAGCCCGCGCTCCGCCACGTACGAACGGGCCTGGGCCAGTACGTCCCCGGCCGCGTCCACCGCCGTCACCCGCCCGCCGGGGGCGACCAGCTCCGCCAGGTCGGCCGTGATCGTGCCGGGGCCGCAGCCCACGTCCAGCACCGACATGCCGGGCCGCAGTTCCCCGATCAGGTAGGCCGCCGAGTTCTGCGCGGTGCGCCAGCGGTGCGAGCGCAGTACCGACTCGTGGTGGCCGTGCGTGTAGACGGCGGTTTCCTTGCCGGCGTTCATGGTGGTGGCTCCATCCTCGTCGAGCACGTCGAAGCGTTGTGATCACCGTAGACGATCTGCCCGGGATCTGAGATCAGCGTATTGACATGTGGACACATCCGTTGCCGGGCACGGCATGGGCGAGGACAGTTGGCCCCAGGGGGACACTCATGGCAGAGGGCGGTGAGACCCATGCCGGACACGCTGCTCGACCAGCACGCCGCCGCGCTGCGGCTCTTCGGTGAACGGGTGCGCGCCGTCGGGGGCGACCAGTGGGACGCGCCGACCCCGTGCTCCGAGTGGACCGTGCGGGACCTGGTCAACCACGTCACCGGCGAGCAGTTGTGGATCCCGCCGCTGGTCACCGAGGGCCGCACCGTCGAGGAGGTCGGGGACTCCCTCTCCGGCGACGTGCTGGGCGATGACCCGGCCGCCGCCTGGGACCGGGCCTCGGCCGCCGCGCACGCCGCCTTCGCCGCCCCCGGGGCGCTGGGCCGGACCGTCCGGCTCTCCTACGGGCCGGCGCTCGCGGCGGCGTACTGCTCGGAGCTGACCGCCGATTGCGTCGTCCACGCCTGGGACCTCTCCCGGGCCGTCGGCGCCGACGACCGGCTGCCCGACGGGCTCGTGGAGTTCTCGATCAAGGAGGTCATGCCGTACGTCGACGGGCTCGCCGCCGGCGGGATGTACGCGGAACCGCTGGAGGTCCCGGCGGGCGCGGACGCGCAGACGCGGCTGCTCGGCCTGCTCGGACGGCGGGGCTGACGGTCGGTCCCGCGGGCTGCTCCGGCGGGCGGTCCGGCGCGCGGTCCGGCGCGCGGTCCTGTGGGCGGTCCGGCGGTCGCTCCGACCGGCGGCCGGGCGGGTCGCTCCGGCGGGCAGAAGCGGCCGAATAACCGTATAAAGGGCATGGCTGGTCGCAGGAGCGGACGGGAAGGACGGCGGCATGTCGGGGACGGCGGGGTGGCAGCGCACGACGGCGGAAGGACGCGGCCCCGTCCGGTACGTTCCGCCCGCGCCCCAGCCCGGTCTGCCCGTGCTGCCCGAGCTCACAGCCGTCCTCGCCGAGGCCGCGAGCCGCTCCGCCCCCGAGCCTCCGGGCGGCGGGGATTGCGTACGGGCGGCAGCGTGCCGGTACTGGGCCCGCCGCGGGCTGCCCGCCGAGCCGGACCACGTGGCCGCCGGGCCCGGAGCCCCCGCCCTGCTGCTCGCCCTGCTCGGCGCGTACGGCGGCGACGTGATGCTACCCCGGCCCTGTCCCGCCTGGTGGACGCCGCAGGTCCGACTGCTGGGACGGCGTGCCTACCACGTGCCGACCCCGGCCGAATGCGGGGGCGTACCCGATCCGTACGCCCTGCTGGAGACGGTGCGCCGGGTCCGCGTCGAGGGCGGCGACCCGCGCGTGCTGCTGCTGTCCGTGGCCGACGACCCGACCGCGACCGTGCCGCCGCCGGAGATGCTGCGCGAGGCCTGCGAGGCCGCCGAATCCGCCGGACTGTTCGTCGTCAGCGACGAGAGCTGGCGCGACACCGTCCACCGCCGGCACGAGACCCTCGTCCTGAGCCCCGCCGAGATGCTCCCCGACCAGGCGGCCGTACTCGTCGACCTGTCGGGGGCGCTGCTGCCCGCCGGCTGGCCCGCCGCGGTGATCCGCTTCCCCGCCACCCCCCGCGGAACCTGGCTGCGCGCCCGCACCCTCGACGTGCTGACCGCCACCGGCGCGTTCGTCGCGGGCCCGGTCGCCGGGGCCGCCGCGCACGCGCTCGACGAGCCCGACGCCGTCGCCGGCCGGGCCTACGCGGCCGCCGTCCTGCACGGAGCCGTGGCCGCCGCCGCGCACCGCGAACTGCTCGCCGTCGGCGCGTTCGCCCGGCCCCCGCAGGCCGGCCGCCACCTGTACGCCGACCTGACCCCGCTGCGGGCCGGCCTGGCCCGGCACGGGGTCGGCGACGCGATGGAGCTGGAGGACTGGCTGAGCAGCCGGCTGGGCGCTCCCACGCCCGGCGGGCAGCGGTTCGCGGACGAACCGGTCGCGCTGCGCGTCCGGTTGTCGACCGGGCCGCTGCTGGGAGCCACCCCGCACGAGCGGCTCGCCGCCCTGGCCGCCCCCGACCCCCTGGGGCTGCCGCACGTACGGGGCTCGCTGGACCGGCTGCGGTCGGTGCTGGCCGAACTGGCCGACTGAACTCGCGCCGGTGAACGGAGACTTCGCGATGAGCGATCGGACCGGTGCCGCCGCCGCGAGACAGGTGGTTCGGTCCGCTGCCGGCCGGCGGGCACCCGTACGGCCCGGACCCGCGACCCCGGCTCCGCCGCCCGGTACGGTGTCCGCTCCCCGACGCACTGGGCCACCTTCGTGCTGTCCGCCGAGCCGGTCATGGAACCCCTGCACCGGGTGCGCGCCGCGTGGGACGGGGCCGGGCCGGCGCGCGAGCACCTGTGGGACCTGCCGATCGGGGCGTCCCGCACCTTCTGACCCCTCCGTCCGCCACCGCGGGCCGCGGGTCAGGACGACGCGGGGCGCAGGCGGCGCCACAGGGCGGGCGCCGCACTGATCAGGAGGGTCAGGGCGACCGCCAGGGCCACGCCCTTCCACGGTTCCGAGAAGAGCGAGCCGCCCAGGATCCCGATCAGGCCGTACGTCGCCGCCCAGGCCAGGCACGCCGGGGCGTCGCCGCGCGCGAAGCGGCGCAGCGGGAGGCCGGCCAGCAGACAGGCCAGCATCACCGGGATCCGGCCGGCCGGGACCAGCCGCGAGACGACCAGCACCAGTACGCCGTGCTCGTCCAGCCTCGCCTGCGCCTGTTCGAGCCCCTCCGGCGTGGCCCGCCCCCGCAGCCGCTCCAGCCGGCGCGAGCCGCCGCGCGAGCGCACCCCGCGCCGCCCGAGCCAGTACAGCGCGATGTCCCCGCAGAAGGCGGCCAGCGAGGAGACCGCGAACACCAGCAGCAGGCCGAACGGCAGGGAGTCCTGGTGGAACGCCACCACCGACGCGGAACTCACCAGCGCCCCCGTCGGGATCACCGGCACCAGCGCACCCAGCGCCACCAGCACGAACAACGCCGGGTAGCCGACCGCCTGCTGGGTGCTCTCCGGCGGGACCTGACCGGCCGCCACCGCGAGGAACTCGCGCCACGTCACGGCAGCCGCACCCGCTGCCCGTGCCCGGGCACCCGGACCGTCACCTTCGGCGCGAGCCGCCCCGCGATCCGGGCGAACTCCCCGCCCGGGGCGTGGAACTCGTGCGGCCGCACCGCGTCCATCCCGACCGGCCAGTACGTCCCGTAGTGCACCGGCACCGCCGCCGCCGGCGCCAGTTCCGCCAGCGCCCGTGCCGCCCGCCCCGCGTCCAGGTGCCCGGGCCCCAGATACGGCCCCCAGCCGCCCACCGGCAGCAGCGCCACGTCCACCGGACCGACCTCCTCGGCCATCGTGTCGAACAGGCCGGTGTCCCCCGCGAAGTACGTCCGTCCCGCGCCCTGGACCACGTACCCGAGCGCGGGCGCCTGCTGCGGCCCGAACGGCAGCCGCCGCCCGTCGTGCCGCGCGCTGACCACCCTGACCCGCACCCCGGCCCGAACGGGGACCTCGTCGCCCGGAGCCACCTCCGTCACCGTCAGCCTCCGCGCCCCCGTCACCCGTACCAGCCCCGGTACGGCCCGGCGGGCGCCCCGGGGCACCAGCAGCCGGGTCCCGGGCGCGAGCAGGCCCAGCGAGGGCAGGTGCAGGTGGTCGGCGTGCAGGTGCGACACCAGCACCACGTCGGCCTCGGCCGCCTCCGGCGGGGGCACCGCCCCGCGCCGCCGCCGCAGGTGGGCGAGCCGCCGCGCGAACAGCGGATCCGTCAGGAACCGGACCCCGGAGTCCTCCACCGTGCACGTGGCATGACCCCACCAGGTGATGTCCACCGCCACCGGCGCTCCCTCCCTCGACCGCGGCCCGACGAAACGCGGTCCTGTCGACCTTAGATCCTGTCCCGTCGCGGCGCCTCCAACCGGAACCCGGCGGCCCCCTCCTCCCCGGCCGCGGATCGGAGTAGGGTCGGGCGCCATGGATGAGCTGCGCGTGGCCGCGATCGCCAGCCTGGCCCCGCTCGAGGAACTCGACGTCGACCCCTTCGCCGTGGACACCCGGAGTCAGCACGCCATGTGCGCGCGCTGGGCCGCCGCCCAGGGCTACGTCGTGACACGGCACCTGCTGGTGTACGGGCTGCGCGCCGACCACTGCGGGCTCTGGTGCGACGTCGACGCCGGCCAGGTCGACCTGTTCGTCGCCCCCAACCGGCGGGTGCTGGCCCGCGCGCTGCGCTCCGTCGAGGAGTTCACCGCCGAGTGCGAGCGGCGCGGGGTCCGGCTGGAGACCGCCGGGCTCGACGAGCCGACGTACACCTCCGCGATGAAGGCCGAGGTGCACCGCCGGCTGTCCATGCCGACCGCCGGCTACGACGGCACGTAGCCGCCCCTTTCGGATCTTGCCTCGCCCCCGCCCGGCCGGCATGCCGCGTACGTCTGTGCGCCACCCGTGCCGCCCTGCCCCGTACACGGCCCTGTGCGAGGCTGGCAGTGAACCGCGAACGGGGGTACGGAGTGTGGCGAGGACGGTGGCGGACCGCGGGCGGAGCACTGGTGCGGGTGATCCTCGTGTGGGCGGTGTCCACGCTCACCATGCTCGTCCTCGCCGGGATCCTGCCGGACTTCAGGCTCCAGTCCTCCGACGGTGACAGCGTCACCCAGATCGGGCTGGCCGCCGCCTGGGGCGCCGGGGCCTTCGGACTGCTGAGCGCGCTGGTGTGGCCGGTGCTGGTACGGGCCCTGCTGCTGGTGCCCGCCCTGGTGCTCGGGCTGCTCGTCTTCTTCCTCAACGGCTCGCTGCTGCTGCTGGCGCTCAGCCTGGTCCCCGACGGGCGCGGCGAAGTGGCGCCCGAGACGGCGGTGGTCGTCGCCGCGGTGATGTCCGCCGTGGCCTCCGCCACCTCCACCGCCCTCGCCGTCCGGGACGACGAGGCGTACCGCCGCAGGCTCTACCGGCTCGCCGACCGGCGCCGCCGCAGGCAGCGCGGGGCGGGCGCCCCCGGAGCGGGCGAGAGCGCGCCCGGCCTGCTCTTCCTCCAGCTCGACGGGGTCGGGTACGAGGCGCTGCGCCGCGCGGCGGCCTCCGGGCTGATGCCCACGGTCGGCGGCTGGCTGGACCGCAGCCACCGGCTCACGTCCTGGCGTACCGACTGGTCCAGCCAGACCGGCGCCAGCCAGCTCGGCATCCTGCACGGCTCCAACTTCGACGTGCCCGCCTTCCGCTGGTACGAGAAGGACACCGGCGAGGTGGTGGTCTGCAACCGGCCCACCAGCGCCGCCGAACTCCAGCGCCGGGCCATCGCGCGGACCGGCGACGGCGGGCTGCTCACCCTCGACGGGGCCAGCCGCGGCAACCTGTTCAGCGGCGGGGCCGACCAGCTCGCGCTGGTGCTGTCCGTGTCCGCCCGGCGGGGCCGGGCCAACCGCTCCCGCGCGGGCTACTTCGCGTACTTCTGCGACCCGGCCAACGCGGTCCGCACGGCCCTGTCCTTCTTCGCCGAGGTGGGCCGGGAGATCGGCCAGTCGGTGCGGGCCCGGATGCGCGAGGAGACCCCGCGGATCGGCCGGGGCGGGCTGTACCCGCTGATCCGGGCGTTCGCGACCGTCGTCGAACGGGACGTGGTCGTCGCGGCGGTGATCGGGGACGTGCTCGCGGGCCGCGCCTGCGTCTACGCGGACCTGGTGGCCTACGACGAGGTCGCGCACCACTCCGGCCCGCACGGCCGCGACGCCGGCCAGGTGCTGGCCAGGCTCGACCGGAGCCTCGCGCTGATCGCCCGGGTCGTCGAGCACGCTCCGCGCGAGTACCGGATCGTGCTGCTCTCGGACCACGGCCAGAGCCCGGGCGAGACCTTCCTGAGCCGGTACGGGCTCACCCTCAAGGACCTGGTCCGGGCGGGCTGCGGACTGCCGGTCTCCCGGCGGGCCGGCGGCACCCGGAGCGGGGCCGAGGCCCGCGCGGCGGTACTCGCGGCCCTGCACCGCCCCGTGGAGGAGGGCGAGGAGGCGCACCCCCGGGGCGGCTCCGACCCGGTGGTGCTGGCGTCGGGGAACCTCGGGCTGGTCTCCTTCCCGGACGCGCCGGGGCGGGCGGACCGGGCGTGGATCGAGCGGGCCCACCCGGCTCTGCTGGCGACCCTGGCCAACCACCCCGGAGTCGGGTTCCTGCTGGTGGACGGGGAGGTGCTGGGCCCGGGCGGCGCGGTGGCGCGGCTGGACGGCCCCGGCGCGGCGGAGCGGCTGTTGGCGGTCTTCGGGCCGGGCGCGGCCGAGGCCGTCCGCCGGACCGACTCCTTCCCGCACGCGGCGGACATCATGGTCAACTCCGCCTACGACCCCGCCGACGGGACGGTGCACGCCTTCGAGGAGCAGATCGGCTCCCACGGCGGCCTGGGCGGGGAGCAGGGGCACCCGTTCCTGATGTGGCCCACGGAGCTGTCGGAGCCGGCGGCCGACCTGGTCGGCGCCGAAGCGGTGCACCAGGTGCTGCGCGGGTGGCTGCGCGAGGCGGACGGCCCTCAGGTCCCGCTCGGCGGGCCGGAAGCCACCGCGCCGGAGGATCACCGGCCGGAGCCCGCCGAAGGCGGAACCCTTCCGTCCGCAGGGGTCTCCGTACAGGACGAAAACCGTTGATTTGGTGCGGCCTTTGCCGTGCCCGACGATGTGTCGACCTGTCCAGCATGTGAAACACCAGAGGCGCACCACCCGTGAGCACCACCCCTGCCCCAGCCCCAGCACAAGCACCAGCCACAGTCCCCGCACCCGCTGCGGACGAGGCGGGTCCGCACGCCCGCCGCTTCGGCCTTCCGATCGCGACCTGCCTGGTCATGGGCAACATCATCGGCGGCGGGATCTTCCTCCTCCCCGCCTCGGTGGCGCCCTTCGGGACGATCAGCCTCGTCGCCTTCGGCGTGCTCACCGTCGGCGCGATAGCCCTCGCCCTCGTCTTCGGCCGGCTCGCCGAACGCAACCCGCAGACCGGCGGCCCGTACGTCTACGCCCGCGCCGCCTTCGGCGATTTCGCCGGCTTCCTCGCGGCCTGGAGCTACTGGATCACCACCTGGGTCTCGAACGCCGCCCTCGCGGTGGCGGCCGTCGGCTACCTCTCGGTGCTCTTCCCGGCGGTGGGCGAGCACAAGTGGTCCATGTGCCTGGGCGCACTCGCCGTCCAGTGGCTCCCCGCGCTCGCCAACCTGGCCGGCACCCGCTACGTGGGCGCAGTCCAACTGGTCGCCACCGTACTGAAGTTCGCCCCGCTGCTGCTGGTGGCCGTGGGCGGGCTGTTCTTCTTCGACCCGGCGAACCTCGGCCCCTTCCGGGCCACCGACCAGAGCGCCGTCGGGGCCGTCTCCGCCTCCGCCGCGATCCTGCTCTTCAGCTACCTCGGCATCGAGTCGGCCGCGGTCAGCGCCGGCGAGGTGCGCGACCCGGCCCGCAACGTCGGCCGGGCCACCATCCTGGGCACCGCCGGCGCGGCCACCGTCTACCTGCTCGGGACCCTGGCCGTCTTCGGCCTGGTCGCCCACGAGCAGCTGGTCTCCTCCGCGGCCCCCTTCACCGACGCCGTCAACGCCATGTTCGGCGGCTCCTGGGGCGGCACCCTCGTCGCCTGCGCCGCCGTGATCTCGATGGTCGGCGCCCTCAACGGCTGGACCCTGCTGAGCGCGCAGACCCCGTACGCGGCGGCCAAGGACGGGCTCTTCCCGAAGGTCTTCGAGACCAAGAGGCGCGGGGTCCCGGTGGCCGGGGTCGTCGTGACGGTGCTCCTGGCCTCCGCCCTGACCGTCTACAACTACACCGCCGGCACCAAGGGCGTCTTCGAGATCCTGGTCCTGGTCACCACCTTCACGGCGACCGTTCCCTACCTGCTCTCCAGCGCCGCGCAGATCTACTTCCTCGCCTCCGGGCAGTCCGCGCGCGTGCACCGCGGGCGGCTGGTCCGCGACACGGTCCTGGCCGCCGCGGCCTTCGCCTTCTCGATGTGGCTGGTGGCCGGCTCCGGCTACGCGGCCGTCTACCAGGGCGTTCTCTTCCTCTTCGCGGGCGTCCTCGTGTACGCCGTGATGTCGGCCCGCAAGAAGCGCTCGGCGACCGCCTGACCTGCGCGGTAGCGTGGGATGAGAGTCAGCCGAGGGGGGCACCGAGAGGTCGCCATGTCCGCGATCGCAAAGAGCATCGACATCGCCCGCAGTCCCGCAGACGTGTTCGCCTACGTCACCGACCCCACGCACCTGCCGGAGTGGCAGGACAGCGCCGTGTCGGCCGTCCCGCTGGGCGACACCCCGGTCCACGTGGGGTCACGGGCCGCCGTGACCCGCCGGATGGGCAGGCACCGGTTCCCGATGACCATGGAGGTCCTGGAACTCGACCCGCCGCGGAGCTGGCACATGCACGGGGTCGACGGGCCGGTCCGCCCCGATGTGCGCGGAAGGATCGAGCCGCTCGACGACGGAGCACGCTCACGCGTGACCCTGAGCCTCGACTTCGAGGGACACGGCATCGGCAAGGCCCTCGTCCCGCTCATGGTCAAACCCTTCGCCCGCAAGGAGATGCCCCGCGGCGAGGAGAAGCTGAAGCACCTGCTGGAGCACTGAACGCGGGAGCGCCGACCGCCGCCCGGCCGCCCGCCCGGCCGCCGGTCGGCGAAAAACCGGATGCTCCGGAGCACGTGGCGCACCCACACTGGGCGCGCCACGTACTCCACCCCTGAGGAACACCGCGCCCGTGCAGGCTTCCGTCACCGTCACCCCCGCCCAGATCCCCGAACTGCTCCTCGGACTCGCCACCGTGCGGCCGGTGTTCCTGTGGGGGGCACCCGGCATCGGCAAGTCCTCCCTGGTGAGGGCCTTCGCCGACTCCCTCGGCCTGGAGTGCGTCAGCCTCCTCGGCACTCAGCTCGCGCCCGAGGACCTGATCGGCGTCCCCCAGATCCGTGACGGCCGCTCCGTGTTCTGCCCGCCCGAGGCCATCGCCCGCGACGAGCCGTACTGCCTGTTCCTCGACGAGCTCAACGCGGCCACCCCGGACGTCCAGAAGGCCTTCTACTCGCTGATCCTGGACCGCCGCATCGGCTCCTACGAGCTCCCCGAGGGCTCCGTCGTCATCGGCGCGGGCAACCGCGCCACCGACAACGCGCTGGCCCGCCCCATCGCCTCGGCGCTCGTCAACCGGCTCACCCACGTCCACCTCCAGGCCTCCGCCGCGGACTGGATGGTCTGGGCCGGGGAGAACGGCATCCACCCCTGGATCACCGACTACCTCACCGACCGGCCCGACCACCTCTGGTCGCAGCCGCCGAAGACCGAGGAGCCGTTTTCCACCCCGCGCTCCTGGCACATGCTCTCCGACGCCCTGCACTCCTTCGGGACCGCGGTGGACGAACAGACCCTGAAGGTGCTCGCGCACGGCACCCTCACCCCCGCGCACGCCGTGTCCTTCTGCGGCTACGCCAAGATCGTCCGGCATGCCTTCGGCATCGAGGCGATCATGAAGGGCGATGTCTCCTGGCCCACCGCCCTCGGCGACCGCGACCTGCTGTACTACCTCGCCGACGCCTTCCGCGGCCGCCTGGTCAAGGAGCTGCCCGCACAGCGCGAGCACGTCTCGCCGGCCGTCCGACAGCTCGCCTTCCGCTCGAAGTCCCTGCTCGTCCAGCTCGCGGAGATCTCCGTCGAGGTCGCCCAGACCGTGATCGCCGACGACGCCGACGGGCTGCCCGTGCTGCCGTCCTGGTTCCTCATCGAGGCCGCCCGCGACATGCCCCGGCTGGTCGAGGCCCGCCGGTGAGCCGCAAGCCGGCCAAGGCGAACCGGCCCGACCCCGCCACCGCGGCCTTCGAGGCGGGCCGCCTGCTGGTGCGGCGCAACCCCGCCCTCACCGCGGTCAGCGGCACCGTCTGCCGCCAGGCCAAGTGCGCCGCGACCCCGGCCGGAGGGCTCGCCGCCGTGGACTCCGACGGCACGATCCACGTCCACCCCACCAAACGGGCCGATCCCGAGGAATGGGCCTGGACCCTCGCCCACGCCCTCCTCCACCTCGGCTTCGGCCACATCCCCGCCTCCCGCGAGGCGGACCGCCCGCAGCCCGACCGCTTCGAGCTCGCCGCCCGCTGCGCCGTCGTCAACCGCTTCCTGCTGACCTTCCCCGTCGGCCGGACCCCCGCCCACCTGCCCGAGGCGTACCCCGGCGGCGACGAGGAACTGCTGGCCGCCCGCTGGCGCCGCGACGGCATCCCGCCCGCCTACGAGAACTGCGGCACGGCCGGCGAGCACCCCGACCAGGTCCTCGTGACCCACCGCGTCCTCGGCACCGCCGTCCCGGACTGGGAGACCGCCTTCGCGCACGCCCTGACCCGCAGCGTCTCCGCCGCCATGGACACGGCCGGCGGCCGCCGCGACCGCGTCACCGGAGAGCGGGTCCGCCGGCACCCCTGGGACCGGGCCCTGAACTGGTTCGTCTCCTCGTACCCGCTGCTCGGCGGGCTCGCCGCGGGACTGCGGATCGTTGCCCACGCCGAACTGGCCCGCGCCCAGGGCATCGCGATCGCCGCCGTCAGCGCGAGCGCCGGGGAGATCTACGTCAACCCGCTGCGCACCCTCGACGACGAGGAATGGCGGTTCGTCCTGGCCCACGAGATGCTGCACGCGGCCCTGCGCCACGGCGAGCGCCGCGGCGCCCGCGACCCGTACCTGCACAACGTGGCCGCCGACTACGTCGTCAACGGCTGGCTCGTCGAGATGGGCGTCGGCGCCATGCCCGAGGGACTGCTCTACGACCCGGAGCTGAAGGGCCTCTCCGTCGAGGAGGTCTACGACCGGATCACCACCGACCTGCGCCGGACGCGCCGCCTGGCCACCCTGCGCGGCAAGGGCCTGGGGGACATCCTGGGGGAACCGCTGCCCCACCCGGGGAGCGGGCCGTACACCGACCTCGACGAGTTCTACCGCCGCGGCCTGGTCCAGGGCCACGACCTGCACGTGTACGGGGAGCGCGGGCTGCTGCCCGCCGGGCTGATCCAGGAGATCCGGGCCCTGGCCCACCCGCCCGTGCCCTGGGACGCGCGGCTCGCCCGCTGGTTCGACGAGTACGTGCCGAGGCCGCAGGCCGTACGGAGCTTCGCGCGCCCGGCCCGCCGCCAGGCCTCCACCCCGGACATCCCGCGCGCGGGCCGGTACTTCCCGCCCGAGGAGGTCGCCCGCTGCACCTTCGGCGTCGTGCTCGACACCTCCGGGTCGATGAGCGCCGCCCTGCTCGGCAAGGCGCTGGGCGCGATCGCCTCGTACGCCGAAGCCCGCGACGTACCGGCGGCACGCGTCGTGTTCTGTGACGCGGCGCCGTACGACGCGGGCTTCGTCGCACCGACCGAGATCGCGGGCCGGGTACGGGTGCGCGGACGCGGCGGAACCGAGCTCCAGCCGGGCATCGACCTGCTCCAGCGTGCGGAGGACTTCCCTCCGCAGGCGCCGGTGCTGGTGATCACGGACGGGTGGTGCGACACCCTGCGGATCCGGCGCGAGCACGCCTACCTGATCCCGCAGGGTGCCTCCCTGCCGTTCACGCCCCGGGGGCCGGTCTTCCGACTGGCCTGAGGGGCGGGGCCGGTCTAGTCGAGGTAGTCGCGCAGCACCTGGGAACGCGACGGGTGGCGCAGCTTCGACATGGTCTTGGACTCGATCTGGCGGATGCGCTCACGGGTGACCCCGTACACGCGGCCGATCTCGTCCAGGGTCTTCGGCTGGCCGTCGTTCAGGCCGTAGCGCATGGAGACGACACCCGCCTCACGCTCGGAGAGCGTGCCCAGGATCGACTGGAGCTGCTCCTGGAGGAAGGTGAACGACACCGCGTCGGCCGGCACGACCGCCTCGGAGTCCTCGATGAGGTCACCGAACTCGCTGTCGCCCTCCTCACCCAGGGGGGTGTGCAGGGAGATCGGCTCGCGGCCGTACTTCTGGACCTCGATGACCTTCTCGGGGGTCATGTCGAGTTCCTTGCCCAGCTCCTCCGGAGTGGGCTCGCGACCGAGGTCCTGGAGCATCTGGCGCTGCACACGGGCGAGCTTGTTGATGATCTCGACCATGTGGACGGGGATGCGGATGGTGCGCGACTGGTCGGCCATGGCACGCGTGATCGCCTGCCGGATCCACCAGGTCGCGTACGTGGAGAACTTGAAGCCCTTGGTGTAGTCGAACTTCTCCACGGCGCGGATCAGACCGACGTTGCCCTCCTGGATCAGGTCCAGGAAGAGCATGCCGCGGCCGGTGTAGCGCTTGGCGAGGGAGACCACGAGACGGAGGTTGGCCTCCAGCAGGTGGTTCTTGGCGCGGCGGCCGTCCTCGACGAGGATCTCCAGCTCGCGCTTGAACGCGGGCTTGTGGTCCTCCTCCTCTTCGAGCTTGTACTCGGAGAAGAGGCCCGCCTCGATGCGCTTGGCGAGCTCGACCTCCTGCTCGGCGTTGAGCAGCGGCACCTTGCCGATGAGCTTGAGGTAGTCCTTGACGGGGTCGGCGGTGGCGCCCGCGACCATGACCGTCTGCGCCGGGGCGTCGTCCTCGTCGTCGTCGGACAGGACGAAGCCCTGGGTGCCCGCGGCCTTGGGGGCCTCTTCCTCGGCCTCGTCGGCCAGGTCCTCGGCCGCCCAGTCCTCGCCCTCGACGGCGGGGGTCTCGCCCTCGTCGGCGTCCTTCGCGCCGGTCTTCTTCGCCGCGGCCGTCTTCTTGGTGGCCGTGGCCTTCTTCGCGGCGGTCTTCTTGACCGTCCGCTTCTTCGGCTCGGCGGCGGCCTCGGCCGCCACCTCCTCCTCGGTGCCGGAGGCCGACGGAGCGGATATCGCCGCCGCCGTGGCCGGGCTGGTGGCCGAGGCCTTGCGCGCGCCGATGGGGCGCGGCGCGGCGGCGGCCTTCTTGGTCACGGTGCGGGCGGGGGCGGCGGCCGCCTTGCGCGGCTTCTTCGCGGCAGCCTTGGTGGCGGGGGCCGCGCTGACGTGGAGGGCGACACCCTCCTCGTCCAGGACCTGGTTCAGGCTGCGCAGGACCCGCTTCCACTGGTCCACCGGGATGCGGCCGGCCTCGAAGGCCTGGCGCACGTCATCACCGTTGATGTGACCCTGCTCGCGGCCTCGCTCGACGAGCGTGACCAGGGCCTCCGATTCGGCGATCTCCGGAGGGAACGTACGGGACGGGCTGAGCGACACAAGGAGCCTCTCGTTGCGAACAGATAAGGGGTGGGCCGGACATCATCGCGCGAACTCGGGAAACAGACCCGAGGGGGGTCTGTATTCCGGGCCGCGCGAGGACACCTGTCGGTTCATCGCATGCCCGAGTCGATTCGTTACGCGCTGAATTGAGTGACCTGCGCCACGCTGTGGCGGCGCAACCGATCCGGCGTGGATCCGTCCGCCCTCCTCCGCCCGTTCCCTCAGCCCGTTTTGCGGGCCTCGATGAGGAAGCGGGAGGTGTGCGCGACGAACGGGCCTTCGCGTTCGATCCGTTCGTGCAGCTCGCGCAACCGGTCCCGGTAGTGCCCGACCGTGAAGCCCGGCACCATCCAGATCACCTTCCGTAGAAAGTAGATCACGGCTCCGATGTCGTTGAACTCCGTCCGCAGTCGTTCGGAGCGCAGATCGACGACTTCCAGGCCCGCCTCCCGAGCCTGCGCGACCGCGTCGTCGGGGTGCCGGCCGCGCCTGACCTCCTCCGGCTGCGGGCCCAGGAAGTACTCCACGAGCTCGAAGACACTGGCCGGACCGACCTGCTGCGAGAGGTACGTACCGCCCGGGCGAAGGACCCGCGCGATCTCCTCCCACCAGATGGTCACCGGGTGCCTGCTGCAGACCAGCTCGAAGGCCCCGTCGCCGAACGGCAGCGGCGGTTCGTCGGAGTCCGCGACCACGACCGCGCCCAGCGGGTGCAGCAGCCGGGTCGCCTTGTCGATGTTCGGCGGCCAGGACTCGGTGGCCGCCATGAGCGGGGGCAGCGGCGCGGCCCCGGCGAGCACCTCGCCGCCTCCGGTCTGGATGTCGAGGGCGGAGCCGGCCCGGGAGAGGCGTTCGCGCAGCAGCCCCTGATAGCCCCAGGAAGGGCGCTGCTCGGAGGCCCGGCCGTCGAGCCAGGAGAAGTCCCAGCCCTCCACGGAGACCGATTCCGCCTCCGCGACGAGATGGTCGAAAGTACGCGTCATGTCTCGATCGTCCCAGGTCGGGCGCCGGGCATCCACCGGGTATCGCCGGGGGGCTCCGCACGGCCGTCGACTAGAGTGGGCGGCGGGCCGTGACTGGCGTTCGGGTGGATCACCACCGGGGAGCGGCCCGGCGTACCCCCGTACGTCGACTGCCGCGCGCCTGGGCGAACCGCGATCCCGCAGCGACGCTCAGGAGACCCCTATGACGACTGCCCAGACCGATCAGGCACAGGCCGATCAGGCACAGGCCGACCAGACGCAGGCCGACCAGACGCAGGCCGACCAGGCCCGCACCGGCCAGGGCCGGACCGCCCGCCTCATGGACGGCACCGCCCTCGCCCGCCGCATCTCGGAGCAGACGGCCGCCCACGCGGCGAAGCTCACCGAGCGCACCGGCACCGCTCCCTGTCTCGCGACCGTGCTGGTCGGCGAGGACCCCGCCTCGGTCACCTACGTCCGCATGAAGCAGAACCGCTGCGCCAAGGCCGGGATCACCTCCCGCCACGTGGAACTCCCGGCGGAGACGACCACCGAGGAGCTCGTCGCCGCTATCACGGCCCTCTCCGAGGACCCCGAGATCAGCGGCATCCTGCTCCAGCACCCGGTCCCGCACCACATCGACGAGCGCGCCGCCTTCGAGGCCATCGCCCCCGGCAAGGACGTGGACGGTGTGACCATGCACTCCTTCGCCGCCATGGGCTTCGGCCTGCCGGGCTTCGTCTCCTGCACCCCCGGCGGCATCATGCGCCTGCTGGAGGCCTACGACGTGGACCTGACCGGCAAGCACGCGGTCGTCGTCGGCCGCAGCGCGATCCTGGGCAAGCCCGCCGGGATGCTGCTGCTGGAGCGGAACGCCACCGTCACCTACTGCCACTCCCGCACCCGGGACCTGCCCTCGATCGTGCGCCAGGCCGATGTGCTGGTCGCGGCCGTCGGCAAGGCCGAGTTCATCCGGGGCGAGGACATCAAGCCGGGCGCCGTGGTCCTGGACGCGGGCTACAACGAGGGCAACGTCGGCGACGTGCACTTCGAGTCGGCCGCCGCCCGCGCCTCGCTGATCACCCCGGTCCCCGGCGGTGTCGGCCCGATGACCATCGCCGTGCTCCTGGAACAGACCGTCCGGGCGGCCGCCGCCCAGGCCGGGCTGGACCTCGCGGACCTCTGACCCCGGCCGCTGCCGACGACGTACGACGTACGACGAACGCCCCGGGCCCTTCGGTCCGGGGCGTTCCGCGCCCCGGCCCGCGCCCCGGCCGGACCGCGACCCGGCGCCGGCGGTCAGCGGCCGACCGCCGCCCCGCGGCGGAACTCCGCCACGATGGGCGAGGACCGGAACTCCCGGGCCAGGGCGGCCAGCGGCTGCGGGGCCGGCCGGGGCGGCGCCGGATGCCCCGGCCCGGGGCGCGCGGCCGTACCCGCCCGGTCGGCGGCCGCCCGGCGCCGGCAGGCGGCCGCCAGCATGGCCGCGTCGGCCACCACCGAAGCCGCCGGACCGGTCAGGCCCTGCGCGCACGCGGCCTCGTACGCGGCGTCGCGCACGGCGGGGTCGAACCAGGACGCGAGGGCCAGCAGCCCGTCGTCGATCACCGACTCGCGGTGGATCAGCCGGATCCCGACCGGCGACCACCACGTCAGCGGCACGGTCGTCACGCTGGCCGACGCGAAGCCGCGCAGCGCCCGCCACAGCGGGCGCAGCCGCCGGTACTGGCTGAAGTCCCGCCAGGCCGCCGAGGCGCCGACCAGCGGCACGAGGAAGCCGGCCCCGACCATCAGGGCCGCCGCCGAGGCGAACGGCGGAGCCGCGTACGTGGACAGCCAGTCCCAGTCCCGGCCGGTCCAGCGGGCGCCCACCGCCGCCCACTTCGCGACGAGGTAGCCGATGTCGAGCAGCCCGCCGAGCATGAGCAGCGCCAGCCCGGTGCGCAGCGGCCGCAGCGAGCGGTCGACCCTCAGCATCCACTTCCAGCACAGGGTGCTCAGCGCGGTACTGCCCACGGTGTGCGCCAGCAGGTAGCCGATGATCATCTCGCGCAGCCAGGGCGTGCCGGCGTAGTACGTGTCGAAGTCGCGGAGCCGTTCCACCGGCGCGTCACCGGCCACGAACAGCACGTTGAGCAGGAGCGTGACGGCCGTGAACGCGGCCACCGTCAGCCGGGTGGCCCGCCGCACGCTCTCCGGCGGGCCGCCGGCCCACTGGAGGATCAGCGCGATGCAGGCGCCGGAGAACGCGGTCAGGACGCTGTACACCAGCGGGGCGGCGCAGTTGACGACCCCGGTGACTTCGTTGACCCAGGCGATCGTCGGCGGCGCCGCCAGCGCCATGAGCAGGCAGCCGACCGCCAGCACCGCGCACACCGCCCGCATCAGCGGCTGGTCCCGGGCGCGGCGCAGCGCCGGCAGCTTGATCAGCAGCGCCAGCGCCATGACCGCCCCCGATCCGTAGAGGATCAGGCCGTTCTCCATCAGGGGTGGCGGACGGGGTCGGCGGGGGTGCTCCCGCGGTCGTTCCGGCTGCCGGGGTCGTCCTGGCCGCCGGAGTCGACCGCGGGCTGCTTCCCGGGCCCGCTACCGGCCCCGTCGAGCCCGGCGATGGTCCGCTCGGCAGCGGTGAGCGGGGCCGCCTTGTGGGCGCTGCGGTCGGAGGCCCGCAGCACCCGCCAGAGCACGTCCGGGCGGAACCAGTGGGTGGGCGGGCTGGTCATGGTGATGACCTGGAAGAACGCGGCGGTGAGCGCCTCCTGGGTGGTGGCCCCGGTCATCAGCCGGCTCACGTACCGGGCCACCAGCCGTGCCCCCGGCTTCGGCTTCATGCCGGTGGCGGTCGCCTGCGGGTAGAGCATGTCCTGCGAGGTGGCGAGCTCCCAGGCGGTGGCCACCTGCGGGGCGAGCGCGCGCTGCGCCGCCCGGCCCACGGCGGGCTGCGCCAGCCCCTTCGCGCGCAGCAGGCCGCGTACGGCGAGCAGCCCCTGGGCGGCGACCGTCATGCCCTGCCCGTACAGCGGGTTGAAGGTGGCGACGGAGTCCCCGACGGCGAAGAAGCCCTCGGGCAGGTCGGCCTTCTCGAAGAAGACGCGGCGGTTGGCGGTGCCC
The DNA here is from genome assembly GCF_055565795.1 of Streptomyces sp. NPDC028314. Taxonomy (NCBI): domain Bacteria; kingdom Bacillati; phylum Actinomycetota; class Actinomycetes; order Kitasatosporales; family Streptomycetaceae; genus Streptomyces; species Streptomyces sp. NPDC028314. The sequence goes on from NZ_JBVHTP010000006.1 coordinate 35,737, forward strand.
TGGGTGACGGCCACGTCCGTGAGCGGCTTCCTGCCGTCCAGCAGTTGCCCGACGATCGGGTCCCGCAGGTCCTTGGCGAACGGGACGAACGCGTCGGGGTCGGCGGTCGGCTGGCCGCCGCGGGTGCCCGACAGGGTGGCCTGCCACTGGCCGTTCTCGATCGGGACGATCGTCGCGGTGCGGCCGGGGACGGGCACGCGCGGGTCCGACTGGACGTTGACGATGGGGAAGCCCATCGCGTGGGCTCCGGCGGGCGCCTCGAAGATCCGGGTCGCGTAGACCAGGCCGGAGTCGACCTCGGCCTGCTCGATGGGCCCCACGCCCAGTTCCTGGAGCCAGGTCCGGGCCCGGGAGCCGCGCCCGCTCGCGTCGACGACGAGGTCCGCGGCCACCAGCCGGCCCTCTTCCTCCGGGGTGTCGACCCGGACTCCGGTGATCCGCGCCGCCGTACCCTCCAGGGCGCGCACCCGGCTCTGCTGGAGGGTGCTCACGCCCTTCAGGCCGGTGACCCGGGTCCGGACCACCGAGTCGAGGAGGTCGCGGCTGCAGGAGATGTTGAACTGCTTCTCCCCGCAGCGCGGGATCCAGCCCTCGGCGGCCTTGGTGACGAGCTCGGTGGGCAGGCTGCGGCGCAGGGCGCCCGCCGCCGTCCAGTCCTCGACGATGCCCGGCAGGATCTCCTCGATGGCACGCGCCCCGCCCGACCACATGACGTGCACGTGACGGCCCTGCGGGAGGCCGCGCCGGGGCGCCGGGCCGTCGGGCAGCGTGTCGGCGTCGATGATCGTGACCCTCGCGTGCTCGGCGAGGACGGCCGCGGCGAGGAGGCCGGCCATGCTTCCGCCGATGACGACGGCGTGGCGGGGCGGGGAAGACTGGGTCATCGTGTGGTGGCTCTCTGTAAGGGCCGCGCGGAAGGCGTCGGCGCAGGTGAAGTGGGAACAGGCCGACGGGACGGGCGCGACGCGCGTGCCGCGCTCAACGGCCCCAGCCGAGCGAGGTCTTGATGCGTGCGATCGCCTCGGGGATCTGCTGCTCCCGGGGCGGTGGCAGGAAGGCCTTGAGGAGCATGCCGAGGTGGAGGCCGAAGGTCTCGGCCCGGATCTCCGCGGGATCCTCCCGGTCGGCGCGGGCCGCGGCCCGGCGGACGACCCCGCTCAGCCCGGAGTCCGTGCGCAGCAGCTCCTGGAGGCCGCCGTGGCGTCCTGTCAGGCGCGCGGCCACCGCCATACCGGGGCCGTGGCCGTCGCAGGTGCCCTCGTCCACGTGCCACAGCTCGTGGCAGGCGATGACGAGCTGGTGTTCGGGGCGGGTCAGCGCCTCCACCACGAGCAGGTCGCGGTCGTCCAGTGCGAGCCAGAGCCCGCTGGCGGTGTCGGGGGGAAAGGGGACCAGGCGCACCTCCAGCGGCCGGCCTCCGCGGCGGCGGGCGTACGCGGAGCAGACGCCCCGGATGATGCCGGGGGCGTCGGTGGGCCCGGTCAGCCGCAGGTCGGCCAGCAGATCGGCGCCGAGCCTGCGCATGGCTCGGGTGGTCCTCATGGCGCGCCCTCCTCGACGGTGCGGCCGACGGCGGTGTGCGGTCGCGCCGCGGCTCCTGGGCCCGCCGCGGGGTGCGCCGCCGCGGGTTCGGCGTGCGGCGCCGCGGGTTCGGGGTGCGGCGCCGCGGGTTCGGGGTGCGGCGCCGCTTCGGGGTGCGCCGCGGGTTCGGCGTGCGGCGCCGCTTCCGGGTCGTCCCCGGGCGGCCGGCCGGCCAGTTGGCCCTCCCGGGCGAGCAGGTCGTCGAGGTGGTCCGCCAGGGACTTCCAGCCGGCGGGGGAGAGCCGTCCGGCGCGGGCGACGATGCTCCGTACGTCGTGCGCCCGCAGCACGGCCAGCATCGGGTTCCCGGCCTCCCGCTCGGCGGACTCCAGCTCGTGCTCGATCCCGGTGAGGGCGGCGGCCAGTGCCTCGGTGTCGTCGGCCAGCAGGAACCCGCCCTCGACGCCGTAGAACCGCTGGATCCCGGCGGCCGCCGCCAGGTTGGGCAGGCCCTCGCCCTGGGCGAGGCGGGTCAGCGACTGCCCCGACGCGTCGAAGGAGCGTGCGATGGCGGTCAGCGAGTGCGGCTGGCCGTCCTCGCGCGGGCGGGTGCGGCGCAGGTGCTCGAAGCGCTGGCGCACCTGTTCGCGGAGGGGGAGTTGGGGCGGGCGGCCGTCGAGGGTGAGGCGGATGGCGTCCGGAGTGATGCCGGTCAGGTGGGAGAGGCGCTCCAGGTCCGGTGCGGCGCCCGCCCCGGCGGGTGCGGTGGCGAGGGCCCGTTCCACTGCGCTCTTGCTGTCGGCGAGCAGGAAGCCCGCGTAGACCCCGAAGAACCGCTGTACGCCCGCCGCGTGGCCCAGCCGGGGCAGGCCGGTGCCCGCGTTGAGGGGGCCCAGGGAGGCCCCGGGTGCGTGGAAGTGCTCGGCTATGGCGGACAGGGACCACTCCCGGCCGTGCTTGTCGCGGCGGGTGCCGCGCAGCCGCAGGAAGCGCCGGTGCACCCGCCGGGTGAGGGGCACTTCGGGGGCCGTGCCCGCCAGCACCGCGGGGATGAGCTCCGGTTCGACCCCGGAGAGGTGGCTGAGCCGTTCCGGGGCGAGCACGCGGGCCGGGTCCCGCCCGTGTCGCCGCGCCAGCTCCGCGACACGGTCCCGGATGGCGGTGAGATCGGGTCGGTCGGCGGCTCGCACCGGGGAATTCTCCGTTGTGTCGACAAGGCGTTCGAGTGGCTGGGCTGCGGGAAGCCTAGCCCGGCGCCCGGCGCCGAACCAGCGGAACCCCAACGTTTCTTGCTGTGCGTCTCAAAAAAAGTTGGCATGCTCCTGGCGCCTTCCCGGAGGCCGCGGGACACGCCCCCGACGCGGCGCCGGCCTCCCGCCCGGCATGACCCGGGAGGTAATCGACTCCGCCCGGCCCCCGTCGGCACAGTGGGGGCACCGGATTCCGGGGCCGCGCACTCGGCTCCGGAATCCGGCACCCCGCCCAAGAACCGACTCCGACGGAGGCTGATCCGCCATGTCCGCAACCCTGCTCGGCAGCATCGCCCACACCACCGAGCCGCAGGCCGTGCTGCGCCGGTTCCTCGCGCTCGACGCCGTGACCACCACCGCCAACGGGCTCGCGTACGCCGCCTTCTCGGCCCCGCTCGGCCGGCTGCTCGGCGTCGGGCAGCCGACCCTGCTCGCACTCGGCCTCTTCCTCACGCTCTACGGGGCGGGGGTCGGGCTGCTGGCCTCCCGGAGCCGGCCCCCGGTCTTCGCGGTGAAGCTCGTCATCGAGGGCAACTGTGCCTGGGCGCTCGCCAGCCTGGCCGCCCTGCTCCTCTGGTTCGCCCCCACCACCGCGGGCACGGTGTGGATCCCGGCGCAGGCGCTCCTCGTCGCCGCCTTCGCGCTCGTGCAGCAGCTGTCGTTGCGGGCGGCGGGCTCAGGAGTCCAGTGAACGCAGGTACTTCACCGTCGCCGGGTCGGCCGGCAGCAGCGTCTCGATGGCCAGCTCGGCGACGGTCACGTCCATCGGCGTGTTGAAGGTGGAGATGGACGACACGAAGGAGAGCAGGTGCCCGTCGTGCTCGATCCGCAGGGGCAGCGCGATGTACGGAACTGCTTCCTCCGGCTCGCTGTCGCCGGGCTGCTCCGCCACCGGGTACGCCGCCACCTCCTCGTACAGGGCCCGCAGCGGCTCCGAACGCGAGAGGGCGAGCTGGCGCCGCATCTGCTCCAGCAGGTGCCCCCGCCACTCCCGCAGGTTGCGGATGCGCGGGGCCAGCCCCTCCGGGTGCAGGGTCAGCCGCATCGCGTTCAGCGGCGGCGCCAGCAGGTGCTGCGGCACCCCCGCCAGCAGCAGCCCGATGCCCCGGTTCGCGGCGACCACGTCGTACGTGGCGTCCACCACCAGCGCCGGATACGGCTCGTAGCCCGCCAGCAGCCGCTCCAGCCCCTCGCGCAGCACGCGCATCGAAGGGTCGTCGAGCGGGGTGTGCGGATACCGGGGGGCGTATCCGGCCGCCAGCAGCAGGGCGTTGCGGTCGCGGACCGGTACGTCCAGCCGGTCCGCCAGCCGCAGCACCATCTCCTCGCTCGGCCGGGAGCGGCCGGTCTCCACGAAGCTGATGTGCCGGGACGAGGAGTCGGCGCGGCCGGCCAGTTCCAGCTGGCTGATCCCGCGCTGCTCCCGCCAGGTGCGGAGCATCGCACCCACGCTCACCGTCGTCATGCCCCGACGTTAGCCCAGCGTCCCCTGCCGCGCCCCGCCCCGGGGGCGGCCCGGCCGTGCCCCCGGCCGCCTCACCCCAGGTCGAAGACGTTCCGGAGCCCGAGCCGGTAGCGCCACAGGTCGTGCCGTTTGGCGGACTCCACCTCCGGCGCCCGGTACAGCGGGCGCACCGTGCACCGGTCCGCCTTCGAACCCTCCCGGTCCAGCAGGGCGTTGACGGCCGCGCGGGCCGAGGCGTTGGCCCCCTCCATCGTCGCGAGGTCGATGTCGACGGAGACGTAGTCCCCGCTGAGGAAGAAGTTGGGGATGCGGGTGGCCGCGCTCGGGCGGTTGTGGAAGGTGCCGGTGGGGTGGATCAGCAACTGGTCCTGGTTGGTGGGGTCCGGGGTGCCGAGCCCGTCCACCCCCGGGTCCAGGAACCACGAGTGGAGCTTGCCGTCCGACAGCAGGGTCTTCCCGGTGTCGTTGAGCGAGGCCTTCAGCTGGGCCCACACCTCGCGGGCGACCTCCTCCCGCGTGCACTGCTTGGCCGTCCTGCCGTACAGGATCCCGGGCTTGTCCCACTCCGAGATGTCCACCGACAGGCAGTCCACGGCCGCCCCGTCCCCGTAGTCGGCGGGGAAGTCGCGGCCCGGCCAGTGCTCGGCCTGCTGGATCGCGGTCAACGACCAGGGGGAGTCGATGCAGTTGAGGTGCCCGTGCACGAGGGGGGCGCGCTCCGTGAGGTAGAACTGGATGCCGGTCATCCAGTCCGTCTCCAGTCTATCGCAGCGGCCCAGCATCGGATCGGCGGCCCGCAGCTCCGCGCTCCAGGTGCGGCGTGCGTGTTCCACGGGCAGGGCGCAGACGTAGTGGTCGGCGGTGACGGTCTGCCGGGCGCCGGCCGGATCCGTGACCACGACCCCGCTGGCACGCCCGCTGCCGTACCGCACCTCCTGCACGGTCCAGCCGATCCTGAACTCCACGCCGAGCGAGCGCAGATGGGCCTCCCAGGGGTCGATCCAGGCCTCGTTGGTGGGCAGGTTCAGGATCCGGTCCGGCGGGCCGTCCGCGCCGCGGCCCAGCAGGTTGAAGACGAAGGCCTCGCCGAGGGTGCCGACCGTCCGGGTCGAGGCCTCCTCGGCCTTGGTCGCCACGATGTTGCGGGTGACGCCGATGGCGAGGATGCGCTGGTACTCGTCCGACATCTGCGCGGCGCGCACGAAGTCCCACCACGGGGTGCGCTCCCAGACCTCGTCGCGCCGCTCGTCGCAGCTGGTGAGGAAGACGAGCGCGCGGTTGACGAAGTACGCCGTCTCGTGCGGGGGCAGCCGGACCAGGGACTGGAGGATCCCGGTCAGCGCGCGGCGCAGCTCCTCCGGGGTCAGCTCGGCGGGGGAGTGGTCGGGCCAGGGGATGGGCGCCCGCAGGTCCTCGCGGCCGGCCGCCCGGGCGAACATCATCTCGCGCGGGGCGACGAGGTTGTCCCAGACGCCGTGGGCGTTACCGGGGAAGGGGATGCGCCGCATGGTGTCCGGCAGGTTGTGGTAGATGCCGGGGATGAAGCGGAAGCCGTGCTCGGCGGGCAGCGGGCGGCGGCCGCCGCGGGCGCTGCCGGGTACGTCCATGCTGCGGGCCTTGCCGCCGAGCGCGCGGCGTTCGTACACCGTGACGGCGTAGCCCCGTTCGGCCAGTTCGTGCGCGGCGGTCAGTCCGGCGACCCCGCCGCCGAGGACCGCGACGCGGCGGCCGTCCGGTGCCGCCGTCGCCCGCGCCGCTTTTGCCGCCGGGCCGGTGCCGGCGGCCGCGGCGGGAGAGGGAGCGGCCCAGGCCCCGGCGGTGGCGGCGCCGCCCGCCGCACCCGCGATGAACGTGCGCCTGGAATTGCCCGTACGAGCCATGCGATGCCCCTTCGATGCCCGCCATGGCGGCCAGCTGCCGCATTACCGGCGGTAACAGTCACGTCCGGCGCAGGAGCATAGGCGTGCCACGCGGGTCACGGAAGGCATCGACGCAGCCGCGCGCACTATGGCGCGAAAGCCTCCCTCCCGCCCGCACTGTGGGAACCTTGACCCCACGTCAGGCGATGTAGCCGACCCAGTCGTGAAGGAGTGTGCGGATGTCGGGCGAGCCGCTTTCCCAGAAGGAGATCGAGGACCGGCTGCGGGAACTCCCCGGCTGGGCCTTCGAGGACGACCGGATCCTGCGCACCTACCGGCTGGGCAGCCATTTCGCGGCCAGCGCGCTCGTCGCCCACATCGCCGCCGTGCAGGACGAGTTGAACCACCACTCGGACCTCACCCTCGGGTACAACACGGTCCGCGTCTCGGTGAACACCCACAGCGCCGGCGACGCCGTGACCGAGACCGACTTCACCCTCGCCGAACGGCTGGAAGCCCTCGCGTCCGCCCACGGAGCCGGCTGATGCCCATACCGCGCCAGCTGCTCGACTACGACGCCGAGGCCGAGGCCTACGACGCCACCCGCGGCGGGACCCCGCGCGCCGAGGCCGCCGCCGCGGCGGTCCTCGGCCTGCTCCCGCCCGCCGCGGCCACCCTCCTCGACCTGGGCTGCGGCACGGGCATCGTCACCGCCCGCCTCGAGCGGCCCGGGCTGCGGGTCCTGGGCGCGGACACCTCGTACGGGATGGCCGCGATGGCGGCGCGCCGCGGGGTCCCGGTGCTGCTCGCCTCCGGGACGCGGCTGCCGGTGCGCGCGGGCTCGCTGGACGCCGTGAGCGCGGTGTGGCTGCTGCACCTGCTGCGCGATCCCGGCGCCGTACGGGAACTGGTCGCCGAGGTCGGCCGGGTGCTGCGGCCCGGCGGGGTGTTCGTCACCACCGTGGACAAGGACGCCGCGCACGACGTCGGCAGCGACATCGACGAGCTGCTCGCGCCGCACCTGACGTCCACCCCGGCCGACGCGTCTGCCGAGGTGGCCGCGTACGCCGCCGAGGCGGGCCTGCTGCCGTACGGCGACGCCCTCTTCGCGGGCCACGGCCAGGGCAGCACCCCGCGCGGCTCGGCCGAGGCGCTGCTGGCCGGGCAGTACGCCTCGCGGGTCCGCCCGCGCGGGATCACCCCGCAGGAGCTGGCGGACCGGCTGGCACTGCTGCCCGACCAGGACGCTCCGCGCCCGGAGCCCACGTACCGCCTCCAGGGCTTCGTACGCGGCTGACGGCCCGGCGGACGGGGTTCACACCGGTTCCAGGCGCCACCACTGCGCGGGCGAGTCGCGGTCCTCGCACTGGAGGGCCCGGCCCTCCTCGTCCGCCTCCAGCGGCAGACCGCTGATACAGGCGATCAGGGATACCACACCGGGATCGTCGAGGTGCTCCTCGATGATCCACTCCTGAGCCCCGAAGGCATTCGCCTTCCACACCTGCACCCGCGTCCCGCTCTCCACCGAGGCGTTCGCGACGTCCAGCCGCCTGCCGTTGTGGACGCTCACCACGTGGAAGATCCCGCCGCCGCTGTGCACCGCCGAGACCTCCCACTCCAGGGCGGCCGCGGGTACGGGCGGGCCGTCCGGCCCCACCCCCACCCGGTTGCCGCTCTCCGCCCGGAGCAGCAGACCGCTGCCCGCGTTGCGGATCCGGTAGACCCCGTCGGCGACGTTCACCCGCACACCCTCACACCGCGTCACATGTCGAAGACGGCCGGGTCCGGCCCGATCCGTCGGCCCGCCGCGCCGGCCCCCAGGGCGTCCAGCGCGGCGAGGTCCCCGGCGTCCAGCTCGAAGCCGAAGACATCCAGATTCTCCCGGATGCGCGCGGGGGTCACGGACTTGGGGATCACGATGTTGCCGAGCTGGACGTGCCAGCGCAGCACCACCTGCGCGGCGCTGCGGCCGTGCTTGGCGGCGACCGCCGTCACGGCGGGCAGGGTGAGCAACTCCTTGCCCTGGCCGAGCGGCGACCAGGCCTCGGTGGCGATGCCGAGACCGGCGTGCAGGGCGCGCAGCTCGGCCTGCGGCAGGAGCGGGTGCAGCTCGATCTGGTTGACGGCCGGGGCCAGTGCGCTCACGGCCTTGAGCCGCTCCAGGTCCTCGGCGCGGAAGTTCGACACGCCGACCGCCCGGGCGCGGCCGCTCGCGGCGATCTCCTCGAAGGTCTGCCAGATGGTGAGGAAGTCGTCGCGCATCGGGCGCGGCCAGTGGATCAGGTACAGGTCGAGCTGGTCGAGGCCCAGCTCGGCGAGCGAACCGTCGAAGGCACGCAGTACTTCGTCGCGGGTCCAGGTCCGGTCCGGGCCGTTCCACAGCTTGGTGGTGACGAACAGTTCCTCGCGCGGCACCCCGGCGGCGGCGATGGCCCGCCCGGTGCCCGCCTCGTTGCCGTAGACGGCCGCCGTGTCGATGCTGCGGTAGCCGGCCTCCAGCGCGGTCGTGACGGCGCGCTCGGCCTCGTCGTCGGGGACCTGCCAGACGCCGAAGCCGAGCTGGGGCATGAGGATGCCGTTGTTGAGCTTGATGCCGGGAACCTGGTTCACGTCGGGTCGTTCCTCGCGGTCGGGAGCACGGGTGCGGTGCGGGCGCGCGTACGGCCGTGCCGGCCGGCCAGTGCTCGTCCGGCAGCGCGCAATACGGCCCGCGAGGGGCCATAACCGGCCACTCGCGGGGCGTATTCCCGCCATTTGGGTGGTTACTCAGGTGGTCCCCAGATAGGCGTCCCGTACGAGCGGGTCCGCCCGTACCTCCGCCGGCGTCCCCTGGGCCAGCACCGCCCCCAGGTCCAGTACGACCACCCGTGCGCAGAGCTCCATCACGAAGGCCACGTTGTGCTCGACCAGCAGCACCGCGCACCCCTCCTCCCCGGCCAGCCGCCGGATGACCGCCGCGAGCCGGTCGCGCTCGGGCGCCGACATCCCGGACGCGGGTTCGTCCAGCAGCAGCACCCGCGGCGGATCGGCCACCGCCCGGGCCAGCTCCACCATCCGGGCCCGGCCGACCGGCAGCCCGCCCGCGTACGAGGTCCCGAGCGCGCCGATCCCGCAGCCCTCCAGCACCCGCGCACCCCGCTCCCGCCGCTCGCGCTCCCGGCGGCGCCGGGCCGGGAACGCGAGCAGATCCGCCGCCGGCCCGCCCCCGCCGCCGCGCCACTCCTGCGCGACGAGCACGTTGTCGGCCACGCTGAGCTGCCCGAACAGCTGCTGCCGCTGAAAGGTCCGGCGTATCCCGTGCCGGGCCCGCCAGACGGGGGAGCGGCGGGTGACGTCCACCCCGTCGAGCAGCATCCGGCCCTGGTCCGGGCGGCGGATCCCCGACAGCACGTCGAACAGCGTGGTCTTCCCGGCCCCGTTCGGCCCGATCAGCCCGCACACCTCCCCGGCCCGGACCCCGAGATCCACCCCGGCCAGCGCGTGCACCCCGCCGAAGCGCACCCCGACCCCGACCGCCTCCAGCACGTAGGGCGCCGTCATCTCACCATCCCCAGATAGGCCTCGGTCAGCCGGTCGGCCTCCACCTCGGCGCGCGGGCCGCACCAGGACACCCGGCCCTCGGAGAGGTAGGCGACGGTGTCGGCGATCCCGAGGATCTCGGCCGCCTTCTCCTCCACCAGCAGCAGCGCGGTACCGGCGTCCCGGAGCTCGGTGAGCAGTTCGTACACCTCGTCCACCACACGCGGCGCCAGCCCCAGCGACGGTTCGTCGGCGATCAGCACCTCGGGCGGACGCTGCAGCAGCGGAGCCAGCGCCAGCATCTGCTGCTCCCCGCCCGACAGCGCCCCGGCCGCCACCCCGCGCCGCTCCCGCAGCCGCGGGAACCGCCCGTAGACGGCGTCCCGTTCCGCCGGGTCCCGCAGGTACAGGGCCAGGTTCTCCTCGATGCTGAGCGAGGGGAAGATGCCCCGCCCCTCGGGCGCGAGCAGCACCCCGGCCCGGGAGCGCCGTACGGGCCCGTCCCGGGTCGCGTCCCGCCCGGCCACGCGGACCCGGCCGCCCTCGACGGGCAGCAGCCCGGCGGCCACCCGGCACGCGGTGCTCTTCCCCGCCCCGTTGGGCCCGAGCACGGCGAGGATCTCCCCGCGCCGCACCACGAGATCCACCCCGCGCAGCACGATCCCCCCGTCATACCCGGCCCGCACCCCGCACAACTCCAACGCCGGCACCCCCGCGTGGGCGCGCCCCTCGCGCGGGCCCGGGAGGCCGGCCGCCTTCTCCGCCTCGTCGGCGTCCGAGGCGCGGGGGTGCGGGGGCGGATCCCCCGCCGGGGTCCGGGCGGACCCCGCGCCCGGGCGGCCGGTCCCGTCCCCGGTACGCGTCCGGGCGCCGGGCGGGGTGGCAGCCGGGGTGGCAGCCGCGCCCGGTGGGCCGGACCCGGCCACGGTGCGCGTCCAGGCCCCGGGCGGGGCACCGGCCGCGTCCCGGGAGCCCCGCCGGCGGGCCATCCGTACCGGAACCGCGGCGCAGTAGCCGTCCGGGTCGTTGGCCAGCGCCAGCCCCGCCAAGCCGAACAGGATCACCGGCAGGTGCACCGACGCCGTCACGTAGTCCGCCATCACCCGCGGGGCGACGGCGAAGACCAGCCCCGCCACCACCGCGTACTGCGGCCTGCGCACACCCGCCGCCACGACCACGGCCAGCCACACCAGCCCCGTCATCGCCGTGAAGTCCGTCGCCGTGATCCGGGTGTTGTACGAGGCGTACATGACGCCCCCGAACCCCGCGAGCCCCGCCGACAGCGTGAACAGCAGCAGCTTCGTCCGCAGCACGGACACGCCGGAGGCCATCGCCGCCGCCGGGGCCGACCGCACGGCCAGCATCGCCCGCCCCGACGGGGAGTTCCGCAGCGCACTCAGCCCGGCGGCCACGGCGGCGACCAGCACCACCAGAGCCACCCCCAGGGCCCGGTCGTCAGAGAGGTCCACCGGCCCGAACACCGGCCGGGGGATCGACCACCCGGAGTCGCCGTTGCGCAACCACCGCAGCTGGAAGAGGACCTGGTCGGCCAGGAACGCCAGCGCCAGCGTCGCCAGCGCCAGCGACCTGCCGCCCAGCCGCAGCGCCGGCAGGGCGACCAGCGCCCCCAGTACGGCGGCCACGCACGTGCCCACGGCCAGCGCGGCCACGAACGGCCAGCCCCGGCTCATCAGCAGCCCGGCCACCAGCGCCGCCCCGGTCACGAAGGTGGCCTGGGCCAGGGAGACCATCGCGCCGAGCCCGGTCACCACGGTGAAGGACATGAACACCAGGGCGATGGCCAGCCCCTGCGCGAGCAGCCCGCTCCAGAACGGCGTCGTCACGGTGTACAGCGCCACGCACAGCAGCCCCGCGGCCACCGCCCACACCCCCCACCGCCGCCCCCACGCGGCCCCCGCCAGATGGTCCACCGGCGGGGCGTCCACGGCGGCGGTCCCGGCCGCCCGCGCCCGCCGGGTCAGCACCAGCAGGCCGCCGAACAGGATCAGGAACGGCACCGCCGTCCGGAACCCGGTGATCCCCTCGGCGAAGGACGCGTACCCGGCGACCAGGTTCTGCAGGACCCCGAGCCCCAGCCCGCCCGCGAACGCCAGCGGCACCGAGGCGAACCGCCCGATCACGGCCGCCGTGGCCGACACGAACAGGAACAGGGTGAAATCGTGCGCGGACAGCCCCAGCAGCGGCGTGGCCAGCACCCCGGCGAGCCCCGCCAGCCCGGATGCGATCATCCACGCCACCGACGACAGCCGGTCGGCGCTGATACCGCGCAGCTCGGTCAGCGTGCGGTTGTCGACGGCCGCCCGCAGCCGCAGCCCCAGCCGGGTGTGCCGCATCAGCACCCACAGCGCCACCGCGACGACCGCCGTCACCACCCAGGTGATCAGCTGGTCGGAGTCGATCCCGACCCCCTCGGCGAGCTGCCAGGACTTCGCCGGGCTCGGCCCCACCCCCGGCAGACCGAACTGGTTCTCGGCGGGCTTCACGGGCGCGCCCGCGTCCCCCAGCAGCTCGACCGCCCACAGGCCCGCCGCCGGCAGGGCCACCAGCAGCCCGATGGTCGCCACGATCTGCGCGGTCTCCCCGACCCGCGCGAGCCGGCGGAACATCAGCCGGTCCAGCCCCCACCCGATCCCGGGGGCCACGGCGAACACCACCAGCAGCGCCGCCGGTACGGCCGGCCAGCCCAGCCCGGAGTGCAGCTCGTAGAAGGTGAGCGCGCACAGGTAGGCGGTGGCCCCGTGCGCGAAGTTGAACAGCCCGGACGCCGAGTACGACAGCACCAGCCCGGTGGCCAGCAGTGCGTACAGGGCGCCGGAGACCAGACCGCTCAGCACGAAGACGAGCAGATCTCCCATGCCGCGCGCCCTACTTGAAGGGGATGGGTTCGTGGCACTGGAACGGCACGGCGACCTCGTACGCCCCGTTCTTCAGCTGTACGAGGGCCCCGCAGCCGAAGCTGTCCTTCTGCCCCTTGGGCTCGGCCCGGTCGCCGACCAGCGTGCCGGTGTCGGAGAAGCTCTGCGCGGCGGCCTGGAAGGATTCGACGGTCAGGTCCCTGCCGGCCTTCTGCGCGACGGAGACGAACAGGTCGGCCGACATGTACCCGGTCAACATGTGCATGTTCAACGGGACTTCCTGGCCTTCCGAGGCCGCCTTGATGTCCGCCTTGAACTGCGCCATCTTCGGGTTCGCCGACTCGAACGGCTCGAACTGGAGCAGTACGTAGACCCCGTCCAGAGCCTGCTTGGTGGCGTCCTTCGCGAGCAGGCCCGGGTCGTAGTCGGTCGGGTCGGAGAGCACTCCCTTGTAGCCGCTGCGCTTGAGCGCGGTGAACAGCCCGATGTTGTTGGGAGTCTGCATGACGGAGACGACGGCGTCCGGAGCCTTGCCGTCGTTGCTCTCCAGGATCTCCTTCACGTACGCCGACCAGTCGCTGGGCACGGCGGTGCCGGGGACGGAGGCCTTGGCGTAAGGCACCTTGAACCCGGCGCTGGCGAAGCCCTGTTGGAAGGTCCGTACCCCGAACTTCCCGGCGTCGCTGTCGTTGGCGATGATCGCGACAGACTTGCCCCGGGCCCCGCCGAGGACCTGCCCGATGCCCTCGGGCCAGGTCTGGTTGAGGGTGCCGCCGGGGGTGGGGACGAGGCAGCCGTTGAATCCGTAGATGTACTTGGGGCCGCAGAAGGAGGGGAGCGTGCCCCAGCCGAAGGTGGGGACCTTCTCCTGCTCCAGGAAGTCCGCCCCGGAGAAGGTGACCGAGCTCATCGGGGAGACCGCGAAGACCTTGTCCTGCTGGACGAGCTTGCGGGCGGCGGCCGTGTTCTTGCCGGGGTCCTGGCCGTCGTCCTCCGCGCCGATGTAGTCGATCCTGCGCCCGTTGATCCCGCCCTCGGCGTTGGCCCGCTGGTACCGGGCCTTGGCGCCGAGGTCGGTGTCCTTCTTGCTGTAGCCGCTGGCGCTGGTCATGGACACGATGCCGCCGACCTTGACGGAGTCGGCGCTCACCCCGCGCGTGTTCCCGGGTGCGTCGCCCGGCCCGGTCGGGGAGGTGCCGTTGGTGGAGGCGGAGTTACAGGCGGAGACGAGTACGAGGGCCGCCGCCGCGGCGGCGAGGGCGCGGATAGGTCGCAGCATGTGGGAAAGCCCCTCCGGTCGGAATCCCCGCATTCTGTGCGTGACCTGACGCACCGTCAATACGGCCGACCAACCGAAATGACAGACCGTCAGATTCCTTGGGAGGGGTCCGGGCCGGCCCCGTCAGTCCTGGTACAGGGCCGCGACCTCCGTCGCGTACGCCTTCTCGATCGCCCGCCGCTTCAGCTTCAGCGACGGCGTCAGCAGCCCCCGCTCCTCCGTGAACTGTTCCGCCAGCACCCGGAACGTGCGGATCGCCTCCGCCTGGGAGACCAGGGTGTTGGCCGCCACCACCGCGCGGCGGACCTCCGCCGTCAGGTCCGGGTCGTGTATGACCCGTGCCGCCGCCTGCTGCGGCAGCCCCCGCATCGACAGCCAGTGCGCGACCCCCTCCATGTCCAGGGTCAGCAGCGCCGCGATGTACGGCCGGTCGTTGCCCACCAGCACGCACTGCGACACCAGCGGATGCGAACGCACCCGCTCCTCCAGGTCCGTCGGGGAGACGCTCTTCCCGTTGGAGGTCACCAGGATCTCCTTCTTGCGCCCGGTGATGGTCAGGTACCCGTCCTCGTCGAGGCGCCCCAGGTCCCCGGTCGCCAGCCAGCCGCCGCGCAGCACCTCCTCCGTGCCGCGCGGATCGTTCAGGTATCCGGAGAAGACGTTGGGGCCGTGCAGCCAGACCTCCCCGTCGTCCGCGATGTGCACCGTGGCGCCCGGGATCGGCGGACCCACCGTGCCGTACTTCGTCGCCCCCGGCGGGTTCGCGGTCGCCGCCGCGCAGGACTCCGTCAGCCCGTACCCCTCGAACACGGTGACTCCGGCGCCGTCGAAGAACAGCCCCAGCCGCCGCGCCATCGCGGAACCCCCCGACATCGCGTGCCGCACCCGCCCGCCCATCGCCTCGCGGACCTTCCCGTACACCAGCTTCTCGAAGAGCTGGTGTTCCATCCGCAGTCCGGCCGAGGGGCCCGGCCCCTTGCCGAACGCCTTCTGCGCACGCGCCTCGGCGTACCGCACGGCCGTCTCCACGGCCCGGTCGAAGGGGCCCGTGCGCCCCTCCGCCTCCGCCTTGCGGCGGGCCGCCGCGAACACCTTCTCGAAGACGTACGGCACCCCCAGCACGAAGGTCGGCCGGAACGCGGCCAGATCCGGCAGCAGTTCGGCGGCCGCCAGCACCGGCTGGTGCCCGAGCTTCACGCGGGCCCGGACGGCCGCCACCTCCACCATCCGCCCGAAGACGTGCGCGAGCGGCAGGAAGAGCAGGGTCGACGGCTGCTCGCCCGGCCCGGCCTGGAAGACCGACTCCCAGCGGGTGACGAGGGTGTCGGCCTCGAACATGAAGTTGGCGTGGGTCAGTACGCAGCCCTTGGGCCGGCCCGTGGTCCCCGAGGTGTAGATGACCGTGGCGATCGCGTCCGGCGTCACCGCGGCCCGGTGCCGGTGCACCACGTCGTCCGCGACCCCGCCCCCGTCCTCGAACAGCCCGGCCACCGCGCCGGCGTCGAGCTGCCACAGCCTGCGCAGGTGGGGGAGCCGTTCGATGACCGAGCCGACGGTCATGGCCTGGTCCTCGTTCTCCACGACGCACCCGGTGCACGAGGAGTCGTACAGGATCCAGTGCACCTGCTCGGCGGAGGAGGTCGGGTAGACGGGCACCGGCTGGGCACCGATCGCCCAGAGGGCGAAGTCGAACAGGGTCCACTCGTACCGGGTCCGGGACATCACCCCCACCCGGTCCCCGAACCGGATGCCCTGGGCCAGCAGCCCCTTCGCGAGCGCGAGGACCTCACCGGCCAGCTCCCGGGAGGTGACGTCCCGCCAGACCCCGTCCGTCTTGCGGCCGAGCACCACCCGGTCGGGATCCTGCCGGGCATGCTGGAAGACGACGTCGGCCAGCCCGCCCGACGGCGCGCCTGTGACCACGGGTGGGACGGTGAACTCGCGCAAGGGCCCGCTCCTCTCCGCGCAGTTTCGCTCCGCACGGCGCCGGTGACGGTACCCCAAGCAGGGGCCCGGCGGCAGGCTGTCGGAACATCCGATACGAAGCCATCACCACTGGTCAGGGCGGTGGGCGCGGCGCCACGGGAGATCGGCCGGGCGGGGGCGGGAGTTCGGGCGCGGATCTCCACGGGATCTGCGCGGGGCACGCACCCGGACTCCATGCCCGCGCGCCGGGTCCCGGCGGGCCGGGGGCGGCGCCGCCGACCGGCGCGCCGGGGGCTGGCGATGCCGGGGCCGGCGCCGTCAGGCCGGCCGGCTCAGCCGGTCGCCGCCCGAGAGGACCGCCGCCGCCAGGGCCTCCGCGGCCGGGGCCGGCCGCCTCCCCTGGAGCAGCGCGAACTCCACCGGCCCCAGCTCCGGAAGCCCGCCCACCCGCACCAGCCCCGGCGGGATCAGCCCCCGGGTGTGCGCCATCACCCCGAGCCCCGCGCGGGCCGCCGCGATGAGACCGCTCAGGCTGCCGCTCGTACAGGCGATCCGCCACGCCCGGCCCTCCCGCTCCAGCACCTCCAGCGCCCGGGCCCGGGTGATCCCCGGCGGCGGGAAGACGATCAGCGGAACGGGTCGCTCCGGATCCACCCGCAGCCCCTCCGCCCCGATCCACACCATCCGGTCGCGCCACACCAGCCGGCCCCGCTCGTCCCCGGGCCCGCGCCGCTTGGCCAGCACCAGGTCCAGACGCCCCGCGTCCAGCCGCTCGTGCAGGGTGCCCGACAGCTCGACCGACAGCTCCAGATCGACCTCGGGGTGCTCGTGCCGGAACCCCTCCAGGATCTCCGGCAGCCGCGTCAGCACGAAGTCCTCCGAGGCCCCGAAGCGCAGCCGCCCGCGCAGCCTGGTCCCGGTGAAGAAGGCCGCCGCCCGTTCGTGCGCCTCCAGGATCGTGCGCGCGAAGCCCAGCAGCGCCTCCCCGTCCTCGGTCAGCTCCACGCTGTGCGTGTCCCGGAGGAAGAGCGGCCGCCCGGTGGCCTCCTCCAGCCGCCTCACGTGCTGGCTGACGGTGGACTGCCGTACGCCGAGCCGCCCCGCGGCCTGGGTGAAGCTGAGGGTCTGGGCGACCGTGAGGAAGGTGCGCAGCTGAACCGGGTCGTACATGCCGTTCATGGGGGCATGCTATTGCGGTTCGTGATGGCAGTCAGTTCGGTGTACGGGTTTCCCGATGACCGCCGCACCCCCGACGATGAGGGGAAACCCCGGGCTCCGCGCGCCCCCGCCCCGGCCCCCGTCCCATCCGCGCCCGGCGCCCGGAGCCCGGAGCCCGCCGTCCCGCAAACCGTCCCTGTCCCCGTCCCCGTCCCGAGAGCAGAAGAGCGAGCCCCCCGCCCATGCGACGCCCCCACATACCCGCCCGGCTGCCCCTGGACCCGTACGTCCTGGCCCTCCTCGCCACCGTCGGCCTCGCCGCCCTGCTCCCCGCCCGCGGACCGGCCGCGACCGTCGCCGAAGGCGCCTCCACCGCCGCCGTCGCCCTGCTCTTCTTCCTCTACGGCGCCCGGCTCTCCACCCGCGAGGCCCTCGACGGCCTGCGCCACTGGCGGCTCCACCTCACCGTGCTCGCCTGCACCTTCGTGCTCTTCCCGCTGCTCGGCCTGGCCGCCCGCGGCCTCGTCCCCAACGTCCTCACCTCCCCGCTCTACAGCGGTCTGCTCTTCCTGTGCCTGGTCCCCTCCACCATCCAGTCCTCCATCGCCTTCACCTCGATCGCCCGGGGCAACGTCCCCGCCGCGATCTGCGCCGGCTCCTTCTCCAGCCTCGCCGGCGTCTTCCTCACCCCACTGCTCGCCGCCGGGCTGCTCGGCAACAGCGCGGGCGGGTTCTCCCTCGACTCCCTGCGCGGGATCGCCCTCCAGCTGCTGCTGCCCTTCCTCCTGGGCCAGCTCCTGCGCCGCTGGGTCGGCGGGTTCCTCGTCCGCAACAAGAAGGTGCTGGGCTACGTCGACCGGGGCTCGATCCTGCTCGTCGTCTACGCCGCCTTCAGCGCGGGCATGGCCGCGGGCATCTGGCACCAGGTCAGCGTCCCGCGCCTCGGCGCCCTGCTGGCGGTGGAGGCCGTACTCCTCGCCGTCATGCTCCTGGTCAGTTGGTACGGGGCGAAGCGCCTCGGATTCGGCCGCGAGGACCGCATCACCATCCAGTTCGCCGGGTCGAAGAAGAGCCTCGCCGCCGGACTCCCCATGGCCAGCGTGCTGTTCGGAGCCCAGGCGAGCCTCGCGGTGCTCCCGCTCATGCTGTTCCACCAGATGCAGCTGATGGTCTGCGCGGTGCTGGCCCGCCGGCGCGCCCAGGACCCCGTCGCCGAACTCCCCGCCGAACATGTGGCGGAGGTCTCCCCGCCGGTCCAACACCCCGCTCCACGCGCCCGGTAACGTGCGGCGGTGACCTGGATACGCCCGCTCGCCGCCCACTCCGAACGCCCCTGCACCCTGGTGGTGTGCCGGGGCTGCTGCTGTGGGGACCCCCGCAAGAACCCCGGCTCCGACCACGCCGGCCAGCTGGCCCGGCTGCGCGAGGCCGCGGCCGCCTCCGGGGGCCGGCTGGCCGTCCGTACGAGCGAATGCCTCGGCCCCTGCGCCCAGGCCAACGTCATCGTGGTCCAGCCCACCAGCGAGGCCCGCCGCAGGGGAGCCCGGGCCACCTGGTTCGGCTGGGCGCTGGACGACACCGCGACCGACGAGATCATCGCCTGGGCCGAGTCCGGCGGCCCCGGCGCCACCCCGCTCCCGGCCACCCTCGACCTGCACCGCATCGACCCCCCGGAGCCGAAGCCGGCCACGACCCGCCGGGGCCGCCGGAACCGCTGAGTCCGCCCCGCGGCCGCTACAGCGTGATGCGCTCCTCGCCCGCGTAGATGTTCATGTCGGGCCCCCGCAGGAAGCCCACCAGCGTCAGCCCCGACTCCACCGCCAGGTCCACCGCGAGCGAGGACGGCGCCGAGACCGCCGCCAGGACCGGTATCCCGGCCATCACGGCCTTCTGCGCGAGCTCGAACGAGGCCCGGCCGGACACCAGCAGCACCGCGCCCGTCAGCGGCAGCCGCCCGGCCTGCAGCGCCCGCCCGACGATCTTGTCCACGGCGTTGTGCCGTCCCACGTCCTCCCGTACGTCGAGCAGCTCGCCCTGCGCCGAGAACAGCCCGGCGGCGTGCAGCCCGCCCGTCCGGTCGAAGACCTTCTGGGCCGCACGCAGCCGGTCCGGCAGCCCGGTGAGGAGGTCCGCGGTCACCCGTACCGGGTCCGCGCCGGTCCCCGGGAAACGGGTCGCCGTGCGCACCGCGTCCAGGCTGGCCTTGCCGCACAGCCCGCAGGAGGAGGTGGTGTAGACGTTGCGCTCCAGGGTGATGTCCGGCACCGGCACCCCGGCCGCGAGCTGTACGTTGACCACGTTGTAGGTGTTCGACCCGTCCTCGGTGGCGCCCTCGCAGTAGGTGACGGCCTGGACGTCCGAGGCGCGCGCCAGCACGCCCTCACTGACCAGGAAGCCGACGGCCAGTGCGAAATCGTCGCCCGGCGTGCGCATCGTGATGGCCAGCGGCTTCCCGTTCAGCCGGATCTCCAGCGGCTCCTCGGCCACCAGCGTGTCCGGCCGGGACCCGGCCACCCCGCCGCGGATCCGGACGACACGACGGCGTTCGGTGACCCGTCCCATGTGATCAGTCCACCGTTCTGTCCTCTTCGTGCTGTTGACGGGCCCATTCTCGCGGATCCGTCGCCGATCACGCCCCCGGCAGGAGGATCCTCGGAATTCTCCAAATTCAGGCCCCTTAATCCTGTTGGGTCACACGCACCCGTACCCATCGGTAGCAGGAGAAGCTGGGTGATCCTGACTGTCGACGAGGGGAACCCCGCCCATGACCGGTTCACGCGTGGTGGCGCTAGGGCACTACCAGCCCGCGAAAGTGCTCACCAACGAGGACCTCGCGGCCATGGTCGACACGAACGACGAGTGGATCCGGTCCCGGGTCGGCATCAGGACGCGCCACGTCGCGGGTCCCGACGAGCCCGTCGACGAGCTGGCCTACCAGGCCGCCGGCAAGGCCCTCGCGAGCGCCGGCCTGACCCCCGACGACATCGACCTCGTCCTGGTGGCCACCTCCACCGCGATCGACCGTTCGCCCAACATGGCCGCCCGCGTCGCCGCCAAGCTGGGCATGGGCGGCGCCCCCGCCGTCATGGACATCAACGTCGTCTGCTCGGGCTTCACCCATGCCCTGGCGACCGCCGACCACGCCATCCGGGCCGGCGCCGCCACCCGCGCGCTCGTCATCGGCGCCGACAAGATGACCGAGATCACCGACTGGACCGACCGCACGACCTGCGTACTGACGGGCGACGGCGCGGGTGCGGCCGTGGTCGAGGCCTGCGAGGAGCCCGGCATCGGCCCGGTCCTGTGGGGCTCGGTGCCGGAGATGGGACACGCGGTCCGGATCGAGGGCTCGCCCCCGGTCTTCGCGCAGGAGGGCCAGTCCGTCTACCGCTGGACCACCAGCCAGCTCCCGCCGCTCGCCCGCAAGGTCTGCGAGAAGGCCGGGATCACCCCCGAGGAACTGGCCGGCGTCGTACTGCACCAGGCCAACCTGCGGATCATCGAGCCGCTCGCCGCGAAGATCGGCGCCGTGAACGCCGTCGTCGCCCGGGACGTCGTCGACTCCGGGAACACCTCGGCCGGCAGCATCCCGATGGCCCTCTCGAAGCTGGTCCAGCGCGGCGAGATCCCCTCCGGCGCCCCGGTCCTCCTCTTCGGCTTCGGCGGCAACCTCTCGTACGCCGGCCAGGTCATCCGCTGCCCGTAGCCCGACCCGCCCGCTCCGCACCCCCTGCGGCGAGACGCTCCGTCTCGTCATGGCCGCGGGGGCATGCCCGCAGGTCAGCGCGGCGCGTCGGATCCCCCCGGCGCCGAATACCTGGTCGGAACCACGTCGATCCCCTGCTATTGTTGTCCATGTCGCCGCGGGAAACCGGGGCCGACCACCTGGTCCGGGTGGCGGAATGGCAGACGCGCTAGCTTGAGGTGCTAGTGCCCTTTATCGGGCGTGGGGGTTCAAGTCCCCCCTCGGACACCAGCAAGAAGACCCCACTCCGGTGGGGTTTTTTGCGTTGTGCGCCATCAGGGCCATGAACGGGCCCCGGGGGAGTTGACCTGGAACGGCTTCACCGCGGCGCAGGGCCCCCGCACACCTTCGACCTCTGCCGGCACGAAAACGGAGTTCCGGCGGCGTAGGACACCGCAGGGGCCCCCGCCGCCGGCGGGTCAGGCCTCGCAGGTCCCCAGCACCACCAGTCCGCCCGGGGTGGGCAGGCTGCCGGGTGTGAGCGGGGCGAAGGTGTGGGGCAGCGACAGCCGGGGCTGGTCGGCGTCGTCCGGGGCGGCGGCGAACAGGTAGGCGGCCGCCGTGGCCGGGTCGCTCACCAGGTGCGGGCCGTCCGGGGCGGCGCCGGCGCTGCCGGTGAGGGGGGTGCGGAACAGCTTGCGCAGGTGCCGCAGGGTCTCCGGGGTGATACCGGTCGGCGAGGGTGCGGGGGCCGCCGGAAGGGGGGCGTCCGCCCTGGGCCCCGGGATCTCGGCGGCGGCCGGGACGGCGGGGGCGTCCGGCGGGATGGCGCCGGACAGGAGCAGGGCGAGGAGGACCGGGACGGCCTTGCGGCGCAGGGCCTCGGTGGCGTGCCCGAGCCGGTGGGCGTGGGCCGCGGGCAGGGAGAGCGCGAGGCTCCCGGCGGCGTCGCCCGTCGCGATCGGGACCGCCGAGCAGACGACCCCGGGGGAGTACTCGCGCAGGTCGAAGACGGGGGCCCCCGGGGCCAGCGCGTCGAGGGCGCTGAACAGCAGCCGGCTGTCGGTGATGGTGTGCGGGGTGAGCCGG
The DNA here is from genome assembly GCF_055565795.1 of Streptomyces sp. NPDC028314. NCBI lineage: Bacteria > Bacillati > Actinomycetota > Actinomycetes > Kitasatosporales > Streptomycetaceae > Streptomyces > Streptomyces sp. NPDC028314. The sequence continues at coordinate 57,364 of NZ_JBVHTP010000006.1, forward strand.
GTCGGGCGGTGCCGGGCCACGTGGTCGGCGCGGCGGTCGTGGTCGAGCTGGGTCAGCAGGCACTTCCCGACGGCGCTGGCGTGCGCGGCCGCCCGGAAGTCCACCCACTCCCGCACCGGCGGGGTCCCCGGCCCGTCCGCCATCTGGGTGATGCGGACCTCGCCCTCCGCGTACCGGCTCAGGTAGACGGCGGCGCCCGCGCTGTCCCGCGCCAGGGCCAGGGTGCGCTGGAGCTGGCCGGCCAGCCCCGCGCCCCCCGGGGCGGCGAGCCGGCCCAGGGCCGCGCCGCGGGCGTAGACCCCGGCGGCGGGGCGGCACGCGTACTCCTCGTCGCACAGCATCGACAGCAGCGGCCCGAGTTCCGCCTCGGCCAGGCCCGCCTCCCGGCCGAGCTGGGAGGCCCGTACGCCCAGCGGATGCCGTTCGAGGACCCGTACGACGGCCAGCGCGCGGCGCGCATGCGCCAGGGCCTCGCCGGTGCCCGTACCGGCCGCGCCCGAGCGGGCGGCCGCCGTCAGGGACGGGTGGCGCAGCGGGCCGGTACCCAGCCGGGTCGGCTCGGAGGCGGCCGCGGGGGGCCGGAACGCGGCCAGTACCGAGGCCAGCCCCGGCCTGGGCAGCGGCACCGGGCCCAGATCGGGGTCGTCGAGCTGGTCGACGTAGCGCAGGACGGCCGCCTGCGCGCACAGCCGCACCTCCCGCAGGTCCCGGCGGCCGCCCGGCCGGTAGCCGCGCCGGCCCAGCTCCAGCGCCCAGACGCGGGCGTCGTGGTGTTCGCCGCGGCGGGAGTGGTCGAGGAAGAGGCAGTACGCGGCCGCAGCGGTGCGCGCCCGCCCGGAACCGGCGGCGAACTGCCACCAGAACCGGGCCCCTTCGCGCAGCCCGGACAGGTGCAGCAGGCAGCCGAAGACCACCGCGCCGGCCAGGTCGGTGTGCCCGCGGCCGGCGAAGGAGCTCAGCCGGGCTTCGGCCTTCGGATCGCACACGGCGGCCAGGCAGGCCGCCTTGAGGTCGCGCCGGGCCCGTTCGGCGTCGAGCGGCATGTCCCGGGCCGGATCGCTCCAGCCGCCGGGGGAGCCGCGCCGGGCGTGGCCCGTGGCGGCGGCCGTGCGCGGGGCGCGCAGCAGCCGGGCCTCGGCGGCACCGAGGTCGTAGTGGCGGTAGCGGTCGCGGACACTGGCCCGGGCCAGGAACTCGGCCAGGGAGCGGGGGGTTCCGTCGCAGTCCTGGCCCTCGCGCGGCCTCATGATTCGCCGGACGCGTCGAGCAGGCGGGCCAGCCGGCGGTGCGCCTGGCCGAGCTGCGAGCGGACGGTGGCCTCGTCGACGCCCATCATCGAGGCGGCCTCTCCGGGGGTGCACTGGAGCCCGTAGCGCAGGATGACGGTGTCCCGCTGCCGTTCGGCGAGCCGGGAGACGGCCGAGTAGAAGCGGATGGTGTCGGTCAGCACCTCGTACCGGTCGGAGTGCGCCTCCTTGAGGGCCGCCTCGAAGGCGCTGATGTCGATCGGCTCCGGGCAGGGGACGCGGCGGTGCTGCCGGTCGACGATCCGCTGCTTGAGGACGGTCCAGGCGTAGGCGTCCAGCCGGTCCATGTGGAGCATCCGGAGCCACTCGTTCATGATCGAGTCGAAGGTGGCGTCCACCGCGTCCTCGGCGGCCGCGTCCGTGCCGAGCTGGAGGTAGGCGAACCGCATGTACGCGGGGCGCCTGTTGGTGTGGAAGGCCCAGTACGACAGGCGCGCGGGCGGATCCCACTGGGTCATCGGAGTCGGCTGCCGTCGCCGGCTCGGCAGTCCCACGGCCCCGCCGGATTCCTCCGGTCCGCCATCGCTCACCGCTCCACCTCATCCCCTGAGCCCTGCATCCCCTGGGCGCTCTCGCCGTCAGCCTGTCAGCGCGGGCGCACCCGGAGGGCGCAGAGAAGAAACCTGGAAGCAATCGGTGTGGTGATGATCGGCTTGTGACCAACTCCGATCACACGGCCCCTCAAGCAGCGCATTCGCATATGCCGCCTGCGAGACCCCCGCGTCCGGCAACGCGGGGCCCGCGCCGTCGGCATGTGACCATCCCAAGATTCACTCGTTTGCCGGAGCGTGGGCACATCACAGCGATTCGGCTCCCCCGGCGTGGAGCAGGCCGAGGCGGTCCTCGTCGAGCAGTACCCCCAACTCGTACGCCTCGCCTATCTGACGCTCCCCGGCTCCCTGGGGCGGCACACACGCGTTCTGCTGGCGCACCGGGCCGTACAGCGCGCGCTCCCGCGCGCCGGGGGCGGCGCCGCACCGGCCGGGCCCGGCGGCCCCGACAGCCCGGGCGGTCCGCTGGAGGAGGTGCGGGTACGCGTCCTGCGCGCGACCCTCGCTCCGGCCGGCCGGGCCCGGGCCGCCCTGGCGCGGGCCGGGTGGCCCCCCGCCCCGCCCTTCGTGTGGGGGCTGCGGCTCTGGCCCCCGGCGGGCGGGATCGACGAGGCGGCCCGGCTGCTGGCGGACGCGCCCGGACCCGTACGGGCAGCCTTCGTACTGCACCGGCTGGACGGGCTGCCCGAGGAGACGGCCGTACGCCTGCTCGGCGCGGCCGGGGCGGGCGAAGCGGCGGACGCGGTGCGGGAGGCGGCGGCCGTGCCGCTCGGGCAGCCCGGCGACCCGGGCGGCGAAACGCTCCTGCGGGCCCTGCGCAACCCCGGGTTCGACTCCAGCGTGGTCAGCGCACGGCCCACCGACCTGCTGCGCCGGCGCCGCCGGGTCCGGGCCGCCTGGGCCGCCGCGGCCGCGCTCGCCCTGGCCGGCGGGGTACTGGCGGCCGACGCCTCCTCGCGCGGACCCGGGGCGCGGCCGCTCGCCGGACCGGTGGCCGCCGGGACGCTCGACCCCGGCAGGCTGGTCCGGGCACCCGCCGGGGCCTGGGCCGACACCGCCCGGGTGGACTTCACCGCCTGGCCCGCCCGGGGCGCGCGCACCGGGGACCGGGCCCTGCTGGCCCGGGCCCTCGGCACATGGGCGGCGCGGCCGCGCGGGGTGCCGGTGACGGCCGCGCCCGGGACCCCCACCGACCCGCCGGCGCGCCCGCCCCGGCTGCTGTACGCGGGGGACAGCGACGGCCGGGCGGTCGTGCTCCTCCTCGACGGGGACCGGGTCGTGCGCTACGCCGAGGCCGCGGACGGGCCGCGCGGTCGGGAGCTCGCGTTCGCCCGTACCGACGGGGCCGGGGTGACCACGGCCGCCGCGCTCACCCTGGGCCGCAGCGGGCCCGCCGCGCGCTACCTGCTCGCGCCGTGGGTCGCCACGGCGGGCACCCGCGACCTGATGCGGGCCGGGGAGGAGGCGAAGCCGCTGGAGGTCGCGCCCGACGGGGTCACCGCCCCGGCGCGAACGCCCCGTACCGCCGGGGGCTGCGATGCCTGGCCGGCGCTGGAACTGACCTCCTCGGCCCGCATCGTGGAGAAGCACGCCTTCGTACTCGCCGACCTGGGCGCGCTGACCCCCGTACACCTCACCTACACACCGCTGCCGGACGGGCCCGGCGCCGTGGCCGCCCGGCAGCCGCGCGAGGCCGTCGGCGCCGCCGCGCGGGCGGCCTGGGCGCCCCTCGCCTGCCGGCTCCGGGAGCTGACCGGCGGCGCGGTACGGGCCGTCAACATCTGGGACTTCGCCGACTCGGACCTCCCCGACGGCGGCGGCCGGGCCGTATGGTCCTGCACCCGGGCCTCCGGCTGGGCCGGACCCGGCGACGTCCTGGTCCAGCTGCGCCCGCCCGCCGGGCCGCCGCAGGACGTGGCGCGGGCCCGGGCCACCGCCGCCTGCGGGCGCTTCGGCCGGCACCTGCTCGCGGGCACCCGGTGGCGCTCCCCGGCGGGCCGCTGGTACCAGCTCGCCGCGGGCAGCCGGGAGGTCACCGGCATCACCGCGACGGGAGCGGTCCGGGCGCGGACACCGGGCCGGAGCCTCGCCGTGCCGGCCGGGCCGGAGGGCGCCGCGGTCTCGCTGACGGGCCGGCTCGCGAGCGGCGCCGCGATCACCGCCCTCGACGGCTCGGGCGGCGGCCGGGACTGAACCGGCCCCGGCCCGTGCGGCGGCCGGGACTGAACCGGCCCCGGCCCGTGCGGGCGTCCACCCTCCGGCCACCGGTCAGGGGCCCGGCCGTGCGGCTGTAGCATGGGCCCGATCGCGAGGGCCGTGACGGAGAGGTCACTGCCCTCGCTTTTGCGTTATCCACCCGTAGGAAATGCGGCGCGGGTGCTTTCGACGGTTCGATACGATGAACAGCATCACAATCCGTCACGGCACGCCGTCACGCATGAATCCGCATAAATGAAACGAATGGAGCATCCGAGGATGGCTCGACACCTGATCACCAGCGCGCTTCCCTACATCAACGGGATCAAGCACCTGGGCAACATGGTCGGGTCGATGCTTCCGGCGGATGTGCACTCCCGGTACCTCCGCCAGCGCGGCCACGACGTCCTCTACATCTGCGCCACCGACGAGCACGGCACGCCCGCCGAGCTCGCCGCGAAGGAAGCCGGTCTCTCGGTCTCCGAATTCTGCGCGCAGGCGCACGACGCCCAGAAGGCGGTCTACGACGGCTTCCAGCTGTCCTTCGACTACTTCGGCCGCAGCTCCTCCCGGCAGAACGCCGAGATCACCCAGCACTTCGCGCGCCGGCTCCAGGAGAACGGCTTCATCGAGGAGCGCGCGATCCGGCAGGTCTACTCGCCGGTCGACGGCCGCTTCCTCCCGGACCGCTACGTCGAGGGCACCTGCCCGCACTGCGGCTACGACAAGGCGCGCGGCGACCAGTGCGAGAACTGCACCCGCGTCCTGGACCCCACGGACCTGATCGAGCCCCGCTCGGCCATCTCCGGCTCCACCGAGCTGGAGGTCCGCGAGACCAAGCACCTCTTCCTCCTCCAGTCCAAGCTCCAGGTCGAGGTGGAGGCCTGGGTCGCGGAGCACGAGGAGGAGTGGCCGCAGCTGGCGTCCTCCATCGCCCGCAAGTGGCTGACCGAGGGCCTGCACGACCGCGCGATCACCCGTGACCTCGACTGGGGCGTCCCCGTCCCGGCCGACACGTGGCCCGAGCTGGCCGCCGAGGGCAAGGTCTTCTACGTCTGGTTCGACGCGCCGATCGAGTACATCGCCGCCACCAAGGAGTGGGCCGACGCCGACCCGGCCGGCCGCGACTACAAGTCCTGGTGGTACGAGGCGGAGGACGTCCGGTACACCCAGTTCATGGCCAAGGACAACGTCCCGTTCCACACGGTGATGTTCCCGGCCACCGAGCTCGGCACCCGCGAGCCCTGGAAGAAGGTCGACTACGTCAAGGCCTTCAACTGGCTGACGTACTACGGCGGCAAGTTCTCCACCTCGCAGAAGCGCGGCGTCTTCACCGACCAGGCGCTGGAGATCCTCCCGGCCGACTACTGGCGGTACTTCCTCATCGCGAACGCGCCCGAGTCCGACGACTCGTCGTTCACGTGGGAGCACTTCACGGCCACGGTCAACAAGGACCTCGCCGACACCCTCGGCAACTTCGTCAACCGCGTGCTCTCCTTCTCGCGCAAGCGCTTCGGCGACGACGTCCCGGCGGGCAACGCCGCCGGCGACCCCGAGACCAAGCTGGGCGAGCAGATCGCCGAGCTGCTCGCCGAGTACGAGGGCCACATGGAGGCGCTCCAGTACCGCAAGGCCGCGGCCGCCCTGCGCGCCCTGTGGTCGGCCGGAAACTCCTACCTGGAGGAGAAGGCCCCCTGGCTGGAGATCAAGACCGACCCGGAGGGCGCGGCGCTCACCCTGCGCACCGCGATGAACCTCATCCACCTCTACTCGGTGGTCTCCGAGCCGTTCATCCCCGCCTCGGCGCGCGCCATGCGCTCCGCGTTCGCACTCGCCGACGACACCGCGGCGTGGGTGACCCCGGAGCAGGCCAGGTCCCTGGACGCGGTTCCGGCGGGGACGCCGTTCACCGTGCCGCCGGTGCTCTTCGCGAAGATCACCGAGGAGGACCTGGAGTCCTACCGCGAGCGCTTCGGCGGTTCGCCTGAGGCCTGAGGCCCGCGGCTTCGACCGACACGGGGGCGCGTCCCCGGGGAAGCACCCCGGGGGCGCGCCCCTTTCGGCTGTCCCGGGACGGTAGGGGAAACCCCACCCCGAAGTGTCCACCTGGGCGTGCAGACCCGGCCGGGGCCGGGCGGCTGCAATGGGTCCATGACCCCTTCCCGTACCTCCTGGTGGACCGCCGGATGGCTGCTCGCCGCCGCGTGGGCGCTGTCCTTCCCGCTGTTCTCCACGCTGGCGCCGCACCGGCTCTGGGGCTGGTGCGCGGCGGCCGGCTACCTCGCGGCCGCCGCGCTGACCGCCCGGCGGCCGCGGGCCGCCGTCGTGGCCGCCCTGACGGGAGCGGTTGCCGTGCCGCTGCTGTGGCTGGTGCTGACCGGGCAGGGACAGTCCGAGGTGATGGTCATCCAACGGTCCGGCCGGCTGCTGCTGGAGTCCGGGCGGCTGTACGTGGACCAGCCCGCGCGGGTCGAGGAGTACACCCCCTACCTGCCGGGCATGGCGGTCTTCGGCATTCCGCACACCCTGCTCGGCCGGCTGGGCGACGCCCGACTCTGGTGCGCGGCAGCCCTGTTCGGCGGCATGTGGGCGGGCCGGCGGCTGCTCGGCGGGGCGCCCAGGGGCCCGCTGCTGCCGGCCCTGGTGGCCTCGCCGGCGCTGGCCCTGCCGCTCGCGGTGAGCGGGGTGGACCTGCCGCTGGCCGGGCTGTGCTGCCTGGCGCTGGCGGCGGCGGTGGCCGGGCGGCCGGTGCTCGCCGGGGCGGCGCTCGCGGGGGCGTGCGCCCTGAAGTGGACGGCCCTGCCCGCGGTGGCGGTGGCGGTGGCCGTCCTCGCGGCCTGCCGGGGCCGGCGGGCGGCGGTGCGATGCGCCGTGGCGGCGGGGCTCGGGACGGGGGTGCTGGTGCTGCCGGGGGCGCTGCTCCAGCCGGGGGAGCTGTGGCGGCAGGTGTTCGCCTTCCCGACGGGCCGCGCGGAGGTCCCGACCCCGGCGAGCAGCCCCCTTCCGGGGCATCTGCTGGCCGGACTCGGGGCGTGGGGCTGGTACCTGGCGATGGTCCTGCTGGCGGCGGGCGGGGTCGCGGTGGCGGTCTCCCTGGTGGTCCGCCCGCCCCGCACGCTGGTGTCCGCGGCCGACCGCCTCGCCCTCGGCCTCACCCTGGCCTTCCTCCTCGCCCCGGCGGGCCGCTTCGGCTACCTGGCGCTGCCGCTGCTGCTCTCGCTGTGGGCCCGCTCGATGACCCTGCCGACCGGCTCCCTCATCGTGACGGGCTCCGCCGGGCGGCCGAGCGCCCGCGCCCCGCGGGCCCCGGGCGCCGGCCCGCTCCCGGCGCAGACGAGGAGGGGCCCGGCGGCGGACCCCCGGCCGAGCGACCCCCCGCCGCGCCGCAACCCCCAGCCGACCCCCGCGCGGCATGCGCCGGGAGGCGGCCGTTGACCGCCCTCGGGCCCCGGCAAGTGACCCCGCCCTCGGGCCCCGGCAAGCCACCCGGCGCCGAGCCTCCGGCCTGCGGCCCCGGCCAGGCCCCCCGGCGCCGAGCCTCCGGCCTCGGGCCACCCGGCACCCGGCACCCGGCCCCGGGCCCTGGGCTTCGGGTCACCTGGCTCAGGCACCGGGCCCTGGGCTTCGGGTCACCCGGCTCCGGCAGCGGGCGCTGGGTCTCGGGCCGCCCGGCTCCGGCACCGGGCCCTGGGCCCCGGACCCCCTGGCCCGGCACCCGGCACCGGCACCCGGCACCGGCACCGGCACCCGGCCCCGGAAGCCGGCGGCGGTCAGGCCTGCGCGCCGCGCAGGTGTGCCAGCACCGCCAGGACGCGGCGGTTGCCCTCGGTCGGGTCGAGGTCGAGCTTCATGAAGATGCTCCCGGCGTGCTTGACGACCGCCGCCTCGGTGATGCAGAGGCGGGCCGCCAGGGTCTGGTTGTTGAGGCCCTCCGCCATCAGGGCCAGGACCTCGCGCTCGCGCGGGGTGAGGCGGGACAGCGGCCGGTCCGCCGTCTGCGCGCTCAGCAGGACGCGGACCACCTCGGGGTCGACGACCGTCTGGCCGTCGTGGACCCGCTGGAGGGCGTCGAGGAACTCGGCCACCTCCCCGACCCGGTCCTTGAGCAGGTAGCCCAGCCCGGCAGGGCCCCCGGGCCCCGTACCGGCGGTGAGGAGCTGGGCCGCGTACGCCGTGGCCACGTACTGGGAGAGCACGAGCACGGGCAACGAGGCGTCCCGGGAGCGCAGTTCGAGCGCGGCCCGCAGCCCCTCGTCATGGAAGCCGGGCGGCATCCGCACATCGGTGACGACCACGTCGGGCCGCTGCGCCTCCACCGCCCGTACCAGCTCCCCGGCGTCGCCGACGGCGGCGAGGACCTGGTGGCCGCCGCGGGTCAGCAGCTCGGTCAGGCCCGCCCGCAGGAGCACCGAGTCCTCCGCGAGGATCAGCCGGAGCACGGTACCTCCACCCGGAGTTCGGTCGGTCCGCCCACCGGACTCGACACCACCAGCCTGCCCTGCAACATCGCCACCCTGTCCGCGAGACCCGCCAGGCCCGCTCCCGCGCCGGGATCGGCCCCGCCGCGGCCGTCGTCGGTGATGGTGAGAGTGAGCCGGTCGCCCTCGACCCTACCGGCGATGCCGACGCGCCCTGCCCCGCTGTGCTTGGCGGCGTTCGCGAGGGCCTCCGTGACGGTGAAGTAGGCCGTGATCTCGACGGAGTCGGGCAGCCGGGGCACGTCCAGATCCACCGTCACCGGCAGCGGGTGGCGCTGTGCGACTTCCGCGACGGCCGCCGCGAGCCCGTGGTCGGTGAGCACCTGCGGGTGGATGCCCCGTACGAGGTCGCGCAGTTGCTCCAGCGCCAGCTTCGCCTCCCGGCGGCCACGGCCCACCAGTTCGGCGGCGTCCGCGACCGCCGGGACCTTCCGCAGCTCCAACTCGGCCAGCCCCAGCGTCATGCTGAGGGCGACCAGCTGCTGCTGGGCCCCGTCGTGCAGGTCCCGCTCGATGCGCCGCCGTTCGGCCTCGAAGGCGTCGACCAGGCGCACGCGCGACCGGGTCAGCTCCAGCACCCGCGCATCCTCCTCGCGCGGGCCGAGCAGCAGCCGGGCGGTCTTCACCTGGGCCCCGGTGAGCAGCGCCCCGGCGTACGCGGCCACGACCAGGCCGACGAGTCCGGCCGCGGTGCCGCCCAGGGCCTCCAGCGGGCCGGAGACCGGCCTGCCGGGGATCAGCATCATCGTGTCGGGGGCGATGGCCCAGGCGATCACCGGGGCCGCGACGAGGATCAGCGAGAACGCCAGCAGCGTGACGACCGCGAACCCGGCCGCCCCGAAGGCCGGCCCGAGCAGGGCGGCGTACCCGAACTCCCGCCAGGTGGCCCGCTCCCGCAGCCGCGTCCGCAGCCAGGCGGCCGGGCGGGCCCCGGCGAGGGAGGTGTGCGGGTTCCCGACCGGGGCGGGTTCGACGAGGCGCAGCCGCCACCGCTCCAGCCGGCCCAGCGGCACCCCGCCGGCCACGGCGGCGGTCAGCAGCAGCAGTCCGACGCCGACCACGGCCAGCAGCAGCCCGAGCCCGACGAGCACCGCCAGCACGAGCAGGACCGGGTACCCGAGCACGCACCCGCCGGCGAGGTACCCCCAGCACCGCCAGGGCCACCAGGACACGAGGAACCGCGCCGGGCGCCGCATCGCCGCCCATACGGCGACCGGCTGCTCGGCGGCCGCCGGCTCCGGGGCCGGCGGTTCGTGGGCCGGCGGTTCGTGGGTCGGCTCCGGCGCGGCGGAGGAGTCAGACATACCGTCAGCCTATGTGACGGCGCGTGGGGTGCCGGGGCGTCAGGAGGCGGCGTACGCCGGTTGTCGCGGGCCGGCGACCGCCGGGGTCACACGGCCGCGCCCAGCGCGAGGAAGCCGCAGATCAGGACCAGCAGGATGGCCAGCAGGGGCCAGACGAAGCGCAGGTACTTGTCGTACCCCACCTTGGCGAGGGCGACGCCGCCGATGGTGACGGCCGTGGTGGGGACCCAGAGGTTCATCCAGCCGCTGGCCGACTGCCAGGCCGTGACGACCACCGCGCGGGAGACTCCCGCGAAGTCGGCGAGCGGGGCCAGGATCGGCATGGCGAGGGTGGCGTGGCCCGAGGTGGAGGGGATCAGGAAGGCCAGCGGCAGGTTCACCAGGAAGACGATCACCGCGAACAGGCTGGACGAAGTGCCCTCGACCACCCCCTCGATGGAGTGCAGGACGGTGTCGGTGATCTTCGAGTTGTTCATGATGACGGTGACCCCGCGGGCCAGCATGATGACCAGCGCCGGCGACATGAAGTCGGCGGCGCCCTGGATGATCGTGGAGCTCAGCCTGGCCTCGCCCATCCGCGCCACCAGCCCCACCAGCACCGCGGCGCACAGGAAGAGCGCCGAGAGCTGCGGGAAGGACCAGTCCAGCTCCCACGGGTACGGGGCCGCGTCCGCCTTCCCGGTGAGGGCGGACGCCCAGGGCACCACCGAGAAGATCATGAAGGCGAAGACCAGCACGAGCAGCACCAGTACCGCCTTGTGCAGGCGGGTCAGTTCCGGTGCCACGGCCGAGTCTGCGGCGGCCTTCTCCATCCGGTCGCCGGGCAGGAAACCGCACAGGGATTTCGCCGGGTCCCTCTGGACGCGCCGCGCGTAGCGGATGACGTACAGGATCGTGACGGTGGTGAGCACGGCCCACATCACGAAGCGCAGCACGATCCCGTCGCCCAGCGAGATGTCGGCGGCCGAGGAGGCCACGCCCGTCGCGAACGGGTTCACGGTCGAGCACAGCACACCGATTCCGGCGCCCAGGATGGCGGCGCCGACCGCGACCAGCCGGTCGTAGCCCAGGGCCAGCATCATCGGCACCAGCAGGCCGTAGAAGCCGAGGGTCTCCTCCGCGAAGCCTTCGACCGTGCCCAGGACGGAGAAGACCAGCATCACGGCGGCGATCAGCAGCGCGCCGCGCTCGCGCAGCCGGTGCGCGAGGAGGGCGATGCCCCGGTCGAGGGCGCCGGTGGCGAAGACGACGGTGATGAACGCGCCGATGGCCAGGACGAAGAGGAAGACGCCCGCGCTGCCGTAGAGCGCTCCCGTGAAGCTCGGGCCGACCTCGTGGGTCGTCTCGTCCTGGATGCCGTAGAGGCCGTTGACCGGGGCCAGGAACAGGTCGTTCAGCCGGTCGGTGAAGCTCTGCGTGCCCTCGACCCGGTGGTAGGTGCCGGAGACGGGGGCGCCGCTGTCGTTGCGGTCGTACTGGCCGGCCGGGACGAGGAAGGCCAGCAGCCAGATCGCCACCGTGACGACGGCCAGGACAGTCAGGGCGCTGGGGAAGCCGAACCGCTTGGCCCGGGGCTCCTCCTCCAGGACCGGGGGCGGGGGCGGGAGCGGGGGCGTCGTGGTCATCGGGCTCTCCCGCCGGGGCCGTACGCGGATTCGCTCCTCCGAGCATGGGGCGGGGGCGGGGCGGGTGCCGTGGCGGAATAAGCCGGGAGGGTGAATGGTCGTTATCGGTGCAGCAGCCGTGAACCTAGGATCGGCCTCATGAACGCGACAGGCCCGAAAGCAGAGCTCGGCGACTTCCTGCGGTCCCGCCGGGCACGGATCGGCCCCGAGGACGCGGGACTGCGCTCCTTCGGCGCCCGCCGCCGGGTGCCGGGCCTGCGCCGGGAGGAGCTCGCGCAGCTCGCCGGGGTCAGCGTGGACTACTACACACGGTTCGAGCAGGGCCGGGCCGAGAACGTCTCCGACGCGGTCCTGGGCTCGGTCGCCACCGCACTGCGGCTGGATCCGGCCGAGACCGCGCACCTGACCCGGCTCGTACGCAACTGCGGGCGCAGGGCGTCCGCCGGCGCGGGGGCTCCCGGGCCCGAGACGGCCCAAGTGGTCCGGCCGGGGCTGTCCAGGCTGCTGGAGTCCATGCCCGCCACCCCGGCCTTCGTCATCGGCCGCCGCACCGACATCCTGGCCTGGAACCCGCTCTCCGCCAGCCTGATCACGGACTTCGCCGCGATCCCGCCCGAGCGCCGCAACACGGCCTGGCTGGTCTTCCTGCACCCCGAGGTGCGCGGCCGGTACGTCAACTGGGAGACCAAGGCCCGGGACCTGGTCGCCTATCTCCGCTTCGACCGCGGACGGCACCCCGGCGATCCCCGGTTCGCCGCCCTCATCGAGGAACTCACCGAACGCAGCCCCGAGTTCACGCGGCTCTGGGCCGCCCAGGAGGTGGCCGAGAAGACGCACGGCGGCTACCACCTGAGGCACCCGCTGGCCGGCGAGTTCACCCTCGACTACGAGAGCCTCAACCTGCCGGACGACCCCGACCAGACCCTGATCACCTACACGGCCGAGGCCGGCTCCCCCTCCGAGGCGGCGCTGCACATCCTGGCCGCGGCGGGCACCCCGGCTCAGTCCGTCGCGCGCAGCGACAGCCGCGCGTAGCCCGGGATCAGCACCCCCCTGGCCGGGCGCCGCCCCGTGACGGCCAGCCCCGGGAAACCCCGCAGGACGCCCGTCACGGCCCGGATCTCGGCCATGGCCAGCGGCATCCCCAGGCAGAAGTGCGGGCCCGCGCCGAACCACAGCCTCCGCAGCTCCCGGCTCCCGGCCGGGCAGCGGTCCGGCCGGAACGGGCCCGGCGCCCGGGTGCAGAGCAGCGTGGCGATCACCACCCGCTCCCCGGCCCCGACCCGGACACCCCCGAGCAGCCCCGTCCGGGACGCGCTGCGCAGCATCACCGGGGTGGGCGAGGTCACCCGCAGGGCCTCCTCCACCACCGCGTCGGTGATCCGGTCCGGGCTCCGGCCCGTGTCGTGGACCAGCGCGATCAGCCGGGGGATGAAGGAGACCAGCGTCTCGGTGCCGGTCAGCAGCAGCACCCCGACCGCGCCCCGCGCTTCGGCCTCGTCCAGCCCGAGCGCGCGCAGCCGCCCCGGCACGGTGGACTCGTCGCCGGCCCGGTACGCGGCCACCGCGGCCTCGCTGAGGCGGGCCAGCGCGGCCCGCGCCCGCACCGCCTGGCGGCCGGTCAGCGAGGTCCGCCACAGCCGCACCGCCGATATCACCGCCGAGGCCTCCGCGAAGTCGGCGCCGGCGTCCGGGAGCCCGGCCAGTTCCCGGATCACCCCGGTGGCGCCCTCCCGGACCACCCGCACCAGATCCACCTCGCCGCCCGCCGCGAGCCGCCGCTCCAGCGCCCCGAGCGGGGCGCCGAGCACCCGTTCGCAGACGGCCGCCACATGGCCGGGGGTGAACAGCGGGGCGAGCCTCCTGCGCAGCTCCGCGTGCTCGGCGCCCTCCATGTTGATCAGCACCCGCGGACCGAGCACCGGGGTCCAGAGCTCGGCCGCCGCCCCCGGCCCGGTCTTCGTGTAGCCCTCCGTGTCCAGCAGCACCTCACGGGCGATCCGGGCGTCGCTCACCACCACCCCGACGCGCGGCACCCGCACCACCGGCCCGCGCGCCGCGACCGCGCTCAGCAGCCGGTACGCCACGGGGTGCGCGGCCGTCTGGAGCCGCCGCTCCCAGCGCTCCCACTCCTCCATCCGGGCAGGGTAGTGCCGAGGGCGGCCGGAAGTAGGCCCTCGTACAAGGGATCTTGACCTGTCTGCCGCGTGTCGAAGCGGCTCCGTGATCGTTTCTTCAGCCGTGACCCGCATTCGTGCGGGCATCCGCTGACGAACCGGATCGGGAGGCTGTACCGCGTGGTGAGTGCTTGGCAGTACGTCGCCGGGGCCGGCCTGGTGGGCGCCCTGTGCCCCCTGCACGGGCACGTGGCCGTCGCCGGGGACGGCCACGACCACGGGGCCCGGGTCGACCTGTGCGTGCCGGCCGGCGCGCACAGGCCGCCGGTGCCCGGGCCGCCGGCCCCGGGGCCGCCCGCGCCGGAGCCCGCCGCGCGGCCTTCGGTACGGGTGACCGTGCCCGGGGCGCAGCTGCCGACCGTGCACCACCCCGGGTCGGCCCCGGGCCTCCCGGCGGGCCCCGAGCGGCCCCGGCCCGCGCCCCCGGCGCCGGGCGGGCCCGCGCAGCCCCCGCCGGCTCCGCCGGCTGCCGGGCCGGAACCGGGACCGGCGCCCGCCGCCGCTTCCGCTCCGCCTCCGGCCAGGGCGGCCGCCGCGCCCGCGAGTCCGCTGCGCATGCGCTCGTACCACTCCTCGGCCCTTGAGCGCAGGGGCCCGGACGGCATGTCGACCATGATGCTCATGGTGGTCGTCACCACCCCGGCCGTACTGGCCGCCGCCGCGCTGCGCCCCCGCTCCAAGAGCCGCGGCTAGCCGCCCCCGGCCGCTCGCAGTCCTTCCCCACCGACCCCACGAACGGGAGATCCCTCGTGTCCGAATGGCTGGTTCTGGCCATCGCCATGGCGCTCGTCTGCGCCCTCGTCCTCAGCATCACCACGATCAGGCACCGCCGGGTCGCGGAGGACGAGGACACCAGCGAAACCCCCGACGTCATCGAGTACATGACGATGATGGTCGGCGTGGTTTACGCGATCGTCCTGGGCCTGGCCATCGCGGGAGTCTGGGAGGCGCGCGGCGCCGCCGAGGACAGCGTGCGCCGCGAGGCCCAGTCGCTCTACGAGGTCACCCAGCGCGCCGACGTCTACCCGGCCCCCGTGCGCGACCGGATCCGCGGCGAGGTGAACGCGTACGTCTCCCACACGGTGGACGTGGACTGGCCGCGGCTGACCTCCGGGGAGGCCGCCTCCGCCGAGGGCGCCGCGCTGCTCGGCAAGCTGCGCGGCGACATCACCCACCAGAGCCCGGCCAACGAGCTCCAGGCGCAGGCGTACCAGCCGCTGCTCGACCACATCGCGGCCGCCGACGACGCCCGGCACTCGCGGATGCAGAGCGACGAGTCGACGCTGCCGGGAGTGGTGTGGTTCGGGCTGCTGGTCGGCGGGGTGGTCACGGTGGGTCTGATCTTCACCCTGCAGATCCGGCGGTCGGGGCGGGAGCTGCTGCTGGCCGGGCTGTTCAGCGCGCTGATCGTGTTCCTGCTGTTCATGGTGTGGAGCTTCGACGCCCCCTACGGCAGGGACGGGATCGATTCGGCGCAGCCCTTCGAGGACCTGTTCCCGGCGCTGTCGGTGTCGGCCGCGGCGAAGTAGGAGTAGGGGGCGGCGGCCCGGGGCTACGGGGCGGCCTTGGACAGGGCCGCCTCGCGGCGGGCCGCGGCCACCACCGGTGAGTGCCGCAGGGCGTGGGAGATCCGCAGGAGATCACGCGGCCCGTCGGCGGTGATCAGGACGTGGTGCTCCTCGTCCCCGATGCCGTTGCCGTCGGGGTCGGTCGCGCTGGTGCTCACGGCCGCCGCCACCATCGCCGCGTCGGCCACCGCGCGGGCCGTCGCCTCGTCCGCCCCGGCGGCGAGGGCCCGTTCGTAGGCGTGGTCCCGGTGGCGGCGGTCGAAGCAGGGCCCGAGCCGCAGGAACCCGTCGTGGATGTCCGACTCGCGCTGGATCACCCGGATCTCGGCCGGGGACCACCAGGACATCCGCACGCAGGGCGTGCCGGCGGGCGCGGTGCGCTGCACCTCGTGCCAGAGCGTGCCCAGGCGGCGGTACGTCGACCAGGTGCGCCAGCTGTCCGACAGCCGCTGGCAGAGCAGCGGCACCACGAAGCCGACCGCGCTGACGAGTGCGCCCACCGCGGCGAGCGGCGGGGCCACGTAGGTGCTGAGGTCGTCGAGGTCGTGCCCGGCCCAGCGCGCCACGACCGCGGACATCTTGGTGGCGTCGTAGGTGAGGCTGAAGACGTAGCCGCACACGATGATCACGAGCCCGGTGCGCAGCCAGCCGCGCACCTGGAGGGACCAGCGCCAGCACATGGCCACCATGGTCATGGCGGCCACGTTGTGCGCCACCAGGTAGATGGCGATCATCGCGCAGATGTACGGGGTGTTCGCGTAGTAGGTGTCGAAGTCGCGCAGCCGCTCCGTCGGGGTGGAGCCGAGCGCGAACAGGACGACGATGACGGCGATCACGGCGGAGTAGCCGACGATCCAGCGGCGGGAGGTGCGCCGGATCTCCTCCGCCGGCCCGCCGCGCCAGTTGAAGATCAGTACGAGACAGGACGCGCTGAAGGCCGTCATCAGGCAGTACACCAGCGGGGCGGAGAAGTTGGTGATTCCGGTCCAGCGGTTGACGGCCTCGATGGTCGGCGGGGCGGCGAAGGTGAACACCGCTCCCACCATGAGCATCAGGAAGCAGACGGAGCGCAGCAGCGGGTCGCGCCAGTTGGCCCGCAGCGCCGGCAGTTTGAAGACGAGGGAGATCCCCATCGCGATTGCCGGGATGTAGTAATCCTGTCCGTTCAATGCTCGTTCCTGTGCCCCCGGTAGCCGAGGGAGGTCTCGATGCGGCCTGCCAGCTGGTCGCGCTGCGCGGGTGCCCGCTGGCCGGAGGATCCGGCCAGCCAGGTCCGGCACCGGCTGCCCAGGAGCAGGCCGAAGGTCTCGGCCTCGGTCTCCTCCTGGACGTCGGCGCGCGTGCGTGCGGCCACGCTGCGGACCGTCTCGCCGAGATCCGCTTCACCGGTCAGCATCCGGGCGGCGACGGCGGCGCCGTCGACGTGGTGGCTGCAGTGGCCGGCCTTCATGTGCCACAGCTCGTGGCCCAGGATCACCAGCTGGTGGTCCGGCGCCGTGCGCTCCTCGATGACCACCAGATCGCGGTCCGCCATGTCGAGCCACAGGCCGCTGGCCGTCCCCTGCGGGAACGAGGCCATCCGGAACTCCACCCGGCGCCCGCGGTGTCTGCTCATGCCCTCGCAGAGGGCGGCGTAGAGGTCCACAGGTTCCACGGGGGCGGTCAGCTTGAGGCCGGCCACCAGTTCCCCGCACAACCGCCGCTGCTCTCTGCCTATGCTCACCGTTCTCCCCGTCGGCGCGGATCCGGATCAGGACTCAAGGATCAGATCCAGACTTTCGACTGGGTCATGATTCGTTCGGTTTGACGCTTTCGAGAAGCATGTCCAGCCATTCGGTCACCTTGTCCCGGTGCTTGTCGCTGGGCAGTTGTGCGGCGCGCCAGGCGATGCCCCGCACTCCGTGGTTCTGGAGGAGTCTTGCCAGCGGATCGCCCGTCGAAGCGGCCTCGGCCGGTACGGTTTGCCGCTCGCGTCCGGCGAAGTCCTGCAGCAGCTGCTGCTCGGTCCGCTGGAGCGCGTCGGTGAGGGCATCGGCGTCGTGGGCGGTGAGGAAGCCCGCGTGCACCCCGAAGAACCGCTGGATCGCGTCGCAGTGCTCCATCGTGGGCCGCCGGTCGCCGTTGATCAGAGCGCCCGCCTGCTGCCGCGACATGCCCGCGCCGTCCGCGATCTCCTGCTGAGTGTAGCGGCGGCCGTTGGGTTTGACCCGGGTGCGCCGGAGCAGGTCGAGCCGCTGGAGGAAGCGCGTCTGCAGATCGGGTTCGCCGGCCAGCCGGCCGTCGAGGAGCGTTTTGACCACGTCCGTGGGGACGCCGGAGGCATCGGAGAGCTTTCGCAGGTCGAAGACCTGGTTGAGGTCGCGGCCCAGCTTGCCCGCCAGTTCGGCTACCCGCGTGACGGTGGCTGCCAGAGACACGTTGGCCACCGCGACGGGAGCCGGGAAGCCGTCTGTCACCAGTGGTTCTCCTAGATCGCGCGAGGTCGGTACAGGCACGTGGTCGGCCTCAGGGAATCTATCCGGTCTCTCGCGCGAGGGCCAGAACTTGCCACAGCTGTGGCGGGAATGAGCTGTCGCCCGGCTGGAATTGCCACAATAGTTGACACTCGAATGAAGTCGGTAGCAGGATCGCCACACGGAAATGAAGATCCAGACCGTGAGGAGGGGGAGCTCTCGGTGCCACATCTCGCAGCGGTGGGCCCGTCCGATGGCCTCGCCCGAGCCGGTGAGGAACGCCTGGCGGGCGACGAGTCCGCCCGTGGCGCAGTGCGGTCGGAGCGACGCAAGGAGATTTTGCGCCAGCGCCGCGAGGAACTGGGGCTGAGTCAGGAAGACCTCGCCGCACGGCTGCGCATCAGTGTGCGCGCGTACGGAAACTGGGAACGCGGCCTGGTCAAGGAATGGACCGACCGCAAACTGCTCGCCCTGGCCGAGGCCTTGGAGATGAGCGAGCGGCAGTGCTTCTGGCTGTTCCGGGTCATGGTCGACCGGGACCCGCCGCCCACCTGGCGGGCGGCCGAGGAGAACCGGCTGCCCGGCGATCCGGCCAAGCGCGACTACCTGTGCGACTACGCGGCCCTGATGGAGGCCGTGCCCTACCCGAGCTTCCTGGTCGACCACCGCTGGGACGTGGCCCTGACCAACTCCGCCTTCGACCAGCTCTTCCAGTCCGTACGCCCGCATCCGACCGCCCTGCCGGACGACAACTTCCTGCGCTTCGTGCTGTTCCACCCGGACGCCGCCGCCGTGCTGGAGGACCACGAACCGGCCTGGTGCGTACCGCTGCTGGCCCAGTTCGCCACCGCGCTGGCCGCCTCCCCGGAGGACGAGGGGCTGCGGAGCATCCGTCAGGAGGTCGCCCGTGACCCGTTCATGGAGGCCGCCTACCGCTACGGCGTCCCGCACTGGCTGAGCACCCACGGTGCGGCGGCCGCCGAGCAGGACGGGGCCGTGCGCACCGTGCGCCACCCCGACCCGCTCCGGGGTCTGGTGCGCTGCCGGATGGTGGCGGAATCAAGCCGGATGCTCGACGAGATGGGCTTCACCCGGATCACCCTCGTCCTCTCGGCGCCGCAGGGCCTGCCGCCCGGTCCGGTCCGCGGCGGGACGGCCTTCCCGCACCAGCAGGGGGCCCGGCTGCGCGCCGTGCCGTCGCTGGGGGACTGACCCCGGCGGACCTCCGCCGGGGCACACTGGAGGCCTTGATCGTGTGCCGTGCGGCGGATGCCACCGATCGGGGTCGCGCCGGACGCGCCACCGCGTCCGGGCCCCGGATCCGTGTCACCGATCGTGGCACTGGCGAAGGGCGGTAGGGGCGTGCGGCTGACCATCCTCGGCGGGGGCGGATTCCGCGTACCGCTCGTCTACGGAGCACTCCTCGGTGACCGCGCCGAGGGCCGGGTGACCCGTGTGACGCTGTACGACGAGGACCCCGGCCGGCTCACCGCCATGGCCCGGGTGCTCGCGGACCAGGCCGCCGGGGTACCGGACGCGCCGGCCGTGGTGGCCACCGGGGACCTCGACGAGGCCCTGCGCGGAGCCGACTTCGTCTTCTCCGCCATCCGCGTCGGCGGCCTCGACGGACGCGCCGCCGACGAGCGGATCGCCCTGGCCGAGGGAGTGCTGGGCCAGGAGACGGTCGGCGCGGGCGGGATCGCGTACGGGCTGCGGACCGTCCCGGTGGCCCGTGAGATCGCACGCAGGATCGCGCGCAGTGCCCCGGACGCCTGGGTCATCAACTTCACCAATCCGGCCGGGCTGGTGACCGAGGCGATGGCCGAGGAGCTCGGACACCGGGTGATCGGCATCTGCGACTCCCCGGTGGGGCTGGGGCGGCGCATCGCCCGGCTGCTGGGGGCCGGCCCGGGGGAGGCCTGGATCGACTACGTCGGCCTCAACCACCTGGGCTGGGTCCGGGGCCTGCGCATCGGCGGCCGCGACGAACTGCCCCGGCTGCTCGCCGATGACGAGGCCCTGGAGTCCTTCGAGGAGGGGCGGCTCTTCGGGGCCCAGTGGCTGCGCTCGCTCGGCGCGATCCCGAACGAGTACCTGCACTACTACTACTTCAACCGCGACACCGTACGGGCGTACCAGGAGGCCGAGCAGACGCGCGGGGCCTTCCTGCGCGACCAGCAGCGCGGCTTCTACGCCGAGGCCGGCCGGGCGGGGCAGCCCGGCGGCGCGGCCCTCGCCGCGTGGGAACGGACCCGGGCCGAGCGCGAGGCCACGTACATGGCCGAGAACCGCGAGGCCGCCGGGGTCGGCGAGCGGGACGAGAGCGACCTGGAGTCCGGCGGCTACGAGCAGGTCGCGCTCTCCCTGATGCGGGCCATCGCCCGGGACGAGCGGAGCACCCTCATCCTCAACGTCCGCAACGGCTCCACCCTGACGGTCCTCGACGCCGAGGCGGTCATCGAGGTGCCCTGCCTCGTCGACGCCAACGGGGCGCACCCGGTGGGCGTGGCCCCGCTGCCGCTGCACGCGGTCGGGCTGGTGACCTCGGTCAAGGCGGTCGAGCGGGAGGTGCTCGCCGCCGCGTCGAGCGGCTCGCGGGCCGATGCGGTCAAGGCCTTCGCGCTGCATCCGCTCGTGGACTCGGTGGGCGTGGCCCGGCGGCTGCTGGACGGGTACGCGGCTGAGCATCCGGGGCTCGCCTACCTGCGGTGACAGGGGCGAGCGGGGGTGCCGGGCGGCGGGCGGGCACCAGCCGTGGCGGTATCGGCCGTACGGGCTAGTGCCGCATGCGGCGCGGCGGGGGCGCTGTGAGAGTGCGACATGTGACCACTGCCCCCGCTGTCGCCGCGGCGCCCCCCGTGCTCGACCG
This sequence comes from Streptomyces sp. NPDC028314, assembly GCF_055565795.1. NCBI lineage: Bacteria > Bacillati > Actinomycetota > Actinomycetes > Kitasatosporales > Streptomycetaceae > Streptomyces > Streptomyces sp. NPDC028314. Next base: position 77,892 of record NZ_JBVHTP010000006.1, read on the forward strand.
GCGGCGGCGCAATGTCGTCTTCGGCACGATCATGCTGGGCGTGCTGCTCGCCGCACTCGACCAGACGATCGTGGGCACCGCCCTGCCCACCATCGTCGGCGACCTCGGCGGCGGGGACCACATGTCGTGGGTGGTCACCGCGTACCTGCTCGCCGAGACCGTCGCGACCGTGCTGGTCGGCAAGTTCGGTGACCTCTTCGGGCGGAAGCTGATCTTCCAGATCTCGGCGGTCATCTTCATCACCGGTTCGTTCCTGTGCGGCCTCGCGGGCAACATGACCCTGCTCATCCTGTGGCGCGGCGTCCAGGGCATCGGCGCCGGCGGACTCATGGTCACCGCGATGGCGCTGATCGCCGATGTGGTGCCGCTGCGCGAACGCGGCAAGTACCAGGGCCTGATCGGCGCCGTCTTCGGCGTCGCCACCGTCATCGGGCCGCTGCTCGGCGGCCTGTTCACCGACCAGCTGAGCTGGCGCTGGTGCTTCTACGTCAACGTCCCCATCGCGATCCTCGTCGTCGTCGCGGCCGCCCGCACGATCCCCGCCGTGCGGGCCGTCGGCAAGCCGGTCATCGACTACCTCGGCATCGCCCTGGTCGCGCTCGGCGCGAGCGCGCTGATCCTGGCGACCAGCTGGGGCGGGAACGAGTACGCCTGGAGCTCGGGGATCATCATCGGCCTCTTCGCGGTCGGCGTGCTCGCCCTGGGTCTGTTCTGCCTGGTCGAGACGCGGGCCGCGCAGCCGATGCTGCCGATGCGGCTCTTCCGGAACCCGGTCTTCACGGTGTGCTCCGTACTGAGCTTCGTCGTCGGCTTCGCGATGCTCGGGGCGATGACCTTCCTGCCCACCTACCTGCAGTACGTGGACGGGGACTCGGCCACGGTCTCGGGCGTACGGACCCTGCCGCTGGTCATCGGCCTGCTGATCTGTTCCGTCTTCAGCGGCAACGCGACCAGCAAGACCGGGAGGTACCGGATCTTCCCCATCGTGGGCTGCGCCGTGATGGGGCTGGGGCTGTACCTGCTCTCGCGGATGGGGCCCGGTACCGGTGCCTGGCTGGAATCGCTGTACATGTTCGTGCTCGGCGCCGGCATCGGCCTGTCCATGCAGGTCCTGACCATCGCCGTGCAGAACACCGTCGACTACGCCGACCTCGGTACGGCGACCTCCGGGGTCACCTTCTTCCGTACGCTCGGCAGCGCCTTCGGGACCGCGGTCTTCGGCACGATCTACGCCAACAGCCTGGGGCCCGCACTGAAGGCGGGGGTCGCGGAGGCCGCGCGGGCGACCGGAACGGACCCAGCGCTGCTGTTCGACGCCGCGCAGAGCCCGCAGGGGGTGCACGGGCTGGATCCGGCCGCCGCCGGACCGATCATCGACGCCTACGCCCAGGCGCTGCACACGGTGTTCCTGTGGACCGTGCCGGTGGCGGTGTTCGGCTTCGTCGTCGCCCTCTTCCTCAAGCAGGTCCCGCTGCGCGACAGCGCCCGGGCCGGGTCGACGGACATGGGTGACGGCTTCGGCTCGCCGGCCACGGCCTCGGGGGACTCGGCGAAGCTGCTGGAGCTGGCGGTGGGCAAGCTCGTACGGACCATGGGACCGGAGACGGCGCGCGGGATCGTCAGCGCCTCGGACACCCGGCTCGACATGGCGGGTGCGTGGACGGTGATGCAGGTGGACCTGCTGACCCGGACGGTCGGGTACGCGAGCCTCGGACTGATCTCGGCGCGGCGATCGCTCCCGCCGGAGGTGCTGTTGCCGGTCTTCGACCGGATGGTGGAGGAGGGGTACCTGACCCGGGAGGCCACCTTCTTCTCGCTCACCCCGGCCGGAGAGCGGGAGGCGGCGGTCATCTCGCGCGCGTGGGCCTCGTGGCTCGGGGACCAGCTGGAGAAGGACCGCGGCCGGCCGCGGAGCGCGGAGCTGCGGGCGGCGGCGGACGCGATCGCCAAGCGGCTGCTGGCGGAGGACCTGGGCGAGGGGAACTTCGCGCCGAGGGTGCTGGTGCGGCGGTAGGGGGTGTGGGGTGGGGTGGGGGCACGGCGCCTCAGGGTTTCGCGGCGTTCCCGGGCTTCGCGGTCGGGTAGGTGAACGTGGGGGCCGGCTGGGCCGGCTCGGCAGACCGGGCCGTCTGGGCCGGCGGCACGGCCGCCGCCAGCTCGGGGCGCCAGGCGCGCAGGACTCCCGCGGACGGGGCGTAGAGGGCGGTGGGGATCTCGGCGGGGGCGAACCACGACCAGCGGGTGATCTTGTGTGGTTCGGTGACCGTGGGGGTGCCCTCGGCGGTGTGGGTCACGGCAGCGGCCGTCAGCCGGGTCAGGCCGGGCTTGGAGTCGATGTGGACGGCCAGTACCTCGATGGTGTCGGGGTCGGTCCGCAGCGCCGTCTCCTCGGCGAGTTCGCGGGCCGCCGCCTGCTCGAAGCCCTCCCCGGGGTCGACCTTGCCGCCCGGCAGTTCCCAGCGGCCGTCGTGGGCCCGGCCGAGCAGCACCCGGCCGTCGGCGGCGACCACGATCAGCCCGACGCCGACGACGGCGTTGGGCCGGGGGGCGGCGCGTTCGGGGCGTTCGGCGTGCTCGCTGTGCCCGGTGTGTCCGGCGGTCATGGGCGTCCTTCCGGGTCCGGGTCCGCGGCCCGCCGCCGTTCCCGTTCGTCGGCGGCCGTGCCTCCATTTGCCGGTTCGGCAAGAACATTTGTCAAGCCGGCCGGGCCGGGGCCACCCTCGGAGGCATGAACCATGTGACGACTGGGGTGGACGAGGCGGATGTGGTGGTCGTGGGCGGCGGTGCGGCCGGGCTCGCCGGGGCGCTGACCCTGGCGCGGGCGCGCCGGTCGGTGCTGGTGCTCGACTCCGGCAGCCCGCGCAACGCCCCCGCCGCACACCTGCACGGGTACCTCGGCCACGACGGCACGAGCCCCGCCGAACTGCTGGCCCGGGGCCGGGAGGAGGCCGCCGGGTACGGGGCGCGGATCCGGGCCGGGGCGGCCGGTACCGCCGTCGCCGCCGACCGCGAACCCGACGGGGGGTTCCTGGTGCGCTGCGGGGACGGCTCGGCCGTACGGGCGCGGCGGCTGCTGGTCGCGACCGGGCTGGTGGACGAGCTTCCGCCGGTGCCCGGACTCCGCGCCCGATGGGGGCGGGACGTGCTGCACTGCCCGTACTGCCACGGCTGGGAGGTCCGGGATCTGCCGCTCGCCGTACTGGCCGTGCGGGAGCGCGGGGCGCTCGCCGTGCACCAGGCGCAGCTGTGGCGGCAGTGGAGCGACCGGGTGACGCTGCTGGCCCACACCTGGGCGCCGGGTGCGCAGGACCGCGAGCTGCTCGCGGCCCGGGGCGTCGAGGTGGTCGAGGGTGAGGTGACGGGCCTGGCCGTCGCCGCGGACGACCGGCTGGCCGGAGCGGTCCTGGCGGGCGGCCGGGTCGTGGACTGCCGGGCGCTGGTGGTGGCTCCGCGGTTCGTGGCCCGTTCCGGGGTGCTGACCGGCCTGGGGCTGGCCGTGGCCGAGGTCGAGCGGGACGGCCGGGTGATCGGCACCTGCGTCGGCTCGGACCCGGAGACCGGGGCGACCGCCCTGCCCGGGGTGTGGGCCGCGGGCAATGTGACCGCCCCGATGGAGCAGGTCGCGGGTTCCGCCGCGCAGGGGGTGCGGGCGGCCGTCGCCATCAATGCCGACCTGGTCGCGGCGGAGACCCGCGGCGCGCTTCGGGCGCACCGGGGGGACTCCGGGTGATCGCAGCCCCCGCTGCCGGGCTCCGACCGTTCGAAGAGTGAGACTCGGACAACCGTGCGGGTTTCGGTCAGGGTCCGGCCGCGCAGGCTCTGGTCGGTGTGATCGTCGTACGGTTCCTGGGCTCAGGGGGGCGCAATGGCACATCTGCTGGTCATCGGCGGAGGCATCGGAGGGCAGGCGACCGCCCTGCTCGCCGCCCGGCGCGGACACACCGTCGAGCTCTTCGAACGCGACACCCGGGTCCCCGGCCCCGCCCTCGACCGCGACTTCTTCGACTGGCGCCGCCCCTCCGTGCCCCAGGCCGCCCAGCCGCACGCGCTGCTCGGCGCCGCACGCAACGTGCTGCGCCGCGAACTGCCCGACGTCCACGCGGAGATGCTCCGGCTCGGGGCCCGCGAGCGGCACGAGCTCGACTGGTTCGACACACCTCCGCCCGCACGCCCCGGCGACCAGGACCTCGTCATGATCCAGGCCCGGCGCATCGTCCTGGAGAGCGCCCTGTCCGGGGCTGTGCGCGCCGAACCGGGCGTGGTCGCCCGCTACGGGGAGCCGGTCACCGGGCTCACCACGGTCACGGAGCCCGACGGGATCCGGGTCACGGGGGTGGCCTCGCAGACCGGGAGGTACCGGGGCGACCTCGTCGTCGACGCGGGCGGGCGGCGGGGCGGCGCCGAGCGCTGGCTGACCGCGGCCGGCTGCCGTCCGCCCGTCGTGGAACGGCACCGCACGGGGCTCGCGTACTTCTGCCGCTGGTACCGGCTGCCCGACGGGATGGACGAGGGGCCGCGCCGCCCCTGGGCGGTCACCGGGGGCGCCTTCGCCGGGTGCGCCGTGTTCCCCGCCGACAACCGGGTCTTCGCCGTGACCCTGTTCGTGCACACCGAGGACCCCACGCGCTCCGCACTGCGCGATCCGGGTGTCTTCGAGACCGCCGCGCGCTCCTTCCCGCCGGGCGCCGCGTGGCTGGCGCTGGGCGGCGAGCCGCTGTCCGACGTACTGGCCACCGCGAGCCTGGACAACCGGTGGTCCGCGCTGGCCGATGAGAACGGTCCGGTCGTGAGCGCGATGGTGCCCGTCGGGGACGCCGTCACGCACACCAACCCGACCCTGGGGCAGGGGACTTCGCTCGCGCTGTGGGCCGCGAGCCGGGTGGCGCGGACGGCGCACCAGGACCCGGGTTCGGTCCGGTTCGCCGCCGAGTACCACGCCTGGGCGGTGCGGACCCTGAAGCCGTGGTTCGACTTCCAGGTCGTGGCCGACTCCGCCATCGGGGAGCGGTTCGCGACGCGGGCCGGGCGTACGGGGCCGGCGCGGGAGGTGGCCGCGCTGTTCGACTGCGCGCTGGAGGACCCGGAGGTGATGCGGGCCCGGGCGCGGGTCCGGCACCTGGCCGACCCGCCGGAACGGGCGTACGCGGACCCGGAGATCAGGGCGCGGGTGGCGCGCTGGCTGGCGGAGCGGCCGGGCTACGCGCCGAACGCGGTGGGGCCGGACCGGGCGGAGTGGGAGAAGCTGACGGAGGGCTGGGGGCTGGGGGCTGGGGGCTGAGGGCTGAGGGCTGAGGGCTGAGGGTTGCGGGCGGGGGCTCCCCCCTCGGCTGCTCCCGGGCGGCTGCGGGCCCGGCCGTCAGCCGGGGCCGCCCGGCCCCAGCACCTCCGCGAGGTCGTAGCCCACGACCTCCTCCAGCTGGGCGTACGTACAGCTCTCCGGCGTCCGGTCGGGCCGCCAGCGGCCGAACTGCGCGGTGTGCCGGAAGCGGTCGCCCTCCATGTGGTCGTACCGCACCTCGCAGACGCGCTCGGGGCGCAGCGGCACCCAGGACAGGTCCTTCTTGCCGGTCCAGCGGCTCTGCGCGCCGGGCAGCCGCGCGCTCTCGTGCGCGGACTCCTCGGCCCAGGCCGCCCAGGGGTGGCCCTCGGGGTCGGGCATCCGCAGCGGTTCGAGCTCCTCGACGAGTTCGGCCCGGCGTTTCATGGGGAAGGCGGCGCAGACGCCCACGTGCTGGAGCGCGCCGCGGTCGTCGTACAGGCCGAGGAGCAGCGATCCGATGATCGGACCGCTCTTGTGGAAACGGAAACCGGCGACGACGACATCGGCCGTACGCTCGTGCTTGATCTTGAACATGAGGCGGGCATCGGGCCGGTAGGGGAGATCGAGGGGTTTGGCGATCACCCCGTCGAGCCCGGCCCCCTCGAATCGGTCGAACCACTCCCGCGCGAGCGCCGGGTCGGTGGTCGAGGGCGCGAGGTGGACGGGGGGCCGGGCGGTGGAAAGGGCATGGGCGAGGGCGGTACGGCGCTCGGTGAGCGGGGCGTCGAGGAGCGCCCGGTCGCCGAGGGCGAGCAGATCGAAGGCGACGAAGCTGGCGGGGGTCGTCCCGGCGAGCAGTTCGACGCGGGACGAGGCGGGGTGGATCCGCTCGGTCAGCCGGTCGAAGTCGAGCCGGCCGTCGTGGACGATCACGATCTCGCCGTCCACCACGCAGCGGTCCGGCAGATTGTCCCTGAGCGCGGTCACCAGCTCGGGGAAGTACCTCGTCAGGCTCTTGCCGGTGCGGCTGCCGATCTCGACCTCGTCGCCGTCGCGGAAGGCGATCGCCCGGAAGCCGTCCCATTTGGCCTCGTACTGCATGCCGGGCGGGATCTTCGCCACGGACTTGGCGAGCATCGGCTTCACGGGGGGCATCACCGGCAGATCCATGTCCATGATTGTGCGGTGGTACGTCCGGCCGCGCCCGGTATGCGCACCCGGCCGGGCCCGCCTACCGTGGCGCACATGGGTGCTGCGGGCAATGCCATCGAGCTGGAGGCGGGAGGGCGGACGGTCCGGCTGTCCAGCCCGGACAAGGTCTACTTTCCCGAGCGCGGGCTCACCAAGCGGGACGTCGCCGAGTACTACCTGGCGGTCGCCCCCGGCATCACCCGCGCCCTGCGCAACCGCCCCACCACTTTGGAGCGGTTCCCGGACGGGGTGGACGGCGAGTCCTTCTTCCAGAAGCGGGCCCCGAAGAACCTTCCCGACTGGATCCCGACCGCCCACATCGCCTTCCCCAGTGGCCGGACGGCCGACGAGATCTGCCCGACCGAGCCGGCCGCCGTACTGTGGGCCGCCAACCTGGGCTGCCTCACCTTCCACCCCTGGCCGGTGCGCCGCGAGGACACCGACCGGCCGGACGAGCTGCGCATCGACCTGGACCCGCAGCCGGGCACCGACTACCACCACGCGGTGGCGGCCGCCCACGAGCTGCGCGGACTGCTGGAGGAACTGGGGCTGCGCGGCTGGCCCAAGACCTCGGGCGGGCGCGGGCTGCACGTCTTCGTGCCGATCGCGCCGCGCTGGACGTTCACCGAGGTCCGGCGCTGCGCGATCGCCCTGGGCCGCGAGCTGGAACGGCGGATGCCGGGCAAGGTCACCACGGCCTGGTGGAAGGAGGAGCGCGGCGAGCGGATCTTCGTCGACTACAACCAGACGGCCCGCGACCGCACCATCGCCTCGGCGTACTCCGTCCGCCCGCGCCCGCACGCCCCCGTGTCGGCTCCGCTGCGCTGGGACGAGGTGGACGACGCGGAGCCCCGGGACTTCGACATCGTCACCATGCCGGCGCGCTTCGCGGAACTGGGCGACCTGCACGCCGACATGGACGATCACGCCTTCACGCTGGACGCGGTACTGGAACTCGCCGACCGGCAGGAACACGAGCACGGCCTCGGCGACATGCCGTACCCGCCGGACTATCCGAAGATGCCCGGCGAGCCCAAGCGGGTGCAGCCGAGCCGGGCGAAACACGAGGACTGACGGCCGGGGGCGGACGCTACCGTGCGCTGGTGATCAGTACCGGATACCGCCCGCGCCCGCGCCCGCCCCGGCCTCTCCTCTTCCTCGACGTCGACGGCCCGCTCATCCCCTTCGGCGGCAGCGGGTACCGCACGGGCCCCGACCCGCAGGCGGCGGACGAGAACCCGCTGCTGGCCAGGCTCGACCCCGGTCACGGGGCACGGCTGACGGCGCTACGGTGCGACCTGGTGTGGGCCACGACGTGGATGGACGACGCGAACGCGTACGTCGCCCCGCGGATCGGCCTGCCACGCCTGCCGGTCGTCGGCTGGCCGGAAGAGACCGGCGAGCACGAGCCGCCCGGCCTGCACTGGAAGACCCGGGCGCTGGTCGGCTGGGCCGCCGGACGGCCCTTCGTCTGGGTCGACGACGAGATCACCCCCGCCGACCGGGCCTGGGTGGCCGCCCACCACCCGGCCCCCGCCCTGCTCCACCGCGTCGACCCCCGCACGGGCCTCACCCACGCGGACTTCGCCGCGCTGGAGAAGTGGCTGCACGAGCAGGCGTAGGGCCGGGCGCGCCGCTGTCCGGCGGGGTGTTGATCAGGCGTTGATCGGACGTCCATCGGCGGCGGTCAGTATCTGCGTCATGTCGATGAACACGAGTGAGCGGCCGACCACCGCCACGGCCGCCCCCGCCTGGTACGAACTCGCCCTGTGCGCCCAGACGGGCCCGGGCTTCTTCTTCCCGGAGCCCGGCTCCTCGCTGCGCGACGCGAAGCGGCTGTGCGGGGCGTGCGAGGGGCGGGCGGCGTGCCTGGAGTACGCCCTGGCGAACGACGAGCGCTTCGGCGTCTGGGGCGGCCTCTCGGAATCCGAGCGCCTCGCCCTCCGCCCGCGCAGCTGATCAGGTCTGCGTCCCCTTCCCGCTCCGCCGCATCAACCCCACCCGCAGCGCGAGCCCGTCATCCCCACCGCCCCACCCGTCCGCCGGCACCCTGTCGGGCACGACCCGCACGGGATAGTGCCCCCCGACGGGCGACACGACCCCACCGAACCGGGGATCCCCGGCGAACCAGATCCGGCCGGGGTGATCGTCGCTGGTGACCCGGGCGGCGAAGGGAAACATCCGGTACGCGGGCACGAGATCATCCGTGAAGCGGATGTCGATGATCGACGAACGTCGAGGATCATGCCGGCCGGCTACTTCGCGCCACTGGTACGCCTGAAGTACGGATGCGACGCGTTGCCGTCGGCAGAAGGCGATGGTCACCACCGGCACGTACGGCCCGATGACCACGCAAGCCAGGACGGGCAGGGCAGGCCGGGTCCATGCGAACGCGAGACACATCAACGCGATCACCACCGGGGTGACAAGGCCGAGGAGCCAGGCGATGCGCCGGACGACGAGTCGCCTGTAGCCGAGCGCGGTAGGAGGGTGGTCCCAGGCGACCTTCGTCAGCAGGAGCGTCACAGGAGAACCTCCAAGATGCGCGACGTACCCGGTGCGCCCGGTGGGCCGGGATCCGGGTCGGCGAAGCACACGGTGTGCGTGATGGCCTCGATGATCTCGGTGTACGCATCGGCGTGCTCGGTCGACGCGCTGGTCAGATCGAGAACCAGGACGTGCCGCCCAGCCGGGTCCGTCAGGGCGGCCCTGGCCTGGAACAGCTCCCGCTCCACGCCAGGCACGGACATGGTTCCGGCTACGAGGCAGCACGGGAGGCCCGACGGCAACTCGATGATGCTCCGCATCGAGTTGTTCCACAGACGGGACCGAGCGATGGCCAGGGCCGTGCGCGCCACGGCCAGCCGCGGGTTCGAGTCGTTCGTGTGCCGGCCGGCCAGTGAGAAGAGCGAGGTGCAGATCCCGACGGGATCGCCGGGGTGCAACCCGATCGCGGTGTGCAGTACATCGTGCCCTGACAGCTCATCAAGACTGTCCATGAGCTGGGTGATCTGCCGCTGGGCCTCACTGCTGCCGAGCGCCTCGGCTGCCGCGTCAAGAGCGGAGCGATCACCCGGGCCGATGTCGTGGAAGCCAGGAGGGAGCCTGAACCAGACAGGTGGCAATGCGGTGCGGCTCATCAAGACCTCATCAGTGACCAGGCGCGGGCGGATTTCGCGGCAGCGGAGGGGCCGTCGTCCAGGACGCCGCGCGCCCCGTCCACCCCCGTGGAGGTCTGTTCCACGGCGTCGCTGTCCGAGGCGTAGTCGGCAACGGCCGTTGCCGCGCCCGTTGCCGGGATCGCCACACCAACCGTCTTCTTGACCATGGGGTCCGTGCTCCGCAGGGCCCATGAGGTGAGCGGGCTGTCGACCTCCTGGAGACTGAGCCCCGTTGACCAGGTGGTGCGGGCGAAGGTGCCTGCACCCGGCGAGAGACCGGCCAGGGCACTGGCTTCGGGGACGGCCATCGCGGCACGGGCGGCCACCGTGCCGGCCTTGGCGCCGGAGGCCACGGCAGCCACACCCGGGACCGCACCCAGGCTGTCGCCGAGCAGAGTCACGCTGCTCTTCCAGAAGTCCGCGTCGAACTCGCCCTTCGTGACCCCGTCCGTCAGGGGCTTGCGAAACTTCGGGTCTGCCAGATGGGTCCCGAGGGCGGCCAGCGAGAGGCCTCCGGCGACCAGCATCACCGCGAGGCCCGCCGGCGGGCAGAACAGGGCCACGGCGGCCCCCACCGCCCCCAGGACCGCCGACGCGTTCGACAGGGCGTCGGCCGGGTCGTCCACGATCTTGTTCCACACCGACTCCAGCACCCCCGGCTCCTTCGGGGCCAGCTTCGCCACCGCGGTGTTCAGGGTCTTGGCGATGCGGCGGGCCGCCGCGGAGTGTTCCGAGGCGAGCTCGCGGGCCAGGCGGCGGGCGTCGGAGAGGGCCTCGTCCGTCTGGGCGGCGGCGGCCTGGGACTCGTAGCGGCTCGCCAGGGTGCGGTGGGCCAGCAGGGTGTCGTGCCAGGCCGTGAGGTGCCGGGCGGCGTCCGCCAGGGAGGCGTGGGCCGCGCGGAGGTAGCGGGGGAGCTCGCTCGACAGGGAGGCGCGGAAGGCGGTGGCGGCCTCGCCCTGCCAGGCCGAGCTCTGCGCGACCAGGGCTTCGACCACCCGGCAGGCCTCACCGAGGGAGGCCGCCGAGGAGCTGAGCTTCTTGGTCAGGCCCAGCACGGTGGCGGGGTGCCCGGGCGCGGGGTCGAAGCCCAGCGCGGGGTGCTCAGCCATGGGCCGCGGCCCGGAGGAACGCGTCCCGGATGGCCTTGTCCAGCTCGGCGTACTCGGCGGCGCTGCGGTCCACGCCCTCCCGTACGGTCTTGACGCGTTTGGTCAGCTCACGCGTGCCGTACGCCCATTTCTCCTGGAAGCCGTCGCAGGCCGCGTCGAGGTCCGCGGTGCCCAGCTGGTCGGCCCGTACGTGGTCCAGTGCCTTGCGGGCCTCCCGCAGGGAGACCAGCGAGGCGTCCAGGGCCCGGGTCAGACGGGTGAGCTGGTCGATTTCCACCTGGAGCAGGGTCATGACGCGAAACCCTGGCAGAGCGGGGCTCTGCCAGGGCAATCGGCGTCACCCGCCGGAGCGAGCGGAAACCGGTCAGGCCTTGCGGGCCGCGATGCGTGCCGCGCGGGCGGCCAGGCGCTCGTCGAACTTGCGGGCCTCGGAGTCCAGGCCGCCCATGAAGAGGCCGAGTTCCTCCTGGGCCTGCAGGCCCTCGGGGCCGAGGCCGTCGATGTCCATGATCTTCAGGAAGCGGATCACGGGGCTCAGTACGTCGTCGTGGTGGATCCGCAGGTTGTAGACCCCGCCGATCGCCATCTGCGCGGCCATCCGCTCGAAGCCGGGCATGCCGTGTCCGGGCATCCGGAAGTTGACCACGACGTCCCGTACGGCCTGCATCGTCGGGTCCGGGGCGATCTCGAAGGCCGCGCCCAGCAGGTTGCGGTAGAAGATCATGTGCAGGTTCTCGTCCTGCGCGATGCGGGCCAGCATCCGGTCGCAGACCGGGTCACCGGACTGGTGGCCGGTGTTGCGGTGCGAGATGCGGGTCGCGAGTTCCTGGAAGGCGACGTACGCCACGGAGTGCAGCATCGAGTGGCGGTTGTCGGACTCGAAGCCCTCCGACATGTGCTGCATCCGGAACGCTTCGAGCTTGTCCGGGTCCACGGCGCGCGAGGCCAGCAGGTAGTCGCGCATCACGATGCCGTGGCGGCCCTCCTCGGCGGTCCAGCGGTGCACCCAGGTGCCCCAGGCGCCGTTGCGGCCGAAAAGCGTCGCGATCTCGTGGTGGTAACTGGGGAGGTTGTCCTCGGTCAGCAGGTTGACCACGAGGGCGATCTTGCCGATGTCGGTGACCTTGGACTGCTCCGGGTTCCAGGCCTCGCCGTCCTCGAAGAAGCCCGGGAAGTTCCGGCCGTCGCTCCACGGCACGTACTCGTGGGGCATCCAGTCCTTGGTGACCTTCAGGTGGCGGTTGAGTTCCTGTTCGACCACCTCTTCCAGCGCGAACAGCAGCTTGGCGTCAGTCCACGCCTCCGAGCTGCCGAGGTGGGGAGAGGTGATCGTCACGGGTGCTCCTGGGGGGACAAGCGGATACCTACGGTTGCGTAGCCTACGGAGTCGTAGGTTAAGCGCGACATCAAGGCCAGCCAAGCCCCCAACGGACATATGTCCGGTTACGTCCGGTTATCTATGCAGTTCCAGGGGCCCTTGGGCGGGTTTAGACGGGCGAAATGAGGAGTGGAATCACGCCAGTAGGTGGTGCGCCTGCGCCGCTTTGACAGCGGAGGACAGGGCGTGGGACGCGTCGACCGGGCCGGTGACATGCTCCGTGGATCTCGCCGTGCCGGGGTGTTCCTTCGCCCGGCGTCTGCCCGGCAGGAGTGGGGGCAAACGCCGCTGCGGCGCAGGGATCGCCCCGGACGGTCTCGGACGCCGCCACCGGAGCGGCCTTCGCGGACGCGGCGGCGGCCCGGCCCCGCGAGCCCCCGCGCGATGCCGTGGGCGCTCCCGGGCGAGGTGTCGGCGGGCGGGGCCGGTGAGCGCGGCCGCCCCGGCCGCCCCCGGTGGCGCAACAGCTACATGTGCGAATCCGGAAACGCCGAGCCGTGCGAGCGGTCGAGCCGCACGATGCCCGGCCGGCTCACGGCGGCGGCCGCGAGGGTGGAGGACCGGCCGGCGCCCCGGGAAGCGGCCGACGGTGAACGGAATCCCGCCCCCTCGCCCCGGGCGGGCGAGGAGTGCGCGGGGACCGGGGGGTCTACGGGGCGGGAGTGCGCGGGGGCCGGGGAGGCTACCGCCCCCGCCTCGCTCGGGCGGGGCGCACGGCACGGGCAGGGGCTAGACGGGGGCTACGCGTCCCACAGCGACTCCCGGACCTCCTCGGCCGTCGTCGCCCGGAGCTCGCCGTCGAGCAGCAGCCAGCGCGTGATGCCGATCGACTCCAGGAACGGCACGTCGTGGCTGGCCACCATCAACGCCCCCTCGTACGACTCCAGGGCCTGCGTGAGCTGCCGTACGCTCGCCAGGTCGAGGTTGTTCGTCGGCTCGTCCAGCATCAGCAGCTGCGGAGCCGGCTCCGCCAGCAGCAGGGCCGCCAGCGCCGCGCGGAACCGCTCGCCGCCCGAGAGGGTGCCGGCCGTCCGGTCCGCCCGGGCGCCCCGGAACAGGAAGTGCGCGAGCCGCGCCCGGATCAGGTTGTTCGTCGCGTGCGGGGCGACCCGCGCCACGTTCTCCACCACCGAGCGGTCGTCGACCAGCAGGGCCGAGTCCAGCCGCTGCGGCAGGAAGCGCGTCGGCACGTGCGTGACCGCCTCCCCGGACACCGGCGGGAGCAGCCCGGCGATCGTGCGCAGCAGGGTGGTCTTGCCCGAGCCGTTGCGGCCCACGAGCGCGATCCGCTCCGGGCCGCGCAGTTCCCACTCGCCCGGGACCGAGGCTCCGTGGGCGAGGTGCAGCCCGCTCAGGGTCAGGACGCGGCGGCCCGGCGGGACCTGGGTGGCGGGCAGTTCGATCCGGATCTCGTCGTCGTCGCGCACCGCCTCCGCCGCCTGGTCCAGCCGCTCCCGGGCGCCCGCCAGCTTCTCGGTGTGCATGATGCGGTGCTTGCCGGCCGACACCTGGGCCGCGCGCTTGCGGGCACCCATGACGATCTTCGGCTCGCGCTTGGTGTCGTACATCTTCTGGCCGTAGCGCTTGCGCCGGGCCAGTTTGGCCTGGGCGTCGGCCAGTTCGCGCTTCTGCCGCTGCACATCGGCCTCCGCGACCCGGACCATCCGCTCCGCCGCCTCCTGCTCGGCGGCGAGCATCTCCTCGTAGTCGGTGAAGTTCCCTCCGTACCAGCGGACTTCGCCGTCCCGCAGCTCGGCGATCTGGTCGACCCGTTCCAGCAGTTCCCGGTCGTGGCTCACCACCACCATCACCCCCGACCAGGATTCGACCGCCGCGTAGAGGCGGCGCCGGGCGCGCAGGTCCAGGTTGTTGGTGGGCTCGTCGAGCAGCAGTACGTCCGGGCGGGCGAGCAGCAGCGCCGCCAGCCGCAGCAGGACGCTCTCGCCGCCCGACAGTTCGCCCACCGTCCGGTCGAGACCGATCTGCGCGAGACCGAGCTGGTCGAGCGTGGCCAGGGCGCGTTCCTCCACGTCCCAGTCGTCCCCGACGGCGGTGAAGTTCGCCTCCGTGGCCTCACCCGCCTCGATGGCGTGGAGCGCGGCGCGGGTGGTGTGGATGCCGAGCGCCTCGTCCACGCACAGGGCGGTGTCGAGGGTGACGTTCTGCGGGAGGTAGCCGACCGTCCCGGCGACGGAGAGCCTGCCTTCCGAGGGGGTCAGCTGGCCGGCGAACAGCTTCAACAGGGTTGATTTGCCACAGCCGTTGAGTCCGATCAGGCCGGTCCGTCCCGGGCCGACGGTCAGTTGGAAGTCGTCGAGGACGGGCGTCCCGTCGGGCCAGGCGAAGGACAGGTCGGAGCAGGTGAGAAAAGTAGGGGCATGGCTCATGGAGGCCTCCAGGTTGCGTGAATGGCGCGTGCAACTCGGGGAGACGGCCGACGGTCATGACGGTCTGTCAGCGCGGTCGGGTGGGGACGGCGGTGACAGGGATGACGATGGTCGGTGTCTCGGACCTCAGACGAGCAATGTCCTGCTCCGTTTCGGCGGCGATGGGGCGTTCACGAAGCTACGGGCGGCCGGAGCCGCCCGCAAGCGGATTAGTGGGCGGGGGGCCTCAGCAGGAGCCCCGCATCAGCTCGGCCAGGCTGTGGTCCACGTCGAGGTAGAGGTGCTCCAGCCCCGGCGGCACGACCGTCGAGGCCCGCTCCAGGAAGCGGCGCAGATCGGCCGTGGTCATCAGGACGATGGCGACGCCCTCGGTGGCGTGGAACTCGATGGTGGTCCGCTCGCCGTCGTACGGGCGCACGCGCACGTCGCCGTAGCCGGACGGGCGCTGGAGCCCGGATTCCAGGAGCTCGCGCGCGAACGTCCAGGAGATCTCGATGCCCTCCAGGGTGGCCGGTGCGGGGAAGGCCATGCGGACGGCGAAGGGATCCGATCGGTCGTAGCAGAGCGTGACGGGCACGGTTTCGACCTTAGGTGCGGTGGCGACCAGTCGGGCCTGCACGGCCTGCTCGATGACAGTGATCAAGGCTCGCTCCCTTGCAGCGGATCTGCTGCCGGGCTGTGGGGTGGAACCCGGCAACCGGATAGACGCCGGAATCGCCAATTCCGTGCACGCGCGGTTGCGTGAGCTGTGTCACCGATTGGCTTGATCGCGCCCGTGTGATCGCACAGAGTGACCGTGGGGGAGGTGTGAGGCAAGGAACCCGGCCGGAGCCGCAGGCCAGGGCGTGGGCACAGTAAGGCTGGTTCCCGCTCACTCCACAGGCGCAAAGCAGGGCTCAGATCCCGGCGCGCACGCTGCCGTCAGGCATCGTCACGCTCGGTTCACCGCGCACGATCAGTCGGCCGACGGGCGACCCTTCGACACCGGTCGGCCGGCCCGGCTTCCGGGCGGCCCGTCCGTCGGCCGGGGCGGCCGGACGCGCCCTGGACGGCGCATCGGGCGTGCGTTAGCTTCCGGCGCCATGAGACTTCTGGGAGTTGGCATGTTCGCGGCGGCTCTGCTGGTGGCGGTGCCGGCCTCACCGGTGCAGGCGGACAGCGGTCCGGATGCGGGCGCGAGTGCGGGCGCGGATGCGGGCGCGGGTACGGCCGCCGACGCCGGCCGGGACGCCGGATCGGACGGGGCCTTGCGCGACCTGCGGGGCGTGGGCTGGGCGTTGAAGACGACGGGCAAGGACACCGTACGGCTGCGCGGGCTCGCGGCCGTGAACCGCTCCACCGCCTGGGTGGCCGGCTCGAAGGGGACGGTGCTGCGCACGGCCGACGGGGGGCGCAGCTGGCGCGACGTCTCGCCGCCGGGCGCCGTCGCCGAGGGCCTGGAGCTGCGCGACATCGAGGCCTTCGACGCGCGGCGGGCGGTGGCGCTGTCCATCGGTGAGGGAGAGGCCTCCCGGGTGCTGCGGACCGACGACGGCGGGGCGACCTGGACCGAGAGCTTCCGCAACCCCGACCCGCGGGCCTTCTACGACTGCCTGACCTTCTTCGACTCCCGGCACGGGCTGGCCATGAGCGACCCCGTGGACGGCAAGTTCCGCATCCTGTCCACCGACGACGGCGGCCGGAACTGGCAGGTGCTGCCGGACGCGGGGATGCCCGCCGCCCTCCCCGGCGAGGCGGGCTTCGCGGCGAGCGGCCAGTGCCTGGTCAGCGCCGGGTCGCGGGACGTCTGGCTGGCCACGGGCGGCGGAGCGGCCGCCCGGGTGCTGCACTCGGCGGACCGCGGCCGCACCTGGCGGGCGGCCGAATCCCCCGTCCCGGCCGGCGATCCGGCCCGGGGGGTCTTCGCCCTGGCCTTCCGCGACCGTACGACGGGCCTCGCGGTCGGCGGTGACTACCGCACGGACCAGGCCTCGCCCCGGGCCGCGGCCGTGTCCTCCGACGCGGGCCGCACCTGGCGCCCGGCGGCCACCCCGCCGCCCGCCTACCGGTCGGGTGCGGCCTGGCACCCGTACGCCCGGGCAGCCGCCCTCGCGGTGGGCCCGACGGGTACGGACGTCACCCTCGACGGGGGCAGGACCTGGCGGCCGCTGGACACGGGCTCGTACGACACGGTCGACTGCGCGGCGGACGGCAGCTGCTGGGCCTCGGGGGAGAAGGGCCGGGTGGGACGCCTGGAACGGCGCTGACGCCGGACCGGGGGCGGGACTTCCAGGTCCGCGCATCCGGCCCCGCGCTACACCGCCGGGTTCTCGCGGACCGTGGCGAGGTCCGCCGAGGTCTTGGTGGCGAGGAACTCGGTGACGCGGTAGACGCAGACGCCCGCCACGGTGAAGGGGTCCTCGGCGGCGATCTTCTCGATCTCCGCACGGGAGACCCCGCCGGCCAGGATGATCCCGCCGTCGCGCGGGACCTTGCGACCCGAGGCGAGGAAGACGCCGGCCGCGTAGTAGCCGTCCAGCCAGGCGATGTGCGCATCCATCTGCTCTTCGACGGCTTCCACGGGCGCGGTGTAGGTGAGCTCCATGACGAACATGATCGCCAGGCTACTCTCGCTCCATCATGACGACTGCGAAGACCCCCGCCGACGAGGCCGAGGCCCGGGCGATACAGGACGAACTGCGCAAGAACGTGGTGCTGGACGAGACGGGTCCGCCGCCCGGGAGCGGGCTCGTCGCCGGTGTGGACGTCGCGTACGACGACGAACGCGACCTGGTCGCGGCCGCCGCCGTGGTCCTCGACGCGGCCACCCTGGAAGTGGTGGAGCAGACCACCGCCGTCGGGCACGTCAGCTTCCCCTACGTCCCCGGACTGCTGGCCTTCCGCGAGCTGCCGACGGTGCTGGCCGCGCTCGACGCCCTCACCGTCACCCCCGGGCTCGTCGTCTGCGACGGCTACGGCCTGGCCCACCCGCGCGGCTTCGGCCTGGCCTGCCACCTCGGGGTGGTCACCGGACTGCCGAGCATCGGGGTCGCGAAGAACCCCTTCACCTTCACGTACGAGGAACCGGGCGCCCCGCGCGCCGAGAGCGCCCCGCTGCTCGCGCCCGACGGGACCGTGGTCGGGCGGGCCCTGCGCACGCAGGACGGGATCAAGCCGGTGTACGTGTCGGTGGGCCACCGGGTCTCGCTCGACAACGCCTGCGCCCACACCCTCGCGCTGAGCCCCCGCTACCGGATCCCCGAGACCACCCGGCACGCCGACTCCCTGTGCCGGCGCGCCCTGCGCGAAGCCGCGGCTTCCTAAGGGCTGTCCCGTAATCCCCGGTGGATCAGCGCGCGGCGTCAGATGCGGTGCATCGCAAGGCGGAGGAGCGTCCTCATACTGGGCGTATCCGGGCGCTCCGACAACGCGGCGAGGTGCCGTAGCTGTCGTCGTGCGCCCGCCGGGGATTACGGGACAGCCCTTAGGCGGCCGCCCGGTCGCCGGCCGCGACCCGGAAGCGGATGCCCGCCTTCTGGAGCCGGTCCAGCAGTGCGTCGCCCATCGCCACGGCCGTGGTCAGCTGCCCGGAAGTGTCCGGGAGGGCGTCGTAGGCCAGGCACAGCGCCGACTCCGCCAGCATCTTCGCCGTCTCCCCGTAGCCGGGGTCGCCGCCCGAGACCTCCGTGAACACCCGGCGGCCGCCGCCCGAGCCCACGAAGCGCACGGTGAACCAGCTGCGCGCCCGCCGCTCCGCGTCCGGGCCGCGGCCGGGCTCCCAGCGGCTCATCAGCCACCGCCGGGCCGCCGGGACCTGGGCCAGGGCCACCGTCGCGCCCGCCGCCACCGTGCCGCCCACGGCGCTCGGGAGGTGCTTGAGGGAGGCGTAGTGGCGGTAGCGGAAGTCGGGCCCGTACCGCTCCAGGGCGGCCGCCGAACGGGCCACGATCCGCGGGTCCAGCGTCGGCAGCGGCAGCGCCCAGGTGCCGGTTTCCCGGCTGAAGCGCGGGGCGCCCCCGTAGGCCCGTACGCGGCGCTCCGGCAGCCGGGGCTCGTGCAGCCGGCGCTCCCGCGCGGCGGCCAGGGTCTGCGGGCCGCGGCTCATCACGGTGAGCCCGGAGGCCAGGGTTCCGCCGGACAGCAGGGCGTTGGACCGCATGAACCCGTCCACTTCCAGCGGGACCCCGGCCGGCAGCCGGCTCACCGTGAAGTACACGCCGAGGTCGGCCGGGATCGAGTCGAACCCGCACGCGTGCACCAGCCGCGCGCCGGTCTCCCGGGCCCGGGCGTCGTGCTCGACGTACATCCGGTCCACGAACTCCGGCTCGCCGGTGAGGTCCACGTAGTCGGTGCCCGCCCGGGCGCAGGCCGCGACCAGCTCCGCCCCGTACCAGAGGTAGGGGCCGACCGTGGTGGCCAGCACCCTGGTGGAGGCGGCCAG
The DNA here is from genome assembly GCF_055565795.1 of Streptomyces sp. NPDC028314. Lineage (NCBI taxonomy): Bacteria > Bacillati > Actinomycetota > Actinomycetes > Kitasatosporales > Streptomycetaceae > Streptomyces > Streptomyces sp. NPDC028314. The sequence goes on from NZ_JBVHTP010000006.1 coordinate 96,798, forward strand.
TTCCCGCAGGGCCCGCGGGTCCGCGGAGTCCGCCCGGATCAGCGGCAGGGACGCGCAGGCCGGATCGAGGGCGGCGAGGCGCTCGCGCAGCCGCTCCAGCTTGCCGAGGTCGCGCCCCGCGAGGGCCCACCGGCAGCCCGCGGGGGCGTTCGCGGCCAGGTACTCGGCGGTGAGCGCCCCGACGAATCCGGTCGCTCCGAAAAGCACGACGTCGTAGGCCCGTTCCCCGTCGCCGTGCCGAACCCGCTCGTTCATTGAACGCTCCTCCCAGCTGGTGTCGGTGGCTGAGGCTAGCGTGAGGGACGGCTGTCCGTACGGGCAGGTTCGCGCCAGGTGCGCACCGCGTGGGTGCCCGGCGCTGCCTGCGGTGAGTGGAGGTGTCGGTGAAGGCTGCGGTGCGCAAGTGGGAGAAGGTGCGCGAGTTCGCTCGCGGACTGCCGGAGGCCGCGGAGGAGTTCCCGTGGGGCCCCGAGGACTGCGTGGTCAAGGTCAACAAGAAGATCTTCGTCTTCCTGGGGAACGCGGACGGCCCCCAGCCTCCCGGCATCTCCGTGAAGCTCAAGGACGAGGCGCTGCACGGGCACGCGATGACCGCCCCGGGCGCGCAGCCCACCGGGTACGGCCTCGGCAAGGCCGGGTGGGTCTTCGTACCGCTGGGGGAGAAGGGCGCGCCGTCGGCGGACGTGTTGTGCGAGTGGGTGGAGGAGAGCTACCGGACGGTGGCGCTCAAACGGCACGTCAAGGAGCTCGACGCACGGATCGAGGCAGATGGCTAAGCGCTTGCTCTTGTGCTGAGTGGAACACGTTCCTAGCATCGCTGGTGTTACATCAGTTGTGTCACACATGCACACCAGGATGCTGGGGGCTCGATGGCAGCGACAGGTACCGGGCACGGGACGGGCGACGGCGGGCGCGGCGGCCCGCTCGCGGGCGTGCGCGTCGTGGAGCTGGCGGGCATCGGCCCGGGCCCGTTCGCCGCCATGCTGCTCGCGGACCTCGGGGCGGACGTCGTACGCGTGGACCGGCCCGGCGGCGGCGGGCTCGCGGTCGATCCGGCGTACGACATCACCAACCGCAACAAGCGGTCCGTACTGATCGACCTGAAGTCCCCCGACGGCCCGGCCCGGGTCCTGGACCTGGTCGAGCGCGCCGACGTGCTGATCGAGGGGTTCCGCCCCGGGGTCACCGAGCGGCTCGGGGTCGGCCCGGCCGACTGCCTCGCGCGCAACCCGAAGCTGGTCTACGGCCGGATGACCGGCTGGGGCCAGGAGGGCCCGCTCGCGCACACCGCCGGGCACGACATCGCGTACATCGCCGTCACCGGCGCCCTCGGCATGATCGGCAACCCGGGCGAGCCCCCGGCGGTCCCCGCCAACCTGGTCGGGGACTACGCGGGCGGCTCGCTGTACCTGGTCGTCGGCGTCCTCGCCGCCCTCCAGCACGCCCGCACCCCGGGCGGCGCGGGCCAGGTCGTGGACGCGGCGATCGTCGACGGCACCGCCCACCTGACCGCGATGATCCTCGCGATGATGGCGGCCGGAGGCTGGCAGGACCGGCGCGGGGCCAACCTCCTCGACGGCGGCTGCCCCTTCTACGGCACCTACGAGACCTCCGACGGCGGGTACATGGCCGTCGGCGCGCTGGAGCAGCAGTTCTACGACACCTTCGTGGAACTCCTCGGGATCAAGGACCGGGCCCCCGCCCGCAAGGACCTGGCCCGCTGGGGCGAGCTGCGCGAGGCCGTCGCCGCACGCTTCAAGTCCCGTACCCGGGACGAGTGGACGGCCGTCTTCGAGGGCACCGACGCCTGCGTGGCCCCGGTCCTGTCGCTGGGCGAGGCCCCCGCCCACCCGCACCTGGCCGCCCGCGGCACCTTCACCGACTTCGGCGGGATCACCCAGCCCGCGCCCGCGCCCCGGTTCTCGGTGACCGGGGCCGCCGTCACCAGCGGCCCCGCCATGCCGGGCGCGGACACCGAGTCCGTCGCGGCGGACTGGGACCTGCCGGCCCTGCTCGGGAAGGACAGCTGATGGAACTGTCGATGATGCTCGACTACGCGGGAGACCCGCGCCGGGCCGCCGACGAGGCGGCGGCGCTGGAGGCGGCCGGGCTCGACGCCGTGTGGGTTGCGGAGGCCTGGGGCTTCGACTCCCCGACGATCATGGGGTACCTGGCCGCCCGCACCGAGCGGATGAAGATCGGCTCGGCCATCCTCAACGTCTACTCGCGCACCCCGGCGCTCATCGCCCAGACGGCGGCCGGGCTGGACGCGATGTCGGACGGCCGGGCCATGCTGGGCCTCGGCGCCTCCGGACCGCAGGTGGTCGAGGGCTGGCACGGCAAGACGTACGACAAGCCGCTCGGCCGGACCCGCGAGACCGTCGAGCTGTGCCGGCGGATCTGGCGCCGCGAGACGATCGACCACCACGGCATCACCGACATGCCGCTGCCGCCCGAGAAGGGCGGCCGGCACGGCAAGCCGCTGAAGATCCTCACCCGCCCGGTGCGCGACACCATCCCCGTGTACGTGGCCTCGCTCGGCCCGGCCAACGTGGCGCTGACCGCCGAGATCGCGGACGGCTGGCTGCCCACCCTCTTCATCCCGGAGAAGGCCGGGGCGGTGTGGGGCGGCGCCCTCGCCGAGGGCGCCGCCAAGCGCGCCCCGGAGCTCGGCCCGCTCGGGACGGTCGCGGGCGGCCTGCTCGCCATCGGCGAGGACGCCGCCGCCGTACGGGACCGCGCCCGCCCGCAGATCGCGCTGTACGTGGGCGGCATGGGCGCGCCCGGCAAGAACTTCTACAACGACCTCGCCGTCGCGTACGGGTACGAGGAGGAGGCCCGGAAGATCCAGGAGCTGTACCTGTCGGGGCGCAAGCGCGACGCCGCGGCGGCCGTCCCGGACGAGTTCTGCGAGCTCATGACGCTGTGCGGGCCCGAGGGTTACGTCCGCGAGCGCGTCGAGGCCTTCCGTGCCGCCGGGGTCACCATGCTCAACGTGACGCCCGTCGGGCCCGAGCCGGCCCGGCTCATCGAGACCGTCAAGAACTGGCTGTGAGGAGCCGATCATGAAGCGCCGGATCTTCGACGCCGACCACGAGGCGTTCCGCAGGACCGTCCGCACCTTCCTCGACAAGGAGGTGCTGCCGCACTACGAGCAGTGGGAGCGCGACGGCATCGTCAGCCGAGAGGCCTGGCTCGCGGCCGGCCGGCAGGGGCTGCTGGGCCTCGCCGTCCCGCAGGAGTACGGGGGCGGCGGGAACCAGGACTTCCGCTACGCCGCCGTGATCGCCGAGGAGTTCACCCGGGCGGGCGCCGCCGGGCTCGCCATCGGCCTGCACAACGACATCATCGGCCCGTACCTGACCTCGCTGGCCACCGAGGAGCAGAAGCGCCGGTGGCTGCCGGGCTTCTGCAGCGGCGAGATCATCACCGCCATCGCGATGACCGAACCGGGAGCGGGCTCCGACCTCCAGGGCATCCGGACGACGGCCGAGGACCGAGGCGACCACTGGGTCCTGAACGGCTCCAAGACCTTCATCTCCAACGGGATCCTCGCCGACCTCGTGATCGTGGTCGCGAAGACCACCCCGGAGGGCGGGGCGCACGGCATGTCCCTGCTGGTCGTCGAGCGCGGCACGGAGGGCTTCGAGCGCGGCCGCAACCTCGACAAGATCGGCCAGAAGGCCCAGGACACCGCCGAGCTGTTCTTCCACGACGTCCGCGTCCCCAAGGAGAACCTGCTGGGCGAGCTGAACGGCGCCTTCGTCCACCTGATGACCAATCTCGCCCAGGAGCGGATGGGCATCGCGATGGCCGGCATCGCCGCCGCCGAATACCTGCTGGAGATCACCACCCAGTACGTCAAGGACCGCGAGGCCTTCGGCCGGCCGCTGTCCAAGCTCCAGCACATCCGCTTCGAGATCGCGGAGATGGCCACCGAGTGCGCGGTCACCCGCACCTTCCTCGACCGGTGCATCACCGACCACTCCAACGGAGAGCTGGACCACGTCCACGCCTCGATGGCCAAGTGGTGGGCCACCGAGCTCCAGAAGCGGGTCGCGGACCGCTGCCTGCAACTGCACGGCGGCTACGGGTACATGACCGAATACCGGGTCGCGCGGGCCTTTACCGACGGCCGCATCCAGACCATCTACGGCGGCACGACCGAGATCATGAAAGAGATCATCGGCCGTTCCCTGCTCGGCTAACCTCCCCCTCGAAAGGCTTGACCAGTGAGCACCGAAGCTTACGTATACGACGCGATCCGCACGCCGCGCGGCCGCGGCAAGGCCAACGGCGCCCTGCACGGCACCAAGCCGATCGACCTGGTCGTCGGCCTCATCCACGCCCTGCGCGAGCGCAACCCCGGCCTGGACCCGGCCGCCATCGACGACATCGTGCTCGGCGTCGTCGGCCCGGTCGGCGACCAGGGCTCCGACATCGCCCGGATCGCGGCCATCGCCGCAGGACTCCCGGACACCGTGGCCGGCGTACAGGAGAACCGCTTCTGCGCCTCGGGTCTGGAGGCCGTCAACCTGGCCGCCGCCAAGGTCCGTTCCGGCTGGGAGGACCTGGTCCTCGCCGGCGGCGTGGAGTCCATGTCCCGCGTCCCGATGGCCTCCGACGGCGGTGCCTGGTTCGCCGACCCCATGACCAACTGGGACACCGGCTTCGTCCCGCAGGGCATCGGCGCCGACCTGATCGCCACCATCGAGGGCTTCTCCCGCCGCGACGTGGACGAGTACGCGGCCCTGTCCCAGGAGCGGGCCGCCGCGGCCATCAAGGACGGCCGCTTCGCCAAGTCCGTCGTCCCGGTCACCGACCGCAACGGCCTGGTCGTCCTGGACCACGACGAGTTCGTCCGCCCGGGCACCACGGCCGACACCCTCGCCAAGCTCAAGCCGTCCTTCGCGGACATCGGCGAGCTCGGCGGCTTCGACGCCGTCGCCCTGCAGAAGTACCACTGGGTCGAGAAGATCGACCACGTCCACCACGCCGGCAACTCCTCCGGCATCGTCGACGGCGCCTCGCTCGTGGCCATCGGCTCCCGCGAGGCCGGCGAGCGGGCCGGGCTCACCCCGCGCGCCCGGATCGTCTCGGCCGCCGTGTCCGGGTCCGAGCCCACCATCATGCTCACCGGCCCCGCCCCGGCCACCCGCAAGGCCCTGGCCAAGGCCGGACTGACCATCGACGACATCGACCTGGTCGAGATCAACGAGGCCTTCGCCGGCGTCGTCCTGCGCTTCGTCAAGGACATGGGCCTGTCCCTCGACAAGGTCAACGTCAACGGCGGCGCCATCGCGCTCGGCCACCCGCTCGGCGCCACCGGCGCCATGATCCTCGGCACGATCGTCGACGAGCTGGAGCGCCAGGACAAGCGCTACGGGCTCGTCACCCTCTGCGTCGGCGGCGGCATGGGAGTCGCCACCATCGTCGAACGCCTCTGAATCGTCCTGACCCCGCGAAGTCCTCCGGGTGCCTGATCCCGCCTCTGACACGTCTGACACGGAAGTAGCGAACATGAGCGAGTCCACCACGATCCGCTGGGAACAGGACGAGACCGGCGTCGTCACCCTCGTCCTCGACGACCCCGACCAGTCCGCCAACACGATGAACCAGGCCTTCAAGGACTCCATCGCGGCCATCGCCGACCGCGCCGAGGCCGAGAAGGACTCCATCCGCGGCATCATCTTCACCTCCGCCAAGAAGACCTTCTTCGCGGGCGGCGACCTCAAGGACATGATCCGGCTCCGCCCCGAGCACGCCCAGCTGGCCTTCGACACCGGCACCGCGATCAAGAGCTCCCTGCGCCGCATCGAGACCCTCGGCAAGCCCGTCGTCGCCGCCATCAACGGCGCGGCCCTGGGCGGCGGCTACGAGATCTGCCTGGCCTCCCACCACCGCGTCGCCCTCGACGCCCCCGGCTCGAAGATCGGCCTGCCCGAGGTCACCCTCGGCCTGCTCCCGGCCGGCGGCGGCGTCACCCGCACCGTCCGCCTGATGGGCATCGCCGACGCGCTGCTCAAGGTGCTGCTCCAGGGCACCCAGTACAGCCCCCGGCGCGCGCTGGACAACGGCCTTGTGCACGAACTGGCCGCCACGCCCGAGGAGATGCTGGCCAAGGCCCGCGCCTTCATCGACGCGAACCCCGAGTCGCACCAGCCCTGGGACGTACCCGGCTACAAGATCCCCGGCGGCACCCCGTCGAACCCGCGCTTCGCCGCCAACCTCCCGGCCTTCCCGGCGAACCTGAAGAAGCAGCTGAACGGCGCCCCCTACCCGGCCCCGCGCAACATCCTGGCCTGCGCCGTCGAGGGCTCCCAGGTGGACTTCGAGACCGCGCTGACCATCGAGGCCCGCTACTTCACCGAGCTGGTCACCGGCCAGACCGCGAAGAACATGATCCAGGCGTTCTTCTTCGACCTCCAGGCCGTCAACGCCGGCCGCAGCCGCCCCCAGGGGATCGAGCCGCGCACCGTCCGCAAGGTGGCCGTCCTCGGCGCCGGGATGATGGGCGCGGGCATCGCGTACTCCTGCGCCCGCGCGGGCATCGAGGTGGTGCTCAAGGACGTCACCGCCGAGGCCGCCGCGAAGGGCAAGGCGTACTCCGAGAAGCTGCTGGACAAGGCGCTCTCCCGGGGCCGTACGACCGAGGCCGAGCGCGCCGGGCTGCTCGCCCGGATCACCCCGACCGGCGACGCCGCGGACCTCGCCGGCTGCGACGCCGTCATCGAGGCCGTCTTCGAGGACACCGCCCTCAAGCACAAGGTGTTCCAGGAGATCCAGGACGTCATCGAGCCGGACGCGCTGCTCTGCTCCAACACCTCCACCCTGCCCATCACGGGCCTGGCGGAGGGGGTTTCGCGCCCCGCCGACTTCATCGGCCTGCACTTCTTCTCCCCCGTCGACAAGATGCCGCTGGTCGAGATCATCAAGGGCGAGCAGACCGGCGACGAGGCCATCGCCCGCGCCTTCGACCTGGTCCGCCAGATCAACAAGACCCCGATCGTGATCAACGACTCGCGCGGCTTCTTCACCTCGCGCGTCATCGGCCAGTTCATCAACGAGGGCGTGGCGATGGTCGGCGAGGGCGTCGAGCCCGCCTCCGTCGAGCAGGCCGCCGCCCAGGCCGGGTACCCGGCCAAGGTGCTCTCCCTGATGGACGAGCTGACCCTGACCCTGCCGCGCAAGATCCGCAACGAGACCCGCAAGGCCTTCGAGGCCGAGGGCCGGGCGTGGGCCGAGCACCCCGCCGACACCGTCATCGACCGGATGGTCGACGAGTTCGGCCGCCCCGGGCGCAGCGGCGGCGCCGGCTTCTACGAGTACGACGAGAGCGGCAAGCGGGCCGGCCTGTGGCCGGGCCTGCGCGAGCACTTCGGCAAGCGGGACGGGCAGGGCTCCGCCGCCGACGTGCCCTTCGAGGACATGAAGGAGCGGATGCTCTTCTCCGAGGCGCTGGACACCGTCCGCTGCTTCGACGAGGGCGTGCTGACCTCGGTCGCGGACGCCAACATCGGCTCCATCATGGGCATCGGCTTCCCGGCCTGGACCGGTGGCGTGATGCAGTACGTCAACGGCTACGAGGGCGGACTGCCGGGCTTCGTCGCCCGGGCCCGCGAGCTCGCCCAGAAGTACGGCGAGCGCTTCACCCCGCCCGCTTCGCTGGTGGCGAAGGCCGAGCGGGGCGAGACGTACGGCGACTGAACACCCGTCGGCCGGCCCCGGGTTCGCGCCCGGGGCCGGCCGCCGCCGGGCCGCCTCCGTGCCCGGTACGAGGACGTCCGTACCCCGCGCGGTGGCAGAGACCTCCGGCCGCTGCGCCAGGAGGAGGGCGGGCGGGGCGGGCGGTTTCCCGCCCTCGAACGCCATGGCCTCGGAGCTACCCCTCGGAGACGAACGCCGCCCGCAGCTCTTCCTTCAGCGACCGCTGGAACGCCGTCACCAGGGCCTGGACGACCATCGGCTGCATGTGCGCGGACAGCGCCTTCATCGCCTCAACCCGCTCCGGATCGCTCTCGCCCTCCGTGAAGGGCCCCCACACCTCGTCCCGGAACAGCGCCGTCAGCTCGTGCGCCGCCGTCCGCGCGTGCTCCAGCAGCACCTCGCGCGCGGCAAGGATCGTCTCGTGCGAGATCGGCACGTCGAGCAGCGCCACCCCGAGCCGCAGCAGCCCCACGTCCACCCGGAAACCCTCCGCGGTCGGCGTCACGACGTTCATCGCGGCCAGCCGCCGCAGGTCCGTGTCCGCCAGGGGCCGCCCGGCCCGCTTCTCCAGTTCCTCCCGCGAGGACTCCAGCGGCGCGTCGGGCGCCCAGGCCGACACCAGGGCCCGGTGGATCGCCAGGTCGTGCGGGCTCAGGTCGTCCGGCAGCGCGTCCAGGTACCGCTCGATGGCCGAGAGCGTCATGCCCTGGTGCTGCAACTCCTCGATCAGGGCCAGCCGGGAGAGGTGCTCCGGGCCGTAGTGGCCGACCCGACGGGGTCCGATCACGGGAGGGGGCAAAAGTCCGCGCGTGCTGTAGAACCGAACGGTGCGGACGGTCACGCCCGCCCGGGCCGCCAGCTCGTCGACGGTGAGCGTCGGTTCGGGTGCCTGGGTGGTCATGGTCTCCGCCTCGCTCTCGGTACCTAGGTTCAACAGTATTGCTGTCGCACCAATGATGTGAAACGGCCAGGAGCTGCCCATGACCACGAACCTGCGACTGCCCGGACGACCCGAGGAGCTCACCCTCCCCGCCCTGCTGGCCCGCAACGCGGCCGAGCACGGCGACCTCCCCGCCCTCTCGTGGCGCGAGGGCCCCGGCTGGACGACCCTCGACTGGACCGAGGTCCGCCGCAAGGTCGCCGTCCTCGCCGCCGGCTACACCGCCCTCGGCGTCGCCCGCGGCGAACACGTCCTGCTCATGATGGGCAACCGCCCCGAGCACTGGCTGAGCGACCTCGCCCTCGTCCACATCGGCGCCGTCCCCGTCACCGTGTACGGAACCTCCGCGCGCGAGCAGATCGCCCACATCGCCCGCCACAGCCGGGCCAGGGTCGCCGTCGTCGAGGGCGCCCGCGAACTCGCCCGGTGGGAACCGCTGCTGGCCGACGACAGCGTGCCCCTGGAACGGCTGGTGGTGGCCGAGGCCGCCGAGGCCGGCCCGCACCGCACGTACGGCTCCCTGTACGCGAGCGGCGCCCGGCTGCACCGCGCCGACGCCTTCGAGAAGGCCTGGCAGGAGGCCCGCCCCGAGGACCCCCTCACCGTCGTCTACACCTCGGGCACCACCGGCGACCCCAAGGGGGTCCGGCTGACGCACCGCAACCTCATCCTCCAGTCGGTCCGCCTCGACCGGAACGTGGAGCTGCCCGAGCACGCCGAGCACATCTGCTACCTGCCGTTCGCGCACATCGCCGAGCGGATCCTCGGCATCTACCTCCCCCTGCTGCGTGCCGCGCACGTCCGGCTCTGCGCCGATCCCGCCGCCGTGTCGGGCGCGGTCCGCGAGCTGCACCCGGTGCAGTTCTTCGGGGTGCCCCGGGTGTGGGAGAAGCTGGCCGCCTCCGTACGAGCGGTCCTCGCGGGGCTGCCCGAGGAGCAGCGCCGGGCCATCGAAGCCGCGGGCGACCTGGCGCGCGCCCGGGCCGGCCACCGGGAGCGCGGCGAGGAGGTCCCGGCCGCGCTCGAAGCCTCGTACGCCACCGCGAAGGAACGGGTGCTGGACCCGCTGCTGGGCCTGGCGGGGCTGGACCGGCTCGTCTGGACGGGCAGCGCGACCGCGCCCATGCCGATCGACGTGGTCCGGTTCTGGGCGGGCTGGGGGATCACCATCATGGACGCCTGGGGGCTGACCGAGACCTCCGGCGTGTGCACGGTCAACAGCCCGGACGCCTTCCGGCTGGGCTCGGTGGGCCGCCCCATCGAGGGCCTGGAGCTGAGGGTCGCCGAGGACGGGGAGGTACTCACCCGCGGCGCCACCGTCTTCGGCGGCTACCTGCGGCCCGACGGGACGCTGGAGAGCGCCGCCGACGCCGAGGGCTGGTTCCCGACGGGGGACATCGGCCGGCTCGACGAGGACGGATTCCTCTGGCTGACCGACCGCAAGAAGGAGCTGATCATCACCTCGAACGGCAAGAACGTCTCGCCCGCCCTGGTGGAGAACACCGTCAAGGAGCACCCCCTGGTGGGCCAGGCCCTGGTGCACGGCGACGGCCGCTCCTACCTCGTCGCCCTCCTGGTCCTCGACCCGGAGCTCGCTCCCGCCTGGGCGGCGGCGCGCGGCGTCGAGGCCCCGACGCTCGCCGCGCTCGCCGGGCACCCCGCCGTGGTCGAGGAGGTCTCCCGGGCGGTGGCGGCGGCCAACGCCCGGCTCAACCGCACGGAGCAGATCAAGCGCTACCGGCTGCTCAGCGAGGAGTGGGGCCCCGAGTCAGGGGAGCTCACCCCCTCGCTCAAGCTGCGCCGCCGCGTGATCAGGGAGAAGTACGCCGGGCTTATCGAGGGGCTGTACGAGACCCCGTACGAGACCCCGTAGCCCCGGGCCCGCCCTTCCGGGCGCCGCTCCCGCGGGGCACCGCCGCCGGGGCGGCACCCGCGGGAGCGGCGCGCGGTCTCAGCGCCCGATCAGCGGGTAGTGGTCCGAGAGGTTGCCGTAGGTGTAGGAGGTTCCCCAGCTGGAGACCGTCCAGGGCGCCGACTGCTCCTTGACCACGTTGTTCTCCCAGCCCGCCGGGCGGGCGTTGCCCTTGCGGTAGAGCACGTAGTCCAGGTCCTCGCGCGGATCCGTCGGGTAGCGGTAGTTCGCGATCGAGTTCTGCGCCGTGTCGAAGGAGTACGGGTGACCCGTGCGCGAGTCGGCGCCGGCCAGGTCCGCGTCCGCGAGCATGGAGGCGTACTCGGGGGAGCGGGAGTCGACGTTCATGTCGCCCGCGACGATGACCTGTTCGTTGGCCGGGATGTTCTTCCCGTCCAGGAACGCGTCGATCGCCTTGAACTGGCGGCTGCGCATCTGCGCCGCCTCGCCCGCACCGCAGCCCGGGTCCGTGGACTGGGCGTGCGTGCCGACCACGTGCACCTTCGCGCCGTTCACGTCGAGCACGACGTAGGCGAAGCCCTTGTTGGACCACCAGTCGGCGCCGCAGGCGTCCTTGTAGACCACCTGCTCCTTGCGCACGATCGGCCACTTGCTCAGGACCGTGACGCCGCCGTCCTCCGGGGTGGTGGAGGAGTACGCGCCGCCGGTGGCGTCCCAGCCGCTCTTGCTGCGGCCCACGACCGGGGTCTGGTACGGGTACCGCGCGGCCGAGTTGGCCTTCAGCGCGTCCGAGGCGCCGTTGTCGAACGCCTCCTGGAGCACGACCACGTCGTGGCCCTGGTAGAAGGAGGCCTTGGGGATCTCCGTCGCCCGGTGGTCCTGGCCCCAGTTGGGGTACAGGCTCTTGCTCATCAGGAACACGTTGTACGACAGAACGCTGAGCCGCGGGGTCGCGGCGCTCTCCGCCGCCGAGGCGGACGGCGCGGCGGTGACGGCCAGCGTGCCTGCGGCGACCGCGGCGACGGCCGTGGCGGCGGCGCGGCGCGAGCGGGGCGAGGTATGCAGCATGAAGGTCTCCATCATTCCTGCGGGGGAAGATCGACGCCGTCATAAAAGCAGCACCAGTTACCTCTGGGTAACACCCATGCAGCGACTTTCTGTCCGCAGGACGGCCGTCCGGTGCTCGCATACTTGTGTCATGACGAAGACGGACCCCGTTCACCCCGCCGGACCCGCGGCCGCGCGCCGCCCGGACCCCGAGCCGCCCGCGCCCGGCGGAGTGCTGTGGACCATCGCCGGGGACGTCCGCGCCCTGCTGATGCTCCCCGCCGCCTTCACCATGCAGGTGGCCCACCCCGCGATCGGAGCCGGTGTCGACCAGTACTCCGTCTTCCGCACCGACCCCTGGGGGCGCGGCGAGCGCTCGCTGCGCTCCGTCCAGCTGTGGGTGTACGGGGGCGACGAGGCCGCCGCGGAGGGGCGCAGGGTGCGCCGGCTGCACAAGGAGATCCAGGGCACCGACACCCGCGGCCGCCGCTACCACTCGCTCGACCCCGCCTGCTACTCCTGGGTGCACGCCACCGGCTTCCCGGTCTACCTCCACGCCGGGCGGTACCTGCTGCGCCGCTTCACCCCCGCCCAGGAGCGCCAGCTGTACCGGGAATGGCTCCAGGTCGGCCGGATCCTCGGCATCCACGACCGGGACATGCCGCAGACCATCGAGGAGTACTGGGTCTACTACCGCCGGATGCTGGCAGAGGAGATCGAGCCCACCGCGGTCGCCCGCGAACTGGTCGCCACCGATACGCCCCTGCCCCGCCCCGAGGGCGGCCCGCTGCCGGTCCGGCTGCTGCTGCGGCTGACCTGGCCCCTCCTGCGGGCGGCGTTCCTGCACCTGCGCGCCTTCGTCACCGTCGGCTACATGCCGCCCGAGGCCCGGGAGGCGATCGGGCTGGAGTGGACCCCGGCCCAGGAGCGCCGGCTCCGGCGGTGGAGCACGGCCGTACGGATCCTCGTACCCCTGCTCCCCGAGCGGCTGCGCTACCTGCCGATCGCCCGCGCCGCCCGGGCGCGGTGGCGCGCCGGCGCCCGCTGAGGGGCGCCGGCGCGCGGATCCGCGCGGGAGCGGGGATCAGTGCTCGTGGACCGAGTTCGTCGCGGCGATCTTCTTCCAGGACTTCGGCTCCACCGGCTGGGCGGCCGGCGCCCTGAGGGACCGCGCCGACGGCGACGCGGCGGCCGGCGGGGTGAAGGCCGGCTTGCCCGGGGTGTACAGCCAGGTCTCGAAGAGCTGCGCCAGCGGCTTGTTCGAGATCTTCTCCGCGTAGCGGACGAAGTCCCCGACCTTGGCGTTGCCGTAGGCGCGCTCGGTCGGCCAGCCCTTGAGGATCTGGAAGAACTTCTCGTCGCCGACCTCGTTGCGCAGCGCCTGGATGGCGATCGCGCCGCGGTCGTAGACGGCGCCGTGGAACTGGTTCTCCGCACCCGGGTCACCCGGCTTGACCTGCCAGAACGGGTCGTCGGCCGGACGCGAGGCGTACGTCCAGTCGGCCAGCTCCTGCGCCGTGCCCTCGCCCTCCTTCTCCGACCACAGCCACTGGCTGTACCGGGCGAAGCCCTCGTTGACCCAGATGTCCTTCCAGTTGTCCACGGACACGCTGTCGCCGTACCACTGGTGGGCCAGCTCGTGCACGACGACCGACACGTTCGCGCCGTTCGCGAACTGCTTGGGGCTGTAGAACGGACGGGTCTGGGTCTCCAGGGCGAAGCCGCTGGGCACGTTCGGGACGTAGCCGCCCAGCGCGTTGAACGGGTACGGGCCGAAGACCCCCTCCAGCCACTCCGCGACCTCGCCGGTCCGCTCCACGCTCGCGCGCGCCGCACCCGCGTTGTCGCCGAGGTCCTTGCTGTAGGCGTTCAGGACCGGCAGCCCGCTCGCCGTCTTGTCCGTGGTGATGTCGAACTTGCCGATGGCGAGGGTGGCGAGGTAGGTGGCCTGCGGCTTGTTGGAGCGCCAGTTGTAGCGGGTCCAGCCCAGCTTCGACGTCTGCGACTGGAGCACGCCGTTGCTGATCGCCTGGGTGCCGTCCGGGACGTTGACCGAGACGTCGAAGGTGGCCTTGTCGAGCGGGTGGTCGTTGCTCGGGAACCACCAGACCGCCGCATCGGGCTCCTGCGCCGCCACTCCGCCGTCCGGGGTGCGCTGCCAGGCCGACCAGCCGTCGATCTTGAACTCCGAGGGCTTTCCGGCGTACTTGACGACGACGGTGGCCTGCTTGTCCTTCTGGAGCGGCTGGGCGGGGGTCACCTCCAGCTCATGGGCGCCGGAGGTGGCGAACTTCGCCTTCACCCCGTTGACCCGGATCTCGCTCACCTTGAGGCCGAAGTCGAGGTTGAAGCGGGACAGCTCCTGCTTGGCGGTGGTCAGGAGGGTGGCGGTGCCCTCCAGCAGGTCGGTCTTCGGCTGGTACTGGAGGCGCAGGTCGTAGTGGGACACGTCGTATCCGCCGTTGCCGCTGGCCGGGTAGTAGGGATCGCCGACACCCGGGGCGCCCGGGACGGAACTGGCCGCGGATGCCGGGATCACCAGCAGCAGGGAGGCGGCGAGCACGCTCGGGGCGATCACTTTGCGGTGCACGAAGAGCTCCAAGGGGTAGGGGAGACAGGTCCGTTCGGGCTTGGTCGTCCGACCGTATTCACGCGTGGCGCCTCACGTCATGTCCATGGCCCGTGCTGTCACATGATCGCCATTCGGCCGTCACAGCCGGTGGGTACGGCCCCCGACGCGCCGGGCGTCACGTACCCGGCGGAACCAGCCCGGTCCGGCGGACCGCGGCCGACGGGCCGGAGAGCGGGGGCGGGGGCGCAGCGCGGGCGGGGGCCGTGCGAGCCGGCCGCGGCCGCGCCGGAGCCGGTCCGGCGCCGCCGCGGGCGGCCCGCGGCCGGGTCCGCGCGCCGCCCGAGAAAGGCCGGAACCCGCCCTCCCGTACGGGGCGGTTCGGGCGCCACCGGGTGTGTGATCGTGCGCGCCGGGACGGCCGAGGAACGCCCTAGTGCGCATACTAAGCAGTCGGTAATCTGCCCGTATGACTCTTCCTCCGCGCGCCGCCCGTCACTGCTGGCACGCAGCGATCAACCCGCTGCACGCCGTCATCTACTTCTCGCCGGACCTCGCGAAGGAATTCGCCGCCCTCGGCGTCACCGACCGCGTCGCCGTCAACCTCGCCAGCCGGTCCGCGGCCATGGGCGCCGTCGGCCCCGGCACGGTCGCCGCCACCTTCTACAACTACCGCCACGACCTGGTCGCCCGGCACCTGCCCGCCGTCTGGGACACCGTCACGCCCGAACAGGCGCTCGCCGCCAGGCTGCGCGCCGCCGACTCCACCCTGCGCCGCCTCCTCGGCACCGAGACCATCGGGTCCGCCGAAATCGCGGAGACCGCCGACCTCGCCCTGCGCGCCGCCGAGGGCTGTACCCGGCACGCCCGCACCCTCTACGCCGCCCACGCGGACCTCCCCGTACCCGAGGAGCCGCACCTGCGGCTGTGGCACGCCACCACCCTGCTCCGCGAGCACCGCGGCGACGGCCACCTCGCCGCCCTGCTGCTCGCCGGCCTCGACCCCGTCGAGGCCCTGATCAGCCACACCGCGACCGGCCGCGGCATGACCCCGAAGTGGCTCACCGCCACGCGCGGCTGGGAACCGGCCGACCTGGCCGCGGCCGCCGACCGGCTGCGCGAGCGCGGGATCCTCGACGCCGACGGCGAACTCACCGACGAGGGCAAGGCCGTGCGCGAGGCCCTGGAGACCGAGACCGACCGCCTCGACGCGGGCCCGTACGAGCACCTCGGCGCCGCCGGCCTGGCCCGCCTCGCGGAGCTCGGCGGCGCCCTCGCCATGAAGGCCCTCGGCGCCGGAGCCTTCCCCGCCGACCTCATCGGCAAGGCCTGAGACCCGGACCGGACACGGCTCCCGACGTCCGACACCGTCACCTGCCACAATTGGCAGCCTTCCTATGCATCCCATGCATCCCATGCAGACGTACGAAGGCAGGCAGGACCGCACGTGACGATGTCCATCGAAGGCAGGATCGCCGAGGAGCTCGGCGTACGGGAACGGCAGGTCAAGGCCGCCGTCGAGCTGCTCGACGGCGGCTCCACCGTGCCGTTCATCGCTCGCTACCGCAAGGAGGCGACCGAGATGCTCGACGACGCCCAGCTGCGCACGCTGGAGGAGCGGCTGCGGTACCTGCGCGAGCTGGAGGACCGGCGCGCGGCCGTCCTCGACTCCGTGCGGGAGCAGGGCAAGCTCGACGCCGAGCTGGAGGCCCGGATCGCCGCGGCCGACACCAAGGCCCGGCTGGAGGACATCTACCTGCCCTTCAAGCCCAAGCGGCGCACCAAGGCGCAGATCGCCCGGGAGGCCGGCCTGGAGCCGCTCGCCGAGGGCCTGCTGGCCGACCCCTCCGTCGAACCGGCCGCCGCCGCGGCCGCGTTCGTCGACCCCGGCAAGGGAGTCGCGGACGCGGCAGGCGCCCTGGAGGGGGCCCGCGCCATCCTCACCGAGAAGTTCGCGGAGGACGCCGACCTGATCGGGGAACTGCGCGAGCGCATGTGGGCCCGCGGCCGGCTCGCCGCGAAGGTCCGTGAGGGCAAGGAGGAGGCGGGCGCCAAGTTCGCGGACTACTTCGACTTCGCGGAGCCCTTCACCGCCCTCCCCTCCCACCGCGTCCTCGCGATGCTGCGCGGCGAGAAGGAGGACGTCCTGGTCCTCGACCTGGAACCGGAGGAGCCGGGCGACACGCCCGGACCGTCCACGTACGAGGGCATGGTCGCCCGCCGCTTCGGCATCGGCGACCGGGGCCGCCCGGGCGACAAGTGGCTCGCCGACACGGTCCGCTGGGCCTGGCGCACGAAGATCCAGGTCCACCTGGGCATCGACCTGCGCACCAGGCTGCGCGCCGCCGCCGAGGACGAGGCCGTACGGGTCTTCGCGGCCAACCTGCGCGACCTGCTGCTCGCCGCGCCCGCCGGGACCCGTGCCACGCTCGGCCTCGACCCGGGTTTCCGTACCGGCGTGAAGGTGGCCGTCGTCGACGCCACCGGCAAGGTCGTGGCCACCGATGTGATCTACCCGCACGTTCCCGCCAACAAGTGGGACGAGTCCCTCGCCAAGCTCGCCCGCCTGGCCGGGGAGCACGCGGTCGAGCTCATCGCCATCGGCAACGGCACGGCCTCCCGCGAGACCGACAAGCTGGCCGGCGACCTCATCGCCCGCCACCCCGAGCTGGGCCTGACCAAGGTGATGGTGTCGGAGGCGGGCGCGTCCGTGTACTCCGCCTCCGCCTTCGCCTCGCAGGAACTCCCGGACATGGACGTGTCCTTGCGCGGCGCGGTCTCCATCGCCCGCCGCCTCCAGGACCCGCTGGCCGAGCTGGTCAAGATCGACCCGAAGTCGATCGGCGTCGGCCAGTACCAGCACGACCTGTCCGAGGTGAAGCTGTCCCGCTCCCTCGACGCGGTGGTCGAGGACTGTGTGAACGGCGTCGGCGTCGACGTCAACACCGCCTCCGCGCCGCTGCTCTCCCGGGTGTCGGGCATCAGCGGCGGCCTCGCCGAGAACATCGTGTCCCACCGCGACGCCAACGGCCCCTTCCGCAGCCGCAAGGGCCTCAAGGACGTGGCCCGCCTGGGTCCGAAGGCGTACGAGCAGTGCGCGGGCTTCCTCCGGATCCGCGGCGGGGACGACCCGCTGGACTTCTCCAGCGTGCACCCCGAGGCCTACCCGGTGGTCCGGGCGATGGGCAAGACGGCCGGCAGCGAGGTGGCGGCCCTGATCGGCAACGGCGCGGTGCTGCGCTCGCTGCGGCCCGAGCAGTTCGTCACCGACTCCTTCGGGCTGCCGACCGTCACGGACATCCTGCGCGAGCTGGAGAAGCCGGGCCGCGACCCGCGCCCCGCCTTCAAGACCGCCACGTTCAAGGAGGGCGTCGAGAAGATCGGCGACCTGGCCCCCGGGATGATCCTGGAGGGCGTGGTCACCAATGTCGCCGCCTTCGGCGCCTTCATCGACATCGGCGTCCACCAGGACGGGCTGGCGCACGTCTCGGCGCTCTCGAAGACCTTCGTCAAGGACCCGCGGGACGTGGTGAAGCCGGGCGACATCGTCCGGGTGAAGGTCATGGAGGTCGACATCCCGCGCAAGCGGATCTCGCTGACGCTGCGGCTGGAGGACGAGGCCGGCGCGGACCGTCCCGCCGGCGCGCCGAAGCAGCGCGACGAGCGGCGGGGCGGCGGCCGTCCGCCGCAGCAGCGGGGCACGGCGGATCGGGAGGGCCAGGGCCAGGGCCGGCGCGGCCAGGGCGGTCAGGGCGGCCAGCGGCAGGGCGGCGGCGGCCAGGGCAGGGCCGCCCAGGGCGGTCAGCGGCAGGGCGGCAACGCCCCGGTTCCCGCCAACAGCGCCATGGCCGACGCCCTGCGCCGGGCCGGTCTCACCGGCCAGGAGGAGCGGCGCAAGCGGTAGTCACCGGCTGCGGGCGAGGCTTCGGCAGGGTTGGCCGAATAGGTTCCCCACAGGGGGACATGCCTTGCAACCCCCGTAAGTGATCTGTAGGCATGGTGGAACGCCCGTTCGTGACGCGCGGACGGGCTTCCGCATTTTCTCCTCAGGGACCGCACTCCTCGAGGCCGCCTCAAGGCACAGGATGTAATGCCCATGCCCACGCACGCCTACAGACGCTGCCCGAGAAAGGGTCCGAAGAGGGAACACATGCCCTATCGGAATCTCAGCCTGCGCAAACGATGCGAGATCATTCTCGGCCATCTGGACCTGACACACCCGTTCTCCCTGGAAAGCCTCTGTACGGGCATCGCCGAGCAGCGCGGCCGCCCGATCCGGCTGCACCCGCTGCCCAAGGAGGCCGCCGAATCCGGCATCTGCGGACTGTGGGTGGGCACCGCGAGCGTGGACTACGTCTTCTACGAGGCCCAGACCACACCGCTGCACCAGGAACACATCGTGCTCCACGAACTGGGCCACATCCTCTTCGGCCACCACTCGCTGGAGGGCGAGGAGACCGACGGGCGGGCCCCCGTCGTCCTCGGCCGCACCAACTACACCACCCGCCAGGAGCAGGAGGCGGAGATGCTCGCCAGCATGATCCGCATGCGCACCTCCGGTCCCGGCCCGCAGCCCGGCACCCCCCGCCACGGCACCCTCGCCCGCCTGGAGTCCGCCATGGGGTACGACCGGGGGCCGCGCGATGGCAGCTGACCTGACCGCCTTCGGCGACTGGCTCGCCGTCCCCAGCGTGCTCTGCCTGTGGATCGCCGTCCTGCTCCGCGCCCCCGGCGCCCTGCGCTCCCCCCAGCAGCGCGGCCTCTGGCTCGCCGTCGCCACCGCGGCCGCCGCGATGACCCTGAACCTGCCCGCCGTCGTCACGTACGCGCTGAGCCGCGAGGCGTCCTACGCGCACGGCATCGGACTGGTCCGCAACATCATCGGCGTCCTCTCCGCGGGCGCCGTGCTCTACTTCGTGGCCGCCGCCACCCGGGGCCGGGGGCTCCAACTCGCCGCCTGCGCGGGCACGGTGGCCTGGCTGACCGCACTGGTCGTCCTGGACACGGCCGCACCCGACCACGGCACGCACACGATGCCGCCCGTCGGGGACCCCGTGCCCTCCCTCGCGTACTGGCTGGTGCTGATCTCCGCCCACCTCGTCGCCAACACCGTCTGCGTGTACGTGTGCTGGCGCTACAGCCTGCGCACCGAGAGCCGCGGACTCGCCCTGGGACTGCGGCTCTTCGGCCTCGGCACCGCACTCGCCGGCCTGTTCTGGTTCGCGTACCTCCTCAAGGCCCTGTTCGCCAGCACCTGGGCCATGCCCGCCCTGCCGCTGATGATGAACCTGCACGGACTGCTGCGCGCCGCCGCGATCCTGGTGCCGACCCTGTTCACGCTGCGCCGCACCACCGAGGACATCGCCACCGCCTGGCGGCTCTGGCCGCTCTGGCGGGACCTGGTCCAGGCCGTCCCGCACGTGGCGCTGTCGAAGCCGCGCCCCGGACGGGTCGTGGAGCTGCTGTGGCCGCCGGTGCCGCGCAACCTGCTGGTGTACCGCAAGGTCATCGAGACGCGCGACGCGATCCTGATCCTCGGGGAGTACGTGGCTCCGGGCGTCCCGGAGCTGGCCCGCAGCCATGTCGCCGGGACGGGTGTCCCCGAACAGCGGCGCAGCGCGGCCGCGCTGGCCTGCGTACTGAAGGAGGCCCGGCAGGCGAAGCTCGCCGGACTGCCGGGCCGGCCCGGCGAGGCCGACGCCCTGGAACTGCCGCCCGCGATCCAGACCTCCGCGGAGGGCGGGGACCTGGACGAGGAGGCCCGCTTCCTCGTGCACGTCGCGGAGGCCTACGCCTCGCCCGGGACGACGGCCTTCGCCCCCGGGGCGAGCTGACCGGGCCACCCGACCGGCCCGACCGGCTCACCGGCCCACCCTGCCCACCCGGCCCACCCGGCCCACCCGTTCATGTGAACCACACGGAAGTGACGCTCTCTTGACCACCGTTCTGATCACCGGGGCCAGCGCCGGCCTCGGCGCCGCCTTCGCGCGCGGCTTCGCCGCCAAGGGCTGCGACCTGGTACTCGTGGCCCGCGACAAGACCCGGCTCGAAGCCGTGGCCGGGGAACTCGGCCGGGAGTTCGGCACGGCCGCCGAGGTACTGCCCGCCGACCTGCTCGACGCCGGGGACTGCGCGGCGGTCGCCGCCCGGCTCGCGGACCGGGAGCGGCCGGTGGACATCCTGGTCAACAACGCGGGCTTCGGGCTGCCCGCCCCCTTCCCGTACAGCCCGGTCGAGGACGAGGAGCGGATGCTGGACCTGCTGGTCAAGGTCCCGCTGCGGCTCACCCACGCGGTCCTGCCCGGCCTGCGCGAACGCCGCCGGGGCGC
Source organism: Streptomyces sp. NPDC028314 (assembly GCF_055565795.1). Classification (NCBI taxonomy): domain Bacteria; kingdom Bacillati; phylum Actinomycetota; class Actinomycetes; order Kitasatosporales; family Streptomycetaceae; genus Streptomyces; species Streptomyces sp. NPDC028314. Next base: position 117,263 of record NZ_JBVHTP010000006.1, read on the forward strand.
GGTCCTCAACGTCTCCTCCGTCGCCGGACTGCTGCCGACCGGGACGTACGGGGCCGCCAAGGCCTGGATCACCGCGTTCAGCGAGTCCGTACGCGTCGACATGGAGCCGTACGGGGTCCGCGTGCTGGCCGTGGTCCCCGGCTTCACGCGCACGGAGTTCCAGCAGCGCGCCGGGATGGACGTCAGCGCCCTGCGCGAAGCGGTGTGGCTGGAGCCGGAAGCCGTGGTGGCCAAGGCCCTGCGGGACCTGGCCCGGCGCCGCCCGGTCAGCATCACCGGCCGGCGCTACCAGGCGTACGCCCTCGCCGTACGACACCTCCCGCGCGGGTTCGTCGCGCGCAAGATGGCCCGCACGCGGCGGGCCCCGGCGGGGGCGGGGGAGTAGCGGACCCGCCCCGCGGCCCTTCTACAGCTCGGTGACCTTGCCGCCCGAGACCTCCAGGCGGCGGGTCACCTGGACCGCGTCCAGCATCCGGCGGTCGTGGGTGACCAGCAGCAGGGTTCCCTCGTACGCCTCCAGCGCGGCCTCCAGCTGCTCGATCGCCGGGAGGTCGAGGTGGTTGGTGGGCTCGTCCAGCACCAGCAGGTTCACCCCGCGGCCCTGGAGCAGCGCCAGGGCCGCCCGGGTGCGCTCCCCGGGGGAGAGGGTCGCCGCCGGGCGCAGCACGTGCGCCGCCTTCAGGCCGAACTTCGCGAGCAGGGTGCGGACTTCGGCGGGCTCGGTGTCCGGGACGGCCGCGCAGAAGGCCTCCAGGAGCGGCTCGTCGCCGAGGAACAGCCCGCGCGCCTGGTCGACCTCGCCGATCAGTACGCCCGAGCCGAGGGTGGCCGAGCCGGAGTCCGGGGCGAGACGGCCCAGCAGCACGGCCAGCAGGGTCGACTTCCCGGCGCCGTTGGCCCCGGTGATCGCGACACGGTCCGCCCAGTCGATCTGCAGGCTGGCCGGGCCGAAGGCGAAGTCCCCGCGCTGGACGGCCGCTTCGCGCAGCGTGGCGACCACCGAGCCGGAGCGCGGCGCCGCCGCGATCTCCATGCGCAGCTCCCACTCCTTGCGGGGCTCGTCGACCACCTCCAGGCGCTCGATGGCGCGCTGCGTCTGGCGGGCCTTGGAAGCCTGCTTCTCGCTGGCCTCGCTGCGGAACTTCTTGCCGATCTTGTCGTTGTCGGTGGCCTTGCGGCGGGCGTTCTTGACGCCCTTGTCCATCCAGCCGCGCTGCATCGCGGCCCGGCCCTCGAGCGCGGAGCGCTTGTCGGCGTACTCGTCGTACTCCTCGCGGGCGTGGCTGCGGGCGCGCTCGCGCTCCTCCAGGTAGGCGTCGTAGCCGCCGCCGTAGAGGTTGATCTGCTGCTGGGCCAGATCGAGTTCGAGCACCTTGGTCACGGTGCGGGCGAGGAACTCGCGGTCGTGGCTGATGACGACGGTGCCCGCGCGCAGGCCCTTCACGAACTGCTCCAGCCGCTCCAGACCGTCGAGGTCGAGGTCGTTGGTGGGCTCGTCGAGCAGGAAGACGTCGTACCGGGAGAGGAGCAGGGAGGCGAGACCGGCGCGGGCCGCCTGGCCGCCGGACAGCGCCGCCATGGGGAGGTCCAGCCCGACGGAGAGACCGAGGTCGTCGGCGACCTCCTGGGCCCGCTCGTCGAGGTCGGCGCCGCCGAGGTCCAGCCAGCGGTCGAGGGCCTCCGCGTACGCGTCGTCCGCGCCGGGGGTGCCGTCGACGAGGCCCTGCGTGGCCGCGTCGAGCGCGGCCTGCGCGGCGGCGACGCCGGTACGGCGGGCGAGGAACTCCCGGACGGACTCGCCGGGGCGCCGCTCGGGCTCCTGGGGCAGGTGCCCGACGGCCGCGCCGGGCGGGGAGAGCCGCAGCTCACCGGACTCGGGGGCGTCCAGGCCGGCGAGGAGGCGGAGCAGGGTGGACTTCCCGGCGCCGTTGACGCCGACGAGGCCGATGACGTCGCCGGGGGCGACGACGAGGTCGAGCCCGGCGAAGAGCGTGCGCTCACCGTGCGCGGCGGTGAGGTCCTTGGCGACGAGGGTTGCAGTCATGATCTGCCGATCCTATCGGGGTGGGGTCGGTGCCCTGGCGCTGGCCGCTGGGGTGGGGGGTCGCCGTCGGCCGGTGCCCTGGCCGGGCGGTGGTCGGGGCTCGGCCTGTCGGGCAACTCCAGTCCCGCCGGCGATTGAGGCGCGGGGTCCGGGGCTGGCCTCCGGCCGAGCGGCGGCGCTTCGGCGGGTCAGGGGAGGACGTGGAGGGCTGCCCAGAGGGCGGTTACCGCGGCCGCCACTGCCGGTGGGGTCGTGAGGAGGCCCAGGCGGGTGAAGTCGCCCAGGGTGACCCGGGCCGCGGTCGGCAGCAGGCGTCGCCACAGCAGCGTGGCCAGCGACCCGGCGTACGTCAGGTTCGGGCCGATGTTGACGCCGATCAGCACCGCCAGCACCGGCCCCGCCCCGCCCGGTGCGGCCAGCGGCAGCAGGGCCAGTACCGCGGGCAGGTTGTTGATCAGGTTCGCCAGCACCGCGGCCACCGCCGCCACCGCCAGCAGCGCCGGCAGGGAGTCCCCGGCCGGGAGGATCCGGGCCAGGCCGTCGCCGAGCCCGTGGTCCACCACCGCCCGTACCACCACCCCCAGCGCCAGCACGAACAGGCAGAACGCGGGCGCCGCCGACGCCCCGACCCGCCGCAGGGTGGTCTCCCGCCGCCGCAGGGCCCGTACGGCCAGCACCACCGTGCCGGCCAGCGCCGCCCAGGCCGGGCTGGCGCCCGCGAAGGAGGCGAGGGCGAAGCCGCCCAGGGTCAGCGCGAGCACCGCCAGCGCGAAGCGGGGCATCGGCGCCTCCTGCGCGGCCTCCGGCACGTGTTCCGGCGGCGCCGCCAGGTCGGCCCGGAAGTAGCGGCGGAACACCGCGTACTCCACCCCCACGGCCACCACCCACGGCCCGGCCATCAGCGCCGCGAACCGGGTGAAGCTGAGCCCGCTCGCCGCGAAGGCGAGCAGGTTGGTCAGGTTGGACACCGGCAGCAGCAGCGAGGCCGAGTTCGCGAGGTGCGCGGTGGCGAAGACGTGCGGCCGGGGCCGTGCGCCGAGGCGGGCCGCCGTCGCCAGGACCACCGGGGTCAGCAGGACCACCGTGGCGTCCAGGCTCAGCGAGGCGGTGACCACCGACGCGACGGCGAACACCCCGCCGAGCAGGGTGACCGGCCCCCGCCCGGCCGATCGCCGGGCCACGGCGGCGCCGGCGGCCCGGAAGAGCCCCTCGTCGGCGCACAGCTGGGCGAAGGCCAGGATGACCGCCAGGAAGCCGACCACGGGCAGCAGCTCCCGCACCTGCGTCCACGCGTCGGCGACCGGCACCACACCGAGGGCCACGAGCAGCCCGGCCGCCGGCACCGCGGCCGCCGCTTCCGGCAGTCCCCGCGGGCGGAGTACGGCGAAGGCCAGGACGGCGAGGAGCAGGGCGGCCGACAGGGACTCGGCGAGGACGGTGTTCAGGGGAGGGCTCCGGTCGGTGGGGACGTGCGGCGGCCCGGACAGGATCGCATCCGGCCGGCGAGGCGGTGTCCGGATAGGTGGGATGCACGGCATTGCGGCCATCAGGCCGGGGTCACACCATGGAGCCATGACGCTGCGAAACGTGCTCGTCGTCCTCTACGACGGTGTCCAGAGCCTCGACGTGACCGGCCCCGTGGAGGTCTTCGCGGCCGCGGCCCGCTTCCCGGGGCACCTCGGGTACGCGATCCGGACCGTGTCCCCCGGCGGGGCGCCCGTCAGGACGAGCAGCGGTCTCACGCTCGTGCCGGACGGCGACCTGGAGAGCGCCCGGCCCGGGGCGGGGACCACGCTGCTGGTGCCCGGGGGCCGGTACAGCGGGGACTTCGAGCCGCGGATCACCGAGTGGCTCCGCGCGTACGGGGGGCGCGCGGAGCGGCTGGTGTCGGTGTGCACCGGCGGACTGCTGCTGGCCGAGGCCGGGCTGCTCGACGGACGCCGGGTCACGACCCACTGGGACGCGTGCGAGCGGATGGCCCGGGACTATCCGGCCGTCACCGTCGACCCGGACCCGATCTACGTCCGGGACGGGCCGGTCGCCACCTCCGCCGGGGTCACGGCCGGGATCGACCTCGCGCTGGCACTGGTGGAGGAGGACCACGGGCGCGACACCGCGCTGGTGATCGCCCGGCATCTGGTGGTGTTCCTGCGCCGCCCGGGGAACCAGGCGCAGTTCAGCGCGCAACTGGCGGCGCAGACCGCGCGGCGCGAGCCGCTCCGGGACGTGCAGCAGTGGATCACGGAGCACCCGGGCGGGGACCTCAGCGTCGAGGCGCTGGCGGCCCGGGCCGCGCTCTCGCCGCGCCACTTCGCGCGGGCCTTCCAGGCGGAGACGGGGGTGACTCCGGGTCGCTACGTCGAGCGGGTGCGGGTGGAGCACGCGCGGCGGCTGCTGGAGGAGGGCGGCGAGGGGGTGGCGCAGATCTCGCGGGAGTGCGGCTACGGCACGCCCGAGGCGCTGCGCCGGGCCTTCGTGAGGACGCTGGGCCAGTCCCCGGCCGAGTACCGCCGGCGCTTCGGCAGGCCCGTGGCCTGACACCGCCGGGAACGTCCACGCATATGAAATGAACCACTACCGAATGAACCACTACCGCTCCGGAGGAGCCATGCAGATCGCCGTACTGCTCTACGACCGTTTCACCGCCCTCGACGCGGTCGGACCGTTCGACACCCTGGGCCGGCTCGAAGGGGCCGAGATCGTCTTCGTGTCCGAGCGGCCCGGGCCCGTGCGCACCGACAACGGCACGCTCGCGCTCGTCGCCGACAAGGGGCTCGACGAGGTGACCCGGCCGGACATCCTCATCGTGCCCGGCGGGCCGCACACCGACGTGGAGATGAAGAACCCCGTCGTCCTCGACTGGCTGCGGACCGTCGACGCGACCACCACCTGGACCACCTCCGTCTGCTCCGGCTCCCTGCTGCTCGCCGCCGCCGGGCTGCTCGACGGGCGGCGGGCCACCAGCCACTGGCTGTTCCTCGACCAGCTGCCGAGGTTCGGGGCGGAGCCCACCGGGGAACGGGTGGTGTTCGACGGGAAGTACGTGACCGCCGCCGGGGTGTCGGCGGGCATCGACATGGGCCTCACGCTGCTGGGGCGCATCGCCGGGGACGAGTACGCGCAGGCCGTGCAGCTGATGACCGAGTACGACCCCCAGCCGCCCTACGACGCCGGTTCCCCCGAGAAGGCCCCGGCCGCGATCGTGGAGAGGCTGCGCGCCCTCAATCCGACGGCGGGGTCCAGGTAAAGGCGGGCGTACGCCGCTCCAGGAACGCGGCGACACCCTCCGCGGTGTCGCCGCTCGCGGCCGCCTGCGCCGTCCAGTGCCCGTCCCGGTCGGTGCGGCCGTCCGCAAACTCCTTCGCCGCCGCCTGGGTGAGCTGGGAGCGGGAGGCCAGGATCCGGGTGAACTGCGCCACCCGCCGGTCGAGCTCGCCGGCCGGCAGCAGTTCGTCGAGGAAGCCGGTGCGCAGGGCCCGTTCGGCGTCGATCAACTCCGCCGAGAACAACAGGTACTTGGCGGCGGCCGGGCCCACCAGTGCCGCGAGCCGCCGCGTCGAGGAGGCGGGGTAGACGATGCCCAGCTTCGCCGGGGTCACCCCGTACGAGGACCCCGCCTCCGCGAAGCGCAGGTCGCACGCCGCCGCGAGCTGGCTGCCGCCGCCCACGCAGAAGCCCCGGATGGCGGCGAGCGTGGGCTTAGGGAAGGCGGCGAGGGCCTCCTCCGCCGCGACGGCCAGGGCCTGCGGGTCGTCGTCCCCGGTCAGCGAGGAGATGTCGGCCCCGGCGCAGAAGGTCGCTCCGTCCCCGGTCAGTACGAGGGCCCGTACGGCGGTGTCGGCGGCCAGGCCGGACAGCAGCATCGGCAGGGTCCGCCACATCTGCGCCGTCATGGCGTTCCGCTTCGCGGGGTGCGAGATGACGATGGTGGCGACCCCGTCGGCCACGGTGTGAAGGAGGGCTGCGTCCATGCGCCGGATGCTATCCCGGGCACTCGCTCCTGTGATCAAGGGAGTCCGCCCGGGGGCGAGCGCCGAGCCCCTTGACCGTGGGGCGCCTTGATCCTCTCCAGCCGGCCCGGTTCGAGCCTGTACGTGATCGGAACGTTCTTCTCGCTCGCCCTGCTGTTCGACGGTCCGAGTCTGATCGCTCCCGGCTTCGGCGCCCGCCGGATCCTCGGCTTGGTCAGGGAGGACGAGGTGGCGGTGGAGCCGGGCGGGGTGCGCGGGGCGGCCGAGAAGAGTGCACGAGGAGATCAGGAACAGTCGAACAACTGACTCTGTCATACGCCAGTGGTCAGAAAGTGTCCGATTGACGCTGACTTCTGGTCAGCAGTCCGGTCCGGACCAGGCTGTTCCCCACTCTTGACGCGTGGAGACGATCGAGCGCGAAGACGGGGGCCTGAAGATGGAAAACAGCGGGAGTGTCCCGCCGGCCAAGGGGGGTGAGCCGGAGGCTCCGGCCGACCCCCTCGCGTACGAGGGGGTGTGGCGGTTCACCGCTCCCGCGGTAGAAGAATCCGTTCCGCAGGCCCGCCGGGCGGTACGCGACCTGCTGGGCCGACAGGGGGTGCCGGCCCACCAGGACCTGGTGTACTCGCTCCTGCTGATCGTCTCCGAACTGGTGACGAACTCGGTCCGGCACGCGGCCCTGCTCTCGCCGGAGGTCGCCGTCGAGGTCGCGGTGGGCCGCGAGTGGGTCCGGGTGGCCGTCGAGGACAACCACCCGTACCGCCCCAAGGCGCTGGAGGCGGATTTCGGCCAGACCGGGGGCCGGGGCCTGCTCCTGGTACGCGAGATCACCCTGGAGGCCGGCGGGGTCTGCGACGTCGAGCACACCTCGACGGGCGGCAAGGTCATCTGGGCGGCCCTGCCGCTCGGCGTCCCCGCCGCCCAGGAGCCGACGCCCGCCCCGCGCGGGTGATCCGCGTACGGATCGGGGACCGGGCACGGGACGGCGTACGGGCTACCAGCCCGCCGCGTCCCCGGTCAGCTCGCGGATCGCGGGCCGGGCCGCGTCCAGCACGGTCATGAACCAGGCCGAGAACGGCGCCTCCGCATGCCGCTTCACGAGCTCCTCGGCCGTCACGAAGGCGGTCTCCCCGACCTCCTCCGGATCCGGCCGCAGCGCCGCCTGCGCGAGTCCCACGAACAGGTGGTTGTACTCCTGCTCCACCAGGCCCGACGCGGGGTCCGGGTGGTTGTAGCGCACCGTCCCGGCCTCGGCGAGCAGCGACGGCGACAGGCCCAGCTCCTCGTGGGTGCGCCGGGCCGCGGCCGCGAACGGCGACTCCCCGGGGTACGGGTGACCGCAACAGGTGTTCGACCAGACGCCGGGGGAGTGGTACTTCCCCAGGGCGCGCTGCTGGAGCAGCAGCCGGCCCTGCTCGTCGAAGAGGAACACCGAGAACGCCCGGTGCAGCCGCCCGGGCGCCTGATGGGCGGAGAGCTTCTCCGCCGTGCCGATGGTGTTGCCGGACTCGTCGACCAGTTCGAGCATGATCGGTTCTTGAGTCCCGGTGCCGGCGGACGCGCTGTTCGCGGCGGTGGCTGGTGTGGTCGGCATACCCATCCTTCGCTTCGGACTTCGGCCTTCAAGTCTGCCGTACAAAAGAGGCTTGTCCCCACTTCGGCCATCCGCGCATGTCTGCCCCCCGTGCCGTGATAGGCGACGGAGGGCAGACGGTTCAGCCGCGTCCTACCGGGCCGCGTCAGATGCCGAACGGCGCCGGATAGCTGATCGTGCCCGCCGGAACCGGCACGGAATCGTCCAGTACGAGCGCCATCACCGCCTCGTCGGGCACCTCGAAGGGAGCCCGGATCCCGAACCGCGAGGCCGGTACGAATCCGAAGCGCGGGTAGTACGCCGGATGCCCCAGGACCAGGACCAGCGCCTCCCCGCGCTCCTTGGCGGCCGCGAGCAGCGCCCGTACGACCGCACTGCCCGCGCCCGAGCGCTGGAGCGCGGGATCGGCCGCCACCGGGGCCAGGGCGAGGGCCGGTGCGCCGTCCACCTCGCACCGGGTCAGCAGGGCGTGCGCCGCCACCGACCCGTCCGGGCGCTCGGCGACGTACGAGAGCCCCGGCAGCCAGGAGCCGTCCGCGCGGAGGGCGTCCACAAGATCCGCCTCCAGTGGGGTCTCGAAGGCGGCCAGGTTGACGTCGCGCACCGCCGCCACATCGGCGGCGGTCTCCGGCCGGGCCGGCCAGGCGCCGCCGTCCCCGGCGGTGACCGGGCGCAGGACGTAGCCCGTGTAGCCGTACTCGTGCCCGTGCCGCTCCCGTACGTCGAGCTCCTCGCGCACGCAGGCCAGCGCGGCCCGCGCCGCGCCGGACGGAGCCCCGGCGGCGCGTACCCGCTCGCCGAGCGGACCGTAGTACTCGGCCCAGTCGGAGTCGGGCTGGTGGTGGACGCCCAGCACCCGGTACCCGGCGGCCTGGGCGGCCGCCAGGTTGCGGGCGGTGGAGCGCAGCGGGTACTGGGGGTCCCAGAAGGCGCGTGCTCCGGCGGACGGCTCCCCGGTGGTCCACTCGCACTCGGTCACCACGAGGGTGCCGCCGGGGGCGAGCAGCCGCTTCCACGACGCGAGCGCGTGGTCGAAGCCGATGCAGTAGGCCGACCCCTCGGCCCACACGAGGTCGAAGGAACCGTCCTCGTAGGGGAGCGCGCCCATGTCCGCGCGGACGGTGCGGACGCGGTCGGCGAGCCCGCGGGCCCGGGCGGCGCGGCGGAGCTCGTCGAGGAAGCCCTCGTACAGGTCGACGGCCGTGACCTCGGCGCCCTCGCCCGCCTCGGCGGCGAGCAGCAGGGCGCTGCGGCCCGGACCGCAGCCCAGGTCCAGGATCCGCGGCCGCCGGGGCAGCGGACCGCACAGGGACAGCAGGTGCCGGGTGGTGGCGTCGGAACCGGGGGACTGGCGGGGCAGCTCGCGGTGCAGGGCGAAGAACGCCTCGCGGAAAGCGGGGTCACCGAAGTCGGGGGTGGTGGGGATGGAATCCGAAGACGTGGAATCCGAAGAGGTGGAACCGGTGTTGTCGGTCAACGTGAACCCTTGGAAAGGGGGCTCCGGCCGACGAGGTGGATCGGTGTGATCAGACCTGGCCGGATGCCCGGAAACGGGTGGGGACGTACCGGAGTTCGTCGCTGCCCATGGCGGCGACCTCTGCGACGGTCATCAACCCACCTCCTTCTTCACCGGGTTCGTACAGGTCTGCGGCCACCCTAACATCCAGGCGGTTTGTGGTCCCTCGGCGTTCTCGTCGATGATGATCGCGACCGGACCCCAGGCCCGGGAATATTCGGCTTGTCGGGGCGTAAACGGGTGGTGAACCCCCGCTTCCGTTCATCCGATAGCCTCTGCCGACGTGCCGCCGCCCCACGTGGCGGCCGTCCCGTGTTCGCTGCAAGGAGTGGGTTCGTCTGCCGACCGTCATCCTCACCGGCCTGCCGGTCCCCGGATCACCGCTCGCGGACGAGCTGCGCGCGCTCGGCTTCGAGGTCCGCCCCGTCGCCGGGCCCGAGGACACCGCCACCGCCCTGGCCGACGTACCGGCCGAGCAGCGGGTGGCCGTCGTCGACAGCGCCTTCGTCGGGCACGCGCACGCCCTGCGGCTCGCGCTGACCGACCCGCGCTTCGACGCCTGCGCCGTGACCGGCGCCCTCGCCGTCCAGGCCGGCGCCCGCGCCGCCCTGGACCGGGCCGCGGCCCTCGCACCGGAAGGCGCCGGTCCCTACCCCGACCGGCTGGCCGCCGCCGTCGAGGCCGCGGGCATCCCCGTCCAGCGGCCCGAGCTCGGCACCCTGGTCGCCGCCGTTCCCGCCACCGAAGGGGAGCGCGAGGCGGCCGTCGCCGCCGTCGGCGCCGTGGACGACGAGGCGGTCCGGCTGCGCACCGCGGTGAAGTCCCGCGACGGCTTCTTCACCACCTTCTTCATCAGCCCGTACTCGCGCTACATCGCCCGCTGGTGCGCCCGGCGCGGCCTGACCCCCAACCAGGTCACCACGGCCTCCCTGATCACCGCGCTGATAGCGGCCGGCTGCGCCGCCACCGGCGACCGCTGGGGCTACGTCGCGGCCGGTGTGCTGCTCCTCGTCTCCTTCGTCCTGGACTGCACCGACGGGCAGCTCGCCCGCTACTCGCTGCAGTACTCGACGATGGGCGCCTGGCTCGACGCGACCTTCGACCGTGCGAAGGAGTACTCCTTCTACGCGGGCCTCGCGCTCGGAGCGGCCCGGGGCGGCGACGACGTCTGGGCCCTGGCGCTCGGCGCCATGATCCTGATGACCTGCCGGCACGTCGTGGACTTCTCCTTCAACGAGGCCAACCACGACGCCACCGCCAACACCAGCCCGACCGCCGCCCTCTCCGACAAGCTCGACAGCGTCGGCTGGACGGTCTGGGTGCGGCGGATGATCATCCTGCCGATCGGCGAGCGCTGGGCCATGATCGCCGTGCTGACGGCCGTCACCACACCCCGGATCGTCTTCTACGCGCTGCTCGTCGGCTGCGCCTTCGGGGCGCTCTACACCACTGCGGGCCGGGTCCTGCGCTCGCTGACCCGCAAGGCGAAGCGGACCGACCGGGCCGCCCAGGCCCTCGCGGACCTCGCCGACTCGGGCCCGCTCGCCGACCTCGCGGGCAGGATCCTCGGCCGGATGGCCCCCGGCGCGGGGATCGTCGCCGCCGTCGTCGGCTCGGGCGCCCTGCTGTGGGCGGCCTGGGCGTACGGGTTCGGTGACCGGCAGGTCGTCATCGCCGCCGTCTTCTACGCGGTGCTCGCCGGTGCGGCCGTCGCCCGCCCCCTCAAGGGCGCCCTCGACTGGCTCGTCCCGCCCGTCTTCCGGGCCGCCGAATACACCACCGTGCTGATCCTCGCCGCCAAGGCCGACGTCCCCGGAGCCCTTCCGGCGGCATTCGGACTGGTCGCGGCGGTCGCCTACCATCACTACGACACGGTGTACCGCATCCGCGGTGGCACCGGAGCGCCCCCGCACTGGCTGGTGCGGACGATCGGCGGCCACGAGGGCCGGGTGCTGCTGACCGCGGCCCTGGCGGCCGCCCTGGCCTCGCGCCCCACGGACTTCCCCGTCGCGCTCACGGCCATGGCCGTGTTCGTGGCACTCGTGGTGCTCTCGGAGAGCATCCGCTTCTGGGTCTCCTCCGGAGCACCCGCCGTACACGACGAAGGAGAACCAGCATGATCGGCCTTGTACTCGCTGCCGGTGCCGGACGCCGCCTGCGTCCCTACACCGACACCCTGCCCAAGGCCCTCGTGCCCGTCGGACCGCAGGGCGACGAGGAGAGCCTCACCGTCCTCGACCTGACCCTCGGCAACTTCGCCGAGGTCGGCCTGACCGAGGTCGCGATCGTCGTCGGCTACCGCAAGGAGGCCGTCTACGAGCGCCGCGAGGCCCTGGAGGCCAAGTACGGCGTCAAGATCACTCTGATCGACAACGACAAGGCCGAGGAGTGGAACAACGCCTACTCCCTGTGGTGCGCCCGTGACGTCCTCAAGCAGGGCGTGATCCTCGCCAACGGCGACACCGTCCACCCGGTCTCGGTCGAGAAGACCCTGCTCGCCGCCCGCGGCAACGGCCAGAAGATCATCCTCGCCCTCGACACGGTCAAGCACCTGGCCGACGAGGAGATGAAGGTCATCACCGCCGACGGGCGGGGCGTGCGCAAGATCACCAAGCTGATGGACCCCGCCACCGCGACCGGCGAGTACATCGGCGTCACCCTGATCGAGCCGGAGGCCGCCGAGCAGCTGGCCGAGGCGCTGAAGACCACCTTCGAGCGCGACCCCGACCTCTACTACGAGGACGGCTACCAGCAGCTCGTCGACGATGGCTTCACCATCGACGTGGCCCCCATCGGCGACGTCAAGTGGGTCGAGATCGACAACCACGACGACCTCGCCAAGGGCCGGACGATCGCATGCCAGTACTGACGCGGCTGATCCCCTCGCCTGTTGTCGTCGACATCAGCCGAGGGGCGATGGACGATCTGGCCGGCCTCCTGGCCGACCAGCGCATCTCCGCGTCCGGCAAGCTCGCCATCGCGATCAGCGGGGGTTCCGGCCAGGTGCTGCGCACCAAGCTGGAGCCCGTGCTGCCGCATGCCGACTGGTACCCGGTCGTGGACGGCACCATCGACTCCGCGGTCAAGCTGGCCGACGACATAAAGGGCCGCCGCTACGACGCCGTCGTGGGCCTGGGCGGCGGCAAGATCATCGACGTGGCGAAGTACGCCGCGGCGCGGGTCGGCCTGCCCATGGTGGCCGTCGCCACCAATCTCTCCCACGACGGCATCTGCTCGCCGGTGTCCATCCTGGACAACGACAACGGCCGCGGGTCCTACGGCGTGCCCACCCCGATCGCGATGGTCATCGACCTCGACGTGATCAAGGACGCGCCCGTACGGTTCATCCGGGCCGGCATCGGCGACGCGATCTCCAACATCTCCGCGATCGCCGACTGGGAGCTCTCGCACCGGCTGACCGGCGAGCCCGTGGACGGCCTGGCCGCCGCCATGGCCCGTACCGCCGGCGAGTCGGTCCTGCGCCACCCCGGCGGATGCGGTGACGACGAGTTCCTCACCGTGCTCTCCGAGGCGCTCGTGCTCTCCGGCATCGCCATGTCGATCAGCGGCGACAGCCGCCCGTCGTCCGGCGCCTGCCACGAGATCAGCCACGCCTTCGACCTGCTCTACCCGGGGCGCTCCGCGCTCCACGGCGAGCAGGTCGGCATCGGCGCCGCCTTCGCGATGCACCTGCGGGGCGCCGGCGAGCAGTCCGGCCTCTTCGTCGAGGTGCTGCGCCGCCACGGCCTGCCGACCGTGCCCGAGGAGATCGGGTTCAGCGTGGACGAGTTCGTCGCGGCCGTCGAGTACGCCCCCCAGACCCGCCCGGGACGCTTCACCATCCTGGAGCACCTCAACCTGTCCGCAGCCGAGATCAGGGACGCTTACGCCGACTATGTCCAGACCATCCGTAGCTGAACTCCGGCCCGTCGTCCACCCGCCGGGCGTCAAGGACCGGCGCAGCGGTGAGCACTGGGGCGGGCGCCTGTACATGCGCGAGATCTCCCTGCGCATCACCCGCGTCCTGGTGAACACCAAGGTCACGCCGAACCAGCTGACCTACCTGATGACCCTCGCCGGTGTCCTGGCCGCCCCGGCCCTGCTGGTGCCGGGCGTCTGGGGCGCCGTCCTCGGCGTGGTGATGGTCCAGCTCTACCTGCTGCTCGACTGCGTCGACGGCGAGGTCGCCCGCTGGAAGAAGCAGTTCTCGCTCTCCGGGGTCTACCTGGACCGGGTCGGCGCCTACCTGTGCGACGCGGCCGTCCTGGTCGGCTTCGGCCTGCGCGCCGCCGACCTGTGGGGCGGCGGGCGGATCGACTGGCTGTGGGCCTTCCTGGGCACCCTCGCGGCGCTCGGCGCGATCCTGATCAAGGCCGAGACCGACCTGGTCGGCGTCGCCCGGCACCAGACCGGCAAGGAGCCGGTCAAGGAGGCGGCGTCCGAGCCGCGCTCCTCCGGCATGGCGCTCGCCCGCCGGGCCGCGGCCGCGCTGAAGTTCCACCGCCTCGTCCTCGGCATCGAGGCGTCGCTGCTCATCCTGCTGCTGGCCGTCGTCGACCAGGTCCGGGGCGACCTGTTCTTCTCCCGGCTCGGTGTCGCCGTACTGGCGGGCATCGCCCTGCTCCAGACGGTGCTGCACCTGGTGTCGATCCTGGCCTCCAGCAGGCTCAAGTGACGACGCCGATGCGGCTGGGCGCCGTGATCATCACCATGGGCAACCGGCCCGACGAGCTGAAGGCGCTGCTCGACTCGGTGGCCCGCCAGGAGGGCGACCCGATCGAGGTCGTCGTCGTGGGCCAGGGCGTCGAGGTCACCGGGCTGCCCGAGGGCGTACGCACCGTCGGCCTGCCCGAGAACCTCGGCATCCCGGGCGGCCGCAACGTCGGCATCGAGGCCTTCGGCGCCCAGGGCCCCGAGGGTCTCGACGGCTTCGACGTGGACGTGCTGCTCTTCCTGGACGACGACGGGCTGCTGGAGCGCACCGACACCGCCGAGCTGTGCCGGCAGGCCTTCACCGAGGACCCCAAGCTCGGGATCGTCAGCTTCCGGATCGCCGATCCGGAGACCGGCGAGACCCAGCGCAGGCACGTGCCCCGGCTGCGCGCCTCGGACCCGATGCGCTCCTCCCGCGTGACGACCTTCCTGGGCGGCGCCAACGCCGTCCGCACGAAGGTCTTCGAGCAGGTCGGGACGCTGCCCGGGGAGTTCTTCTACGCTCACGAGGAGACGGATCTGGCCTGGCGGGCGCTCGACGCGGGGTGGCAGATCGACTACCGGGCGGACATGGTGCTGCTGCATCCGACGACCGCCCCGTCCCGCCACGCGGTGTATCACCGTATGGTGGCCCGTAACCGGGTGTGGCTGGCCCGCCGTAACCTGCCGGCCCCCCTGGTACCGCTGTACCTGGGCGTCTGGATGGCGCTGACCCTCCTGCGCAAGCCGTCGCGGCCGGCCCTCAAGGCCTGGTTCGGCGGGTTCAAGGAGGGCTGGACCACTCCGTGCGGTCCCAGGCACCCCATGAAGTGGCGTACGGTCTGGCGGCTGACGCGGCTGGGCCGACCACCTGTCATCTGACAAGCTCGCGTCTGGGAGCATGGGGCCCGATCAGGGGTCCCGTGCCCCGGTCCCCCTGTCCCCTTCTGCCGCATCTTGAAGACGGAAAGTTTCAACTTGTGAGTGACACAACCCACGACGGCGCCCTCGCCACGAGCAAGCCGCCGTCCGATGACGCGGGGCTCAGCCCCGCGGAGCTCGCCAGGAAGTACGGCCTGTCCGTCAGCGGCGCCCGGCCCAGCCTGGGCGGGTACGTGCGGCAGCTCTGGGGACGGCGCCACTTCATCATGGCCTTCTCCCGGGCCAAGCTGGTGGCGCAGTACAGCCAGGCCAAGCTCGGGCAGATCTGGCAGGTGGCGACCCCCCTGCTGAACGCCCTGGTCTACTACCTGATCTTCGGCCTGATCCTCAACGCCGGCCGCGGCATGGAGAAGGGGGTGTACATCCCCTTCCTGGTGATGGGCATCTTCGTCTTCACCTTCACCCAGAACTCGCTCATGGCGGGTGTCCGCGCGATCCCGACCAACCTCGGACTGGTCCGCGCGCTGCACTTCCCGCGCGCCTCGCTGCCGATCTCCTTCTCGATGCAGCAGCTCCAGCAGCTGCTGTACTCGATGATCGTGGTGGTCGTCGTCGCGGTGGCCTTCGGGAACTACCCGCGGCCGTCGTGGCTGCTGGTGATCCCCACGCTGGCGCTGCAGTTCGTCTTCAACACCGGCCTCGCCCTGGTCTTCGCGCGCATGGGGTCCAAGACCCCCGACCTCGCGCAGCTGATGCCCTTCCTCACGCGTACGTGGATGTACGCCTCGGGCGTCATGTTCTCGATCAGCGAGATGCTCAAGGACAAGCCCCAGTGGATCGCGGACGTGCTCCAGTGGAACCCCGCGGCGATCTACATGGACCTGGTCCGCTTCGCGCTGATCGACGACTACGGCCGCGAGAACCTCCCGCCGCACGTCTGGGCCTTCGCGGTCGGCTGGGCCGTGCTGATCGGCCTCGGCGGTTTCGTGTACTTCTGGAAGGCTGAGGAGCGTTACGGCCGTGGCTGAGAACAACAAGGGGCACGTCCCCACCGTCATCGCCGACGACGTCCACATCGTCTACCGGGTCAACACCGGCAGCTCCGGCAAGGGCAGCGCCACCGCGGCGCTGAGCAAGATAATCCGCCGCGGCAAGGGCGACGCCCCGGGCGTGCGCCGGGTCCACGCCGTCCGCGGTGTCTCCTTCACGGCGTACCGCGGCGAGGCCATCGGCGTCATCGGCTCCAACGGCTCGGGCAAGTCGACCCTGCTGCGCGCCATCGCGGGCCTGCTGCCCTGCGAGTCGGGCCGGGTGTACACCGACGGCCAGCCCTCGCTGCTGGGCGTCAACGCCGCCCTGATGAACGACCTGACGGGCGAGCGCAACGTGGTGCTCGGCGGTCTGGCGATGGGCATGAGCCGGGAGCAGATCCGCGAGCGCTACGAGGGCATCGTCGACTTCTCGGGCATCAACGACAAGGGCGACTTCATCTCCCTGCCGATGCGCACGTACTCCTCCGGCATGGCGGCGCGCCTGCGCTTCTCCATCGCCGCGGCCAAGGACCACGACGTGCTGATGATCGACGAGGCGCTGGCCACCGGTGACCGGAAGTTCCAGGTGCGCTCCGAGGCCCGCATCCGCGAACTGCGCGAGAAGGCCGGAACGGTCTTCCTGGTGAGCCACAACAACAACTCCATCCGCGACACCTGCAGCCGGGTGCTGTGGCTGGAGAAGGGTGAGCTGCTGATGGACGGGCCCACCGAGGAAGTGGTCTCGGCGTACGAGAAGGCCACCAGCCACTGAGCGACGCGTTCACGGTGATTCCCGCAGGCCCCTGCCGCTCCGCGCGGCGGGGGCCTCGGCATGACGGCGGTATTTCCGCCGTCCGACATTCCGTGGCGGAGCGAATACCCGATAGGCCTTCGCGACGTTGTACAGCGTAAGCTGGACCAGTTCTCAATCGCGCCAAGAGGGGACGATTCCCCACAGCCGAAAAGGCCGGGGGTACCCCGGGTAAAGTCCGGCGGCGTGTCCGAAATAGGATGACTTGGGTCGGCAGTGTAGAACGGGAGATGTGACGGCAATGGCTACGGGAATTCTCCGGCCCCCAGGTACTCTGGCCGTCCCCGCCGCGGGCGGCGGGCGGTGACCCCCGGGCACGGCACCCGGCCCCGGCGGCCCGAGGCCCGCACAGCCCCCGAGGCCCGCACAGCCCCCGACGCCCACACCGGCGCGACCCTCGGCAAGGCCCGTACGGAGAACTTCCCCGTCGCCCCCTCCTTCCTGCCGCGCGCCTGGCGCGAAGGCCTGATGGCGGTCTACGGCTACGCCCGCCTCGTCGACGACATCGGCGACGGCGATCTCGCCCCCGGCGGCCGGGACGCCGTGCTCCTCGGGCTCGACCCCGAGGCCGTCGACGACCGGCTCGCGATGCTCGACGCCTTCGAGGCCGACCTGGGGCGCGTGTTCGGCTCCGCGGACGGACCCCCGCGGCACCCCCTGCTGCTGGCCCTGCGGCCCGTCGTACGCGAGCACGGCCTCACCCCCGAACCCTTCCTCGGCCTCATCGAGGCCAACCGCCAGGACCAGCGGGTCGCGCGCTACGAGACGTACGGGGACCTGCTCGGCTACTGCGAGCTGTCCGCGAACCCCGTGGGCCGGCTCGTGCTCTCCCTCACCGGGACCAGCACCCCCGAGCGGATCCGCCTCTCCGACGCCGTGTGCACCGCCCTGCAGATCGCCGAGCACCTCCAGGACGTCGCCGAGGACCTCGGCCGCGACCGGATCTACCTCCCGGCCGAGGACATGCGCCGTTTCCACGTGTCCGAGACCGACCTGAAGGCCCCGTCCGCCGGAGCATCGGTACGTTCCCTGATCGCCTTCGAAACCGAGCGCGCCAGGAACCTGCTGAATGAAGGCACCCCGCTCGTGGGTAGCGTGCACGGCAGGCTCCGGCTGCTGCTCGCGGGCTTCACAGGAGGGGGGCGTGCCGCCCTGCGAGCCGTCACCGCCGCCGGTTTCGACGTGCTTCCCGGCCCGCCCAAGCCCACCAGGAGCGGCCTGCTCCGCGAGGTGGCCGCCGTTTTGCGCACAGCGCCGAGAAAGGGGTGAGCCCGAACGTGGAGGGCCCCACACACGCGTCCGCACCGTCCGCGCTGTCCGCACCGGTGTCCGCGGCCTACAGCTACTGCGAGGCCGTCACCGGAACGCAGGCGCGCAACTTCGCGTACGGCATCCGGCTGCTGCCCACCGACAAGCGGCAGGCGATGTCCGCGCTGTACGCGTTCTCGCGCCGCGTCGACGACATCGGCGACGGCGCCCTGCCGCCCGAGGCCAAGCTGGCCCGGCTGGAAGAGACCCGGGCCCTCCTCGGCAGGATCCGGGCGGAGGAGATCGACGAGGACGACACCGACCCGGTCGCCGTCGCGCTCGCCCACGCCGCGCGCCGCTTCCCGATCCCCCTCGGCGGACTCGACGAACTCATCGACGGGGTCCTGATGGACGTCCGCGGCGAGACCTACGAGACCTGGGACGACCTCAAGGCCTACTGCCGCTGCGTGGCCGGCGCCATCGGACGGCTCTCCCTCGGCGTGTTCGGCACGGTCAACACCGGCGGTCTCGGCGCGCCCGGCGCCGAACGCGCCGCCGAGTACGCCGACACCCTGGGCCTCGCCCTCCAACTCACCAACATCCTCAGGGACGTTCGCGAGGACGCCGGCAACGGGCGCACCTACCTGCCCGCCGAGGACCTCGCCAAGTTCGGCTGCTCCGAGGGCTTCCACGGCGACCGGGCCCAGGCCGGCGCCGACTTCGCCGGACTCGTCCACCACGAAGTCCGGCGCGCCCGGGCCCTGTTCGTCGAGGGATACCGGCTGCTGCCCATGCTCGACCGGCGCAGCGGAGCCTGCGTCGCCGCCATGGCCGGCATCTACCGCCGCCTCCTCGACCGCATCGAGCGCGAGCCCGAGGCCGTCCTGCGCGGCCGCGTCTCGCTCCCCCCGCACGAGAAGGCGTACGTCGCCGTGCGCGGCCTGTCGGGCCTCGACGCCCGGACCATCTCGCGCCAGAGCACCAGGAGGCGGTTCTGATGGCGGCGACCCCTTCTCCGGCCCCGCGGTACAGCGGCGCCAGGGACACGGACACGAGCGGCAGCGGCACGCGCGAGTGCGCCCGGGCCGGCGCGCCGACCGCGCGGGGAGCAACCCCCGCGCGCGCCGTCGCGTCTGACCAGGGAAAGGCCCGGACCAGCCGGGACCCGAAGGCCACCGGGGAGGACGTATGACCGCCCAGCGCGCGGTGGTCGTCGGAGGCGGCCTGGCCGGTGTCACCACCGCCCTGGAACTCGCCGACGCGGGCCTGCGGGTGACCTTGCTGGAGAGCCGCCCCCGGCTCGGCGGCCTCGCCTTCTCCTTCAAGCGCGGCGAACTGACCGTGGACAACGGCCAGCACGTCTACCTGCGCTGCTGCACCGCCTACCGGTGGTTCCTCGACCGCGTCGACGGAGCCGCCCTCGCGCCCCTCCAGGACCGGCTCGACGTACCGGTGCTCGACGTGGCCCACCCCCGCGGCCCGCGGCTGGGACGGCTGCGCCGCAGCGCCCTGCCGGTACCCCTGCACCTGGCCTCGTCCCTGGCCACCTACCCGCACCTCTCCCTCGCCGAGCGGGCGAGCGTCGGGCGCGCCGCCCTCGCGCTGCGCCGCCTCGACCCCGCCGACCCGGCCCTCGACGGCCTGGACTTCGCGACCTGGCTGGGCCGCTACGGCCAGTCCCCGCGCACCATCGAGGCGCTGTGGGACCTCGTCGGCATCGCCACCCTCAACGCCACCGCCGAACACTCCTCGCTGGGCCTGGCCGCGATGGTCTTCAAGACCGGCCTCCTCTCCGAGAACGGCGCCGCCGACATCGGCTGGGCCAGGGTCCCGCTGGGCGACCTCCACGACACCCTCGCCCGCAAGGCCCTCGACGCGGCCGGAGTGCGCACCGAGCTGCGCACCCGGGTCACCTGCATCTCCCGTACGTCCGGGGGCGACTGGCGTGTGGACACCGAGAGCGAATCGCTCGACGCCGACACCGTCGTACTGGCCGTCCCGCAGCGCGAGGCCCACGGCCTGCTGCCGCCCGGAGCCCTCGCCGACCCGGACAAACTCCTCGACATCGGCACGGCCCCCATCCTCAACGTCCACGTGGTCTACGACCGCAAGGTGCTCAAGCAGCCCTTCTTCGCCGCGCTCGGCACCCCCGTCCAGTGGGTCTTCGACCGCACCGACGCCTCCGGGCTCACCGACGGCGGCCAGTACCTGGCCCTGTCCCAGTCGGTGGCCCAGGCCGACATCGACGAGCCCGTCTCGGTCCTGCGGACCAAGTACCTGCCCGAACTGGAACGGCTGCTGCCCGCGGCACGCGGCGCGAAGGTACGGGACTTCTTCGTCACCCGAGAACGGACCGCCACCTTCGCCCCCACCCCCGGAGTCGGCCGGCTCCGGCCGGGCGCCCGGACCGACACGCCGGGGCTGTTTCTCGCCGGTGCGTGGACGGCCACGGGTTGGCCCGCGACCATGGAGGGCGCCGTGCGCAGCGGACTGAGCGCGGCGCACGCCGCACTCGCCGGGCTCGGCCGCCACCGCGAACACCCCTTGCAGGAGGCGGTATGACGACCAGCGACACCACCACCGCCACAGCGCGCGCAGCACGTACAGCACGTACAGGAACCAGAGGAGAGCCAGTGAACCCGGGGAATCCGGCTGTCGAGAACACGGATGCCAGTGCGGGCACGGCCGGTGGGGAGAAAGCGGACACGCTCGCCCTCCTGGAGCGTGGCCGCGCACTGTCGACGCCCGTGCTCCGCGCCGCCGTAGACCGGCTCGCCGCGCCCATGGACACCGTCGCCGCCTACCACTTCGGCTGGATCGACGCCCAGGGCAACCCGGCGGACGGTGACGGCGGCAAGGCCATCCGCCCGGCCCTCGCCCTGCTCTCCGCCGAGGCCGCGGGCGCCGTGGCCGAGGTCGGCATCCCGGGCGCCGTCGCCGTCGAGCTCGTCCACAACTTCTCGCTGCTGCACGACGACCTGATGGACGGCGACGAACAGCGCCGGCACCGCGACACGGTCTGGAAGGTCCACGGCCCGGCCCTCGCGATCCTCGTCGGTGACGCCCTGTTCGCCCTCGCCAACGAGGTGCTGCTGGAGCTGGGCACCGCCGAGGCCGGCCGCGCCGCGCGCCGGCTGACCACCGCCAGCCGCAAGCTGATCGACGGCCAGGCGCAGGACATCTCGTACGAGCACCGCGAGCGCGTCAGCGTCGAGGAGTGCCTGGAGATGGAGGGCAACAAGACCGGCGCCCTGCTCGCCTGCGCGGTCTCCATCGGCGCCGTCCTCGGCGGCGCGGACGACCGTACGGCCGACAAGCTGGAGGAGTACGGCTACCACCTCGGCCTCGCCTTCCAGGCGGTCGACGACCTGCTCGGCATCTGGGGCGACCCCGAGGCCACCGGCAAGCAGACCTGGAGCGACCTGCGCCAGCGCAAGAAGTCCCTGCCCGTCGTCGCCGCCCTCGCGGCCGGCGGACCGGCGTGCGAGGAACTGGCGGAGCTGCTCGCCGCCGACGCGAAGAGCAACGACTTCGAGAACTTCTCGGAAGAGGAGTTCGCGGCCCGCGCCGCCCTCATCGAAGCCGCCGGCGGCCGCGAGTGGACTGCCGAGGAGGCCCGCCGCCAGCACGCGGTCGCGATCCGCGCGCTCGACGACGTCGACATGCCCCGCAAGGTCCGGGAGCAGCTCGTCGCCCTGGCCGACTTCGTCGTCGTGCGCAAGCGGTGACCGCCACCCGGACGCGGATATGAATCGCGAGTCGCCGGCCGGCGCCGCCACCTGCTAGGCAGCACCTGGCGCGCACCGGCCGACGGCAGACCCCAGCACAGCAGAGGACACTGCAACGTAAGGGGAAGCCATGACAGCGACGACCGACGGCGGTGCGGGTTCCCGCGGTGCCGAACCGGACCAGGGCGCCGCGGCGCACTCGGCGGCCGCCACCGTGGGGCCGCCTGGCCTTGCCGCGGCCGGGGTCCGGGACAGGCCGGGCCCCGGGACACACCCCGGGACAAGCCCCGGGACACACCCCGGGACAAGCCCCGGGACGCACCCCGGCCCGGCCCCGTCCGGGCCCAGGACCCCGGACGGACCCCGCGACGCCCGGGAGGCGGCGGAGCGCGCCGTCCGCCACCTGCTGGACCGCCAGGACCCGGAGGGCTGGTGGAAGGGCGACCTGGAGACCAACGTCACCATGGACGCCGAGGACCTGCTGCTGCGGCAGTTCCTCGGCATCCGGGACGAGGCCACCACCGAGGCCGCCGCCCGGTTCATCCGGGGCGAGCAGGAGAGCGACGGGACCTGGGCCACCTTCCACGGGGGACCGGCCGACCTCTCCGCCACCATCGAGGCGTACGTGGCCCTGCGCCTGGCCGGAGACGCCCCGGACGCCCCGCACATGGCCCGCGCCTCCGCCTGGATCCGGGGCCACGGAGGGATCGCCGCCGCGCGGGTCTTCACCCGCATCTGGCTCGCCCTCTTCGGCTGGTGGAGCTGGGACCACCTCCCCGAACTCCCGCCCGAGCTGGTCTTCCTGCCGCCCTGGGTGCCGCTCAACATCTACGACTTCGGCTGCTGGGCGCGCCAGACCATCGTCCCGCTGACCGTGGTCTCCGCGTTGCGGCCGGTCCGCCCCGGGCCCTTCGCGCTGGACGAGCTGCATGCGGACGCGCGGGTCCCCCATCCCGTCAGGAAGCTCGCCCCGCTGGCCAGTTGGGACGGAGCCTTCCAGCGGATGGACAGGGCCCTGCACGTCTACCGGCGGTTCGCCCCGCACCGCTTGCGCAAGGCCGCCATGGCCGCCGCCGGCCGCTGGATCGTCGAGCGCCAGGAGAACGACGGCTGCTGGGGCGGCATCCAGCCACCCGCCGTCTACTCCGTCATCGCCCTGCACCTGCTCGGTTACGACCTCCGGCACCCCGTGATGCGGGCCGGCCTGGAATCCCTCGACCGGTTCGCCGTCTGGCGCGAGGACGGCGCCCGGATGATCGAGGCCTGCCAGTCCCCGGTCTGGGACACCTGCCTCGCCGCCATCGCACTGGCCGACGCGGGCGTCCGGCCCGACCATCCCGCCCTGGTCAAGGCGGCCGACTGGATGCTCGGCGAGGAGATCACCCGGAGCGGGGACTGGGCCGTACGGCGCCCCCAACTCGCCCCCGGAGGCTGGGCGTTCGAGTTCCACAACGACAACTACCCCGATATCGACGACACCGCCGAGGTGGTCCTGGCCCTGCGCCGGATCCGCCACCCGGAGCCCGCGAAGGTCGAGGCGGCCATCGCCCGCGGCGTCTCCTGGACCCTGGGCATGCAGTCGAAGAACGGCGCCTGGGGCGCCTTCGACGCCGACAACACCAGCCCCTTCCCGAACAGGCTCCCCTTCTGCGACTTCGGGGAGGTCATCGACCCGCCGTCGGCGGACGTCACCGCGCACGTGGTGGAGATGCTCGCCGTCGAGGGCAGAGCGGCCGACCCGCGGACCCGGCGCGGCATCGAATGGCTGCTCGCCGAACAGGAGCCGGAGGGCGCCTGGTTCGGCCGCTGGGGCACCAACTACGTCTACGGCACCGGGTCGGTGATCCCCGCCCTGACGGCCGCCGGCATCGCTCCCGCGCACCCCTCGGTCCGGCGGGCCGTGGGCTGGCTGGAATCCGTACAGAACGAGGACGGCGGCTGGGGCGAGGACCAGCGCTCCTACCACGACCCGTCCTGGGCCGGCAAAGGCACCTCCACCCCCTCGCAGACCGCCTGGGCCCTGATGGCGCTGCTGTCGGCCGGCGAGCGCGAGGCCAAGGCCGTCGAACGGGGCATCGCGTACCTGGTCCGGACACAGGAGGCGGACGGCTCCTGGGACGAGCCCTACTTCACCGGGACCGGCTTCCCCTGGGACTTCTCCATCAACTACCACCTGTACCGGCAGGTGTTCCCGATCACCGCTCTCGGCCGCTACCTGTACGGAGAACCGTTCGGCCCCGACGGCAGGCCCCGCGACCAGGCGGCCGCCCCGGCGGAGGAGACCTGATGGCGGCCGGCCGGCCCGCCGGGGCCGCGCCCCCGCTGCTGGTCGCCTGCGCCCTGCGCATCGAACAGGCCGCCCTGCGCAGCGGGGGCGAGCGCGGCTCGCCCGAGGCGTACACCGTCCTGCGCACCGGGATGGGCCCGCGCGCCGCCGACGCGGCCGTGGGCGGCGCGCTCGCCGAGCCCGGGATGGAAGGGGCCGCCGTGCTGGCCACCGGCTTCTGCGCCGGGCTCCTCCCCGGTATGAACCCGGGCGACCTCGTCGTCGCCGAGGAGACCCGCGACCCCCGCGGCACCGTCGCCTGCGAGGGGACCGCCCTGCTCGCCGAGGCACTGGCCAGGGCCGCACCCGGCCGGACCGTGCACCTCGGCGCACTGACCGGGTCCGACCACGTCGTGCGCGGCCAGGAGCGCGCGCAGCTGCGCGCCACCGGCGCGATCGCCGTCGACATGGAATCGGCGGCCACCTTGTGGACCGCGAGCCGCGGCGGGGGCGCCGAACCCGGGGCGGGACGCCCTGTTGCGGCCGTCCGGGTGATCGTGGACGCTCCGGAGCATGAGCTCGTCCGTATCGGCACGGTGCGCGGAGGAATATCGGCCTTCCGCGTGTTGCGTGCCCTACAGCCCGCGTTTTATGACTGGCACCGTTCTTTGCTGCTCCCCAGGAGGTGAGCCAGATGGCCATGCCGTTGCGACAGTCCATCAGGGTCGGGACCTATCTTCTCGAACAGAAGCTCCGCAAGCGTGAGAAGTTCCCGCTGATCGTCGAGCTGGAGCCGCTCTACGCCTGCAATCTGGCCTGCGAGGGGTGCGGGAAGATCCAGCACCCGGCCGGAGTCCTCAAGCAGCGCATGCCGGTCGCCCAGGCGGTCGGGGCCGTGCTGGAGTCCGGGGCGCCCATGGTCTCCATCGCGGGTGGCGAGCCCTTGATGCACCCGCAGATCGACGAGATCGTGCGCCAGCTGGTGGCGAAGCGGAAATACGTCTTCCTCTGCACCAACGCGATGCTGCTCCGCAAGAAGATCGAGAAGTTCACCCCGTCCCCGTACTTCGCCTTCGCCGTGCACATCGACGGCCTGCGCGAACGGCACGACGAGTCCGTGGCCAAGGAAGGCGTCTTCGACGAGGCCGTGGCCGCCATCAAGGAGGCGAAGAGGCGCGGTTTCCGGGTCACCACGAACTCCACCTTCTTCAACACCGACACCCCCCAGACGATCATCGAGGTGCTGAACTACCTCAATGACGACCTCCAGGTCGACGAGATGATGATCTCGCCCGCCTACGCCTACGAAAAGGCACCTGACCAGGAACACTTCCTCGGTGTCGAACAGACTCGCGAACTCTTCAAGAAGGCCTTCGCGGGCGGCAACCGGCGGCGCTGGCGGCTCAACCACTCCCCGCTCTTCCTGGACTTCCTGGAGGGCAAGGCGGATTTCCCCTGCACCGCCTGGGCCATTCCGAATTACTCCCTCTTCGGCTGGCAGCGCCCCTGCTATCTGATGAGCGACGGGTACGTGCCCACGTACCGGGAACTGATCAACGACACCGACTGGAGCAAGTACGGCCGCGGGAAGGACCCGCGCTGCGCGAACTGCATGGCGCACTGCGGCTACGAGCCCACCGCCGTCCTCGCCACCATGGGCTCGCTCAAGGAGTCCCTGCGCGCGGCCCGGGAGACGATCGGCGGCAACCGGGACGCGTCGGCGTGAGCGCCGGCCACGAGGGCCGGGCGGGGGAGGCGGACGGGCGCGGCCGCGGCAAGGGCTTCGACCTCGGCGCCCTGCTGGCCGAACGCGGCGGGGAGCGGTACGAGCTGCACGCCCGCCACCTCAACCACCAGCTGCCGCGGATGCTGCACACCATCGGCTTCGACAAGGTCTACGAGCGGGCCGAAGGGGCCCACTTCTGGGACGCCGAGGGCAACGACTACCTCGACATGCTCGCCGGGTTCGGAGTGATGGGCCTGGGCCGGCACCACCCGGTGGTCCGGCGCGCCCTGCACGACGTCCTCGACGCCCAGCTCGCCGACCTCACCCGCTTCGACTGCCAGCCGCTGCCCGGGCTGCTGGCCGAGAAGCTGCTGTCGTACAGCCCCCACCTGGACCGGGTCTTCTTCGGCAACAGCGGCACCGAGGCAGTGGAGACGGCCCTGAAGTTCGCCCGGTACGCCACCGGGCGCCCCAGGGTCCTCTACTGCGACCACGCCTTCCACGGGCTCACCACCGGCTCCCTCTCGGTCAACGGGGAAGGCGGCTTCCGGGACGGCTTCGCCCCGCTGCTGCCCGACACGAAGATCGCGCTCGGCGACCTGGCCGCCCTGGAGCGGGAGCTGCGGCGCGGTGACGTGGCCGCCTTCGTGGTCGAGCCGATCCAGGGCAAGGGCGTCCTCGCCGCCCCGCCGGGGTTCCTGCTCGCAGCGCAGGAGCTGCTGCGCCGGCACAAGGCGCTGCTGATCGCGGACGAGGTGCAGACCGGCCTCGGACGTACCGGCGACTTCTACGCGTACCAGAACGAACCCGGCGTGGAGCCGGACCTGGTGTGCGTGGCCAAGGCACTCTCCGGGGGCTACGTGCCCGTCGGCGCCACCCTGGGCAAGGACTGGATCTTCAAGAAGGTCTACTCGTCGATGGACCGGGTGCTGGTGCACTCCGCGAGCTTCGGTTCCAACGCGCAGGCCATGGCGGCCGGCCTCGCGGTCCTCTCGGTGATGGACGACGAAGGGGTGGTGGCCAACGCCCGCGCGATGGGCGACCTGCTGCGCGGGCGGCTCGCCGCCCTGGTCGACGAGTACGAGCTGCTGCACGAGGTGCGGGGCCGCGGGCTGATGATCGGCATCGAGTTCGGCCGGCCGTCCTCGCTCGGGCTCCGCAGCCGGTGGACCATGCTCCAGGCCGCCCGCAAGGGGCTCTTCGCGCAGATGGTCGTGGTGCCGCTGCTCCAGAAGCACCGGATCCTCACGCAGGTCTCCGGTGACCACCTGGAGGTCATCAAGCTCATTCCGCCGCTGATCGTGGACGAGCGGGACGTCGACCGGTTCGTGGGCGCCTTCCGCGAGGTCATGGACGAGGCGCACGGCGGGGGCGCGCTGATGTGGGACTTCGGCAGGACCCTCGTGAAGCAGGCCGTCGGCAACCGCTGACGGCCTGCTCCGGGCAGGATCCGAAGGAGACGGCCCTAGGCGAGGAGCCGGTTCCGCAGCCGGTCGAGGGTCTCGGGCGTCAGCCCGAGGCCCTCCGCCAGGTAGGGCTCCAC
Source organism: Streptomyces sp. NPDC028314 (assembly GCF_055565795.1). Lineage (NCBI taxonomy): Bacteria > Bacillati > Actinomycetota > Actinomycetes > Kitasatosporales > Streptomycetaceae > Streptomyces > Streptomyces sp. NPDC028314. The sequence continues at coordinate 144,315 of NZ_JBVHTP010000006.1, forward strand.
CCCGCCCCAGGTCTCGTCGATCGTTTCGAAGGCCGCGACGAGGTAGTCGGCGCGGGCGTCGAAGAGCGGGGCGAGCAGTTCCATCACCTCGGGGGAGCGGGCCTCGGGCGCGTCGCTGCCGCGGCGTACCCGGTACCGGTTGTGCGGGGCGTTGGACTCCAGGTAGTCGGCGACGATCGCCTCGCGCTCCACGCCCAGGGCGAGGAGGGTCACGGCGACCGACAGGCCGGCCCGGTCCTTGCCGGCCGCGCAGTGCATCAGGGCCGGGACGCTGTCCTCGGCGAGGGCGTGCACGACCCGGCTGTGCTCGGAGGTCCGCTCCCGGATGATCACGCGGTACGAGTTCGCCATCCGGGTGGCGGCCTTCCCGTCGCCCAGGAGGGTGCGCAGTTGGCCGAGATCGCCGTCGCGGACCATTTTCCAGAACTCCCGGCCGTCGGCCGGATCCGAGAGCGGAATGTTCAGGTTCCGGACACCGGGCAGTTCCACATCCGGGCCCTCCAGTGCGTGATCGGCATCGTTGCGGAAGTCGAAGACGGTGTGGAGGCCGAGCGATCCGAGGAACTCTGCATCGGTTTCGGTGGCATGTGCCAGATGTCCGCTTCGGAAGAGTCGTCCTGACCTGACCCTCCGTCCGTCGGCGGTCGGCAGCCCGCCCACGTCACGGAAGTTGCGCACACCGGACAGTTCGGGCGCCGCTGACGGGGTCTGGGGTATCTGCTGGGTCAAGGGGGCTCCTCCGTGTCGTCGTGGCGTGTCCGAATTGCACTGCTTGGGAACAACTTGCCATAAAGGGAGGCGAGATCGCGCCAGGCCCCGTGAGCCAGATCATACGGTGACCGTGCGTGCCTGATCGCGAAAGACGAATTGCCCTGTGGCGGCGGTTGTTGCTGGTCCGGAATGGACGGAGGGTGACGGGAATTCCGTCGATCCCTCATGCCTGCGATTCCGTCAGGGAATTCGCGGCTTGTTGTGTGCGGCCGTACTGGATTACCTTCGCGATCGATCCGGGTGGACCGCCTAATCCTGCCGCCGCCCGGGAACCGCACCCGACTATTCACGCGCGCGGCAGGAGCGGGGGAACCAGGTAAGCCGCCGTTCCGGATCATGTCTCCGGACGGCTCGGGGTGAAGCCGTACACCCGTCGTCGAGGCCGACGCCGAGGTACGGCCGGACATCTCCAGTCCGAACCCGACAGCTCACCTCGCAGGCGACGGAGAGGAATTCGCCATGCCTGCAAAGGGTAAGCACCGCCGTCCGAAGTCCCGTTCGATATCCCGCGGGTTCGCCGTCGCGGGCACCGGAGGCGCGGCGCTCGCCCTGCCGCTGATGGGTGCCGCGGGAGCCCACGCCGCCGCTCCGGCCGCGGCCCCGGCCGTCGCCCCCGCCGCTTCGGTCCCGCAGGCGGCGCAGCCTCCGGCTTCCCTCCAGGCGGCGCCCGCCGCCGCGCAGGCCGCCCCGACCCTCTACACGGTCGTGCCGGGCGACTACCTCTCGAAGATCGCCGCCGAGCGCCACCTGTCCGGCGGCTGGGAGCAGCTGTACGCCGACAACCGCGACGCCGTCGGCACCGACCCCTCCCTGATCCACCCGGGCCTGAAGCTGACCCTGGGCGCGCCGGGCGAGGCCGCGCCGACGCGGCCCGCGCCCGCCGAGTCCGCCCCGGCTCCCGCCCCCGCTCCCGCTCCCGCCAAGAAGGCCCGTACCGCCCCGAAGCCGGCCGAGCGTTCCTCCAGCGCCGATCAGGGTTCCTCCGAGGCGGGCTCCGGTGGCGACTCCGCCGCGGGGACGTCCGGCGGCTCGCAGCAGCAGAGCGGCAAGACCTCCGGGGGCGCCTCCACGGGCACCGGATTCGTGGCCCCGGTCAGCGGCGGGATCTCCACCCAGTACAAGACCGCCGGCGCCATGTGGTCTTCCGGTTACCACACCGGTGTCGACTTCATCGCGAGCACCGGCACCACCGTCAAGGCCGTCGGCGCGGGCACCGTGGTCTCCGCCGGCTGGGGCGGCGCGTACGGCAACGAGGTCGTGATCCGGCACGCGGACGGCAAGTACTCGCAGTACGGCCACCTGTCCCAGCTCTCCGTCTCGGTCGGCCAGAGCGTCACCGGCGGACAGCGCATCGGGCTCTCCGGCGCCACCGGCAACGTGACCGGCCCGCACCTCCACTTCGAGATCCGCACGGGCCCGTCGTACGGCTCGGACATCAGCCCGCTGAGCTACCTGCGCTCGAAGGGCGTCAGCATCTGACGCACCGCCCGCAGGAGCGGGGACACGCGTGAGGCCGGGACCCGAGGGGGGTCCCGGCCTCACGCGTTCCTTATTCCGCATGTGCATGGTGGGATAGATCACGGTCCGTCAACCCCTCATTACGTTGGCGTAGGTTGCGTACGGGGGTGAAGGATGTGGTGCTGTGGCAGCGACGACGACGACACTCAAGACCATCGGCTCGTACGCGGCGATCGGGGACAGCTTCACCGAGGGCGTAGGGGACCCGGGACCCGGGGATTCGTACCTCGGCTGGGCGGACCGGCTGGCCGTACTCCTGGCCGATCAGCGGGCGGAACACGATTTCCGGTACGCGAACCTGGCGGTGCGGGGGAAGCTCCTCGACCAGATCGTGGCCGAGCAGGTACCCAGGGCCAAGGCCCTCGCACCTGACCTGGTCACCTTCTGCGCGGGTGGCAACGACATCATCCGGCCCGGCAGCGACCCGGACGACGTGGCGGAGCGGTTCGAGGCGGCCGTGGCCGACCTCGCCGGCGCCGTCGGCCTGGTCATGATCACCACGGGGTTCGACACCCGGGGCGTGCCGGTCCTCAAGCACCTCCGGGGCAAGGTGGCCACGTACAGCGCACACGTGCGCGCCATCGCCGACCGGTACGGCTGCCCGGTGCTCGACCTCTGGTCGCTGAAGTCCGTACAGGACCGCCGCGCCTGGGACGGCGACCGGCTGCACCTCTCGCCCGAGGGGCACACCCGGGTCGCGCTGCGCGCCGCGCAGGTGCTCGGCCTGGACGTGCCGACCGACCCGGACCAGCCGTGGCCGCCGGAGCGTCCGCGCGGATCCGTGGACGTGACCCGGGACAACATCCAGTGGGCCCGCGAACACCTGGTCCCGTGGATCGGGCGGCGGCTGCGCGGGGAGTCCTCCGGGGACCACGTCGAGGCGAAGCGGCCCGACCTGATGCCGCTGTAGGCCGCACGGCGCGCCGGGCCGGGGGGCCGGGCGGCGACACGTCGGGGGCGACACGCCGGGCGGATCGGTGGCCGGAAGCGGAATCCTTCGGGGGTGGTGTGCGTTGGGATGGTCGTAGACGTACGACCGTCCTGCCCCCATCCTCCCAGGAGGCGCCTTGACCGGCTCCCGTCCCCTGCGTCCCCGGCTGCGCGCCCTGCGGCCCGAAGCCTTCGGCGCGGACCCGTCCGGCGCCCGGATGGAGCGGATCCGCCGCTCGCCGAACTTCGCCGACGGCGTCTTCCAGAACCCGGTCGGCGCCCGCACCAGGCCCTCCGGGTCGATGGTGGAGTTCGCCAAGATCTACTTCCACAAGGAGCAGCGGGTCCGGCGCAGCCCGGCCGGCCCGATCCCGGTGTACCCGACCACCCTCGCCGAGCTGGCCAAGCCGCCGGTCAGCGGTCTGCGCCTGACCTGGATGGGCCACTCCAGCGTGCTCGCGGAGATCGACGGCCGCCGGGTGCTCTTCGATCCGGTGTGGGGAGAGCGCTGCTCTCCCTTCCCCTTCGCCGGCCCCAAGCGGCTGCACCCCGTGCCCGTACCGCTGGCCTCGCTGGGTGATGTGGACGTCGTGGTGATCTCCCACGACCACTACGACCACCTCGACCTCCCGACCATCAAGGCCCTGGCCGGTACGGACACCGTCTTCGCCGTCCCGCTGGGAGTCGGCGCGCACCTGGAGCGCTGGGGCGTGCCGGCCGGCCGGATCCGCGAGCTGGACTGGAACGAGAGCACCGAGGTCGCCGGGCTGTCGCTGACGGCCACCCCCGCCCGCCACTTCTGCGGCCGGGGCCTGCGCAACCAGCAGTTCACCCTGTGGGCCTCCTGGGTCGTCGAGGGCGAGGCGCACCGGATCTACCACAGCGGGGACACCGGCTACTTCCCCGGCTTCAAGGAGATCGGCGCCGCGCACGGTCCCTTCGACGCCACGATGATCCAGATCGGCGCCTACTCCGAATACTGGAGCGACATCCACATGACCCCGGAGGAGGGCATGCGCGCCCACCTCGACCTCCAGGGCGGCATTCCGCACGGCACGATGCTGCCGATCCACTGGGGCACCTTCAACCTGGCCCTGCATCCGTGGGACGAGCCGGGCGAGGGCACCGTGGCCGCGGCCGAGGGAGCCGGGGCCGCCGTCGCCCTGCCGGTACCGGGCCAGCCGTTCGAGCCGGGCGCCGCCGACACCCCGGCCCAGCCGTGGTGGCGGCCCTTCGTCGCCGCCGAACCGGCTTCCGCCCCGCGCAGCGCAGCCGCGCCGGCGGCGTCCCCGCGGCCCGCCCGGGCCCCGGCCGGACAGGAGGAGCCGGAGGCGGCGGTCGGCTCGTAGGACTGCGACTGCGACTGCGACCGTGACCGCGACTGCGACCGTGACCTCGACCGTGACCGCGGATCGCGCGTACTCCTGCGCGCCATCCGAAGTCGCGGGAGGGGTCTACCGGTAGAAGGTCCGACCGCCGACACCGGAGGAAACCGACCAGACCTCGCTGATCAGGCCGCCGGAGACCCTGAGGGTGTCGGTCCCGCTCCTGGCGACGGTCCGGCCGTCCTCGGCCGTGAAGCTCGCTGCATAGGGACGGGCCACCAAGCCGGTCGGTACGCCGCCGGCCGGTATCAGGTCCACCACCGCCGTACCCTCCGCCGCGAAACGGAGGCCGCGGTGGCTCTTGTGCCAGGCCGCGATGATGTCGGCGAGCTGCTGCGGAGTACGGGCATCGTCGAACGCCTCCGTACCCGCCTGGGCATAGCGCAGGGTGAATTCCGGAGCCATGATCTCTTCGGCGAGGTGCACATCGCCGTTCCACATCGCCGTCCACCGGTCGTAGATGCGGACCCCTAACCTCCGCACGTCGTTTCCGCTCATCAGCGTCTCCCTCTCCCTCTTCGGACTCAAGGCGTGCGTGACGCTAGCAAGGGGGACTGACAACCGGCCGTCGTCCGGCCCGGCGCCCTCGGCCCGGGCCCGCCGTCCGGCGGGGCGGCTCCGGGGTGTGGCGGAGGCGGCTCCGGGGTGTGGCGGGGGCGGCTCCGGGGTGTGGCGGGGGCGCGGGCGCGCGCCCGGACGGCGTACGCCGCGTGCTGCCCTGGCGTACGCGCTCCCCGCGCATTCGGGCTCCCGTACGAGCGCTCCATCGGAAGCGGGAAGCACCCCGGCGAAGTTCCCCAACTGCCCGTCCGGGGCGGGAGCGTGCGGTCTAGCGTGGGTATCCGGTGATCAACACCGGGCCTTGGCAGTGCCGGGGGCCCGGGCCCCACGTACCGAGGACGCCGATGTCCGGACTCCGCGCCGCCCGCCACTCCCCGTCGAGACACGCCGTCACCGGTCCCGTCCGGCAGATACGCCCCCAGCTGGTCCGCGCCGCCCTGCTGCCCACGCTCGCCGCCGCACTGAGCGGCGCCGCCGCGGTGATCTTCACCCTCCAGCTCGGCGGAGGCGCCGGCGAGCGGGACGCCCGGCTCTGGCCGGTGCTCACCGGCTGCGCCCTGCTCGTGATCGGCGCGCTGGCCGCCGCCCTGCTCGGCGCCCAGCGCGCGGCGAAGTCCGTCCGCGACCGCTGCGAGGCCCTGCGCCGGTCCAGTGTGCGGGGCCGCCAGGAGCTGCGCACCGCCGCCGACCGGCTGGAGCGGGGCGAGGCCCCGGGCCGGCCCGTGCGCGGCGGCCCGAGCGGGCCGCCGCCCGGAACCGACCCGGCCGGGGTGGACGAGTTCTGGCTGCTGTCCCAGGAGCTGCGCGGCGCCCGGGAACAGGCGTACACCACCCTCGTCCGGCTGGCCGGACCGCTCCCCCCGTCCGACAGCGAGCGCAAGGTCGAGGTGTTCGTCAACCTGGCGCGCCGGCTCCAGTCCCTGGTGCACCGCGAGATCTCGCTGCTCGACGAGCTGGAAGACACCGTCGAGGACCCCGACCTGCTCAGGGAGCTCTTCCACGTCGACCACCTCGCCACCCGGATCCGCCGGCACGCCGAGAACCTCGCCGTGCTCGGCGGAGCCGCCTCCCGGCGCCAGTGGACCCGGCCCATCGACCTGAGCGAGGTCCTGCGGTCCTCGGTCGCGGAGGTCGAGCAGTACACGCGGGTCAAGGTGGTGCCCCCGGCGGGCGGCACCGTACGCGGCCACGCCGTCGCCGACGTCGTGCACCTGCTGGCCGAACTCATCGAGAACGCCACCGTCTTCTCCGCCCCCGACACCGACGTAGTGGTGCGCGCCGAGCGGGTCACGGCCGGCATCGCGGTCGAGGTGGAGGACCGGGGGCTCGGCATGCCGCCCGGGGAACAGCACCGGATGAACGCCCTGCTCGGCGATCCCGACCAGATCAGCGTCCGGCATCTGCTGGAGGACGGCCGGATCGGCCTGTTCGTGGTCTCGGCGCTGGCCCGGCGGCACGGGATCGCCGTCGAGCTCAAGTCCAACATCTACGGCGGGGTGCTCGCCGTGCTCGTCCTGCCGCAGGAGCTGCTGGGCGCGGAGGCGCCGAACGCGGCCGACGTGCCGACGGGTTCGCGGACCGCCTCGTGGGGGCCCGGTGAGGCGGGCGCGATGCCGCCGCTGGAGCCCGTGCGGTTCGTGCCGTCGCCGTCGCCGTCGCCGTCGCCGTCGTGGCGGCCGGAGCCGGCGGGCGGGAGTCCGACCGTGCCCGCCTGGGCGGATTCCGTGCCGGGCACGGACGCTCGTACGGAAGCGGCGGCGCGGCCGGCGGGGCCCGCACCGGTGCCGGAGCCGGTGGTCGTCTCCGAGCCGGTGGTCGTCTCCGAGCCGGTACATGTCCCCGAACCGGTGGATGTTCCCGAGCCCGCGCCGGTGTACGGCCCGGTGGTCGAGCCCGGGGTGTACGGCCCGGTGTCCGAGCCCGGGCCCGGCCCGGTGTTCGTCCCCGCCGCCCGGGAGGACGCGGACCGGCCGCCGCTGCCCCGGCGCCGGGCGCAGCAGCACCTCGCCGACGAACTGCGCGAGGCCCCTGCCCCGCGGCACGCGTCGGAAGCCGACCAGCCCGTGCACGACCCCGGCCTGATGGCGGCCTTCCAACGGGGCTTCGGCCTCGCCCAGTCGGAGCACCAGGCATGACGCCGACCCCGACCCCCATCCCCCTCCCCACCCCTCATCCCAGCAAGGAGCGCACCCTCATGGGCGGCGAAGTGGCGACGAAGACAGGCCGGCTCTCCGATCTCGACTGGCTGCTCAGCGGCCTCGTCCAGCGAGTGCCGTACACGCGCAGCGCGGTGCTGCTCACGGCGGACGGGCTCGTGACGTGCATGCACGGCATGGACGCCGACAGCGCCGACCACATGGCGGCGCTGGCCTGCGGGCTCTACTCCCTCGGGCGCAGCGCCGGTTCCCGGTTCGGGGACGGCGCGGGGGTCCGCCAGGTGGTGGTCGAGCTGGACACGGCGCTCGTCTTCGTCTCGGCGGCCGGCTCCGGCACCTGTCTGGCCGTGCTGGCGGACCGGGAGGCCGACGCCGGGGTGCTCGGCTACGAGATGGCGATGCTGGTGAAGAGCGTACGTCCGTACCTCGCGGCCCCGCCGCGACGGCCCGTCGCCGATGCGGAGCGATGAGGGCCCGAGCGAGGGGGGCGTACGGATCCGGAACGGGGAGGGACACACCATGGCTGGACGACACCGCGGGGCGGGTGATGCGCCCGTACACCGCCAGCGGCGGGAGGACCCGGGCGGCCGTCGCACTCGACCTGCTTTCGCTGGTGACGGCGACCGGCGTACGCCCGCGTGCGCCGCTGGGCACCGAGCACACCCTCGCGCTCCGCGTGTGCGCGGGCGCGGCGGCGGTGTCGGTCGCCGAGGTGGCCGGGCAGCTGCGGCTGCCGGCGGTGGTGGTGAAGGTGCTGCTGGCCGATCTGGTGGAACACGGGGCCGTCACGGTGCAGGCGCCCCGTTTCCTGGGCGGTGATTCCATGGCGGCCGACGACCTGACCCTGCTGCGGGCGGTGCTCGATGGTCTACGCCGACGCCTGTGACGCCCGGACCCTGCCCGCGACGCTGAAGATCCTGGTCGCGGGCGGGTTCGGGGCGGGCAAGACCACCTTCGTGGGGGCGGTCAGCGAGATCGAGCCGCTGTGCACGGAGGAACTGCTGAGCGGGGTCGGCGAGCCCGCTGACCCGCTGGAGGGGGTGGAGGCGAAAACGGCGACGACCGTCGCGCTCGACTTCGGGCGGATCACCCTGGACCAGGGGCACGTCCTGTACCTCTTCGGCACGCCGGGGCAGCAGCGCTTCTGGTTCCTGTGGGACGAGCTGTGCACGGGGGCGCTGGGCGCGGTGGTACTGGCCGACACGCGTCGGCTGGCCGACTGCTTCCCCGCCGTGGACTTCTTCGAGCGGCGCGGGATCGGCTTCATCGTCGCCGTCAACGAGTTCGACGACGGCCACCGCTATACGGCCGGGGAGGTCCGGGAGGCGGTGGGGCTCGGGCCGGACGTGCCCGTCGTGCGGTGCGACGCCCGGCTGACCAGCTCCGGGACGGGAACCCTGGCCGCGCTCGTCCACCACCTGCTCTTCACGGCCGGATCGGCCGACCGGCTCGGACCGGTGCGACCGGCGCGCTCGGCGAGTCCCGGCCGCCCGGTCGGCTCAGTCACGTCTTCGGATACGGGGGAAACGCCATGACCTACTACGAATCGACCGGCCACCTGCTCCTCACCCCGGTGGACCGGGAGGCGCCCGCGCGCACCGTCCGGCTGCGCGAGCTGGGTCTCGGCGAACGGGCGGACGCGGAACTGGACGTGTTCGCGCGCCGGGTCGCGCAGACCCTGGACGCGCCCTACGCGGGGGTCAACTTCGTGGGCGAGGAGCGGCAGTTCTTCGCCGGCCTGCACCACGGTCCCGACGCCCCGCCGAGCGGCTACCCGGCGCGGGCGCTGCCGCGGGACCACGGCTACTGCCCGCACGTGGTCGTACGGCGCCGGGCGCTGGTGCTGGAGGACGTACGGGACTTCGCGCGCTTCGCGGGCAACGCGGTCGTGGACGGGAGCGGCGTCCGGTCCTATCTGGGGGCCCCGCTGACGGACCGGCAGGGGGTCGTGCTGGGGACGGTGTGCGCGGTGGACCGGGCACCGCGGCGTTGGGGACTGGAGGGGCTGACGACGCTGAAGGAGCTGGCCGCGGAGCTGACCGTGCTGCTGCGGGAGAGGGAGGACCGGCGGGGCTAGAGGGGGACCGACGGGGCTGAGGCGGCGCGCGGGCGGTTGTCAGTGGCCGGGTCTACGGTCGGGGGCGAGGGTTCACCGGTGGCTGGAGAGGAGCCGTGGAGATGGCCGTGACCGCGCAGGACGTCCGGGCGATCGCCCTGTCGCTCCCGGACAGCAGCGAGAGACCGGCCTGGGGCATGCCGACCTTCCGGGCGGGCGGGAAGACCGGCAGGATCTTTGCCACGCTGGCCGACGACGACGCCTCGATCGGGGTGAAGTGTCCCAAGGAGGACCGGGCCGGGCTGATCGCGGCGGAGCCGGAGAAGTTCTTCGTCCGCCCGGGCCACGACGACAACTACGCCTGGCTGCGGGTCCGGCTGGCGGCGGTCGAGGACACGGCCGAACTCCGCTCGATCCTCACCGACGCCTGGCTCCAGGCGGCCCCCCGACGCCTGGCCGCGGCGCATCCGGAGCTCGGCGGCTCAGGCGAGGGGGCGCAGGAAGGCGCCGATCCGCTCCCGTAGGGAGGCGGGGTCCAGGCCGTGGGCGGCGGTGTGTTCCTCCATGGTGCCGTAGTGGCGGAGTTCGGCCCGGGAGACGCCGAGGCCCAGCACGCGGTGGGGGACGTCGCCGAGGGCGTCGTTCGCGGCGGCCGTGGAGGTGCCGGCCAGGTAGGGTTCGACGAGGACGACATCGGCGGCGCCCGGGCCCACGGCCGCGCGCAGGGCCGCGTCGTCGAAGGGGCGGACGGTGGTCGCGTACAGCACGGTCACGTCCATGCCCTCGGTCGCGGCGAGGACGTTGTCCAGCAGCGGCCCCACCGCGAGCACCACGCTCGCGCGTCCCTCCCGTACGGTCCGCAGGCCCAGGCCCCGGAAGGGGTGCGGCCGTGTGTTCGACTGCACGGAGAGCCGGACGTACACCTTGTCGTCGCCGGCGGCGTAGGCCTCGCGCAGCAGGTCCTCGGCCTCGTCCGGGTGGCCGGGCACGTGCACGGTCCAGCCTTCGAGGGTGTCCATGAGCGCCACGTCACCGGGGGACATGTGGGTGAAGCCGCCCGCCGGCCAGTCGTAGCTGGCGTTCGCGCTGACCAGCACGCCGCCGGTGCCCTGGTGCCCGAAGTCCAGCTTGATCTGCTCGAACGGCCGCTCCACGAGGAAGCTGGCGAAGGTGTGCATGATCGGACGCAGCCCGGTGAGGGCCAGGCCGCCGCCGACACCGATGAGCAGCTGTTCGCGGATCCCGACGTTGATGATCCGCTCCGGGTGGCGCTCCTGGGCGGGGCGGAACCCGTCCATGGTGATCTCGGCGAGCACGAGTGCCAGCCGGGGGTCCTCGTCGAGCAGCCGCGACGTGACCGAGATGAACCGCTCCCGCATGGTGTCCATGTCTTCCCTACCCCTTGGTGTGCGTGGTGCCCGGCTTCTTCAGGACCACTTCGAACTACGTCAGAACTTCTTCTCGACGCGGGCCACGACGGCGTGCGGCCTGCCCGGGTGCGGCGCGGTGAAAGCGGCGTGCAGGGCCGCGTGGTCCCGGCCGTCCACGGTGACCGCCGACCAGCCGGCCGCCTCGAAGCGGGAGGCGATCCCGCCCGGCCAGCCGTGGGTCGCGGAGTCGTTGTCGATCACCACGGTGTGGAGCCGCTCGAGCCCGGCCGAGCCCGCGTGGGCGAGTGCCTCGTGGTTGCTTCCTTCGTCGAGCTCGGCGTCCCCGATCAGCACCCACACCGCCGGGTCGGCCAGGCCCCGCGCCCGCAGTCCGAGCGCGCTGCCGACGGCCAGGGGCAGGCCGTGTCCGAGCGAGCCGCTGCTGATCTCCACACCCGGGACGAGGGTGCGGTCCGGGTGGTGCCCGAGGGGGGAGTCGTACGCACCGAAGCCGCTCAGCCACTCGACGGGGAAGAACCCCTTGGCCGCGAGCACGGCGTAGTAGGCCATGGGCCCGTGTCCCTTGGAGAGCAGGAACCGGTCCCGCTCCGGGGCCTCGGCGTTCCCGGGCCCCACCCGCAGCACCCGGTCGTACAGCACCCACAGCACGTCGAGCGTGGAGGTGGCGGCGGGCCCGTGCTTCTCGGCCCCGGTCATGAGGCCGATGAGCCGGCTCAGATCCTCGTAGCGGAACCCCGTGTCCGCGGTTGCCTGTGTCATGCATCAACCGTGCAACCTCAAGCCCGCTTGAGGTCAAGCGCCGGTCGCGCCGTCCGTCAAGTCGCGCCGTCGGGGAAAGGTGCGCGCGACCACCCCGCGAAGTGCGGTATTGTTCTCGTGCCAGTTCAACCAGGGGAAACCCCCAGGTCAGCGGGCATCGGGACGTGGCGCAGCTTGGTAGCGCACTTGACTGGGGGTCAAGGGGTCGCAGGTTCAAATCCTGTCGTCCCGACTAGAGGTTCGCCTCGTAGTCGCAGATCAGGGGCCGTTTCAGAGCAATCTGAAACGGCCCCTTGATCGTTTTCGGGGCTCACCCGTTCCCGTAGTCCTCCACCAGGTTGGTGATCAGCGCGGCCAGGGCGTCGGCCCGGTGGCGGTCCTCGCGCTGGTTCCGTAGCTCGTGGTCGAGCGTGCGGAGTCGGGCCAGGGCGGCCGGGTCCCGGCGGCGCACCTCGTCGAAGAGCGGCGTGGTGATGATGTCCAGGCACGCGGTGAGCAGGCGCCGGGTGGCCGGGACGGGGGGCGCCGGGTCGGGGGCGGCGAAGCCGCTCGTCAGGTACCGCGCGGGATCGGTGAGGCTCCAGCCGACGACGGTGCCGTGCTGGACGAGGAGCGCCACGTCGGGGGCGATGCCGACGCGGGCTTCCAGCGGCTCGTCGAGGACGTCGAGGTCGCGCAGGCAGGTGAGTACGGAGTCCCCGGGGGCGCGGCACAGCTCCGTGGTCACCTCCAGGCGGAAGTCCCGAGCCTCGTCCGCGCGAACGCCGCCCGGGCGGACGGGGGGTGTGGCGGGAACGCGGGCGCAGTCCTCGGCGTCGGCGGCCTCACCGGGCATCTGGAACTCGGCGCCGACCAGTTCCCGGCCGGCCGGGTCGAACCGGAGCTCGTCAGGGGTGTCCCACAGCCACTCCTGGCTGCCGAACGTGTCCAGGAGGAACCGCCCGCGTTCCTCCACGTTCCGGGCCGCTTCGCAGCGGTGCCGGCCCGTGTCACGGGCGGCGCCGCAGGCTGCCCAGAACCTGGGCCAGCACCGATGCCGCCGCCTGACGACGGGCGGGGCGCGAGGACCACACCGCCGGAAGGACGACCCCCGCGAACAAGGCCGTGAACACCAGGGTGAGCAGCGCGACCGGGTTCATGGGAAACCAGTGCATGGGGCGTTCCTTTCGAGAAGCGACCGCCGGTGCGGCCGGTGGTCCGAGTCTGTGGCCGACCGGGTGCGGGGAGCCCGGCCGCTGAAGAAATCCGAAGACGGGGGGTGTCGTCGCAGGCCACGCCATACGCTGGCGCCGGTGGTCCCGAAAGGAACTGAAAGCGGGGGGTCCTGGTGGGGGATGCGACGGGCGCCGTGGCGGACTTCTGTGCCACGCTGCGCCGTACCGTGCGCGGGTGCGGCGTCTCGCAATCCGAAATCGCCCGGGTGCTGCACCGCAGCGACGCGGCGGTCTCCGCGCTCTTGAACGGACGGCGGGCCAGGCCTCCCCAGCTGGACGAGATCCTGCCGATCCTGAACCACTGCCGTGAGAGCGTCGGCGCCCACCCGCCGCCCGGCCTGGTCCTGGACCCGGCATGGTGGCGTACCCGCCTGGCCGAGCTGGAGGACACGGCACAGGCGCGGCGCCGCCGCCCGCCGCGGTACTCCCAGGGCCTGCTGCCCGTCGCGACGCCGGTGGAAGCCGTCACGTTCGACTTCAGCTCCGCCGTCGAGGTCCTCGCGGGCGGTCGATCGGGCTTCGACGGTCTGGACGGGGAGGTCCTGGAGCCGTTGGACCTCGCGGGCGGGGTGACCGTGCACCTAAGGGGGTTGTTCGACGGGTTCGGAGCCCGCGTCCGGTCCTGCCGGGGTACCGCGAGGACGGCCCTGCTCTGCGCGGCGGACGTCGTACTCCTCGTGAGCGCCTTCTGCGATGCGGTCGCCCGGCTCGGGTCCGCCCGGGCTGTGGCCGCCGACGACACGGGGGTGCCGTACTCGGGCTGCACCACGCAGGTCCTGGAAGAGCTCGGAAGGGTCGTGCTCGGCTCGGCGCGCGCCCGCGACACGACGGAACTCCGTGCGGAGATAGCCAGCGCCTACGCCGCATCGGCGGACATCATGAGCTCGGGCGGCTTCACCGGTGCCCCGCCCGAGGAGCTCGCGAAGCTGGCGCAGCGCCGCTACGAGGCCCTGCTCGCCCCGGTCACCTGGGAGTGCCCGGAGCTTCGTCTCACCTCCGAGACGTACGACCCCGACCAGGAGCAGGGGCGGCAGCGCGCCACCCCCGACCGGGTGGGCCTCATCGAACTGGGCGACTTGTTAAGGGAGTTCGCGAACGGCGACCTGGTCACCCGGCAGCAGCGGGAGCGGCTGCGGGCGCCGATCGCCCCGGCCGAGGGATCGGGGCCGACGATCCCCTCCCTGGCCGCCGGCTACGTGAACCCGGCGTTCCGGGTGTCCGGGCGGTCGGCCGACTGGCAGCTCTCCGCCGACGACTGGTGGGAACGCCAGCCCCTCAGGGAGGACATCGCGGGGTTCTTGGCCGCCCATCTGCTCAGCCACCAGGCGACACAGGCGCCGTTGCTCGTGCTCGGCCATCCCGGCTCCGGCAAATCGCTGCTCACCAGGTTGATCGCCGCCAGACTGCCGGAGGCGGAATTCTCCTGTCTCCATGTCGAACTCCGCCACGTTCCCGCCGAGCTCGATGTCCAGGAGCAGCTCGAGGAAGCGCTGTTCCGCTCGACCGGCCGCCGGACATCCTGGCCGGACACCGCACACGGCACCGGTGACGTGGTCCGGGTCGTTCTGCTCGACGGGTTCGACGAGCTGATCCAGGCGGGTGCGGGCCGGCTGGACATGAGCCGGCAGTGGAGGTACCTGAAGAGCATCGAACAACTCCAGCAGCGGGAGAGCGAACTGGGGCGCCCCGTCGTCTTCGTGGTGACGAGCCGCACCGTGGTCGCGGACCAGGTCCTCACCCCGACCGCCAGCACCGTCCTGCGGCTGGAGCCGTTCGACGACGGGCGGATCATCGCGTGGCTCGAAGTCTGGGAGGCCACGAACCGGCGCTACTTCACCGCACACGGCATCGAGCCGCTCACCTGGGAGGCCGTACGCCCGCACCGCGAGCTGGCGCGCCATTCCCTGCTCCTGCTGATGCTCGCCCTGTACGACGCGGTCGGGAACCCGCTGCGCCGGCTGGGAACCCGTGACATCCGCCGCGTGGACCTGTACGAGCGGCTGCTCACGGAGTTCGTCCGCCGCCAGGTCGTCAAACACCAGGGCCTCCTGCCGCCCGCCGAGGAGGCCGAGGCCGTGGACAAGGAGCTCGGACGGCTGGGTGCGATCGCGATCGGCATGTTCAACCGCCGCAGCCAGAGCCTGACGGCGGAGGAGGCGGACCGGGACCTCGACGTGCTGCTCGGCGAGAGTGGTTCCACGCTGCTCTTCGGACGGTTCTTCTTCGTGCACGAGGCCCAGGCCGTGGTCGCGGAGGAGCGCCTGCGCTCGTACGAGTTCCTGCACGCGACGTTCGGCGAGTACCTGGTGGCTCGGATGATCTGCGACGAGGTGCGATGGGTCCTCGCAGGGACGAGGCGGGCCGCGGTGGCGCGCACCGACGACGACCTGCTCTATGCGCTGTTGTCGTACGTTCCGCTGACTGACCGGGCCGAGGTCCTCGACAACATCAGGGAACTGTCCGGACCGGGCGGGTCACACCGGGACGACGGCGTGCAGGCGCTGCTGCGCACCCTGTTCCAGCGCCGTGACCGGGGCGGCGAAGAACCGGAACTGCTGCCGTACCGCCCGGTCGCGCTCAGCCGTACCGAGCGGGACGCGACCTACGGTGCGAACCTGCTGCTGCTTTCGCTCCTGGCCGAGGACGGCGTGCGTGCCTCCGAGTTCCTGGGGAGTGCGGCTCCCGTCGACGGCTGGTGGCGCTGCGCCCAGTTCTGGCGTTCCCAGTTCGGCGAGGCGTCGTGGGAGTTGTTCGCCCGCAAGGTGTCCGTCGAGCGGCGCTCATCCGGCCCGGATCCTGACGGCGCCGTGGACCTGTGGGTCACCCTGCGCGCCCCCTCGACCGCGACCGCCCCGGCCGAGACCGCGCACGATCTGGCCTGGACCCTTCGGCACGCGGTGCTGGGCCCCGCCGCGTACCACGATGCCAGGGAGGTGGACGCCGCCGACCTGACCCGGCGGCTCTCCCTGCTCTGGGACACCGACGTGGAACAGTTGCTGCACGCCCTGGTGCCCCTGCTGCGGTCCTTGCCGGGCACTTTGCGCACCTACCGCGTCGACGAGGAGCAGCGGGCCGTCTCCGGGGCACACGTGCTCATAGCGCTGCTCTGCCCTGACACGGGACGGCCGGGGCAGGCCGCCGCCCGCTACCTGGACGTCCTGGAGGTGCTGCGCAATCTGCCCGACGAGGACCGCCCGCCCGTCGCGGACGTGCTCGTACGACACCTCGTCCAGGACGCCGGACGGCTTCCGGCGGGTGTGGTCCGCGACCTCCTGGTCGAACTGCTCCGGTTCGGTTCCGCAGGCGGGAGTACGGGCGGGAGCACACGGTGGGCGTCGCTGTGGCCCGTGCTGGAGCGGTACGTGACCGGTGAGCTGGGGCGAGTTGGCCTGGACGACCCCGAGAGCGACGCCGTGGTGGGTCACCTGCGCCGGTACGCGGCGCTGTTCCCCGGACCGCAGGACCGTTTGGCGCAGATGCTCAGGGAGGCCGGAACCAGCCAGGTCTGGGAGGTGGCGGGCCGGGGGCCGGGGCACGCGGTGCTGGCAGAGGGCCTCGCGCTCCTGGAGAGCACGCCGCCCGCCGAGCGAGCACCGCAGACGGTGATCGGCCTGCTCAGGCTGGCCCGCGAGCTGGGGCAGACGGGCTGGCTCGCCGAGCACGCCGAGCCGCTGCTGTGCTCCCTGGAGCCGGCCGGCCTACTGCGACTGCGCGCCGGCGATGTCGACGTGCTGCGGCCGGTGGTGCGAGATCCCGGGTTGCTGACCGCGTTCGGGACCATCGAGGAGATCTGGCGGGGCGCCGGCAAGGGATGAGGGATCAACCTTCGGCCAAGGGTTCCTCATAGGGGCGGCCGGCGTGGAGTTCCAGCGGGCCGGTGCCTTCCGCGAGGGCGGTCAGGCAGGCCTCGATCTGCCGGCGCAGGAGGGGTTTGACCAGGCCGCGCAGCTTCTTGCGCGGGGCGGTGCGCCAGCGGAGCAGTTCGGTGGGCTCCAGCCGGATCCGGGCGAGGTCGGGGGCGTCGAGCACTCCGCCCGCGTAGAGGAAGCGGACCCGGGCCGGACGGCCGGGGCGGTGGGCCCAGTTGACGGCCAGGAGGCGGCCGGGGGAGCGGTCGAGCCCGATCTCCTCGCGGACCTCGCGCGCGGCGGCGGCGCGGGGCGTTTCCCCCGTGTCGCTGTCGACGCCGCCGCCGGGCAGGAGCCAGCGGCCCGGTTCGCCGTACCCGGGCTGGACCAGCAGCACCCCGCCGGCCCGGTCGGTGAAGAGCACGTTCGCGGCGGTGAGGGCCTTGGGGCGGGCGGCGAGGTGGTCGGCGGCGTCGAAGGCGCCTGCGTGCTCCAGGGCGGCGCGGTGCGCCGGGTCGAGGGCGGCGGGGGAGCCGGGCTGCGGGACGCCGCCGACGAGGTGGGCGAACGAGCCGGAGTGCAGCGCCGCCAGGCCGGCGCGCAGCCGCGGGGCGATCCGGGCGGGGAGCCGCCCGTAGGCCTCGCCGGGCGTGAGCCAGTGGGCCTGCACGACCTCGCCGGCCGCCAAGGAGATCGCGGCGACCTGCGCGGGAGCGAGCGGCCCGACGAGGTGGACGTGTGCCACCAGGGAGCGTCCGAGCGGGCCCGGTGGCCAGGAGTCGACGGCCAGCAGCCGGCCGACCGGGACGCCGAGGCCGAGCGCCTCCCTCAGCTCGCGGGCCAGGCCCTCCTCCGGAGTCTCGGTGTCCCGGACGGCGCCCCCGGGCAGCTCCGGGTCGCTCGTGCACGCGGTGGTCACTACGAGGACCCGCCCGCGCCCGTCCAGCACGATCCCGGTGGCGGCGACGAGCGGGGCGGGCCGGGCGGCGCGGTAGGCGCGGTCCTCTGCGGGGGTGGGGCGGTCGGGCACCGGTGGCTCCTGCGGACGCGGACGGGAAAAAGGGGGCGGTGGGAGGTATCCGTACCCACTTCGCGGGGGAACGCGGCGGCCGGGAACGCCGCCGGGGTCAGGCCCGGGCCAGGAGGAGCCCGCCCATGGTGACCATGGTCGCGGCGACCAGGCCGTCCAGGACCCGCCAGGACGCGGGGCGCGCCAGGAGGCCGCTGAGCAGCCGGGCTCCGTAGCCGAGGGTGCCGAACCAGGCCAGGCTGGCCAGGCCCGCGCCGATGCCGAAGGCCCAGCGCAGGTCGCCCCGGTCGGCGGCCAGGGAGCCCACCAGCAGGACGGTGTCCAGGTAGACGTGCGGGTTGAGCCAGGTCATGGCCAGGCAGGTGAGCACCGCCCGGCGGGCGGAACCGGGCGTGGCGCCCTGGGTGGTGAGGGCGGCGCCCGGGGCGGGGCGCAGCACCCGGCGCGCCGCGAGGGCTCCGTAGCAGATCAGGAAGGTGCCGCCGGCGATCCCGACCACGGTCAGCGCGGCCGGCCAGGCGGTGACGAAGGCGCCGACGCCCGCCACGCCGAGCGCGATGAGCAGTGCGTCGGACACCGCGCAGATGGCGACCACCGGCAGGACGGACTGGCGGCGCGCGCCTTGGCGCAGCACGAACGCGTTCTGCGCGCCGATCGCGACGATGAGGGAGAGGCCGGTGCCGAAGCCCGCGAGGGCCGCTGTGGTGATGCCGTGTGTCATAAGTCCGACCGTAGGCACGTGTGTCGGTTCAGTACAGCTAAAGATTTTTACGTACCCTTAGCGCTTGTGATGGATGAGCTTCCCCTGGAACAGGTACGGACCCTGCTCGCCGTGGTCGACGAGGGCACCTTCGACGCGGCGGCGGCCGCCCTGCACGTGACCCCGTCGGCCGTCAGCCAGCGGGTCAAGGCGCTGGAGCAGCGCACCGGCCGCGTGCTGCTGATGCGGACCAAGCCCGTGCGGGCCACGGAGTCCGGGCAGGTGGTGATCAGGTTCGCCCGGCAGCTGGCCCGGCTGGAGCGCGACGCGCGCGCCGAGCTGGGCATGGGCGCGGGCGACGGGCAGGGGCCGGTGCGGGTGCCGATGGCGGTGAACGCCGACTCGCTCGCCACGTGGTTCCTGCCGGCGCTGACGAGGGTGCCGCAGGAACCGCCGGTCTGCTTCGAGCTGTACCGCGAGGACGAGGGGCACACGACGGCGCTGCTGCGGGAGGGGCAGGTGATGGCGGCGGTCACCTCCTCGCCCGACCCGGTGGCGGGGTGCACGGTGCGGGCGCTGGGGCTCGCGCGGTACCTCCCGGTGGCGAACCCCGGCTTCGTCGCCCGGTACCTGGGCGGGGCTCCGGAGCGGGATCTGCGCGAGGCGCCGGTGATCGTCTTCGACCGCCGGGACGAGCTCCAGGACAGGTTCGTACGGGCCCTGGCGCCGGGCGGAGGTGCGGGCGCGGGAGCGGGCGCGGGTGCCGGCGAGGACGGCGGGATCCGCATCGGTGCCGGTCGCGTCCGGCACCACGTGCCGACCTCGGAGGGGTTCCGCGACGCCGTGGCCGCCGGGCTGGGCTGGGGTCTGGTGCCCGAACCGCAGGCCGAACCCCTGCTGCGGACCGGGGAGCTGGTGCTGCTGGCGCCGCGGCGGCCGATGGACGTGCCGCTGTACTGGCAGCAGTGGAAGCTGGACTCGCCCGCACTGGCCGCGGTCGCGGAGGCGGTCGCCCAGGCCGCGGCGGAGGCCCTGCTGCCCGCGACGGGCTGAACCGCGGACGCCCTACGCTACGCGGATGGAGTCCTACACGATCGGTCAGGCGGCGCGGCTGCTTGGAGTGAGCGTCGACACGGCACGCCGCTGGGCGGACGCCGAACGGTTCCCGACCCGGCGGGAGGGGGCGCGCCGGATGGTCGACGGCCCGGACCTGGCGGCGTTCTGCGTCGAGGCGGCCCAGGAGGGCGGTGAGGGCGAGGAAGCCCCGTACACCTCGGCGCGCAACGCCTTCCCGGGCATCGTCACCGCGGTGAAGCTGGGCACGGTCGACGCGCAGGTCGAGATCCAGGCCGGGCCGCACCGGGTCGTCTCGCTGCTGACGCGGGAGGCGGTGGAGGAGCTGGGCCTGGAGGTCGGGGCGCGGGCCGTCGCGCGGGTGAAGTCGACGAGCGTGTTCGTCGACCGGGGCTGACGGCGAGGCCGGTGGGGACGCGGTGGCAGACTGGCCGCTGATCCGCCGAAGGGGAGTACATCGTTGTCCATGTTCAGCAACCTGCGCCGGGCCGTTCGCCGCGGCTACCGGCGGGCCGTCGATCTCAGCCACCCGGCCCGCTCCCCGCTCGGCAGCGCCGTGGTCAACTGCGTGGTCTACCGCGAAGGCGTACGCCAGGACGGCTGCGGCGAGGTCGAGGAGGCGCTGCGGCGGGTCCGCAAGAGCGGCGACAGCTTCGTCTGGATCGGCCTGCACGAGCCGACTCAGGAGGAACTCACCGGGCTCGCCGCACTGTTCGGCCTGCACCCGCTCGCCGTCGAGGACGCCGTCAACGCCCATCAGCGCCCCAAGGTGGAGCGCTACGACGACACCCTCTTCGCGGTCTTCAAGACCGTCCGCTACGTCGAGCACGAGGAACTGACGGCGACCAGCGAGGTCGTGGAGACGGGCGAGCTGATGGCCTTCGCCGGCGAGGACTTCGTCATCACCATCCGGCACGGCGGCCGGGGCACCCTCGGACCGGTCCGCGAGGCCTTGGAGGCGGAGCCGGAGCAGCTGGCCAAGGGGCCGGGGGCCGTACTGCACGCCATGGCCGACCACGTGGTCGACGACTACGTCGCCGTCACCGACGCCGTGCAGAACGACATGGACGCCGTCGAGACCGCCGTCTTCAGCGAGCACGGCGGCCGCGGCGACGCGGGCCGCATCTACCAGCTCAAGCGCGAACTCCTCGAACTGCGCCGGGCGGTGGCGCCGCTCGACCGGCCGCTCCAGGTGCTGGCCACGCAGCCGATACCGGTCATCCCGCCGGAGATCCGGGCGTACTTCCGCGACGTGGCCGACCACCTCACCCGGGCCACCGAGCAGATCAACGCCTACGACGGACTCCTCGACTCCGTCCTCCAGGCCCATCTCGCGCAGGTGACCGTCGCCCAGAACGAGGACATGCGCAAGATCACGGCCTGGGCGGCGATCGTCGCCGTACCGACGATGGTCTGCGGGATCTACGGCATGAACTTCGACAACATGCCCGAGCTGCACTGGACCTACGGGTACCCGCTCGTGGTCGGCGTCATGGCGCTCGCCTGCTTCGTGATCCACCGGGGCTTCCGGCGCAACGGCTGGCTCTGAGCGGGCCCGCTCGGAGCGCGGCCGCCGGTTGCGCGGGTTCCGCCCGTTGCACCCGTTGCGCCCGTTCCGCGCGGGCGAGGAAGTGGGAGGCGGCGCCCTCGTATTCGGCCAGCTGCCAGCCCGTATCCCGCAGGGCCGGCCCGAGGTTCGGCTCGGCCAGCGGGTCGTCGGGGCTGACGGCGCGGCCGTGCCGGGCGGCGCGTTCGGCCCGCCCCGAGGGGTGGAACAGCAGCAGCTCGGCGCCCGGCGCCGCCACCCGGGACCACTCGCGCAGCGCGGTCCGCGGATCCGGCAGGTGGTCCAGCAGCCCGGCGGCGAAGATGCCGTGCACGGTGCCGGGCGCGAACGGCAGCCGGCCGCAGTCCGCCAGCACCAGCCCGGCCGGGCCCGCACGGCCCACCCGGGCGGCGGCGGTGAGCATCGCGAGGGTGAGGTCCACGCCGATCACCGCCCCGGACTCCCCCACGAGGGCCCGCAGCGCCGACAGGGCCCGGCCGCTGCCGCAGCCCAGGTCGAGCGCGGTCTGGCCGGGCCGCAGCCGCATCCGGGCCACGGCGGCCTCGTACGCCGGGGTCTGGTAGGCGAACCGCTCCTCCCAGGCCGCCGCGCGGGGGGTGAAGAAGGCCCGGGTGGCGGTGTGCTCGGCCCGCCCGGCCACCAGCGCGGCGAACCGGTCCAGCAGCTCGGCGCCGTCCCGGCCGGGCGGCGGGGACGGCAGCCCCCAGGCGCTCCCGCCGACGCGGAAGGCCCGTACCCCGTGCTCGTCGGCGGCCAGCGGCACGGTGGTCGGCGGCAGGCCCCCGCTCTCCCCGCGGGGGGCGTACGCCGACACCCGCGCGCCCGCGAACAGCGGGTCCGCGGCGGCCGCCGGGGTGAGCCGCAGCTCCGCCGGGCCGCCCGGCGAGGGCATCCGCACCTCACCTCCCGCGGCCCGGGCCAGCAGCGCCGAGCCCTCGCCCAGCGCCAGTACGGGCACCTCCGCGGCCAGGGCCGCGCGGACCAGGGGCAGGGCCTCGGGAACGGCGGCCGTCAGGATCAGCGCCTCGGCGCCGGTGAGCGTGGCGGGGAGGGGGTCGCCGGCCCAGGGTCGGCACGGGTGCAGGGTCAGCCCGGCCGCTTCGAAGGCGGCGGCCAGCGCGGCCCCGGCTTCCCGGAGCCCGGCCTCGACCCCGGCTTCCTGGACCCCGGCCGCCGCGAGGCCCGTCGGCCCGAGTCCGGTCGGCTCCGCCGCGGCCGTTCCCGGCCGCGCGGGCTCCGGTTCCGCCGCCCCGGCGGTTCCGGGCGTCCCGGCCCCGGTCACGGCGGGCCCGATCACGATGCCGGCCATCCGCACCTCCATCCCTCGCATACCAGCTGCCGCGGCCCATTCAAGCCGCATATGCGCAAGGATGCCGTGCCAGAGCACGCATGTGCCAGGACCGCGCACGCAGAACCCCGCGATCGGCGCGCGGGGACCTCCGGCGTCAGCCGGCCAGGCTCATCAGCATCAACGGCGCCGACGTGGGCCGCGCGGAGCCCCCCGCGGGCTCCAAGGTCACCCCCACGGCCGTGGCCCGGCCGACGGGCCCGGCCATCAGGGTGCTGCCGTCGCCGCCCAGCAGTCCGGCCGGCCGCATCCCCGCGGCGTCCGCGAACCACAGCTGGTACGTCTTGCCCGGCGGAGCGGCGGGCAGTCCGGAGCCGACGAACGCGGCGCGGTTGCGCTCCGCGCTCACCACCACGGTGCCCCGCGCGCCCGATGGCGACCGGCCCGCCACCGTCCGGGCGTCCGGGGCCGTGATCACGTCCGTCAGGTTCCGGAGGTCTTCCAGGGCCCGGGTGGCCTGCTGGGCCTGGTCCCGCTGCCACACCGCGGTACCGCCCAGTGCGACCGCCCCGGCCAGGCAGGCGGCGAGCGCCAGCGGCAGGGTGCGCCTGCGCAGCGGGGGGATGCCCCGGCGGGCCGGCGGGAGCTGTCTCACCGTGTCGATGCGGCCCAGCACCCGCTCGCGCATGCCGGGCGGCGGGGCCAGCGCGGTCGCCGAGCCCAGCCGGGCCGCCGTGGCCGCGAAATCCCGTACGTCCTGCGGGCACAGCACGCAGCGGGCCAGGTGCTCTTCGAACGCGGCCCGCTCCTCGGGGTCCAGCGCGTTCAGCGCGTAGGCGCCGGACAGGGCGTGCAACTGGTCGGTTCCGGTGTTCACGCGCTGACCACCCCCATGCAGTCGCGCAGCCGGATCAGGCCGTCGCGCAGCCGGGTCTTGACCGTGGGCAGCGGGGCGCCGAGGGTCTCGGCGACCTCGCGGTAGGTCAGCCCCCCGTAGTAGGCGAGGCTGACGGCCTGCCGCTGCAGTTCGGTGAGCCCGCGCACGCAGCGGCGTACCTGCTCGCTCTCCAGCCGGACCTCCACCTGCTCGCTCACCTCGTCGTAGGGGCGCGCGTGCTCCCGCGCCGCGTTGTCCTGCTCCCGGGCCGCGGCCGACTGGGCGGAGCGGACCCGGTCCACCGCGCGGCGGTGCGCGATGGTCATCACCCACGTCATGACGCTGCCCTTGTCGGAGCGGTAGCGCGCCGCCTGCCGCCAGACGTCGATCAGCACCTCCTGGGCGACCTCCTCGGACTGGGCGCGGTCCCGCAGCACCTTGACGACGATGCCGTGGACGGGTCCGGCGACCACGTCGTAGAGCGCGGCGAAGGCGTCCTGGTCGCCGCGGGCGATCCGGTCCATGAGGTCGGGCAGGTCGGGGCCGGGCTTCTCCCAGGGCGCGCCGAAGGTCACCGGTTGCCGCACGTGAGCCCCCTTCGTCCGGACGGCTGGCCGTTTCGGGTGCAGGTCATGGCTGGTGTCCTTCGGGGGCGGCGGCGGGGGACAGGGGTCGCACATGGAGGGTTTCGTAGTCCGGGCCGCCGTGGATTGGTTTGCTCCGGAAGTGACAACAAGGGGTGTTCGCTGCCCCTGATATCTGGTAGGAAAGTTTCCTAACGGAATCGGGAAGCCTCAACCACCGTATGGAGGCCTTGTGTTCGCCCCCCACCGCAGGAACAAGACAGTCGCGATCGGCGCCCTGCTCGGCGCGGCCCTGCTCGCCGCCCCCGTCGCGGCGCACGCCACCGCGGCCCCGGCCGCCGCACCCGCCGCCTCCCCCACGGCGGCGGTGGCGGCGACCGGGCTCGACGACCCGGCGAAGAAGGACGTCGCCATGCAGATCGTCTCCAGCGCGGAGAACTCCTCGCTGGACTGGAAGGCGCAGTACAAGTACATAGAGGACATAGGTGACGGCCGCGGCTACACCGCCGGCATCATCGGCTTCTGTTCCGGCACCGGCGACATGCTCGACCTCGTCGAGTACTACACGCAGGTCAAGCCGGGTAACGTGCTCGCCAGGTACCTCCCCGCGCTGCGCAAGGTGGACGGCAGCGACTCGCACGCCGGCCTCGACCCGAACTTCACCAGGGACTGGGCGAAGGCCGCCCAGGACGCGGAGTTCAAGAAGGCCCAGGACCACGAGCGCGACCGGGTCTACTTCGACCCCGCCGTCAAGCAGGGCAAGGCCGACGGGGTCGCCGCGCTCGGCCAGTTCATCTACTACGACGCCATCGTCATGCACGGGGACGGCGGCGACTCCACCAGCTTCCGCAACATCCGCAAGCGCGCCCTGGCCAAGGCCAAGCCCCCGGCCCAGGGCGGCAGCGAGACCGCCTGGCTGAACGCCTTCCTCGACGCCCGCGTCTGGGCGATGAAGCAGGAGGAGGCGCACAGCGACACCAGCCGCGTCGACACCGCCCAGCGGGTCTTCCTGAAGAAGGGCAACCTCAACCTCGACACCCCGCTCGACTGGAAGGTCTACGGGGACTCCTTCCACATCGGCTGAGGCCGGCCCCCGCGCGGCGGTGCCCACCCGGCGGGCGCCGCCGCACCCGGGGGAGCGGAAGGTCAACTGCCGCTGTCACAAAGGGAAAACGGAGCATCTTGAGGTCCGTCGAGGGGCTTGAGGGCCGTGTAAGAAGGGCATAAGTTCGGCCTGGGGCCGCCCCTGCGGGAGGGGCCGCCGATCCGTCCTCCGGGGGGACCCGTGCACTACTACGTGGACGTCATAAAGCGGTACGCGGACTTCGCCGGCCGGGCGCGCCGGCAGGAGTACTGGATGTTCGTGCTGGCGAACATCCCGATCATCGTCGTCCTCACCATCCTGGACTTCGTCCTGGAGACGTACCCGATCCTCACCTGGGTCTACAGCCTGGCCGTCTTCCTGCCGAGCCTGGGCCTCGCGATCCGCCGGCTGCACGACATCGGAAAGTCCGGCTGGTGGTACCTGGTCAGCATCATCCCGTTCGTCGGATGGATCTGGTTCATCGTCCTGGCGGCGACCGAGGGGCACCCCGGCGCCAACGAGTACGGAGCGAACCCCAAGGAGATCCGCGCCTGATCCCCAGGGAGATCCGCGCCTGACCCGGCTGGATCCCACGCCTCGCCCGAGCGCCCCCACCTGCGGAAATCCGCCGATGGGGGCGCTCGACGCGTCCCGGGCGGCCGCGGCGCGGCGCCGGGTGACGCGCGTCTCGCCCCGGTTCCGGCAGGGGGCTGTCCAGACCGGCCCGATCACGAGATATCTTGATGTCGAGCAATGTTGCAGACGAGAGACGCAGACTGTGGAGCGGAGCATCCGGTGACTGACTCGACCATCATCTACACGCACACTGACGAGGCCCCGGCCCTCGCGACGTATTCCTTCCTGCCTGTGATCCAGGCTTACGCGTCGACGGCCGGTGTGAATGTCGAGACCCGTGACATCTCCCTGGCCGGTCGGATCATCGCCAGCTTCCCCGAGCACCTGGAAGAGGGCCAGCGGATCGCGGACGCCCTCGCCGAGCTCGGCGAGCTGGCGAAGACCCCGGGCGCGAACATCATCAAGCTGCCCAACATCTCGGCTTCGATCCCGCAGCTGAAGGCCGCGGTCGCCGAGCTCCAGAGCCAGGGCTACGCGCTTCCGGACTACCCGGACGACCCGAAGACCGACGAGGAGCGCGAGATCCGCGCCCGCTACGACAAGGTCAAGGGCAGCGCCGTCAACCCGGTCCTGCGCGAGGGCAACTCCGACCGCCGCGCCCCCGCCTCGGTGAAGAACTACGCCAAGGCCCACCCGCACCGCATGGGCGCCTGGACCTCCGAGTCGAAGACGAACGTCGCCACCATGGGCGCCGACGACTTCCGCTCCACCGAGAAGTCCACCGTGATCTCCGAGGCCGGCACGCTCCGCATCGAGCACGTCGCCGCCGACGGGGCCACCACCGTCCTGCGCGAGTCCGTACCGGTCCTCGCCGGCGAGGTCGTGGACGCGTCCGTCCTGCACGTCGACGCGCTGCGCACCTTCCTGAACGACCAGATCGAGCGCGCCAAGGCCGAGGACGTGCTGTTCTCGGTGCACCTCAAGGCCACGATGATGAAGGTCTCCGACCCGATCATCTTCGGCCATGTGGTCCGCGCCTTCTTCCCGAAGACCTTCGCCCGCTACGGCGAGACCCTGGCCGCCGCCGGCCTGTCCCCGAACGACGGCCTCGGCACGATCCTGAACGGCCTGGGCGCGCTGCCCGACGCCGACGCGATCAAGGCCTCCTTCGAGGCCGAGATCGCCGAGGGCCCGGCCCTCGCGATGGTCGACTCGGACAAGGGCATCACCAACCTGCACGTCCCGTCCGACGTCATCGTCGACGCCTCCATGCCGGCCATGATCCGCACCTCCGGCCACATGTGGGGCCCGGACGGCGCCGAGGCCGACACCCTCGCCGTCCTGCCGGACAGCAGCTACGCCGGCGTCTACCAGGTCGTCATCGACGACTGCCGCGCGCACGGCGCCTACGACCCGTCCACGATGGGCTCGGTGCCGAACGTCGGCCTCATGGCCCAGAAGGCCGAGGAGTACGGCAGCCACGACAAGACCTTCGAGATCGCCGCCGCGGGCACCGTCCGCCTCGTCGACGCCGAGGGCAACGTGGTCCTGGAGCAGGAGGTCGCCGCCGGTGACGTCTTCCGCGCCTGCCAGACCAAGGACGCGCCGATCCAGGACTGGGTCAAGCTCGCCGTCACCCGCGCCCGCGCCACCGGCGTCCCGGCCGTCTTCTGGCTGGACGAGGGCCGCGCGCACGACGCGCAGCTCATCGCCAAGGTCAAGACGTACCTCGCGGACCACGACACCGAGGGTCTGACCATCAAGATCCTCTCCCCGGTCGAGGCCACCGCCTACTCCCTGGAGCGCATCCGCCGCGGCGAGGACACCATCTCGGTGACCGGCAACGTGCTGCGCGACTACCTGACCGACCTCTTCCCGATCCTGGAGCTGGGCACCAGCGCCAAGATGCTGTCGGTCGTCCCGCTGATGAACGGCGGCGGCCTCTTCGAGACCGGCGCCGGCGGCTCCGCCCCGAAGCACGTCCAGCAGCTGGTCAAGGAGAACTACCTGCGCTGGGACTCCCTCGGTGAGTTCCTCGCGCTGGCCGTCTCCTTCGAGCACCTGGCGGTCACCACCGGCAACGCCCGCGCCCAGGTGCTGGCCGACACCCTGGACCGCGCGACCGGGACCTTCCTCAACGAGGACAAGTCGCCGAGCCGCAAGCTGGGCGGCATCGACAACCGCGGCAGCCACTTCTACCTCGCCCTGTACTGGGCACAGGAGCTGTCGCGCCAGACCGACGACCCGAAGCTGGCCGCCGCGTTCGACCCGCTGGCCAAGACGCTGGCCGAGTCCGAGGAGAAGATCGTCGGCGAGCTCATCGCCGTCCAGGGCTCCCCGGCCGAGATCGGCGGGTACTACCAGCCCGACGCCGCCAAGGCCTCGGCGGTCATGCGCCCGTCCGCGACCCTGAACCAGGCGCTCGCGATCCTGGGCTGACGCCCACGGCGTGTCCGCTCCGCCCCGGCCGGGAAGTCTCCGGCCGGGGCGGTGGCGTACCCGGGCCTCAACGGGCAGGGGAGCCGGGGCGGACGGAGTCCGCCGCCACCCGGAAGCCGATGTTGCCCGCCGAGCTGTCCGGGGTGTTGCGGGTGCGGGCCGCGACCCGGTAGCGGTTGCAGTACGAGTCGTGGCACATGTGCGAGCCGCCGCGCATCGCGCGCTCCGGGGCGGCGGGGGCGAAGTGGTCCGCCGACCACTCCCACACGTTGCCGACCGTGTTGTACAGCCCGTAGCCGTTGGGGCGGAAGGACTTCGCGGGCGCCGTGCCCGCGTAGCCGTCCGCCCGGGTGTTGTGCCGCGGGAAGTCCCCGTTCCAGATGTTGCACATGTGCCGCCCGCCGGGCCGCAGTTCGTCGCCCCAGGGGTAGCGCCGCTGCTCCAGGCCGCCGCGCGCCGCGAACTCCCACTCGGGCTCCGTCGGCAGCCGGGTGCCGGACCAGGCGCAGTAGGCCTGGGCGTCGTTCCACGACACGTGCACGACGGGGTGGTCCTGCCGGGCGGCGAACGAGGAGCCCGGTCCCTCGGGCCGGCGCCAGTCCGCGCCGGACACCGCCCGCCACCACGGGGTACCGGCCACCGCGGGGGAGGCCGCGGCGAGCGGGGGGCCGAGGAAGCCGGCGAAGACGAAGCTGAAGCCGAAGGACTCCGCCTCCGTGACATGGCCGGTGGCCTTCACGAAGGAGGCGAACCGGGCGTTGGTGACGGTGGTCGGGGCGATGCGGAACGCCCCGACCACCTCCTCCCGCACCGGCCCCTCGCCGTCCCCCGGGAAGCCGTCGGGATCCTCGGTCCCCATCAGGAACCGCCCGCCCGCGAGGTCCACCAGGCCCCGTGCCGCCCGCCCCGCCGCCGGGTCCGCCCGGGGCCGCGGCGGTGCCGGGGCGAGGCTCAGGACGGCGGTGGCGTCGGGTTCGCGGCCGGGGCTGCAGCAGGACTTGGGCGGCACGGGTCTCACTCCTGGGGGCGGTGGTACGGGGTCAGCCGGCGCGGTCGGCGGCCAGCTGCGCCGCCAACGCCGGTATGCCGAGGGCCTGTTCCTGGGCCGGGGTGGCCTGGTACAGCAGGTTCTTCAGCTGGTACGGATCGTCGGCCAGGTCGTAGTACTCGCGGAAGGTCACCTGCCCGGTCCCGGAGACCTGGCCCGCCGCGTCGGTGTGCAGATCGTAATATTCCGTGTACTGCCTGTCCTTGGCCACGTACGAGGCCCAGGTCTTCGGCCCCGTACCGCCCGTGCCCTGCTTCCACCACTGCACGAGCAGGTGATCGCGCGCGGCCGGCGTGAGCAGCGACCGGCCGTCCTGCGGGGTGGTCGGGCTGATCCCGGCGGCGTCCAGGATCGTCGGTGCGATGTCGATGTTGGCGACGATGCGGTGGTCCGTGGTGCCCCCGCCGAGGCCGCCGGCCGGCCAGGACAGGTAGAAGGGCACCTCGTGGGCGGGGGAGTAGGGCACCGACTTCTTCAGCCAGCCGTGGTCGGCCCAGGTGTAGCCGTTGTCCCCGGTGAAGATGACGAGGGTGTTCTCCAGCTGGCCGAGCGCGGCCAGCTTGTCGTGGATGGCCTGCACCGCGTCGTCGACGGAGAGCAGGCTGCGCAGCTGGCGCCCCCGCGTCTCGCGGGCGTCGTCGAGGGTCGACGTCGCGTTGCGGATGTACGGGGGTTTGTCGGCCCGGTCGTCCTCCGGGACCGAGGGGCGGCCGTTCCAGGCGGGCACGGGGGTCTCGGCGTACTTGGGGGCCGGGGTGTTCGGCGCGTGCGAGGCGTACGGGGTGACGTACGCGAACCACGGGCGGGGGTCCGTCGCGGCCTTGTCCAGGAAGCCGAGGGTCCTGTTCTTGATGATGTTGGTGGTGTACCCGGGAAGCTGCTGGACGGTGCCGTCGATGTTCCACCGGGCGTCGTTGTAGCCGGGCTGGAGCAGCGCGAACTCCTCGAAGTGCGGCGGACTGTCCGCCAGCGTCCAGGAGTTGAGGTACTTGCCGAAGAGCCCGGTGCGGTAGCCGGCCTGCTTGAGGTGGCGCTGCACGGTGGTGGACTGGTCGAGGCTGTGCGAGGCGGCGTTGTTGCGCACGCCGTGGTGGTGCGCGTGCCGCCCGGAGAAGACCGAGGACCGCGAGGGCGCGCACAGCGGGGTCGCGGAGTGCCCGTGGGTGAAGGTCACCCCGTGGCCGCCGAGCCACTCGATGGTCTTCGGGATGGCCCAGTCGGTGTGCTTGGGCTGGTCGTCGGTGACGATCAGCAGGATGTTGGGGCGTGACGAGGGCGCGGCCGCCGCTGTCCTGGCGAAGGCCGGGGTGGCCGCCGCGGCGGCGGCGACCGCGGCCCCGGCGAGGAAGCCGCGTCTGCCGACGGGGGCCTTCCGGGACCCGGTGGTGTGCTCGCTCACGAGAATCTCCTGTACGCGCGGAGAAGTTGACGTACGTACCGGGCTCCCGGCGGCACGCCGTGCCCGCCGGGACCCGCAGGTCAGACCCTAGGAGCCGGGTCGCCCCCACTCAATGACTCCCGTATGGCAGTGCTGTGGCAGTGGTGTGGCGCCGTCATGGCGTGGCCGTGCCGCGCGTGTTGCCCCGGTGCGCCGGGGGCGGCGCGGCGCGCCCGGGCGCCGATCCGGGCCCCGCGCGGGCCCGCGCGGCTCAGAGCCGGTGGACCCGGCCCTGTCCGACGGCCAGCGGGTACCGTCCGGCGGCCAGGATCCGCAGCCCGGGTGCGACGGCGAGCAGTTCGCGCAGCCAGCCCAGGGTCTCGGCCCTCAGGTGGTCGCTGCCGTCCAGGACGAGCAGCATGTCCCGCTCCGCGAGCCAGGAGGCGGCGTTGCGCGTCCCGTAGGGCAGGAAGGGCATGCCGGGTACGCAGCCCAGTGCGGCCACGAGTTCCCGTACGCCGCCGCCCTCCGCGACGGTGACCACGGCCACGCCGTCGCA
This sequence comes from Streptomyces sp. NPDC028314, assembly GCF_055565795.1. Lineage (NCBI taxonomy): Bacteria > Bacillati > Actinomycetota > Actinomycetes > Kitasatosporales > Streptomycetaceae > Streptomyces > Streptomyces sp. NPDC028314. The sequence continues at coordinate 175,108 of NZ_JBVHTP010000006.1, forward strand.
GAAGTTCGACGAGAGCCGCTGCGCGATGTCACGTACCAGCAGACTGCGCGGGGCGCGGAACCGGCCGGTCACGGTCAGCACCCGGCCCCGCCGGACGGTGGTCAGCAGCCAGGACAGTTCGTTTGATGTCGTCGGCAGAGTTCCGGACCGTCGCGGTTCCCCCATCGGCACGATGCCCCCCATTGCATGCGTGACCAGGCGCGGCGAGAGGAATGATTCAGGCCGCATGCCGACGATTATGCGCCAGTTCCACCGCAAGACCAGGGGAATGTCGCATTCCGCCGAATGGCCCGTGCCGTCCGATGATCACCGCAGTTGTACACCCGGTCCGCGCCTGTCCACCGAAGTGCCGCTGACCGGGGCATGTGGTCGGATGCTGATCATGGGCCACGACCACGGTGCGCCCCCGGCCGCCGCAGACACCCTCAGCGGGACCTACCGCAGACGCCTGCTGTGGACCATCGGGATCAGCGCACATGGACCTCGCCGAGGTGCGCCGCCACCTAGAAGGGGACGGCCCTGCACACCTGACCCCCGCGCCGGTCGCGGCCCCGCGCGTCAGACCCAGGAGACCCGGTGCGGCGCCCGCGGCAGGGGCCCGGGGGCCGCGTCCGCCCGGCGTCCGCAGTGGTGCCACCGCAGGTCCTCCTCCCGGTAGCGCCGCGTCCGCTCGTGCCACACGGCGAGCGCCGCCATCCACAGCTTCAGCCCGTCGGCGTACCGGTCGAGGGCCGCACGGGCCGGCGGGTCCAGCCCGAGGTCCTCGTAGACGACGGGAAACTCCTTCTCCAGCACGTGCTCGAACTGCTCCATCCGCGAGGTCATCAGGTCGTTCACGATCCCGAGCGCGGTCGGGTAGTCGCAGTCGAAGAAGGTCTGCGTGACCACCAGCATGTTGTGCAGCTCGCCCTCGTACTCCACCTCCTTCTGGTACGAGTACACGTCGTTCATCAGCCCCGAGTAGTCGAAGGCGGCCGCCTCCAGGGACTGCACCGCCGCGCTCTCGTAGACCTCCGGCGGGATGACGTCCAGGTGGCGCATCCGGCCGAGGGCACTGGTCATCGGCGCGCCGAACGTCAGGCGCCGCATCTCCAGGTAGTCCACCGGGTCCGGCACCCGGTGGGCGGCCTGGTTCTCCAGCTCCCAGACCCAGCCGTCCAGCACCTGGTCCATCGCCGCCCGGAACATCCGGCGCTGCTCCCCGGACATCGGACCGGCCGTGCGCGGCCACAGGTCGGCCAGCCCCCGTTCCATCGCGTTCACCGGCGGCGAGGGCGGCGGCACCAGGTCCAGCGGCATGAGGGCGCGCAGCCGCGCCGTCTGCAGGGCGGCCCCCGCCAGATCGCGGGGGGCTCCGAAGCGCCGCGGGTAGACGTCGTCGGCGTACGTACCCCAGCTCAGCCAGCACGCGCTGATGTCGAGCTCCTCCGCCGAGCACTCCGGGTCGATGCCGGCCGAGCAGAGCGCGAAGTCGTAGCCGGCCGCCTTCTCCTCCCACCACAGGCCCTCGTCGAGGATGCCCACCTTCCGGTCCCACTCGACGAGCCGGGTGCGGGCCCCCGCGAGGTGCGGATTGAGGGGGGCCGAGTACGGCAGGTAGAACTCCGGGATCACGGAGGGCCCCACCAGACGGGGGCCGTGCGCGTGCCGCCGGGCGCGCTGCGCCCCGCCGGTGAGGCCCAGCAGCGCCCTGACGTTGGCCCCGGCGGTGCCCAGTCCCGACGGGCCGGGCGGCCACCCCGGCGGGGCCGGCCACTGCGGCAGGGCGGGCCGGCCGGGCAGGGTGGGGCCGGCGGCGCCCGCGCGCCCGTTCATGTAGCGGCTGGAGCGCAGGTGCCACTCGTGGCCGCCGGACTGCCAGTCCTGGAGGCCGCGGGCGTAGGCCAGTACCGCCGCGATCTGGTCCGGGCCCAGGCCCGTACGGACGAACATCGGCGGCAGCTCGGTGAAGAAGGTGTGCTCGAACTGCTGGAGCCGGGAGGTCAGGAGCCGGTTGAGCCGGTCGGCCGCCTCCTGGGTGGTGCAGCCGAAGAACCTCTCCAGGACCAGGACCCCGTTGCTGAGCTCGCCCTCCTTGCCGACCTCGCGCTCGTAGGAGAACAGGTCGTTGCGGAAGTGCACCGAGTCGGCGAAGCAGTCGCGCAGCACGCGCAACGGCCGCTCGCCGGAGACCTCGGCGGGCACCTCGGCGCCCGTCGCGTGCTCGACGATCCCCGCCGACCAGGGGGCGCCGCCGACCTTGCGGCGCTGCTCCACGTACTCGACCGGATTGGCGACGCGGCCGATCCTGATGTTGTCGAGCTCCCACAGCGACTCCATCAGGAGGTGGCGGGTGCTCAGGGAGAACCGGGCCGTCCAGTCCGGCGAATGGCCGGGGACGGTGCGCGCCCACAGGTCCGCGAGCCCGGCCTCCACCGGGTTCACCGGTTCCGGTACGGCGCAGGCGGGGTCCTCCGGCATGAAGAGGGCCAGGCGTTCCAGGGCGTCCCGGCCGCCGGTCCGGTTTCCCGGGCGCTTGAAGACCTCCAGGAACCAGTCGTCGAAGAAGAACACCCACACGTACCAGTCGGTGACCAGCGAAAGCATCGGTCCGTCGCACTCGGGGTGGGTGTAGGCGCACAGCAGGGCGTAGTCGTGGGCTTCCAGGTCGTCGAGGCCCCACACGCCGGACCCCTCCAGCATGCCCATGGCATCGGCCCAGGTGCGGGCGTGCTCGCGGGCCTGCGCCAGGTGGGGATTGAGGCGGGCGGGATGCGGTACGTAGAACTCGGGCAGCTCGAAGGGCTGTTGGTCCTGCCTCGGCCGCTGCCGGATGCTGTCGGCGCTCACTCTCGGGCCGCCCTCCCTCAGTCGTCGAACCGCGAGATCTCCACGTTCTCCAGCACCCCGACGGCGTCGGGGACCAGGATCGCCGCCGAGTAGTAGGCGGTGACCAGGTAGGAGATGATCGCCTGCTCGTTGATGTGCATGAACCGGACGGACAGGCCCGGCTGGTACTCGTCCGGCAGGCCGGTCTGGTGCAGACCGATCACGCCCTCGTTGTCCTCGCCGGTGCGCAGGACCAGGATCGAGCTGGTGCGCTCCGGGGTCACGGGGATCTTGTTGCAGGGCAGCAGCGGCACCCCGCGCCAGGACGGCAGCCGGTGCCCCTGGAAGTCGACGGTGTCCGGGTACAGGCCGCGCCGACTGCACTCGCGGCCGAAGGCGGCGATGGTGCGCGGGTGGGCGAGGAAGTGCTGCGAACCGCGGCGACGGCTGAGGAGTTCGTCCAGGTCGTCGGGGGTGGGCGGGCCGGAACGGGCGTAGATCCGCTGCTCGTAGTCGGCGTTGTGGAGCAGCCCGAACTCGGGGTTGTTGACCAGCTCGCTCTCCTGGCGCTCCTTCAGGGCCTCGATGGTCAGGCGCAGTTGCTGCTCCGACTGGTTCATCGGCTGGTTGTAGAGGTCGGCCACCCGGCTGTGCACGCGCAGGACGGTCTGGGCGACGCTCAGTTCGTACTCGCGCGGGCTCAGGTCGTAGTCCACGTACGTGCCCGGCAGGAACGGCTCGCCGGTGTGGCCGGCGGACAGCTCCACGGCCTCGCTGCCCCGGCGGCCGACGCGTTCGGCCTCCAGGTAGGCCTCGGCGTGCCGGCGCAGCGCGGGGGAGGCGTTCAGGGAGGCGTCCCAGTCGCCGCGGTTGTAGGTCATCGTGACCACGTCGGTCTGGGCCCGGGCGGTGAACTCCCAGCGGGAGTCCGGCAGGGGGTGGTGGCCGAAGTGGTCGCCGTCGCTCAGGACGCCGAGGCCGGCTTCGTCCCCGTAGGCGCTGTGGCCGGTCCGCTCGATCCGGCCGTGGGCGACCAGGTAGATCTTGTCGACGGGTTCCCCCTGCCGGACGATGACGTCGCCCTTGCGGAACTCCTCCTTCACGAACCGGTCCGCGATCGACGCCACCACCTCGTCGTCGGGGAAGTGCCGGAGCATGCCGAGCTCGCGCAGCATGGCGGGGATGACCCGCAGCTCCGTACCGGTCTTCACGAAGCTGATCCGCCCGTCGCCGAGCGTGTAGCTCACGGTGCGGTTCACGCGGTACGTGCCGCCGCCCGTCTGTACCCAGGGGAGGATCTTCAGCAGCCAGCGCGAGCTGATGCCCTGCATCTGGGGGGCGGACTTGGTGGTGGTGGCCAGCCGGCGGGCGGCCTCGGTACTGAGGCTCTGCCGGGCGGCGGAGCCCGGCTCTGCCGCGGCTTCGGCGCTCTCTGCGGCGGTCGGGTCGACGGGCATGACGGCCTTCCTCTCGGTCGGTCGGGGCGGTTCCACCGGTGCGGGGGCCGGCGCGGTCCGCCTGGGCGGGGGTGGCGTGCGGGGTGCTACGGGGGAGGAAACCCGCTCCCCAGTGATCTGCAGTGCTCCCGCACGCCATCGGGCACCCGGTGTGACCGCGTGCCGCCCTGTGCACACGTCTAAGTGAGAGGCAGGACGGCCCCGTCCGGTACGCCCGCCCCGCCTCGCCCTGTTGAATGTCCGACTGTGTTGAAGGACTGGACACGTGTACGACCTGGACAGGTGCTGATGGCCAAGCGTGAGCCCAAGCGTGATCCGAATCGTGATCCCAAGCGCGAACCGAACGGACGACTGCGCACCCTTCTCGCCGACGCCCGCTGGAGCGGGCAGGACTTCGCCCGCGCCGTCAACGGCGTGGCGGCCGAAACCGGCCTCACCCTCCGCTACGACCGGACCTCCGTCTCGCACTGGCTCGCGGGGACCCGCCCGCCCGCCCACGTCGTCTCCCTCGCCGCCGAAGCCCTCAGCCGCCGCACCGGACGCCGCGTCAGCGCCGCCGACACCGGACTCGCCCGCCCGGCGGGCGTGCGTACGAGGGACCGTCCCGGCAGCGCGCCCCCGGGCCCGGACGCACTCGCCGCCTTTCCGGACGGGGGCGGGCCGGACCACGGGACGGGGCTCTTCGGTGAGGTCCCCGTCTACTCCTCGGCCTGGCGCCCGCCGGACGGGGACCCCGAGCCGTCCACCGCACCGGCCGACCCGCAGGGCCGGATCGGCCTGGACCACGTGCTGGCCGCCGAGGCGGTACTGCCGGTGTTCCGCGACGCCGACATGACGTTCGGCAGCGGGCAGGCGCGGGCCGCCCTGACCGCCTACCTCGCCACCACCGTGGCCCCCTGGCTACGGGCCGGCGCCCCGCCCGCCGTCCGGCACAGGCTGCTCGGCGCCACCTCCCGGCTCGCCTACACGGCGGCGTTCCTCTGCTTCGACAGCAACCAGCACGGAGTCGCCCAGGCCTACTACCGGGTGGCGCTGCGGCTCGGCCAGGAGGCGGGCGACCCGCAGTGCCACGCGCCCGCCCTGCGCGGGATGAGCGTGCAGGCGCACCACCTCGGCCACCGCAAGCAGGCCCTGGAACTGGCCGAGGCGGCGGCCCGGGAGGCAGGCCGGCTCCCCGGCGTGCAGGCCGCGTTCGTCACGGGGCAGCTGGCCGTGGCGGAGGCGGCCTGCGGGGACCGGCGGGCGGCCCTGTCCCACCTGGCCGCGGCGCAGCGGCTGCTGGAACGATCCACCGGGCAGAGCGTGCCGATCGGCGACTACCATCTGGCCGCGCTGCACCACCAGCAGGCGGAGGCGATGGCCGCACTGGGCGACACCAAGGGGGCGATCGCCGCGCTCCGCGCCTCACTGCGGCACCGCCCGGCAGCGGAACGCCGGGCCCGGGCGATCACCTCGGCGCGGCTGGCGGAACTGCACCTGGCCCACGGGCACCTGGAGCGCGCCTGCGCCACCTGGCACGAGACCCTGGACGCGGTGCCGCAACTCCAGTCGGCTCGGGTGTACGACGCCCTGCGCAGGCTGCGCGGACGGCTGCACGCGGTCCGCGGCAACCGCATCGCGCAGGCGCTGCTGGTGCGGGTGAGCGCGCTGTCGTAGGACGGGTCTTGTCGGTGGGGCCGGGTCAGCCCCGTCGGAACCAGAGGCGGGGGTCCGCGATGCCGGCGCGGCCGGCCGCGGGCGGAGTCGGCTGCGCGGGCGGGGCCGGCTGCGTCGGTGGGGCCGGGGCTGGGATCGGAGCCGCAGGCGGGGCCGGCTGGGCGGGCGGGGCCGGGATCGGGGCCGGCTGCGCGGGAGGGGTCGGCTGCGCGCCGAAGGGCGGCAGGGCCTTGAAGCTCTCGTGCAGGGTGATGGTCGGGCTGATCCGCCGCAGCGCGGCGCGCACCTGCGTCAGCGGGTGCTCGGGGAACTGCGCGTCCCACTGCTCGTGGTCGCCGACGTGGTAGGGCAGGCCGCCCGAGATGTCGGGCCCGTAGGGGTGCGGTGCGAAGTACTGCTCGGGACCGACCTGGGCGAGGACCACGGCCTCGCGCATGCCGGTCATCGGCCCCTCACCCGCCTGCACCTTCACCACCGTGCTGCAGCCGGCCCTCGGCAGGGTCCACGAGCCGAGGAAGACCTGCCCGTGGCCGTCCGGCCGCCGGACCTTGATCAGCTGGCGCACGGCGGGTACGGAGTCCACCTCGCCCGTCATCGCCTCGATGAGGCCCGCCCCGGCCTGGGCCGCGTTCCGGGCCAGGCCGTACCGGAGCCGCTCGGCCTCGTGCAGCGGCGCCGGCAGGTCCGGTACGAGGTCGAAGAAATGCACCGACAGGACGAGGCCCTGTGCGTCGGTCCACACCCCGGGCTCCCGCTCAGTGAAGCCGGTGAGGTCCATGTTGGCGATCGGAGTCATGGACTCCATGATCACCCACGCGGGGGGTACCGCTGGCGGCGGGGTCGGACCGGATCGGAGCGTCCGCGGGGGATCGTCAGGTCCGGGGCGGCTCCCGGTAGCGCAGGCTGGTCGCGTGCCACTCCTTGGAGCCGCCCATCCAGGCCCACACCCCGGCCAGGTACCGGCCCAGCATCGGGGAGCCCGCTGCGGTCAGCGCCGCCGACTCGGCCTCGATGGTGCGCATCACCTCGTCGTGGATCGCCGCCGTGCGGTCGACCGCCTCCTGGAGCGGGACCCCGTCCTCCGCCGCGATCAGGTTCGGCAGGTTGGTGTCGGCCGGATCCTCCCGGGCCATCGAGTACAGGTCGTTGAGCAGCACGGCGGCGACCGCCGCGTACAGGTACGTACGGCGCACCCGCTGGTCGGCGAACTCGTGCGCGGGCAGCTCGTACCCGCCCACCGGGTCGATCACGACCATGCAGGGGAAGAAGGCGTTCTCGTACCGGTGCGTCAGGTACTCCCACACCGGGGGCCGACGGCCCGACATCCGCCACTGCGCCTCGATCCCGTACCCGACGAACATCACGGCCAGCTCGTGGCGCAGCCGGCCCACCTGGGTGGGGGAGGCGAACCTGCCGAGGTGTTCCAGGGCCGACCGGAAGGCCCGCAGCACCGGTTCCCCGGCCACCGTCTCCTCGAACTGCGCCGCGTACCTGGGGGGCATCCGCACCGGGTCCACCACCGCGTGCGCCAGCGAGTTGCGCAGGCCGACCAGGCTGGGATCGGCGTCCTCGCCCTCGTCCACCCAGTGGTCGTCCACGGACCACTCCGCGAGCGCGCACTTGGCGGCGGCGAGCAGCCGGTCCGGGTCGTCGCAGTCCGGGTGGCCGAGCATCATCAGCCGGCCGAAGCCCGCGGCCCGGAGCGCGTCCAGCCGCCCCCGGTAGATCCCGATCTCGTCGGCCCAGTCCACGAGGCGCTCGTTGACGTCCTCGGCCAGGGCGGGATCGTCCCGTACGGCGTCCGGGCAGTACAGCGGCGGTACGACGACTCCCGAACCAGAGCCGCCGGACCCGGACTTCGGATCGGCCCGGGCGCCCGCGCCGGCTCCGGGCGCCGGGTGTGCCCGAGGACCGAGGCGCGGACCCAGGCCCAGACCCAGGCCCAGACCGGACGCGGAGCCGAGCCCCGGGGCCCGGGTCGGGGCCGGGGCGCTCGCCCTGCGGCCCGGCGCGGGCGGCGGCCACGGTCCGACGCGCGGCCCCAGCCCGGTCCGGCCGGCCGGCAGCCGGCTCAGCGCCCTGCCCGGGCCGGCGGGCAGGGGGCCGGGAACGCGACGGGGCAGGGGGTCGGGCACGGGGTCGGGGCGGGCCATGGGTCCTCCTGGCGATCGGCACACCCACCCATGGAGCCGTCCGCCCCGCCCCCGCGGTAAGCCCCGAGCCGATGGCGCCTGTTGAAAATCCCGGGCGCGTTGAAACCCGTACACCTGTGCACCGCTTCAACCCTGCGCGACTTTCAACAGGCCCCCCGCCGCGGCGACTACCGCGAGTGACTCCCCGCCCCGCACCGTGAGCCCTGCGCAACGCCCCACCGCGGAGCGCACCGCCCGCTCCGCGAGGACCCGACCCAGGGAGGAACCCGCATGACCGCACAGGCGCAGCCACCACCGGACCCGCACGCCGAGCGACAGTTGAGCCTGACCACCGCCGCTGCCCGCAACCTCGCGACGACCACCAAGTCCGTACCGCAGATGCAGGGCATCAGCTCCCGCTGGCTGCTGCGCATGCTGCCCTGGGTCCACCTCGGCGCCGGCACCTACCGGGTCAACCGGCGCCTGACCCACGCCGTCGGCCGCGGCCGGGTCTCCTTCGTGCAGAGCGGCGCGGACCACGTGAACATCGTGGCGCCGACCCTCGCCGAACTTCCCACGCTCAGGGGCTTCGGCGACACCGCGGTGCTGGAGGAACTCGCCGTACGGTTCGTCAAACGCGACCTGCGGGCCGGCGACGCCCTGGTCGAGGCGGGCGCCCCGGTGGACGAGGTGTTCGTCGTCGCCCACGGCCGCCTGGAGCGCCTCGCGCAAGGGCCCTACGGAGGCCTCGAACTGCTCGGCGTGACCACCGACGGTGACCAGCTCGGCGACGACGCACTCGGCCAGGCCGACCCGCACTGGGGCTACTCCGTGCGCGCCACCACCGCCGCGACCGTCATGGTGCTGCGCTGGAGTTCGTTCCAGGAGGTGCTGGCGCGCTCCGCGAGCCTGCGCGCCCACCTCGAACAGTACGTGGAGAACGGCTCGCGCCCGGTCAACCGGCGCGGGGAGGCCGACATCGCACTGTTCTCCGGCCACGCGGGCGAGGCGGAACTGCCCGCCACCTTCGTGGACTACGACCTCAGCCCGCGCGAGCACGAACTCAGCCTCGCCCAGACCGTCCTGCGCGTCCACACCCGGGTCGCCGACCTCTACAACGAGCCGATGAACCAGCTGGAGCAGCAACTGCGCCTGACCGTAGAGGCGATGCGCGAGCGCGAGGAGTCCGAGCTGCTGAACAACCGGGAGTTCGGGCTGCTCCACAACGCGGACTACGAACAGCGCATCAGCACCTGGTCCGGCCCGCCCACCCCCGACGACCTGGACGACCTGCTCAGCATGCGCCGCGGAACGAGGTTCTTCCTGGCCCACCCCAAGGCGATCGCCGCCTTCTTCCGCGAGTGCAACAAGCGCGGCCTCGCCCTCGCCACCACCGAGGTGCACGGCAAACAGGTGCCCTCCTGGCGCGGGATCCCCCTCCTGCCGTGCGGCAAGATCCCGGTCACCGCCGGCCACACCAGCTCCGTCCTCGCCCTGCGCACGGGGGAGGAGCAGCAGGGGGTGGTCGGACTGCGCCCGGCCGCCATCCCGGAGCAGATCGAGCCCGGACTCAACGTCCGCTGTATGGGAATCGACCAGAAGTCCGTGATGTCCTACCTGGTCAGCTCCTACTACTCGGCGGCGATCCTCGTCCCCGACGCCATCGGCATCCTGGAGAACGTGGACATCGCCGCCGCCCGCACCTGATCCCGCAACCCGGGAACCGCGGGCCTGGTCAGGCCGCCCGGCAGCAGGACCGGGCCGTACGTCCCGAAGGGCGGACGGTGACGGGCCGCCTCCGGGCCTGCACTGCGGTCGGCGTAGGCGCCGTGGTCCCGGTGACGTACGTGCCGAGGCCCGGCTCCCCGGGAACGGTTGTCCGGGAGCCGGGAATCCGCTCTACTGCTGTGCAGCCCGGCAGTCGGGGCATATTCCGGGAGGGGCAACGCAGATGAGAGCGGACCGGCGGTCAGCGCGGCAGGCGCGGCCCTCGTCGCACCGGCGCCGTCCCCGCTTCCGGGGCCGCAGACCGCTGCTGGCCCTCCTCCTGTCGGCCTTCCTGCTGGTCGGTGTCTGCGCCGCGACCGGCATAGCCTGGGACCCCTTCTCGGCGGACGCGCTCCAGGACCGCTCGGCGCCCGACATCAGCGTGCCCTGGTCCACCGGCCCCGCGGGCAGCCCCTCACCCGACGCAACCGGGGCGCCGGCACCGGGGCAGGACCCGAGCCCGGCCCCCGAGGAGCCGCAGCAGGGCGGCACCCGCGGCCAGGTCGACACCGGCGGCACCCGTCCCGCCGGAGCCCTGCCCTTCGACCTGCCCCAGCCCGCCGCGCTGCGCTCCGCCGGCGCGGGCAGGAAGCTGGTGTTCGCCCACTACTTCACCCCGTACCCGCTGTCCCTCGACAACGCGAGCGCCGACGGCGACTACTACACCCGCAACTACCTCGACCCCGACGGGGAGAGCGGCAAACACGAACGGTACGGTGGCCTGCTGCGCGACCGCCCCCTGCCCGTCCGGCCCAAGGACGGCAACTGGGAGTACGCCAACCTCCAGCAGGAGGTGCGCACGGCCCGCTCCGCCGGAATCGACGGGTTCACGCTCGACATGCTCTCCCTCTCCGGGAAGAACTGGGAGCGCTCCAACCTCCTGATGGAGGCGGCCCGTTCGGTCGACCCCGCCTTCAAGGTCATGCTGATGCCCGACATGACCTCCCTGAAGACCGACGATCCGGGCGTGCTCGCCGACGCCGTCGCCGCCCTCGGCAAGAGCCCCGCCGCGCACAGGCTCGGCGACGGCCGGCTCGTGGTGTCCCCGTTCAAGGCGGAGGAGAAGAGTGCCGCCTGGTGGACCCGGGTGATCGACCTCCTCAAGTCGAAGCACGGCATCCGTACGGCCTTCGTCCCGCTCTTCCTGGACTTCGGCGCGCACAACGCGTCCTTCGCTCCCATCAGTTACGGCTTCTCCGAATGGGGCAGCCGCAGCTACGTCGGCCAGGAGAGCTCCACGCGGGACGTCCGGCGGGCCCACGACATGGGCAAGATCTGGATGCAGCCCGTGTCCGTCCAGGACGCCCGGCCCAACCAGGGCATCTACGACGAGGCGGGCAACACCGCGACCCTGCGCTCCACCTGGACGCACGCCATCGACGACGGCGCGGACTGGGTGCAGCTGACCACCTGGAACGACTACTCGGAGGGCAGCCAGTTCGCGCCCTCGCTGCACAACGGCTACGCCTACCTGGACCTGACCTCGTACTACCTGACCAAATTCAAGACGGGCAGCTGGCCGAAGATCGTCCGGGACACCCTCTACCTGACGGCCCGCACCCAGTTCGCCTCCGCCGACCCGACGGGGGACCAGTCGCTGCTGATGTCCCCGCGCAAGGGCAGCGCCGCCCCCCGCGACACGGTGGAGGTGCTGAGCTTCCTGACGGGGCCCGCGAGCATCCGTACGACCGTCGGCGCCGCGAAGGACTCCCACGACGCGCCGGCCGGGGTGCACTCCGAACTGCTGCCGCTGAAGGCGGGTACGAGCGCGGCGGAGGTGGTCCGCGGCGGCAAGGCCGCCACGGAGGTGGAACTCCCGTACCCGGTGGACCACAAGGTGGAGGTCCAGGACCTCCAGTACTACGCGGCCACCAGCGGCCGGAGCTGATACCGGGGCACGGAACCTAGAGCCGTTCGAAGGCGTGCGAGCGGCCGATGACCGAGAAGCCGCGGCGCTCGTACCAGCGCTGCGGCCAGTCGTCGGAGTCGGCGATCAGGAAGCGGGTTCCGCAGCCCGCCTCGGCGGCGAGCCGCAGGGCCGTGGAGAGCACGGCGTCGCCGTAGCCCTGCCGCAGGTGGGCCTGCGAGGTGACGAGGTCCTCGATCTGGGCCAGACCGCGGACCGGGTCCAGATAGAGGTCGCTCCACGAGGCCATCTCGCCCTCCGGCGTCCGGGCGCCGACGAACCGGACGGAGTCCGCGCCGCGCAGGCGTACCGCGCGACGCTCCACGAGCTGCCCCACCACCTCGTCGTCGGCCTCCGGAAGGAAGCTCCTCCAGCGGCGGGCCACCGCGATCCGCAAGGCGGCGAGATCCACCACTCCCGCCGGGCCGGCCGGCGCCACCGCGCCGGTGTGCAGCATCACCAGGTACGTGGAATGCGTGTAGCCGGCCCGGGCCAGCGGCTCCACGCACTCCCGCCCGACCGCGTCGTCGAGTACGCAGACCAGCCGGTGCCCGAACCCGCTCAGCGCCTCTTCCACCAGCGAGGGCAGGGCCGCCGGGTCCACCGCCCGGTCGATGACCACCAGGTTGTTGGCATGGGACCGCGGGTACGTGTCGTCGTACGCCGCGAACCCTCCGGGCAACTCGACGACGCGCTCGGCCTGGCGGCGGGCGAAGTCGGCCTGGAACGCGATGATCCGGGTGAGTGCGTCGGCATCCGCGAGGCGCGGCATCGGGCTCGGCATGGCGCGAGCCTATGCAGCCCGCGCCACCGAGCGCCCCCCATTTCCGGGGCACCGGCCGGTTACGGACGGGGCCGACGCCCGCGTGGTCCGCGCCCTCCGCCGCCGCGCGCACACCGCCCCCGGCCCCGCCGCCGCGCCACACCCCCCCGGCCCGGCCGGGCTTTCGGTCGGCCGATCGATCGGCGATGATCGGCACTCCAGCCCCGCCGCACCCGGAGGCACGCGTGACCGAGCCGATACGACCCGCGGAGTTCCCAGGCGGGCGCGAGCTGTTCCGGCTCGACCCCGGCGTCGCCCACCTGAACCACGGCTCCTTCGGCGCGGTACCGGTCCCCGTGCAGCAGGCGCACGCCGCGCTCCAGGCCGAGGTCCACCACGACCCGGACGCCTTCTTCGTCGGCGTGTCGGAGCGCGTCGACGCCGCCCGCGCCCGGATCGCCGCCCACCTCGGCACCGGCCCCGAGGGCATCTGCTTCATCGCCAACGCCACCGAGGGCGCCAACCTGGCCCTCGACGCCATCCCCCTCGCGGACGGCGACGAGATCCTGGTCACCGACCACGGCTACGGCACCGTCGTCGCGGCCGCCGCCCGCCGCGCGCCCCTCACGACCGTCACCCTCGACCCGTACCTCCCCGACGAGGACTCCGTACGGGAAGCCGTGCTGGCCGGGCTCACCCCGCGCACCAAGGTGGCGGTGCTCGACCACATCAGCTCGCCCACCGCCCGGCTCCTCGCCGGCCCGAAGCTGCTCGCCGAGCTGGCCGCCCGCGGCGTCACCACCGTCGTCGACGGCGCCCACGCGCCCGGCACGCTCGCCGACCCGCTGGCCGGAGGCGCCGACTTCTGGTTCGGAAACCTGCACAAATGGGGGTACGCCCCGTCCGGCAGCGCGATCCTCGCCGTCGCCCCGCGCCACCGCTCCCGGGTCCGGGCGCTGGTGCCCTCCTGGGAGGACCAGAGCGGATTCCCCCGTTCCGTCGAGTACCGGGCCACCGTCGACTACACCGGCTGGCTGGCCGCCCCCGAGGGCCTGGACCTCCTCGAACGCCTCGACGCCGACCGGGTGCGGGCGCACAACACCGCCCTCGCCGCCCACGGGGCGGCCCTGCTCGCGGAGGTCCCGGGGCTCACCCCGCTCCCGCACACCGAGGGCCTCCCCATGCGGGCCCTGCGCCTGCCGCCGGGCGTCGCGCAGACGCCGGAGACCGCCCGCGCCCTGCGCGAGCGGCTCGCGGCCGAACTGCGCGTCCGGGTGCTGGTCTGGCCGTGGCCGGGCGGCGGCGGCATCCGGATCTGCGGGCAGATCTACAACCGGCCCGAGGAGTACGAACGCCTCGCCGCGGCCCTGCCCGACTACCTCAGGGGCGCCTGAGCAGGTACGTGTCCATGATCCAGCCCTTGCGGGCGCGGGCCTCGGTCCGCAGCTCCTCGATCCGGCCCGCGACCTCCGCCAGCTTCCCCGAGACCAGGATCTCGTCGGGCGTGCCGACGTAGGCGCCCCAGTAGATGTACAGGTCCTTGTCCAGGTGGGCGGTGAAGGCGTGCCGCGCGTCCAGCATCACCACCACGTCGTCCACGTCCTGCGGCCAGCCCTCCGCGAGGCGCCGGCCGGTGGTGATCTGGACCGGCCGGCCCACCCGGTTCAAGTTGGTGCGGTGCCGGGCCAGCAGCGAGGAGATGCTGCTGATGCCGGGCACCACCTCGTGCTCGAAGGCGACCCGCCCCTTCTCCAGCACCTCGTCGAGGATCGCGAGCGTGGAGTCGTACAGCGAGGGGTCGCCCCACACCAGGAACGCCCCGGTCTCGCCGTCCGCCAGGTCCTCGGCGATGAACCGCTCGAAGATCTCGGCCCGCGCGCTGCGCCAGCCGTCCACGGTCGGGGTGTAGTCGGCCGGGGCCCGGTCGCGGTCCGGGTCGCGGCCCTCCACCAGCCGGTGCCCCGGGCGGGCGTGCGCCTCCAGCATCGCGCGCCGCAGCCCGGTCAGGTCAGCCTTCTCCTCGCCCTTCTCCAGAATGAGGAATGCGTCCGTGGCACCGATCGCCTTGACCGCCTGGAGGGTCAGGTGGTCCGGGTCGCCCGCGCCTATGCCGATCACTGAGAACTTCTTCACCCGGCTATTCTGCCCGTCATGCGTGTCGCCCTGTTCGTCACCTGCGTCAACGACGCGCTGTACCCGCGGACCGGCATCGCCGTCGTACGCCTCCTGGAGCGCCTCGGCGTCGACGTGGACTTCCCGACGGGGCAGAGCTGCTGCGGGCAGCCGCAGTACAACACCGGCTACCGGCGCGAGACCGAGCCGCTGCTGCGGCGCACCGCCGAGGCCTTCGCGGGCCACCCGTACGTGGTCACCCCCTCCGGGTCCTGCGCCGCGATGATCCGCGAGCACTACCCCCGGATCGGCCGGAAGGCCGCCGGGGAGGGGCGGGGGCCGGAGCTGGCGGAGCTCGCGGCGGAGATCGCCCCCCGCGTGTACGAGCTGACCGAGTTCCTGGTCGACGTCCTCGGGGTGACGGACGTGGGCGCCTACTTCCCGCACACCGTCACCTACCACCCCTCCTGCCACGGGCTGCGCGGCCTCGGGTTGGGCGACCGCCCCCGGCGGCTGCTCACCGCCGTCAAGGGCCTGGACCTGGTCGAGCTGCCCGGGGCCGAGGAATGCTGCGGGTTCGGCGGCACCTTCGCCGTGAAGAACCCCGACGTGTCGACCGCCATGGGCGCCGACAAGATCCGCAACGCCGAGGCCACGGGCGCCCGGGTGCTGTGCGGCGCCGACAACTCCTGCCTCGCCCACCTCGACGGCACGCTGCGCCGGGCCGGCTCCCCGCTGCGCGCCCTGCACCTCGCCGAGATCCTGGCCGCGACCGAGGAGGAACCCCTGCGATGACCGGCATCCACCTCGGCATGCCCGCCTTCCCCGAGGCGGCGCGGGAGGCCGTACGGAACGACGTACTGCGCGCCAACCTCCGGCACGCCACCCACACCATCCGCGACAAACGGGCCCGCGCGATCGCCGAGCTGGCGGACTGGGACCGGCTGCGCGCGGCGGGCAAGGCCGTCAAGGACCACACGCTCCGTCACCTCGACCGCTACCTGCTGGAGCTGGAGGCCTCCGTGACCGCCGCGGGCGGCACCGTCCACTGGGCGGCGGACGCGGACGAGGCCAACCGGATCGTGACGGAGCTGGTGCTGGCCACCGGTGAGCGCGAGGTCGTCAAGGTCAAATCGATGGCCACCCAGGAAATCGGCCTCAACGAGGCCCTGGAGGCCGCCGGGATCGCCGCGTACGAGACCGACCTGGCCGAGCTCATCGTCCAGCTGGGCCACGATCGGCCCTCGCACATCCTGGTCCCGGCCATCCACCGCAACCGGGGCGAGATCCGGGACATCTTCCGGGCCGAGATGGGGAGTTGGGGGCGGCCCGCGCCAGATGGGCTGGGCGACGACCCGAGGGAGCTGGCCGAGGCCGCCCGCCTGCACCTGCGCGAGAAGTTCCTGCGCGCCAAAGTCGCCGTGTCCGGCGCCAACTTCATGGTCGCCGAGACCGGCACGATGGTCGTCTTCGAGTCCGAGGGCAACGGCAGGATGTGCCTGACCCTGCCCGACACGCTGATCTCGGTCGTGGGCATCGAGAAGGTGGTGCCGACCTTCCGGGACCTGGAGATCTTCCTCCAGACCCTGCCGCGCTCCTCCACGGCCGAGCGGATGAACCCGTACACGACCATGTGGACGGGCACCACGGATGGCGACGGCCCCTCCGCGTTCCACCTGATCCTCCTGGACAACGGCCGCACCGACGCCCTCGCCGACGAGGTCGGCCGCCAGGCCCTGCGCTGCATCCGCTGCTCCGCCTGCCTGAACGTCTGCCCCGTCTACGAGCGCGCCGGCGGCCACGCCTACGGCTCCGTCTACCCCGGCCCGATCGGCGCCATCCTCAGCCCTCAACTGCGCGGTACCGCGAGCGAGATCGATGCCTCGCTGCCCTACGCCTCCACCCTGTGCGGGGCCTGCTACGAGGTCTGCCCCGTGGCCATCGACATCCCGGAAGTCCTCGTCCACCTGCGCGAACGCGTGGCCCAGGGCGGCGACGTGACCCGCGAGGGCATCCGGGTACGGATCCGCCCCGCACACGGCCACACCGCCGAACGGGCCGCCATGCGCGCCGCCCGGCTGCTGCTCGACCGTCCGCAAGCCCTCCGCGCCGCGGAGCGGCTGCTGTCCCGGGCCCGCCGGCTTCGGCCGCGCCGGCTGCCGGGGCCGGGGCGGGCATGGAGCGCCGGCCGGGAGCTGCCGGAGCTGCCGGCGGAGTCGTTCCGCGACTGGTGGGCGCGTGAGCGGGGGGACCGGGGCGGGGAGCGGCCCGGGGAGCAGCGGGGGGACCGAGGCGGGGAGCAGCGGGGGGCACGCCGATGAGCAGCAGGGACCGCATCCTGGGCCGCATCCGCCGTGCCGTGCCCGCCGCAGGCTCCGCCGCCTCCGCCTCCGCCGACCCCGGCATCCCCCGGGACTACCTCCGCGTCCACGGATCCCGCACCCCCGAGGAGAGCGCCGACCTGCTCGCCGCCAACCTCACCGAGTACCGGGCCACGGTCCACCGCACCGACGAGGACGGTCTGGCGGAACTCCTGGCGCGGCTCCTCGCCGAACGGGGCGCCGCGACCGTGCTCGTCCCGCCCGCGCTGCCCCCGTACTGGCTCTCCGCCGCCGACCCGACCCGGATCCACGACCGGGCCGGATCCACCCCGCAGGAACTGGACGGCGTGGACAGTGTCGTGACCGGCTGCGCCCTGGCCATCGCGGAGACCGGCACGATCGTCCTCGACGGCGGTCCCGACCAGGGCCGGCGACGGATCACCCTGATCCCCGACCACCACATCTGCGTGGTCCGCGTCCCCGGCCAGCTGGTGGACTCCGTCCCGCAGGCCCTGGAACGCCTCGCTCCCACCCGCCCGCTGACCTGGATCTCCGGCCCCTCCGCCACCAGCGACATCGAGCTGGACCGGGTGGAAGGCGTACACGGCCCCCGCACCCTCGAGGTCGTCCTGCTCGATGAGTCCGCACACGGGTCCGCACAATAGGAGCCATGTCCGCACACATCGCCCTCACCGCCCTCGTGGTCCACGACTACGACGAGGCCATCGACTTCTACACCCGGGCCCTCGGCTTCACCCTTGCCGAGGACACCGCCCGCCCGGACGGCTCCCGCTGGGTCGTGGTGCGCCCGCCCGGCGCCACCGAGTCGGCGCTGCTGCTGGCCCGCGCCAAGGACGAGGCCCAGCGCTCCCGGGTAGGCGACCAGACGGGCGGCCGTGTCGGCTTCTTCCTCTACACCGACGACTTCGCGGGCGACCACGCCCGGATGACGGCCGAGGGCGTCCGCTTCCTGGAGGAGCCCCGCCACGAGACGTACGGCTCGGTCGCCGTCTTCGAGGACCTCTACGGCAACCGCTGGGACCTGCTCCAGCCGGCGTAGCCTCCGGCGCGGCGCCGCCGGCCTCCGAGCTCAGGCGTGATCGCGCGGCGGCAGGCCCGGCGCGGCGGCCAGCCGGGGCGCCTCGGCCGCGGCGTCGACGGCCGCACCGGCCTCGACCCGGTCGGCCAGCGCCCCGGCCCACCGGACCAGACCGGGCAGGTCGATCCCGTGGACCCCGTCCAGCCCGGCCAGCACGCCGGCGCCGCGCCGCAACAGCCGGGCCCCGCCGACGGCGTTCCCCCGCGCGGCGTGCGTCAGCCCCACCGCCAGCTGCGCGAGCCCCCGCCACAGCGGAGCCTCGGCCTGCGGCCCCGACTTCCAGGCGTCCTCGAAGACCTCGTGCGCGTGGAAGGGCATCCCGGCGTCCAGCAGCCGCTGCGCCTCCGCCAGGGTCCCGGCGGGCGACCGCACCACCCCCTCGGGCTGCCGCTCCACCCCGGGCGCCCCGTAGGGCAACGGCCGGCCCAGCCCGTCCCTGGGCCGCGCGCTGCGCGCACGGCCTTCGCCATCCCGATCCCGTACGTTCACCCGCCCATCCTCCCTCGCGCCGATTACCGGTGCACGAATACCCCTCAACGTGGGGTAATGTTCTGCATGTGCCCGCCGCGAGGGGGAAACCCCAGGTGGAAGGCACAACGGGACGTGGCGCAGCTTGGTAGCGCACTTGACTGGGGGTCAAGGGGTCGCAGGTTCAAATCCTGTCGTCCCGACTTTGCGGAAACGTAGGTCGGAGGCCGTTCTCTCATCCGTGAGGGAGCGGCCTTTCGTGCGTCCGGGGCCATGGCGGTCGCAATGTGGTCGCAGCCATGCCGGGCAGCGCGTCTCGGGACCGGTCTTCTGGGCTCCGGTGAGGGTGCGGACGATGGTGTCGACGGCTTCGCGGGCTGCCTGTGGGGTGAGGTGGCTGTAGATGTTCGCGGTGGTCGACAGCGTGGAGTGCCGCAGCGTCTTGGACACCACGGTGAGCGGCACGCCGGCGGAGATGGTGATGGTGGCCGCCAGGTGGCGCAGGTCGTGGACGGTGATCCGCGGGACGCCGGCTTCCTCGGACAGCTGGTGTAGCCGGTCGAGGACCTTGTGCGGTCCGAGCGGTCGGCCGTCGGGTCGTCAGGATCGCCCCTCGTACGAGCATTTGTTCGTGCGTGGTGCCGGAAAGCGGTGGCGACTCGCGGGTCACCACAGGGCGATGCGCTCATCCAATTGGCCGAGGTGGTAGCGAGCACCGGCGCCTTGGCAGCGGCCGTGAGTACCGTGGCCAAGGCGAAGATCGAGAAGCGGGCGGACGTACGTATGGCCGAGATCGAGGCGGAGCCAAGACGCCTGGAGATCGAAGCCGAGACCCGGCGCACCCGGATCCAAGAGTCCGCTGAGACCCTGCGGGAGCGCATCCGTCAAGAGCACGGACAGCCAGCGATCGACCCTTCCTCACCGGCCACACCTGACGCCTGAGGCGGCCTTTCCCATGCCCGGGGCATGGTGGGTGGGGCTCGGCAGGCTGTGCAGGATCAGCCTGCGGCCTGCTACTGGTTGCCGTCGAACGTCAGTAGCCTTCGGCCATGGCTCTGCGACCTGACGATTTCTACGCCCACGCACGTACCGCTGCGGATGGTGAGCGGCGGCTCCCACTGGCCCGTATGACGGGGTGGGACATCAGTCCATTCGAGCCGGAGGGCCTGCGCGTCGCGCCGCTGCGCCCGCCGGTTCTGCCCGAACCCGCGCGGCACGGCGAGGACCCGTCGGACTGCAACGCGTGCCGCAGCCGGGACGAAGGGATCTGGCTCAACGACCGCTGGCGGCTCACCCGGATCGCGGGAGTCGGCGTGCCGCTGGTGCTGATGCTGCATCCACGCGATCACTTTGACCTGGCGGACCTGCCCGACGAACTGGCAGCCGAACTGGGGGTGCTCACCACCCACATCGCCCGCCATGTGCAAGCGCTGCCGCACATCGCGCGGGCCCACGTCTATCGCATCGGAGACGGTGGCGCCCATCTGCACGTCTGGTTCTTCGCCCGTCCCGAGGGCCAAGCCCAACTGTACGGTTCGTGGATGGTCATCTGGGACGACTTGCTGCCGGAGTACCCGGCGGACGTGGCCGAGGCGGACGCGGCGATCGTGGCAGACGCGTTGGTCGCCTCCTACGGAGGTCGTCGGCCGGCCGTCGGCGAACTGCCGCACGTCTGATCCCCGGAGCGCGTTCCCGAGAGATTTCGAGGGTTGAGCGCTACGACGCTTCGCCGGGCCGCTGACGTCCCGTCATGGTCCGTGATCGAGCGGCCCCCGAAACCGGCATGTGGCGCCTGGTCCGCGACCGGTGGCGCACCGGCTTCGCGACGCCTGCGGGCGGTACTCGCTGTGGTGGGGGCGTCACTCGGGGTCGCTTCCGCCAATCTTCACATGGTGAGAGTGGAGGGGGTGCCTCCTCTTGCAGGGGGCTTCGGTATGCCGGAATTGCCGGTTCCGCTTGGTGGACGTATGTCCCTTTTGTTTCGCCGCGGCGACGGGCCGCGCATTTGTGTTACTCGATCCTGTGGAGAAGGTGTGACGATCTCCCAAATGAATCGGTGAGCCTGTCGAGTGCGTGTCGACTTGAGGAGCCGGGGGGTGTCAACGCAATTGGCCGGGGGGCCCGTTCGCGTGCTTACATCTGCCCATCGCGGTCGTTTCCGGAGCGTTGGTCGATTCGTTCCGGCCGCGTCGCGAGAGTGACCGGGCCGCCATGTCGCGGTCCGTTCACGTCATTTGACGAAAAGCCAGATCAATGAAGGGTGCGCACAACATGCGTAACGACATCGAGACCCGTGAGATCGCCGACACCGAGCTGGACGCCGTCTCCGGCGGCATCGGCATATCCGGTGGCCTCCTCGGCGCCGTGACCGGCGACGTCCAGGGCCTGCTGGGCACCGTGACCTCCCTCGACACCGTTCAGGGCGCCCTGGCCGTGCCCGGCCAGGTCACGGGCATCGCCGGCGTTCACGTCGGTGTCGCCGGTCTCTGACCGATATCCGCAGCCGTGAACCCCGGAACGCATTCGTTCCGGGGTTTCACGGCTGCCCGCCCATTCGGTAACCGTGTGACGAATGCAGTCGAAGGAAATGGTCCGTGCAGTTCCGTCAAAAGGCTCTTTCGAAGCTGCAATCGCCCGAAGAACTCGATCTGCCCGTACGCTTCGCGCGCCCGCAGGGCCGGCTCGTCCTGGCCGTCACGCTCATCGTCATGGCGGCGGCGGGCTTCTGGGCATTCACCGGGACCGTGTCCTCGAAACTGAGCGCGCCCGGCATCCTCACCCATGCCGAGGGCAGCTACCTGCTGCAGAGCCCCTTCGCCGGACAGGTCACCGGAGTCTCCGCCAAGGAGGGCCAGCTGCTCTCCCCGGGCGCGCCCCTGCTCCAGGTCAGTACGGACCAGGGCGAGCGGGCCGTGCGCGTCGTGGCCGGCGGGCGGGTGACGAACCTGGTCGCAAAGATCGGCTCGGTCCTCACGACCGGCGCGGACGTGGCCACCGTGGAGCGCGTGAAGGATCCGAACGACCCGCTGGTGGCCGTGCTCTACGTGCCGGGCGGCGGCAGCGGCGCGGCGATCCCCGTGGGCGCCCAGGTCGACCTGGCCGTCCGGTCCGTCCCCCAGCAGCGGTTCGGCGTGCTGCGCGGCCGGGTCAAGGAGGTCGGCCGTACGCCCCAGACGGGCGCGCAGATCAGCGGCTTCCTCGGCGACAGCCGGCTCGCCGCCGAGTTCGCCCGGCAGGGCGACCCCGTGGCGGTGCTCGTACAGCTGGAGCGTTCCTCCGCGACCGAGTCCGGGTACCGGTGGTCCTCCGCGGACGGGCCCCCGTACGCCGTCGACTCCGCGACACCGGTCACCGGAGCCGTCCACCTCTCCGCACAGCACCCCGTCGATTGGCTGCTCCCGTGACCGCCCCGCAGCGACCCGCCCAGGAATCCCCCCAGCCGCCGGCCCCCCTGCTTCCGGCCCCCCAGCCGCCGGCCCCCCTGCTTCCGGCCGCCGGACACCGGCGCCACCGCCCCGCTCCCCAGGGCGGCGCCCGCCGCCGCCGGGCGGAGCCGGCGGGCAGGAACTCCCGGCGGCGCTCCCCGCGCCAGAGCCCCACTCCCAAGGGCCGTACGCCCCGGCCCGTCCGCACGCCGACCGTGCTCCAGATGGAGGCGGTGGAGTGCGGCGCCGCCGCGCTGGCCATGGTGCTCGGCCACCACGGCCGCTTCGTCCCCCTGGAGGAACTCCGCATCGCCTGCGGGGTCTCCCGCGACGGCTCCCGCGCCAGCAACCTCCTCAAGGCCGCCCGCAGCTACGGGCTGAAGGCCAAGGGCATGCAGATGGACCTGGCCGCCCTCGCCGGCGAGAGCCCGCCGGCCATCCTCTTCTGGGAGTTCAACCACTACGTCGTCTACGACGGCATGGGCCGCCGCTTCGGCCGCCGGGGCGTGTACATCAACGACCCGGGGAAGGGGCGGAGGTTCGTCCCCATGGAGGAGTTCGACAGCAGCTTCACCGGTGTCGTGCTCACCTTCCAGCCCGACGAGGGCTTCCGCCGCACCGGACGCAAGCCCGGGGTCATGGGCGCCATGCCGGCCCGTCTGCGCGGCACCTCGGGCACCCTCCTCGCCGCCGTCCTCTCCAGCCTGCTGCTGGTGGCCGTCGGCGCGACGGTGCCCGCGCTGAGCCGTACGTACATCGACATGTTCCTGATCGGCAACCAGACGTCCCTGCTGGGCGTGCTCTTCGCGTCGATGGCCGCCGCCCTCGTGCTCACGGCGACGCTCACCGCCCTCCAGCAGGCCAACCTGCTGCGCGGGCGGATCATCTCCTCCACCCTGGGCAGCGCCCGCTTCCTGCGGCACCTGCTCCGGCTCCCGGTCACCTTCTTCGCCCAGCGCAACCCCGCCGACCTGGTCCAGCGCCTCCAGTCCAACGACGCGGTCGCCGAGACCCTCGCCAGGGACCTGGCCGCCGCCGGGGTGGACGCGGTGGTCGTCGTCCTCTACGCGGTGCTGCTGTGGACGTACGACCCGCAGCTCACCGTCGTCGGGGTACTGATCGCGCTGCTCAACATCGTGGCCATGCGGACGGTGATCCGCATCAGGGCGACCGACACCCAGAAGCTGCGCGCCGAGAGCGCCCGGCTCACCAACACCTCCTACAGCGGGCTCCAGCTCATCGAGACGATGAAGGCCACCGGCGGGGAGAACGGCTTCTTCCGCCGCTGGGCCGGCCAGCACGCCATCACCCTCGACGTGCAGCAGCGCCTCGGCGTGCCCAGCGCGTGGCTGGCCGTCGTCGCGCCCACGCTGGCCGCCCTCAACAGCGCGCTGATCCTGATGATCGGCGGCCTGCGGGCGGTGGAGGGGCACCTCACGGTCGGTCTGCTGGTCGCCTTCCAGGCCCTGGTGACCAGCTTCACGGCCCCGATCACCCGCCTCAACGGCGTGGCCGGCCGGATCCAGGACTTCGCGGCCGACGTGGCCCGCCTCAAGGACGTCGAGAACTTTCCCGTCGACCCGGTCTACTCCCGGCGCGAGCCCCGGGCCGGCACCCGCCGCCTGAAGGGTCACGTGGAACTGGACCACGTCACCTTCGGATACAGCCCGTTGGACGCGCCGCTGCTGAAGGACTTCTCGCTCTCGGTCGGCCCCGGTCAGCAGGTCGCGCTCGTCGGCGGATCCGGCAGCGGGAAATCCACGGTCTCCCGGCTGATCTCCGGTCTCTACGCCCCGTGGGAGGGCACCATCCGCATCGACGGGATGCGGCTGGAGGACATCCCGCGCGGCGCGCTGGCGGCCTCCGTGTCCTTCGTGGACCAGGACGTCTTCCTCTTCGAGGGCACCGTCCGCGACAACGTCGCGCTGTGGGACCCCTCGATCCCGGACGAGGCCGTCGTCGCCGCCCTGGAGGACGCGGCCGTGTACGACGTGGTCGCGCGCCGGGCCGGCGGCATCCACAGCCGGGTCGAACAGGACGGCCGCAACTTCTCCGGCGGCCAGCGCCAGCGCCTGGAGATCGCCCGGGCACTGGTGCGCCGCCCCAGCGTCATGGTCCTGGACGAGGTGACCAGCGCCCTCGACGCGGCGACCGAGCAGATCGTCATCGACAACCTGCGCCGCCGCGGCTGCGCCTGCGTGGTCATCGCACACCGGCTGAGCACGGTGCGCGACAGCGACGAGATCGTCGTGCTCGACCGGGGGACGGTCGTCGAACGGGGGCGCCACGAGCACCTGCTCGCGGCGCCGGGCCCGTACGCCGAGCTGGTCAAGGAGCACTGAGATGACGTCCCCGCACCCCGGCACCGTCCCGCACCCCGCCACCGTGACCGGAACGACGCCGGGCCGGGCCCCCGACCCGGTCGTGGCGGCCCTGGGCGGACTCGGCTCCGCGGTCGACTGCGCCGGTATGCGCAGCCTGTCGCTGGAGGGCCCGCTCGTGCTGTGGCTCGTCGTGGACGGGGAGCTGGACCTCTTCGCCGTCGACGCCGCGCAGGCGGGGCACTGGCACTTCCTGGGCCGGCTGGCGGCGGGCACCCTGCTGCTCGGTCCGCCCGAGGGCCCCGGCCACACCCTGCTCGGCCGGCCCCTGCAGGGCTGCCGGCTGCGCCGCATCGAGCTGGGCGAGCTGTACCGCCCCGAGTACGGCGCCCCGGGGGTCCCCCAGGACGGAGCCTGGGCCTGGCACGCCGACCAGGGGCAGTACGGAGCCGCCGACGGGGTGCTGAGCCCCCTGGAGGAAGCCTTCGCGCTCGGCATCGGCCGCGGCCTGCGCGTGCTCTACCAGGCACCGCTGCAGAACCGCGCCAGCACGGACGACGACGGGGCCGACGACGACGTGCTGTGGATGCGGATCGTCCCGGGCAGCGTGCAGTACGGCGCCGTGTACGAGGGAGCCCCCCACGCCCCCCACGACCCGTACGGCCAGTACGGCCACTACGGCGCGTACGGCGCCCACGCGGAACACCCGGGATACGGCGGTTCCGCGGGTCAGGGCGCGGCCGGCACCCTGCTCGTGGACGGCGCGATGTGGCAGGGCATGGTCGACCAGCAGTACCGGCTGCTGTACGCCCTGGACCACTGGATCGAGCAGCTCGAACGCGCCCACGAGGACCGCATGGCCGCCGGCATCGAGGCCGGCGAGGCAGCCCGTACCCAGGCCGACCGGACGCTGCTCGCCTCCATCGGCCGGTCCCGCAGGGGTGCGCGGAGCGGCGCGAGCGACGACGCGGCGTTCGCCGCGTGCCGCCTGGTCGCGGGCGAGGCCGGCATCACCCTGAGCGAGCCGCGCGAGGCGGGCGCCGCCGCCGGGCGGCTGGACGCGGTCGAACGCATCGCGCTCGCCTCGGGGATCCGCACCCGCGAGGTCGGGCTCGGCGGCCGCTGGTGGAAGGAGAACTCCGGGCCCCTGGTCGGCCGGCGCGAGGAGGACGAGGCGCCCGTCGCGCTGCTGTGGCGGCGCGGCCGGTACGAGGCCGTCGACCCCGCCACCGGTGTCCGCGAGCGCGTCGGCAAGGACAACGAGGCCGCGTACGAGCCGTCCGCGGTCATGTTCTACCGCCCGCTGCCCGAAGGGAACCCGGGTCTGCTGCGGCTGCTGCGCTTCAGCGTCCGGGGCAGCGCCTGCGACCTGCGCGGTCTGGCCCTGGGCGGGCTGGTGGCGGTCGGTCTGGGCGCGCTCGTCCCCATCGCCACCGGCAGGGTGCTCGGGGAGTACGTACCCCGCGCCGAGAACGGCCTCATCGTGCAGACGGCTCTGGCGCTCATCGCCACCAGCGTCGTCTCGGCCGCCTTCATGCTGATGCAGAACATCTCCCTCCTACGGGTCGAGGGCCGGGTCGAGGCCACGCTGCAGCCCGCCGTGTGGGACCGGCTGCTGCGGCTGCCGGTGAACTTCTTCGCAGGCCGGTCCACGGGCGAACTGGCGGGTGCGGCGATGGGCATCAGCTCCATCCGCCGGGTGGTGTCCGGGATCGGATCGGTGTCCGTGCAGGCCGGCACCGTCGCCGTGATGAACCTCGCGCTGCTGCTCTTCTACAGCGTGCCGCTGGCGCTGGTGGCGGTCGCCATGCTGCTCGTCATCGCCACGGTGTTCCTCGGCCTGGGGTGGTGGCAGCTGCGCTACCAGCGGCAGCTCGTCGCGCTCGGCCACAAGCTCAACAACCATGCCTTCCAGACCCTGCGGGGACTGCCCAAACTGCGCGTCGCCGCCGCCGAGAGCTTCGCCTACGCCGCCTGGGCACGGGAGTTCGCCCGTACCCGCGAGCTGCAACAGCGCATCGGCCGGATCAAGAACGTCGTCACGGTGCTCAACGCGGTCTACCTGCCGCTGTGCACGCTCGTGATGTTCGCACTGCTGGCCGGGCCGGCCCGGGGCACCATGTCCGCCGGAGAGTTCCTCACCTTCAGCACCGCCGTCACGATGATGCTCGCCTCCGTCACCCAGGTGACCGGCGCACTGATCTCGGCCGCCTCGGTGCAGCCGATGTACGAGCAGGTCAAGCCGGTCTTCGAGGAGACCCCCGAGGTGCGCGGTTCGAGCATCCGCCCGGGAGTGCTCAGCGGCGCCGTCGAGGTGAAGAACCTCTCCTACCGGTACGCCGACGACGCCCCGCTCGTCCTCGACGACGTGTCGTTCCGGGTGCGGCCGGGCGAGTTCGTCGCGATCGTCGGGGCCAGCGGCTGCGGCAAGTCGACACTGCTGCGCCTGCTGATCGGCTTCGACAAGCCCGCCTCGGGCAGCGTGACGTACGACGGCCAGGACCTGGCGGCGCTCGACCAGGCGGCGGTGCGCCGCCAGTGCGGTGTCGTCCTGCAGAACGCCCAGCCCTTCTCCGGCTCGATCCTCGACTGCATCCGCGGCGCCGAGGCGTTCTCGCCGGAGGAGGCCTGGGAGGCGGCCGCGCTGGCGGACCTGGCCGAGGACATCAAGGCCATGCCGATGGGCATGCACACGATGCTGTCCGACGGCGGAGGCACCGTCTCGGGCGGCCAGCGCCAGCGGCTGATGATCGCCCAGGCCCTCATCCGCAAGCCGCGGATCCTCTTCCTGGACGAGGCGACCAGCGCGCTGGACAACGAGGCCCAGCGCGTGGTCATCGAGTCCACCCGGGCCCTGCGCGCCACCCGCATCGTGATCGCCCACCGGCTGTCCACGGTCATGGACGCCGACCGGGTGATCGTCATGTCGGACGGGCGGGTCGCCCAGCAGGGGCCGCCCGCCGAACTGCTCGCCGACGCGGACGGCCTCTTCCACGAGCTGGTCCGCCGTCAGGTCAGGTGAACACGGCGTGGGCCTCGGTCGGGGCCGCCCCCGCAACCCCTACGGTGAGGATCCCGACGGGTCGCGGGGCAGCGCCTGCCCGGTCCGGCACACTTCCCGCCCCGATGCGTATCGGGGCGGGATCGGGGCAGGTGCATCGACAGCAGGACGGAAGGGTGATGCGGGATGGTGCCGGGAGTGGACGACAAGCGGTTCACCGTGGCGGTACGGGCAGAGAGCGGTGCCGTGGTCCTGGCCCTCGCGGGGGAGCTGGACCATGACACGGCCGCACCCCTGCGGGAGGCCCTCGACGCCGCGGTCACCCCGGGCGCCCGGCTGCTGGTGGACCTCGCGGGGCTGGGATTCTGCGATTCCACCGGGCTGAACGTGCTGCTGCACAGCCGGCTCACGGCGCAGGAGGCCGGCGGCACCCTTGAGCTGGCGGGCCTGAGCGGGCCGGTCGCACGGATGTTCCGGATCACCGGCGCGGACGGGGTGTTCCCGGTGTACGAGGACGTGGCGCAGGCGCTGCGGCGGGAGGCCGGATAGGCCGTCGACTTCGGCAGGCGCCGGTGCGCGGAAAATCGTACGTCGATACGAGGAGGTCCGAGGGCCATGGAGCAGTCGCCCGGCCGGACCTGGCTCCTGGAACTGACCGGGACCCGCGACCCCGTGTACCGCAGCCGGGAATTCGCCCGGCGGGCGCTCGCCGCCTGGCAATGGGCCCCCGAGCCGGCCGAGGACGTACTGCTGCTGGTGTCGGAGGTCGTGGCCAACGCGTGCCTGCACGGCGGCGGGCCCGGCGCGCTCGTACTGGACTGCACTCCGGAGCGGCTGCGGATCGAGGTGACCGACGGGAACCCGGCGCCACCGGTGCCCCTGCCGGCCCGGTTCGTGACACCGGGCCGGCCCGGCGGGCACGGGATGCTGATCGTGGAGCGGCTCGCCCGGAGCTGGGGCTCCCGGCCGGGCGCGGACGGAAAGTGCGTCTGGCTGGAGGTCAGCCCCGGCGACAGGGCGGCCGGCCCCGGGGGCCGGCCGGTCGGCAGCGGGAGCGCAGCGCGCGGCCCGGGGGACGGGGCGGTCAGTCCCTGGGGTCCAGGGCGTCCAGAGCCGCGATGATCTCGGCGGTGGCGCTCACCCTGCCGATGCGGGGGAAGATCTTGCCGAAGCTGTGGGCGTGCGCGTCGGGGTCCGTGTCGGCGGTGGCGTCCTCGGCGAAGACCAGCTCGTAGCTGTGCTCCCAGGCGGTCCGGGCGGTGGATTCGACGCCGACGCTGGTGGAGATGCCGGCGAGCACGATGCGGTGGACGCCGCGGCGGCGCAGCTGCAGGTCGAGCTCGGTCCCGGTGAAGGCGCCCCAGTGCCGCTTGGTGACGACCACGTCCCCGAGTGCGGCGAGTTCGGCCGGGATCTGCGAGAACGCGGCGGGCGGCGCTGACGCCGGGCCCGGGCGGTCGACGTTGGCCGTGGGCAGGTCCCCGCCGTCCGGCGACCAGGCGACCTTGACCAGCACCACCGGCAGCCTCCGGGCGCGGAAGGCCTCGGCGAGCGCGATGCCGTTCTTCAGGACCTCGGGGGCGGGCCTGGTGGTGGGCAGGCCCAGGATGCCGTGCTGGAGGTCGATCAGGACCAGGGCGGTGCCGGAATCGAGGGCCAGGGCGGGGGCGGAGTTCGTCGCGGAGTCGGCGGCGGTCATGGGGCGGGTCTCCTCGGGTCGTGTGCGGTTCAGTCCTCGGCCAGCCGCCGCAGCAGCGGGACGGCCTCGGACAGCAGCCGCTGCTCGGCGGGACCGAGCCGTTCGGCGATCAGCTCGGCGAGCCGGCCGTGGCCCGCCTCGCGGCGTTCCCGGACGAGGGCGCGGCCGCCGGCGGTGAGGGAGATCAGCAGCTGCCGTCCGTCGGTGGGGTGCGGGGTGCGCACGACGTGGCCGTCGGCCTGGAGGGAGTTCACGGTCGCGATGACCGACTGCGGCCGGATCTTCTCCGCCCGGGCCAGTTCCGAAGCGGTGGACGGGCCGGTCCGGTCGAGCCGCTTGAGCACGGACATCTGCGACAGGCTGATCCCGCCGCCCGCGGCGGCCCGCATCTGCCGGACCAGCATGCCGAGGGCGTGCTGCAGTTCCTCGGCGGTGTCGCGGGGCTGGGGCGGGCCGGAGGGCACGGAGGACATACCGCCAGGATAGGTATGTACAGTCAAACTTGGAAGTTAGCCTTAACTTTTTCCCGCGCTCGACGGGAACCCCGGCGCCACCGGCTCCGGCAGCCGCCGCGCCAGCGCCCACGCGAGCAGCGGCAGCACCACCAGCGGCAGCAGCGCGGTGCGCAGCGAGGCGGCGTCCGCGACGGCGCCGATCAGGGGGCTCGCGACACCGCCGACGCTGACCGTCAGCCCCAGGGTGACCCCGCTCGCGGTCCCCATCCGGGTCGGCAGGTAGTCCTGGCCCAGGGTGACCTGGAGGGAGAACGGCACGTACAGCGCGGTGGCGGCCAGCGCCGCGCACCCGTACGCCAGGGGCAGCGGCAGAAACAGGATCCCCGCGACGGCCGGCGCGGCCGCCGCGTAGGCCCGGTGCACCGTGGTGACCCGGCCCCAGCGCGCGGCGAGCCGCCCGCCGAGCAGCGTGCCGCCCGCACTGCCCGCGAACAGGGCGAACAGGGCCACCGCACCTGCCGTTTCACCACCGCCGCGCTCCCGTACGTACAGGGCGATGAAGGTGCTGAGGCCGATGAAGACGACCGAGCGGACGACCACGACGAGCGACAGCCGCAGGAACGCCCGCCGGTCCTCGGGAGCCGGTGCGGCGTCCGCCCGTACGGAGCCGGGCGCGGCGCCCCGCCGGCGGGCGGACGGCGGCCAGTTCAGGAACACGCCGAGCGCCGCGGGGAGGGCCAGCAGCCACCATCCGGCCGGGCCGGACACCGACAGGGCCCCGACCACCAGCAGCGGGGCGCAGGCGAAGCCGATGTTCCCGCCGAGGGCGAACCAGCTCATCGCGGTGTGCCCGTCGCCCAGGCTGGTGCGTACCAGCCGGGCCGCCGCCGGGTGGTACGCGGCCACCCCGAGCCCCGACAGCGCCACCGCGGCCAGCGTGGCCGGGTACCCGGCGTCCAGGCCGACCAGCCCGATCCCCAGCCCGGCGGCGGCCGTGGCCACCGGTATCAGCCACGGCGCGGCCCGCCGGTCGGTGAGGGCCCCGAACAGCGGCTGCACCACGGAGGACAGCAGGGAGGCGGCGAGCACGATGCCGGACGCGGCGGCGTACCCGTACGCCCGCTCGGAGACGAGGAAGGGCACGAGCGCCGCGACGGCGCCCTGGTAGACGTCCACGCACGAGTGCCCGGCGGAGAAGGCGGCGGTGCGCAGGCGGGCCGGAGCCCGTCGGGGCCGGTCGGTCAGGGGAGGGGCTGATGTCGAGGTCACCGATCGAGGATCGCCCTCGCCCGGGGCGTCCCGCTTCCGATAAATTGCCGGATGATGCAGAAATTCCGCCAGCGGGAGGCCGAGCACCGGCCACGGGCCGCGACCAACATCAACCGACTCGACACCCACATCGGGATCTCCGCGCACCATCACGACGACCACCAGATCGCCTACGCGGGTTCCGGGGTGCTGTCCATCACCACCGACGCCGGCACCTGGGTGGCCCCCACGACCCGGGCGCTGTGGATCCCGGCCGGGACGGTGCACGAGCACCGCGCGTACGGACGCACCGACCTGCACTGCGTGGGCCTGCCCACCGGGCACAACCCGCTCGGCCTCGACGTCCCGGCGGTGATCGCCGTCGGGCCGCTGCTGCGCGAGCTGATCCTCGCCTACACCCGCGAGCCCGAGGACGGGAGCCCGCAGCGCCGCCGGATGCTGGGGGTGCTGCTCGACCAGCTGCGGGTCTCCCCGCTCCAGCCGCTGCACCTGCCCGCGCCCGCCGACCCGCGGCTGGCGGCCGTCTGCGCGCTGCTGCACGCCGATCCGGCCGATCCGCGCGGGCTGGCCGCCCTCGCGGCCGAGTCGGGGGCGGGAGCCGGCGAGCGGACCCTGAGCCGGCTGTTCCGCGCCGAGCTCGGCATGACCTTCCCGCAGTGGCGCACGCAGCTGCGGCTGCACCAGGCGCTGCGCCTGCTGGCTGTCGGCACCCCGGTGACGGCGGTCGCGCACCGCTGCGGCTGGTCCTCCGCGAGCGCCTTCATCGACGTGTTCCGGCGCGCCTTCGGGCACACGCCGGGGACACATCCCCAGGCGGCGCCTCGCCCGCCGTCGACTCGATGAAGCCGCCGAGGGACACCGACATGACGAGGATGATCTTCCGCGCGGCGGGCCACGCTCCATACTGACCGGTGTGAAGAGCCAAGACGCCGCAGACGACACGGCCCTGTTCGAGATCCAGGGCCACACGGGGGTGATCACCCTCAACCGTCCCAGGGCCCTCAATGCCCTCACCCACCCCATGGTGCGGCGGATCACCGACGCGCTGCGGGACTGGGAGCGGGACCCCGCCGTGACCCAGGTCCTCCTGCGCGGCGCCGGAGAGCGCGGGCTGTGCGCAGGCGGGGACATCCGCGCCATCCACGACGACGCGAAGGCGGGCGGCACCGCCTCGGCCGCCTTCTGGCGGGACGAGTACCGGCTGAACGCCCTGATCGCCCGCTACCCCAAGCCGTACGTCGCCCTCATGGACGGGATCGTGATGGGCGGCGGCGTCGGGCTGTCGGCCCACGGCGGCGTCCGCATCGTCACCGAACGCTCCCGCGTCGCCATGCCCGAGACCGGCATCGGCTTCGTCCCCGACGTCGGCGGAACGTACCTGCTGGCCCTCGCCCCGGGGGAGCTCGGTACCCACCTCGCCCTGACCGGCAGCGCCGTCGGCGCCGCCGACGCGCTGCTGTGCGGGCTCGCCGGGCACTTCGTACCCTCCGCGGGGTTGGCGGGGCTGACCGCCGAACTCGCCTCCGCCCCGGTCCACGAGGTGCTGCCGCACTACGTCGGCACGCCCGGCCCCGGCGAGCTGGCCGACCGCCGTGACTGGATCGACCGCTGTTACGCCGCCGACACGGTCGAGGAGATCGTCGACCGGCTCCTCGCCGAGGGCGACCCGGCCGCCAAGGAGGCCGCCGAAGCCATCCTGGCCAAGTCCCCGACCGCGCTCAAGGTCACGCTGGCCGCCGTGCGCCGCGCCCGGGAACTCGGCTCCCTGGAGTGGGTGCTGGAGCAGGAGTACCGGATCTCCTGCAACGCACTCGGCTCGCCCGACCTGGTGGAGGGCGTCCGGGCACAGGTGATCGACAAGGACCGCAGGCCGCGCTGGTCCCCCGCCACCCTCGAAGAGGTCACCGACGAGGACGTCGCCCGCTTCTTCGCCCCGCTCGGAGCGGACCACGAACTGGTCTTCCCGGAGGACGGGGACACCGCCGGCTGAGCCGGTCCACCCCCGGAGGGGGCGGACCGGGCGCGGCCTACGAGCCCACGTACTCGCGCAGATGGCGGGCCGTCAGGGTGTCCGCTCCGGCCACCAGTTCGGCCGGCGTGCCCTCGAAGACCACCTGGCCGCCGTCGTGCCCGCCGCCGGGGCCGATGTCGATCAGCCAGTCGGCGTGCGCCATCACCGCCTGGTGGTGCTCGATGACGATCACCGAGTTCCCGTCGTCGACGAGCCGGTCCAGCAGGGCGAGCAGCTTGTCGACATCGGCCATGTGCAGCCCGGTCGTCGGCTCGTCCAGGATGTACGTGGAGGACTTCTCCGCCATGTTGATCGCCAGCTTGAGCCGCTGGCGTTCGCCGCCCGACAGGGTGTTGAGGGGCTGCCCCAGCCGCAGGTAGCCGAGACCGACGTCCGCGAGCCGGCCCAGGATCGCCCG
Organism: Streptomyces sp. NPDC028314; assembly: GCF_055565795.1. Taxonomy (NCBI): domain Bacteria; kingdom Bacillati; phylum Actinomycetota; class Actinomycetes; order Kitasatosporales; family Streptomycetaceae; genus Streptomyces; species Streptomyces sp. NPDC028314. The sequence continues at coordinate 208,196 of NZ_JBVHTP010000006.1, forward strand.
CGCCTGGCCGCTGGTGAAGAACTCGTACGCCTGGGCCACCGGCATGTCGAGGACCTCGCTGATGTTCTTCTCGCGCAGCCGATACGTGAGCACCTCGGGCGTGAACCGCCTGCCCTCGCACTCCTCGCAGACCGAGGCCACCCCGGCCATCATCGCGAGGTCCGTGTACACCAGCCCGAGGCCGTTGCAGTTCGGGCAGGCGCCCTCCGAATTCGCGCTGAACAGCGCAGCCTTGACCCCGTTGGCCTTGGCGAACGCGGTCCGGATAGGCCCCAGCAGCCCCGTGTACGTGGCCGGGTTGGACCGGCGCGAGCCGCGGATCGGCGACTGGTCGGCCACCACCACGCCCTCGCGCCCGGCGAGGTAGCCGTGGATCAGCGAGCTCTTGCCGGAGCCCGCGACCCCGGTCACCACCGCGAGCACCCCCAGCGGGACGTCCACGCTGACGTCCTTCAGGTTGTGCAGATCGGCGCCCTTGACGGACAGGTGCCCGCGCGGCGCGCGCACCGGCTCCCGCAGCTTCGCGCGGTGCCCGAGGTGGCGGCCGGTGAGGGTGCCGGAGGCGCGCAGGCCCGCCACGTCCCCGCTGTAGCAGAGCTGCCCGCCGGCGGTCCCCGCGCCGGGGCCGAGGTCCACCACGTGGTCCGCGATCGCGATGACCTCCGGCTTGTGCTCCACCACCAGCACCGTGTTGCCCTTGTCGCGCAGCCGCAGCAGCAGGTCGTTCATCCGCCGGATGTCGTGCGGGTGCAGACCGGTGGTCGGCTCGTCGAAGACGTACGTGATGTCCGTGAGCGAGGAGCCGAGGTGGCGCACCATCTTGACCCGCTGGGCCTCTCCGCCCGAGAGGGTGCCGGCGGGCCGGTCCAGGCTCAGGTAGCCCAGGCCGATCTCCACGAGGGAGTCCAGCAGGTCCCGCAGGCTCGCGAGCAGCGGAGCCACGCCCGGGTCGTCGATCCGGCGGACGAAGGCGGCGAGGTCGCTGATCTGCATGGCCGAGCAGTCGGCGATGTTCACGCCCTCGATCCGCGAGGAGAGCGCGGCGGCGGAGAGCCGGGTGCCGCCGCAGTCGGGGCAGTCGGTGAAGACCACGGCGCGGTCCACGAAGGCCCGGATGTGGGGCTGCATGGACTCGCGGTCCTTGGCGAGGTAGGTACGGCTGATCTTGGTGATCAGGCCCTCGTAGGTGAAGTTGTTGGAGCCGGCCTTCACCTTCACCGGGGCCTTGTGCAGGAAGTCGGCCCACTCCTGCTCCGTGAAGTCCTTGAGCTTCGTGTCGGGGGAGTAGAAGCCGGAGTTCGCCATGACCTGCCAGTACCAGGAGTCCACGGCGAAGCCGGGGACGGTGATCGCGCCCTCGTTGAGGGAGAGCTCGCGGTCGACGAGCTGGTCCACGTCGATGTCGGAGACCTGGCCGATGCCCTCGCAGCGGGTGCACATGCCGTCGGGGGTGTTGAAGCTGAAGGCGGTGGACGTGCCGATGTGCGGGACGCCGAGGCGGGAGAAGACGATCCGCAGCATCGTGTAGGCATCGGTGGCGGTGCCCACGGTGGAACGGGAGTTGGCGCCCATCCGCTCCTGGTCGACCACGATGGCGGCGCTCAGGTTGTGCAGCCCGTCCACGTCGGGGCGGCCCAGGCTCGGCATGAACGACTGGATGAAGGCCGTGTACGTCTCGTTGATCATGCGCTGGGACTCGGCGGCGATGGTGCCGAAGACCAGCGAGGACTTGCCGGAGCCGGAGACGCCGGTGAAGACGGTGAGGCGGCGCTTGGGGATGTCGAGGGAGACGTCCGCGAGGTTGTTCTCCCGGGCGCCGCGGACCTGGATGACCTGGTGGCTGTCGGCGGCGGCGATGGGCTGAGAGGTCACGGGGGCTCCCTTACGCGTGGTCGTCGGACGGCTCGCGGCCGTCGGAGGCGGGCACCCAGTCGACGAGCTGGATGATGACGCCGTTCGGGTCGGCGACCTGGAACAGCCGCTCGCCCCAGGGCTCTTCGCGCGGTTCCAGGGTGATGGTGACCCCCTCGGCGCGCAGCCGCGCGTACTCGCCCGGCAGGTCGGTGACGGTGAAGGCCAGGATGAGCCCGGCCGCGTGCTGGTCCCGCAAGCCCTCGGGCAGGACCTCGATGCCGCGCCGCAGGAAGATCACCTGCGGGCCGTCCGGGTGGGCGAGGGAGGCGAAGCCATCGGCGGCCATGGCCTCCTGGAAGCCGAAGTGGCTGGTCAGGAAGGCGGCGGAGGCGGGGACGTCGTCAACGGTGAGGGATATTGCGGTACTGGCGATCTGCACGGAACTCCTCGCTGGCTCGGTGGCGCGGTGGCTCGGGCTACATTGTACATAGTATTCTGTACGGCGTAGAAAGTTTTCGCCCGGTGTGGGCGCAGGTGGAGAGGGGCCGGGCATGGCGAAGGACCGGAGCGGGGCGGGCGACCCCGTCCGCACACTGGAACTGCTCTGGCGGGAGCCCGGGCAGGAGCCGCGGAGCGGGCGGCGCGGGCCCCGCCAGGGGCTGACGGTGGACGCCGTGGTCGACGCCGCGACCGTACTGGCGGACGAGGCCGGGCTGGCCGCCCTGACCATGCGGGCGCTGGCCACCCGCCTGGGCGTGACCCCGATGACCGTCTACACGTACGTACCCGGCAAGGCCGAGCTGCTCGACCTCATGCTCGACGAGGCGTACAAGCGCATGGCGCGCCGGGACGCGGGCGCCGGCGACCCCTGGCGGGTACGGGTGGCCCGGGTGGCCGACGACAACCGGGACCTGCTCCTGCGGCACCCGTGGATCGCCGACCTGGCCGTGACCCGCCCCCCGCTGGGCCCCGGGGTGATCGGGAAGTACGAGCACGAACTGGCGGCCTTCGAGGGCATCGGCCTCACGGACGTCGAGATGGACGCGGCCCTCACCCACCTCCTCGGCTTCGTGCACGCCCAGGCCCTGGCCGCGGCCGACGCCGCCGCGCACAACGACCGGCAGAGCGACGAGGACTGGTGGGCCGTCAGCGCACCGCTGCTGGAGCGGGCCATGGACCCCGAGCGCTACCCGCTCGCCGGACGCGTCGGCAGCGCGGCCGGCGGGTACAGCCCCGAGACCGTGTGGGCCTTCGGGCTGCGGTGCGTACTCGACGGACTCGCCCGGCTCCTCGACGGGCGGCAGCCGCAGGGGTAGCCGCCACCCCGGCCCGACGGCCTAGCGGTATCCGGTGGTGTCCGCCGGCAGGTCCGGGTCCTGGACCTCGACCAGGTAACGCCAGGCGTCCGGGCGGCTGCCGTCCAGGTCCGTGAAGCCGTAGACCCCGGCCAGCTGCCCGCTGGACAGGGACTGCCCGTTCCACCGCGACACCTCGGGGTCGGCGGCCAGTGCCGCGACGGCGCGGCCGACGTACGCGGGGGTCTCGGAGATCGCGAAGTGCGGCATCTGGTCCAGCGCGTCGCGCCAATTGGCCTCGCTCACGCCGAAGTTCTCCAGCATCATCTCCGAGCGCAGCCAGCCCGGCGTCAGCGCCACCGCCGTCGCCCCGCGCGGTCCCAGCTCGTGCCCGAGCGCGAACGCCATCCGCAGCACCGCCGACTTGGCGATGTCGTAGAAGAAGGACACCCGGTAGTGGCCCGCGTTGTACTCGGCCGTCCCGTCCGTCATCTCCACCACCAGCCCGCCCGGCCCGCGCAGCAGCAGCGGCAGCGCGTAGTGGCTGGTGACGGCGTGGGTCTCCACCGCGAGCCGCATCAGCCGCAGCCCCTTGTCCAGGTCGTGCTCCCAGACCGTGCTCTTCCACTCGAAGAGCCGCTCACCGCCCCAGATGTCGTTGACCAGGACGTCCAGCCGCCCCTGCTCGGAGTCGATGCGGCGGACCAGCGCCTCGACCTCCCCGGGCACCAGGTGGTCGGCGACCACCGCGATGCCCTGCCCGCCCGCCGCGGTCACCAGTGCGGCGGTCTCCTCGATGGTTTCCGGCCGGTCGTACTCCGACCGCTTCCCGGCGGTGCTGCGCCCCGAGACGTACACGGTCGCGCCCCGCGCGCCCAGCTGGACCGCGATGCCCCGGCCCGCACCCCGGGTCGCACCCGCCACCAGCGCGACCTTGCCTTCAAGCGTCTGCTCTGCGTCCGACATGTACCGACCCTACGCCGCGACCGTGCCCCGGCCACGGCGATCGGCGAGCCGCGAGGGGAGGTGTCGGCGGTGCGCCGGCGGCCGGATCGGCATCCTTTCCGGATCCGGCCCGGGCGGGTACCACGGAGGGATGAGCCCAGCCGGAATGACGAGTTTCGACGAGATCTACGTACGGCCCGACCCCCGGGGGTACTTCTCCGCCTTCGGGCCGTACGAGTACCAGACGCCGCACCACGCGCAGCCGGTGTTCCGGGCGCTGGCCGGTGAACTCGCGCCCGGGCGGCGCACGATCACCGACCTGTGCTGTTCATACGGGATCAACTCCGCGCTGGCCAACCACGACGTGACGCTCAGCGAGCTCTACGACCGCTACACCTCGCCCGCGGCGGCCGGGCTCACCACCGCCCAGCTCATCCACGCGGACCGGGAGTTCTACGCCTCCCGGCGCCGCCCCGACGCCGTCCGGGCCGTGGGCGTCGACGTCTCGCGGCCCGCCCTGGCGTACGCGCTCGCCGTCGGCCTGCTCGACGAGGCCTACTGCGAGAACCTGGAGGAGGCCGAACCCGGCGAGGGGCTGCGCGGGGCCGCGACCGACACCGGCCTGATCACCATCACCGGCGGCGCCAGCTTCCTCACCGAGCGCACCTTCACCCGGCTGTTCGGCGCCGCGGGCAGGCCGGTGCCGGTGGCCGCCTTCGTCCTGCGCACGCACGACTTCCGGCGGATCTCCCGCTGCCTGGAGTCGTACGGGATGACCGTGGTGCGGGCCACCGGAACCCAGCCGCAGCGCAGGTTCACCGACCCGCTGGAGCAGCGCCTCGCGGTCGAGACGGTCACCGCCCTCGGCGAGGACCCGGCCGGGAAGGAGGCCGCGGGGTACTTCCACACCCGGCTGCACCTGGCCCGCTGAGCTTCGCGGCGGCGGCAGCGGCGCAGACGAGGGCCAGCAGCAGCCCGCCCGCCGCCGCCCCCAGCGCCGGGCCCGGCCCCCACAGGGTCCAGGCCGCCCCGAACAGCAGCGAACCCGCGAACCGGGCCACGGCCTGAGCGGTCTGCAGGGCCGCGAGCCCGGTGGTGCGCAGCTCCGGCGGGAGCAGCGGCCCGGCGGCGGCCATGAGCACCCCGTCGGTGGCCGCGTAGAACAGGCCGAGCAGCGCGAGCACGGCGGCGGCCAGCGGCGGCCCTGCCGGTACGGGTGCCAGGAGCAGCAGGCAGGCGCCGCACAGCAGCAGGTGCCCGCCGAGGAACACCCGCAGCCGTCCCACCCGGTCGGCGAGCCGCCCCACGGGCAGCGCGCCCAGCAGGAACACGGCCGCGGTGGCGACGGGCAGCAGCGGGAAGTAGGCGGCGGGCAGGTCGAGCCGCCGCTGGAGCAGCAGGTAGACGAAGGCGTCGCCGACGGTGAACAGGCCGAGTGCGGCGGCGGTCAGACAGAGCCGGCGCAGCCCCGGTATCCGTACCAGGGTCCGCGCGGGCGGGGGCGAGGCGGTCCGGGAAGCGGAAGCGGAAGCGGGGGCGGGGGCAGGGGCGGGGCCGGGCGCGGGGGACTCGCGTACGAACAGCGCGAGCAGCACCACCCCCAGCACCGCGACGCAGGCGCTCACGGTGAACACGGCGTCGTACCCGTCCACCGCCACCCACAGCACGCCGAACGCGGCCAGCGGCCCCAGCAGCGCGCCCGCGGTGTCCATCGCACGGTGCACCCCGAAGGCCCGGCCCTGTTCCCCGGGCGGGCAGGACAGCGAGATCAGCGCGTCGCGCGGGGCGGTGCGCAGGCCCTTGCCGGTGCGGTCGGCGGCCAGCACCGCCGCCACCGACCAGGGGGTGGTGACGGCGAGCAGGGCCGCCTTGCAGAGCGCCGAGAGGGCGTACCCGGTGCCCGCGACGAGCTTGCGGCGCCGGGTGCGGTCCGCGACCCGGCCGCCGACGAGCCGCAGCAGCGCGGTGGCTCCCTGCTGGAGGCCGTCGAGCGCCCCGAAGGCGAGCGGGGACATGCCGAGCCCGGCCACCAGGTACAGGGGCAGGACGGCGGTGACCATCTCGGCGGAGACATCCGTGACCAGACTGACCAGGCCGAGCGCGAGCACGGCGGAGGGCACCGGCGTACGGCGGCGGACCGCCGTACGCCGGCCGGGCGGGGGGAGGCCCTGGGCGGCGTCCGCCGCCCGGCCGGCCGACAGGTACACGGATGTCTCCCTGGGTCGCGGGTGCCGGAAGCGGGGTCAGAACCAGTTGAGGGTGAGCGGGAAGGTGACGCTGGAGGCGGCTGCGGTGGAGTCGGTGGCGGTGGCGGAGATCTGGATGGTCCCGGTGGCCCACGGCTTTCCGCTGATCCGGCCGGAGCCGGCGTCGAGGGTCAGGCCCCAGGGCAGGCCCGTGGCGGTGTAGCGGACGGGCGCCTTGCCGCCCGTGGCCGTCAGCTGGATCGTGCAGGACTGGTTGATCTTGCAGGTCTGCGGACCCGGATTGGCGATCTTCAGATCACCGGGGGTCGGCGTCGGGGTCGGGGTCGGGGTGGGCTCGGTGGAGCCGCCGAACACCTCGGTGATCGGCTGGACGTTGGCCGCGTTGCCCGCGTGCGTCGCCGTGCCGAAGAGATCCTCCAGGGTGCGCAGCAGGTGGTGGTGGCTGAAGGCGGTGGAGTACTTGCCTGTCTTCACGTTCGCGCCGTGGAACACGGTGGCGATCTGGTTGGAGCCGAGGTAGTTGTCCTCGTCCCACGTCAGCACCAGCAGGCTGTTGTTGGCCTTCGCCCACTGCGCGTACGCGTCGATGTTGTTCCTCGTCCAGGTGTCGCCCGTGTTCACCGAGCAGGAGTGCATGTCGTTGCACTGGTTGGGGACCACGAAGGACAGGTTCGGCAGCGCCGCGAAGTTGCCCTGCGGGAACTGCGCCCAGGTCTTTCCGGTGTTCAACGGGACGTTCTTGAAGGCGAACCACGGGTTGTGCTTCTGCGCGTACTGCCCGTTGGTGCAGGCCGTGGACCCCTCCGCCGGCAGGTCCTCGTTGTACGTCGCGAAGCTCTTGCCCGCCGCGATGACCTCCTGGCCGAGGTTGGCGGCGGTCATCGACTGAGGGGTGTAGCAGCCGTCGCCGGTGATGCCCTGGGTGGCCCCGGAGAAGAGGTTGAAGTAGTTCGGCTGGCTGGGGTGGGTCAGCGCCTTCATCCCGGTCAGGCTCGCGCCGCCGTTCGCCAACTGGTTGATGTACGGGGCGTTCGCACTGCCGATGATCTCGCCGTACTGCTTGTTCTCGTACACGACGACCACCACGTGGTCGTACGCCGGCAGCGCGGCGGCCGCCGATGCCGGGGCGGCCGGACCGCCCTCGGCGGCCTGCGAACTGGCCACGGTGAAGGCGGCCAGCAGGCCGAGCGCGCCGAGCGCGGCCGTGAGCGCGGACCTTCGGGTCCGCCGTCCTGAGGGGCTGTGCATGGGGATGTCCTCCTCGGTGGTCGGGATCGGTGGTGTCATTCCTCCCGCCGGGCCGCTCCGGCCACGGCGATGTTCAGGAAGCGCGGTACGGGCCGTCCCCGGCCCCGGAACTCCTCGGCGACGCCCGCCCGGACCGCCGTCAGCCGCTCCTCGGGCAGCAGCACCAGCACGCTCCGCCCCGGCCGCTGCCCGGGCGGCCAGGCGCTCAGCGCCCCGGCCCGGCGGGCGTGGGACACGGCCCGGGACAGGTCCGCCGCCCGCTCCGCCGGATCGCCCCGTACGGCGAGCAGCACCAGCCGCGTACCGGAGGCGGCCGGGTCGAAGGCGACGTACCGGGGCCCGCGGCCGGCGCCCGGCAGCAGCGCCCGGCCCGGCCGGGCGAAGAGCACCGCCCGGCGCAGCGCGTCGTCACCGCCCGGCAGCGCCTCGGCCAGCAGCCGGGCCAGGAGCTCCCGGTCGGGATCCACACCGGCCGGCGTGTGGGCGTCGGCCACGGCCAGCGCCACCGCGCAGTCGGCGGGCTCCGCCGTGGCCAGCCCGGCGGCCGCGGTCAGCGAGCCCTGCACGTGCAGGTCCGTCCCGCCGCGCCCGTACCCGGCCCGGGCCAGCGCCCGCAGCACGGCGTACGGGCGGACGGCCCAGGGCGGAGCCTTCGGCGCCGGCTCCGACAGGGCCAGCGGCAGGTCGCAGCCGTCCGCCGGATGGCCGAGCGAGCTGAGCCGCACCAGCCCGTCCCCGCGCGGTGAGGCCGCCGCCGCCACCGGCCAGCCGGCCGCCGCCACCAGCCCCGGGGAGCCCAGGTGGAAGGCGTACGGGGCGCTCCAGACGGCTGCCGGGGGGCGGCCGTGCGCGGCCTCCAGGGCGTAGGCGACCAGGCGGAAGAGCGGGTCGGCGGTGGCCCGGCGGGCCAGACCGGACGCGTCGGCGCCGACGGGCGCCGGGATCACCGCTCGTCCTTCCGGGCCAGCATCCGGTACGCGTTCCCGCCGTCCGTGCGCCGGGCGGCGGCCGTGCGCAGCGCGTCGAGCACCGCCGCGCCCGCGAAGCACGGCAGCGCGGCGACCCGTACCGCACGTGCCACGGCCCGCCGCCGGGGCGTGGCAGGGGGAGCCCACGGCCGGTCCGGGTCCGGGGCCAGCCGGGTCGCCGTCAGGGCCACCGCGCCGAAGAAGTCGTTGCCCTGGTGGGCCGGGCCGTGCTCCTCGGCCAGTACGGTGAACCCCCGGTCGGCCAGCGCCTCCCGCAGGTTGGGCGCCGGGATCAGATGCTGGTGCTGCGGCTGGAACCACGGCAGCCAGGCGGAACCCAGCAGCCTGGCCATCCGCGACTGCGGGTCGGGCAGCTCGATGCTCAGGTACCCGCCCGGTGCCAGGACGGTGGCCGCCGTGTCGAGTTCGGCGAGCGGGTCCCGGGTGTGCTCCAGGTAGTGGTACATGCTCACCACCTCGTACTGGCCCGCCAGTTTCGACCCGAACTCCGGGAACTGCCCCTGGTATCCGGTCTCCACCCAGCCGCGCCGCTCGGCCTCGCGGACCCCGGCGCCCATGTCCAGGCCGTCGAAGCGGGTCTCGGGCCAGATCGCCCGCGCCGCGTTGCAGAAGTGGCCGTGCCCGGTCCCGACATCGAGCCAGGAGGCGGGGGAGGCGTACGGCCGCAGCATCTCGGCGCGCCCCCGGTACGCGCCGCCGAGCTGTCCGAAGACCCTTCCGGCTCCCTCGCCGCCGCGCCCGTCGTAGAAGTCGCGGTAGTAGAACTCCAGCCCCTCCAGGGTCAGCCGGGGGTTCTGGAAGACGTGGCCGCAGTCCCCGCACTCCTCCAGCGTGAAGCGGCCCGGCTTGCCCTGGAGGAGATCGGGAACCCGCACCCGGACGCCGAGCCGTGCGGAGCCGCACCAGGGGCAGTCCGTGCGGCGCGGCTCCAGGAACCGCTCCGGGCCGGCGGACAGGTCGGCGCGGTACGCGGCCGCCCGCGCGGACTCGTCCGCCTCGGGGGCCGTACGGGCGAGCGCGGCGGCCGTACGGAGGGCGGCGCCGAGGGAGCGTGCCGGCCGGGCGGCGGTCGCCCGGGCCAGGTCGGCGGGACGCAGCGGGGCGCCCTGCCCGCTCCGCCTGCGCGAAGCACCCGCTCCGCCGGCCCCGCCCGGTCCGCCGAACACGAGGTACGGCTGGAGCCAGTACAGCCCGGCCGCGGCGGCCCCCCACCGCCCCTGGCGCACGGCGACCCCCGCGAGCAGCGCCAGACCGGCGAGCTGGGCCGCGGCCAGCGCCCCCGGCGGCAGCCCCTGCGCACGCAGCTCGGCGGCCCGGGCCGGGCCCGCCGGCTCCGGCAGGCGCCCCACTTCGAGCGCCGGGGCGATGGCCAGCCCCGTCGCGTCGGCGGCGTACTCCTTCAGAAGCCGGACCAGCGCCAGGAGTTCCGCCGGATCCCGGCGCGGCTCACCCGGCTCCACCCCGGCCCGCGCCAGCACCTCGTCGGCGACGAGCACGGCGTACCCGGCGCCGCGCCCCTCGCCGAGCCGGTCCTGCCGGTACCGGTCGGGGTCGACCAGCCGCAGCAGCCCCAGCGCCCGCTCGGCCGCGAGGTCGCCGGGCAGCAGATCGAGCACCCGCAGCCCCTCCCGGTCGGCGTGCGCGCACGCGGCCAGGAAGGTGGCCGGATCGGGTTCGACGCCGCGCGCGGTGAGCAACCGCCATCCGGCGGCGTGCGGCCGCCCGGTCGACGCGGCCGACGGGGTGACGGGCAGCACCGGGACGGCCCGCAGCCTGCGCCGGGCGCGAACGGTACCCGCGCCGAGCGCGGCCAGTAACACCGCCGAGGTCCACGGGACGCGGCGGATCGGGGGTGGTGTCATAGCAGCTTCTCCAACCGGTCGGCCGCGGCGGCGGCCCCGCCCGCCGCGGCGAAGGAGGCCTGGATCCGCCGGGCGGCCCGGCGGTGGCCGGGATCGTCCAGCACGGCCGTGAGCGCGTCACGCAGTTCCTCGGGCCCGGTCCTGGCGAACCGCACCCGTACACCGGCCCCCGCCTCGACGACCTGCCGGGCCACGATCGGCTGGTCGTCGCGGATCGGTGCGACCACCAGCGGAAGCCCGAACGCGAGCGCCTCGCAGACGGTGTTGTGGCCGCCGTGGCTGACCACGGCGTCCAGGTGGGGCAGCAGCTCCAGCTGCGGCACGCTCTCCTGGAGCAGGACGTTGCCGGGCAGCTGCGACCCGAGCAGGGCCGCCGGTGCGGCCAGCACCAGCTGAACCTCCCCGGCCAGCCGTTCGGCGGCCCCGAGGACCGCGCGGTAGAACCGGCCGCCCGCCTCCTGGTTGAGGGTGCCCAGCGACACCAGGACCCGGCGCCGCGCCGGGTCCAGCCGCTGCCAGGGGAATCCGGGGGCGGGCGGCCGGGCTCCGAAGGCCGGGCCTACGAAGGCGTGGTGGGACGGGGACTCCCGGTCCGTGCCGACCAGTTCGGGAGTGGAGAAGACCAGCACCAGCCGCTCGGAGAACCGCGGATCCCAGCCGCCCTCCTCCGCGCCGAACTCGGCGAGCAACCCCGAGACCTGCCCGGCCACCCACTCCCCGACCTTCGGGAAGTCCGCGAAGGGCCGGGTGAGTTCCGCCGAGGTGCTGGCCGAGGTGGCCCAGGGGACCCCCAGCCGGCGGGCCACGACCGGCCCGGCCAGCGCCTGCTGATCGGCGACGAGGAGGTCCGGCGCGAAGCCCCGTACCGCCTCGCTCACGCCCGGCACCATCGCCCGGGCCAGCGGCACCAGCGCCTCCTCCCACAGGAAGCGCAGGGCCCCCACTCCGCGCAGGTCGCGCCAGCGCTCGTGCAGCGCCGCGTACCCGCCGCCCGCCTCCTCGCCCGCCGGCAGGATCCGGGCGTGCGTGGGGAGGAGCCGGGCCAGCGCCGAGGCCGGACCGGTCCAGGCGACCTCGTGGCCGCGGGCGGCCAGCTCGGCGCCGACGGCCACCGTCGGATTGACGTGCCCCGCCAGCGGCGGGACAGTGAACAGCACCCTCATCGGACCAGCGCCCCCGCCCGCGCCGGCGCCGCGGCCGTCGCATCGAGGTGGGCGAGCACCGCGGCCCGCAGGACACCGCTGCTCTCCTTCAGTACGTCGTGCCCCAGGCCCGGCAGGACCGTCAGCGACGCGCGCGTCGTACGGGCGACCAACTCGCGGGCACCCGGCAGGAGTTCGGAATGCTCGCCGCAGACGGCCAGCGTCGGGCAGCGCAGCCGGGCGTAGTCCGCCGCGGTGAAGGGCCGGACGGCCGCGATGTCGTCGATCAGGCTGGTCCGGTTGAGGAGGTCGTCGGCGATCGCCGTGAGGTTGGCGGCCTTGCGCAGCCGCAGGGAGAGCAGTTCGGCGGGCACCGCACTGTCCTCCAGGCTCAGCGCCGCCGCCGAGAGGGTGTCCACCATGTTCTCCACCCACGGCCCGCTGAGCGGGGGTTCGAGCAGGGTCAGCCCGGCGACGAGGTCCGGGCGGGAGAGCGCGGTGTGCAGGGCGAGGGTGCCGCCGTAGCTGTTGCCGACCAGGTGCAGCGGCCGGTGCCCGAGATCCAGGGCGCCGAGCAGGGCCACGAGATCGCGTACCGCCGTGCGGCTGTCGTAGCCGGTGGGCGGCCGTTCGGTGCGGCCGTGGCCGCGGAGGTCGTACAGCACGGCCTCGTGGCCGGACCGGGCCACCGGCACGGCCAACGGGCAGTAGAAGGAGGAGAGGTTGTCGACGACCAGACCGTGCAGGAAGACCACGACGGGCCGGCCGGGAGCGGCGGCCGCGTCGGTGGCCGGGAGCCGCTGGACGTGGAAGCGCAGACCGCTTGCGGACACGAAGGCCATGGCGCGCTCAGCCGGCCGAGGCGGGGGCGGCGGCCGGTGCGCAGGCCGTGGCGGGCGCTGGTGGGGAGGCCGCGGCGGCGCGGGACAGGGAGGTGTGGGCGATCCGGGCGATGTGCTCGACGAGTTCGCCGACCGACATGGCGAGGATCGCATCCATGTCCTTCTCCGCGAGGAAGCCCATCAGGTCCACCTCGGAGCCGTAGCGGTGGTGCAGGAGCTCGGCGAGGGCGACGAACTCGATGCTCTCCAGGGCGAGGTCCTCGTTGAAGGTCGTCCGCATCGTGACTCCTTCCGCGAGGAGGAACTCGTCGCCGACGATCTCCACGAGCATGCTCGTGATCTCGGCGAGGATCGTGTCAGTGGTCATGGTGGGGCTCCGTCCAGGCGACGATGTGGTCGAGGAGGGTCGTGGGGCTTGCCGGGATGGTGTCGGTGCGGACCTGGTGGGCGTCTCCCGCGGGGGACAGGACCCGCAGCCCGCCGGAGCCCGGATCGCCCGCCACCCGCCAGTCCCGGGGGCGTCCGCCGAGGCCGGTCCCCGCCGCCTTGGCGGCGGCCTCCTTGGCGCACCACAACGCGGTGAGCGCGGCGGGCAGTCCGGCGCCGTCGGCCGCCAGCCCTTGCGCCAGGCGGAGTTCGCCGGGGCCCAGAGCGATCCGGATCAGGGCGTCGGGGTCGGTGGTCACCGTCTCCACGTCGATACCGACGGGCCGGGAGGGGTGGGCCAGGGCGACCGCGATCCGGTCCTTGTGGGCGAGGGAGAGGCGGTGGCCGCGGACCAGCGGACCCCCGGCCAGTGGCCTCCCCGAAGGGTCGTTGCCGACGGGCACCTCGACCGGGAACACCGGCCCGGCCCCGCCGTCCCACAGCAGCTGCCGCAGCGCGTCCTTGGCGGCGATCCGGCCCAGCAGCCAGCCGGGGCGGGCGCGCGGCGACACCCGCTCGTACGCGGTGCGCTCGGCGGCGCCGAGGTAGCGGCGCATCACCAGCTCCTGGGACGCGGGATCCGTCCACCGGCGCCGGGCCAGGCACCAGCCGGCGGGCTGCGGCTCACCGATCCCGCAGACCTCGGGGGTGAACTTCATCGGCCAGACCCGCTCGTCGGCGCCGAAGCGGCGGTACGTCCAGCCCTCGATCCGGGCCCACACCCGACCGGCGGGGTCCAGGAGTTCGAGGTCCCCGCGCACGGCGGACCCGCGCACCTCGCGGATCCGGGCGGTGGCGTCGAGCAGGGCGTACGGGGCGGGCGGGGGCCCGTAGAAACGGATGCGGTCGACGGAGGCGGGGAACACCAGGCGGTCGACGGGCAACCGCAGCTGCATCCAGTGCCCGAACAGCTGCCCGGCGGCGTCGAGCAGGGCGCCGGGGTCGGGGAGCACGCGCAGCACCCCGCGGATGCCGTCGGCGGCGACGGTCCGGACCTCGTGGACCCCGGCGAACCGGGGGCCGTGGAACATCCAGCGGTCGCGGTACAGCGCCTCGGCGCTCACCGGGGCGGGCCCCGGGTCGCGCAGCGGGGTGGTATCGGGGGCGGGCCGCTGCCCGTCGCCCCGCCCCAGCAGGACCGTCACGCTCGCGTGGTCGCCGAGGCGGACGTGGACCCGCCCGGGGTCGTCGGGGCGGGCAGTCGCCTCGACCCCGATGTCGACGGCGGGCTCGACGGGAAGCCAGCGCAGGGCGCGGACGTCCTCGTAGCCGAGGACGGCCGTCGGGCCGCCGTGCGCCCCGACGAGGCGCTGCGCGGCCTGGGCGGCCAGCTCCAGCATGGTGGTCATGGGCACGACGGGGAACCAGTCGGACTCCTCCGGCCAGCCGTCGGGCTGGAGGTAGACCCGGTGGTCGCGCACGCAGGGGAGGGTGGCGAGGCTGAGCCGCAGGGTGGATTTCCCCGAAACCCTGCCCGGAGCCTGCGCGGCCTTCCCCGGCTCCGCGGAACTCCCGGGCTGCGCGGCCCTCCCCGGCTCCGCCGCCGGGTCGACGGCCCCGCGCGGAGCCGCCTTCCGCTGTGGTTCCCCCGTGCGGTGCGCCGCGGCGCGGCCGTCGCCCGCCGCGCCGGCGCCCGCCGGGGGTCCCGCGCGTCCCGCTGTGGCCGCGCCGGGGCCGGCCGTACGGGGGGCACGGCCGTCGGCGGCCGGTCCGGGGCGGGGGCCGGCCTGTCGCGCTCCGGCCGGTCGCGCTCCGGCGGGGGGCGGGGCGGGCGGTGCGGGAGCGGCCTCGCGCGGGCCCAGGGCCGGCAGCGCCCGGGCCGCCGCGCCGAGGCGGACCAGCGGGGAGCCGAGGTTCAGCGGCACGGCCCGCCCCGCGCGGCCGGCGGCGGGCCGGGCAGCCTCGCGGGGCCCGCCCGGTCCCCGGACCGGCGCGGGCTCCAGGCGGTCCCACTTCGGGTCGTGGCCCTCCGTCCACAGCGCCGCGCAGACGCGCCGCAGCGCGGCCAGGCCCGTCAGCCGGGGAGAGGAGGCGGCGACCGACAGGTGCGGGCGGTCGCGCAGGGTGTCCTCGACGAACCCCGGCACGCTCCCCGGGCCCAGTGTGACGAAGCTGCGGACGCCCGCCTCCTCGTACAGCCGCAGCGTCAGCTCCCGGAACCGCACCGGCTCCAGCAGGTGCCGCACCACCAGCTCCCGGACCTCGGCCGGGGACGCCGGGAAGGGGGAGGCCGTCGTCGCCGACCACACCCGGCCGGCCGGGGCCGACCGCAGCGGGAGCCGGTCGAAGGCCGCGCCGACCTGCCCGAGGTACGGCTCCCACATCGGCGTGTGGAACCCCGACCGGAACGGCAGTTCCTGACCCAGCACCCCCTCCGCGCGCAACCTCGCCAGCACCTGCCCGACCCCGGCCGGATCACCGCAGACCACCGACTGGTGCGGGCAGTTGTCATGGCTGACCACCACCCCGTGGACGCCGTGCAGCGCCGCCTCCGCCCGCTGCGCCCCGCACCCCAGCGCCGCGTACACGAGGTCCGGCACCTTCAGCGAACCCGGCCGCAGCGAGGAGAGGAAGGCGTCGGCGGCCTCCGCCGGATACATCCCGGCGGCCACCATCGCCGCCCATTCGCCCAGGCTATGGCCCGCCAGCACATCGGCCTCGACGCCCAGTTCACCCAGGGCGCGGGCGAAGAACCGGCCCGCCTCGATCGCGTCCAGGGCCCGCTCCATCAGCTCACCGCCCCGCCGGAAGGAGGGCCGGTCCAGGCCGAGCCGGTCCGCCACGTCGTCGGCGGCGGGCGCGAACTCCGGTTCCAGGCCGGGGAAGAGGAACGCCACCCGGCCGCCCAGCGGTTCGGGCGTGAACCACACGTCCCCCCGTCCCCGCCAGGTCCGCCCCCGCGCCAGCACCTTCGCGGCCAGGGCCAGACGCTGCGGGGTGGGTCCGGCCACCGCGAGCCGGCAGGGGCCGTCCCCGCCCGACACCGGCGGACCCGACAGGAGTTCCGCGAGCTTCGCCGGACCGTCCGCCGCGAGCAGGAGTACGTCGTCCCGCGCGCCCGCCCCCACCACGGCCGCGCCGGACGGGCCCAGGGGCAGGAAGCGGCGTACCGGCGGCGCGGGGCGCGCGGTGCCCGGCGCCTCCTCCAGCACCGCGTGCGCGTTGATCCCGCCGAAGCCGAACGCGTTGACCCCGGCGCGGCGCGGCCCGGGCCCCCGTTCCCAGGGCTCGGCCGCCGTCACGGGCCGCATCCGGGTGCGGGCCAGGTCCGGGTGGGGCTCCTCCAGGTGCAGGGTCGGCGGCAGCACCCCCTCGTACACGGCGAGCGCGGCCTTGATCAGCCCGGCCATGCCCGAGGCCTGCATGGTGTGGCCGAGCATGGACTTGACGGAACCGAACCCGATCGGCGGCCCGGCGGAGCCCGAGGGGCCGAACACCTGCGCCAGCGTGTCCAGTTCGGCCACATCGCCCACCGGGGTGCCCGTGCCGTGCGCCTCCAGCAGCCCCAGGGCTCCGGGGGAACGCGGATCCAGCCCCGCCTCCCGCCAGGCCCGTTCCAGCGCCTGGACCTGGCCCGCGACGAGCGGGCTCATCAGACTGGCGGCCCGGCCGTCCCCGGCCACACCGGTGCCCCGGATCACCGCGTAGATCCGGTCGCCGGCCCGTTCCGCGTCGGCCAGCCGCTTGAGCAGCACCACACCGGTGCCCTCGGAGAGCAGGGTTCCGTCGGCCCTGCGGTCGAAGGGGCGGATCCGCTCGGTCGGACTCAGCGCCCGCAGCTGGGTGAACACGCTCCACAGGGTGGCGATGTGGCAGTGGTGGACCGCCCCCGCGACCACCGCGTCACACCGCCCGCCCGCCAGCAGGGCGACCGCCTGGTCCACGGCGAGCAGCGAGGAGGCGCAGGCGGCGTCCAGCGTGTAGGCGGGACCGCGGAAGTCCAGCCGGTTGGCCGTCCGGGCGGCGGTGAAACTCGGCACGAGCCCGATCGAGGCGTCGGGCCGCTCCGGGCCCAGCGCGTCCTGGAAGGCGGCGCGCACCCGCGCGATCCGGCCCTCGTCCAGTTCGGGTGCGAGCTCCCGCAAGGTCTGCGCCAACTGGTGTGCGGTCCGCACTCGTTGGTCGAGACGGGCGGTGGCCACGCCCATGAACCCGCCGCGCCCCAGCACCACACCGATCCGCGACCGGTCCTCGGGCAGCCGTGCCTCGCCACCCGCGTCCGCGACGGCCTCGGCGGTCGCGTGCAGGGCCAGCATCTGGTCGGGCTCCGCGCCCTCCACCGCCGCCGGCATGATCCCGAAGCGGGTCGGGTCGAAGGCGGCGAGGCCGTCGACGAAGCCGCCGCGCCGGCAGTAGAAGCGGTCCCCGCGCGCGGGACCGGCGGCGCCGCTCGGGTCGTAGTACACCTCCGGATCCCATCGCTCCGGCGGGACTTCGCCGATGGAGTCCGTACCGGCGAGCAGGTTGCGGCGGTAGGCCGCCAGGTCGGCGGCGCCCGGGAACACCGCGCCCATCCCGACGATCGCCGCGTCCGTCGGCCGAGGGCCGCGCTGCCGGCGGTCAGCCACGGCCGTCACCGTCCCCTTCCTCCGCCGCCAGGACGACCTGTACGTCGCTGCCGTGCGCGAGTTCCGCGAGGAAGGCGGCGGTCCCGGCCTCCGGGGCGATGAGGGGGATCCCGCGGCGGGCGTACGCGCGCTCCAGCTCGGGGGTCACCATGCCGCCCGCCTCGGCCGCCCAGGGGCCCCAGTCGACGGCCAGCACCCGTCCGGGGAAGGTGGCGGACCAGGCGTGGGCGAGACCGTCGAGGGCGTCGTTGGCGGCGGCGTAGTCGCATTGGCCGCGGTTGCCGTACACCCCGGAGACGCTGCCGAAGAGGGCCAGGAAGGCGGGGGCCGGCGCATCGCCGTGTTCGGCGGCCGCTGCGGCGAGGTGCCGGGCGCCGGACACCTTGGCGGCGAACACCGCCTCGAACGCGGCCGGTTCCTTGTCCCGGAGCAGACCGTCGCGCAGCATCCCGGCGCCGTGCACGATGCCGTCGAGCCGGCCGTGCCGGGCCCGTACGTCGGCCACGACGGCCCGTACGGCCCGTGCGTCGGTGACGTCGGCGCAGTGGTAGCGGACCGAGGCGGCGACGCCGGCGAGGGAGTCGAGGGTGGCCCGTACCTCGCGCTCGGCGAGGATCCGGGAGGCGGCGGCCTCGATTTCGGCGGGGGTGCGCAGGCCCGAGGCGATCAGGGCGGCGCGCAGGGCGACCCGGTCGGTGGCCTGCCCGAACCGGTCGTCGTCGGCGGTGTCCGCGCCCAGGGGCGCGGGCGTACGTCCGACCAGCTCGACGTGGCATCCGGTGGCGCGGGCGAGCGCGAGGGCCGTCCGGGCGGTGATGCCGCGGGCGCCGCCGGTGAGCAGGACGACGGAGCCGGGCCCGAGTGGCGCAGGCCCTCCGGGGGGCGCGCCGAGAGCCGCCGGTACCGGGCGGGCGGTGACCCGTACGCCGTCGGCGGTGTAGGCGACGGAGGCGAGGGGCCCGGCCGGGGCCGGGGAGGCGAGGGGGTCGGCCGGGGTGAGGGGGCCCGGCCCGTTGCCCGTACTGCCGCGGTCGCCGTTGCCGTTGCCGTCACGGCCGCGGGCACCGTCGTCGGCGAGCTCCGCGAGGAGCTGGGCCGCGATGCGCTCCGGGTCCTCCTTGGGGTGGATCCCGACGGCCCGGACCGAGGCGGCGGGGAACTCCAGGGCGGCGCTACGGGCGAAGCCGTGCAGTCCGGTGTCGGGGCCGGCGGCGAGGACCAGTCGGCGGACGCCGCCGGTCAGAGCCCGCTTGAGACCGGGGAACGCGGCCGGCAGCACGGCCTCCTGCCCCAGGCCCTGGCCGGCCCGCAGGGCGGAGAGGTCGACGATCCCGTCGAAGCCGGCTTCGGCCTCGGCCAGCAGCCGCACCCGGACCCCGTACGCCTCCAACGCCCCGCTGAGCGCCGGGGCGACCCCCTGGCCGTCCTCGACGACGCCGATCCGCAGCCCGCGCAGGCTCTCCGGGTCCCCGTCGGGCGCCGGGGCGGGGACGAGGTCCACCCGCATCCGGAGCAGCGGCGCCGCAGTGGGGACGGGCGCGGGGAGGGCCGTGGGCGCGGGCGCGGGCCCACCGGTGGAGGCGGCGCGGGGAGGGCCGGCCGGGCTCGGGGCGCCGGCCGGTGCGGCCCGTACGGGCTCCGGGTCCGGCCCGGCGGGATGCTCCGGTGGCGCGTCGGCCGGGGCGGCGGTGCGGGTGGTGACCCACTCCACGATCCCGCGCAGGGTCTTGACGCGGGACAGCTCCTCGACGGCGGAACCGGCGGACTCGGCGGACTCGGCGGAACCGCCCGGATCCCCGGCGAGGCCGATCCGGTCGGCCAGGGCGCCGATGATCTCGACCCGCTTGATGGAGTCGATGGACAGGTCGGCTTCGAGATCCAGGTCGGGTTCGAGCATGTCCAGCGGGTATCCCGTGCGGGTGTGCACGATCTCCAGGATCACCTCCATCACCTCGTCGGCGGTCGCCACCGCCCCGCCCGGCCGGGCCGCGTCCGCCGGCGCCTCGGCGGTGGCCCGCCCGGGCTCCCACGCACGGGTCGGGCCGCCCGCCGGCCCCGCCCCGTCGGCCGAGCCGCCGGGCATCGCCGAGCCGCCGGGCGACTGCGCCACCGCCGCCGGGTCCCAGCCGTTGACGCGGTCGGGCTGCCACAGGCCTGAATCCGCGGAGCCTGAATCCGCGGAGCCTGAATCTGCGGAGCCTGAATCCGCAGGGCCTGCATCCGAGGGGCCGGATTCGGCGGGGCCGGGCTCCCACAGGCCGGGCTGCGGCGCTTCGGACGGCCAGGCGCCGGTCAGCCAGGGGTCCGGGTCGCCGCCCACGGCCGCCACACCGGTCGCAGGAGCAGCCGGGGCGGCCGTAGCGGCGCCCAAGTAGCCCAGCAGTACCTCCCGTTGGGCCTGGATCAGCAGGCGGGAACCGCGCAGGTACTCCAGTACCGCCTCGTCCCGCGGGCCACCGCCGCCCCCGGGAGCGGCCGGCGCCGGGAGGGCGGCGGAGGGGCCGGCCGCGGGGGCCGAGGGCTGGGCTGTCATGGGTGCCTCCGGACGGGAGATGCGGTGGGCCGGGCGCAGGCCGCCCGGGATCGGGGAACCTGCCGAGGTGCGGATCAGATGGCCGTCCACGAGCCAGCCGGGGCGGCGCGGCGCGCGGTCCGGGAGCGGCGCCGTCCGGCCGCGGAACAACTGCTCGGGGTCGACCGGGACGCCCGCCGCCACGAGCTCCGCCACCGCCGTGACCAGGCGGACCAGGCCGTGCTCGCCCGGTACGTCCAGCGGGACCACCGTGTGGGGGCGGTCGCCCAGGATGCGGGTCACCAGGCCCGACAGCACCCGGCCCGGACCGGCCTCCACGAACGTCCGGACGCCGGACGCGTACATCGCCTCCACCTGCTCCACGAAGCGGACCGGCCGCGCCACCTGGCCCGCCAGCAGCTCCCGTACGCCCGCGGGATCGGCGGGGTAGGGGGCGGCCGTCGTGTTCGACCAGACCGGGAGCGCGGCGCCGGCCACCGCCGTCCCGGCCAGTTCCCCGGCGAGCGCGTCCGCTGCGCCCGCCACGACCTCGCTGTGGAACGCGCAGGCCACCGGGAGGGGTTCGGCCGACAGCCCCGCCTCCCGCAGCGCGGTCACCGCCGCCGACACCGCGGCCGTCCGGCCCGAGATCACGCACTGGGACGGCGCGTTGTGGTTCGCCACCACGCACCCGGCCCGCGCCGCGATCTCCGCCACCTCGGCAGGCGCTGCCGTCACCGCGGCCATGCCCCCCGGATCCGGCCCGGCGGCGGCCAGGATCGCCTCGGCCCGGCGCGCACTGAGCCGCAGCAGGCTTTCCGTGCCGTACACCCCGGCCGCCCACAGCGCGGTGAGCTCCCCGTACGAATGCCCGGCCACACAGTCCGGCCGCACCCCGAGCCGTCCCAGCAGCAGGTGCGCCGCCGCCCCGGCCAGGCCGAGGGCAGGCTGCGCGACCCGGGTGTCGGTGACCGCCGCCCGCTGCGCGGACCGCTCCCCGGCGCTGAACGCCGCTGCCGGGAACACCGCCGAGACCACCGGCGCCGGCGCCCCGTCCAACAGCTCCCGCAGCTCGGGGAAGGCGGTGAACAAGTTCCCCAGCATGCCGATGCGTTGACTGCCCTGGCCGGGAAAGAGGAACGCCACCCGGCCCGGGTCCGCCGACTCCTCCCGTACGTGGACCCCCGGGCCCGCCGTGAAGCCCCGCGCCTGCTCCAGCCGGACCGCCAGCTCGTCCAGATCGGCGGCGACCACGGCCACCCGTACCGGACCCGAACCGGACGCCGCCTCCGCGGCCAGGTCCCGCAGCGCCCACGGCCGCACGGCGCCGTCGTTCTCCACGAGCCGCGCCGCCAGCCGCGCCATGGCCCGGCCCGCCGCCCGCCGGTCCTCGCCGCGGAAACAGAACAGCTCGGCCGGCCACTGCGCCACCCCGTGCTGCGGCTCCGGAGCGCCCCCGTAACCCGCCAGCACCGCGTGGTAGTTGGTGCCGCCGAAGCCGAAGGCGCTCACTCCCGCGATCCGCCGCTCGACCGGCGCCGCCCACGGCCGGGCCTCGGTGTCGAAGGCGAAGGGGCCGGCGCCGGCCCGCCAGGCCGCGTTCGGTGTCTCCAGGTGCAGGGTCGGCGGCCGGACACCCGTGTGCACCGCCCACGCCGCCTTGATCAGTCCGGCGAGTCCGGCCGCGCACTTGGTGTGCCCGATCTGCGACTTCACCGAGCCCACCGCACAGGAGCCGGCCGCGGCCCCCGCCTCGGCGAACACCTCGTTCAACACCGTGAGTTCGGTGCTGTCGCCGACCACGGTGCCGGTGCCGTGCGCCTCGATCAGCCCCACCTCGGCCGGAGAGATCCCGGCGCGTGCGTAGGCCCGCTCCAGCGCCCGCCGCTGGCCTTCCGGCCGCGGGGCGGTGAGCCCCAGCGACCGGCCGTCGCTCGACGCGCCGACCGCCTTGATCACGGCGTACACCCGGTCGCCGTCCCGTTCCGCGTCCGCGAGCCGCTTCAGTACCAGCGCGCCCACCCCCTCGCCGAGCGCGATCCCGTCGGCGCCCGCGTCGAAGGGCCGGCAGCGGCCCCCGGGCGACAGGGCGCGCACGGACGCGAACATCAGGTAGTCGTTGATGCCGTTGTGCACGTCGGCGCCCCCGCACAGCACCATGTCGCTGTCCCCGTCGCGCAGCTGACGGCAGGCCAGGTCCAGAGCGGCCAGCGACGAGGCGCAGGCGGCGTCGACCGTGCAGTTGGCGCCGCCCAGGTCGAGGCGGTTGGCGACCCGGCCCGCGATCACGTTCGCGAGGATCCCGGGGAACGAGTCCTCGGTCAGCCGGGGCAGCTGCTCGTCCAGCTCGGGCGGCAGCTCGCCCAGGTAGGCGGGGTGCAGCGCCCGCAGACCGTACGCGCCCGCCAGCTCCGTCCCGGCCTCCGCGCCGAAGACCACCGAGGTGCGCGAGCGGTCGAACTCCCGGTCCTTGCCGTATCCGGCATCGCCGAGCGCCCGCGCCGAGATCTCCAGCGCCAGCAGCTGCACCGGCTCGATCCCGGCGAGGGCGGCCGGCGGGATCCCGTGCGCGAGGGCGTCGAAGGGCATCGGCGCGAGGAAGCCGCCCCAGCGCGAAGGGGTCCGCTCCCCGGCCCGCGCGGGGTCGGGGTCGTAGTACACCGCCGGATCCCAGCGCTCGGCCGGGACCTCCGTGACGGCGTCCGTCCCGGCCAGGATCCTTGCCCAGTAGGCGGCGAGGTCGGGCGCGCCCGGATAGGCGCACGCCATCCCGACGATGGCGACGTCGAGCGGCCCGCCCTGGTCCGCGGGGTCAGCCGCGGGCCCGGCGAGCTCCCGGGCCCGCCGCTCCAGGAGCTCCGTCGCCCCCCGGGTGACCTGGGCGTGCAGCTCCGCGACCGTCGTGGTCGCGGACCTCAGGGTGGCGGCCTGTCCGAGCATGAACAGCCCGTCCTCCCACTGCTGTTCCCCGCCCACCGGCTCCAGTCCGGCCGGGCCCCGGCGCAGCCCCTTGCTGGCGATCCGCAGCCGCCCCAGGTTCAGCCGCTCCAGCTCCTCCCACATCTCGCGCGGCTCGGTCCCGCCCTCGGCGAGCCGCCGCCGGGTGGCCTCGAAGGTCCCGGCGTACGGGGTGGCCGCGCACCGGGTGGCATGCCCCGGCGCGGTGTGCAGCAGCACGGTGTCCGCGCACTCCACCGCCGCCCGCTGGAACCCCGGCAGCACCGCGCCCGCGGCCACCGCCTCCCGCGTGAACAGGTAGGCCGTGCCCATCAGTACGCCGACCCGCGCCCCCCGCTCGGCCAGCGGGGCAGCGGCCGCGACCGCCATCGCCGCGGAGCGCGCGTCGTGGATGCCGCCCGCGAACAGCACGTCCAGGGCCGCCGGTTCGGGGCAGGTCAGCAGCCGCTCGATCTGTTCCTCCCACAGCGGGAACGAGGCGCGCGGCCCGACGTGGCCGCCGCATTCCAGCCCCTCGAACACGAACCGCCGCGCCCCTTCGGCGAGATACCGCTCCAGCAGACCCGGCGAGGGCACGTGCAGATGGGTCAGGGTTCCGGCCGCCTCCAGCGGCGCCGCCTGTGCCGGGGTGCCGCCGGCAATGACGGCGTACGGCGGCCGGACGCCCGCCACGGCCGCGAGCTGCTCCCGGCGCAGTTCGGGCGGGGCGAATCCGAGCAGGCCCACACCCCAGGGCCGGTCCCCGAGCCGCTCGGCGGTCTCGGCCAGGAGGCGGCGTACGTCCGGCCCTTCCATCACGGCGAGCGCCAGGTACGGGACACCGCCCTCGGCGGCCACCGCCTCGGCGAACGCCGCCTGGTCGCTCACCCGGGTCATCGGGCCCTGCGCCACGGGCCGGGGCCGCAGCAGCGGCCGGGCCGCCGCCGCGGCCGCCAGGTGCCCGGTGACGGCGGTCCGTACGGCCTGGAGCACCCCGCCCGTGGTGCGGTGGCGGTCCGCCAGCCGGGCGGCCGCAGCCCCGTCCTGGCCCACGGGCAGCAGCTGGGCCCGCAGGTCCCGGGCGCCGAGCAGGGCCGCGGGCGGCCCCTCGGGCGGCGGCAGATCGGGCCGCGCGAACACCCGGTGCCCTTCCACGAGCCGGGTCTCGGAGCCGTCCATGGCCCGCAGCGCGGCCACGACCTCGCCGGGCAGCGCGGCCACCCCTTCGACCGTCAGGGCCAGTTGTACGTCGAGCAGCACCCCGGCGGCTCCGCCCGCGACGGCCGCGGCCGCCGTGTGCGGCCCGATGCCGCCGTACGCCAGCACGGGCACCGCCACCCGGGGCTCGGACAGCAGCCGCTGGAGCAGTACGAAGGTGGTGGCCCCGCCGACCCGGCCGCCGGCCTCGTGGCCCTTGGCGACGAGCCCGGCGGCCCCGGCGGCCACCGCCTCCAGGGCCTCCACCGGATCCGTGACCTCGGCCCAGACCCTGGGCGCACCGGCGGCGCCGGCCCAGGCGGCCACCCGGTCCGCGGTGTGCTCCGCGGGGGCGGCGAGCAGCACCGTGTCGACGGCGGCCGGGAGGTTCCCGGGGCCCAGCGGACAGCCCGCCGGCACCCGCGCCCCGTAGGGGCGGCCCTCCAGCCTCCGCGCCAGCTCCGCGAAGGCGGCCCGCGCGGCGGCGGCGTCCCGGCCCAGGTCGAGCAGGCCGAGGGCGCCGGCCCGTTCGGCGGCGGTCACGATCCGCGGGTGCGGTTCCTCGAAGGGGCCGACCGCGACGACGAGGTCCCGGTCGGCGGCGGGCCGCGCGGGCTGTGCGTGCTGTGCCGGCTGGGGGGTCGCGGCTGGCTGGGGGGTCACGGGCGCTCCTCTTTCCGGTGCGTTCCGGTGCGTTCCAGTGCTGGCTCATAAGTGCTGTGTCACAAGTGCTGTGTCACATGGCTTGCTGCCGGGCGCGGCACCGCACCCGTTGGAGCCCGTACGAGGGCCCGCGAGGGCGGTGGGGTCCTGCCGGGGTGGCGGGCGCTACGGGCAGGACGCCGGGGCGAGGTTCCGCCGGACGCGGTGCGTGATGCTGCCGGGCGACCCGCCACTGGTGACGGCGGGCTTGAGCGTGGGTCAATTTCCCTGGCGCAGGGATGCATCGTGCGGGGGTGGCCGTGCACTGTCAACCGGCATGCAGAACGCGTTCCTCCGCTCCCGGGGCGGCCGCCGACAGGCCCGGACGGGCCCCGTCCGGTGCCGCCGCGCGCCCCCGACGGGCACCCGGCCTGCGCGGATGTCCGCCCGGGCGGGCCGGTGGCGGTGCGCGGTCCGGCGTACGGTGACGCGTGTCTTCATGCCGCGCCGGCATGCCTTTTCGCCGACCGGGCATGAACGCCCCGCCGGAGTCCGGCAGTTGTTCACCATGCTGCCCCTTACAGGTACGGCACCGCGCGGTTACCGTCCGGTCATGACCCCCACACTCGCGCAGCTTCGTTACCTCGTCGCCGTCGCGGACTGCCGCTCCATCACCGGCGCGGCCGCCTCGGTCTTCGTCGCCCAGTCCGCCCTGTCCCGGGCCGTCCAGGCCATGGAGCGTGACCTCGGGGTGGAACTCCTCGCCCGCCGGGGCAGGGGAGTGGACCTCACTCCGGAGGGGTCCAGGGTGGTCAGGCTGGCCCGTACCGTCCTCGACGCGGTGGAGGCGATCGACGACATAGGCACCGCCCACGGCGACACCGCGCGCGCCACCCTCGTCCTCGTCACCACCCCGACCCTGGCCCTCGACCTGGCCGCCGAGCTGATCCCCTCGTTCACCGAACGGCATCCCGGCGTGGACGTACGGCTCTCGCAGCACGGCAGCCGGGAGGCCCTGGTCCAGGAGCTGGCCGACGGACGGGCGGAGCTGGCGCTGGTCGACCTGCCGCTCGACAAGGAGCTGTCCACGCACTTCATCCAGGAGCGCGAGGTGGTGCTGATCTCGCCGATCGGCTCCCGGCTGCCGGACCCGGTGCCGTTCCGGATGCTCGACGGGCTGCCGATGGTGCTGCCCCGCCCCGGCGGCGGCCGGCGCACCGAGATGGAGGCCATGTTCAGCTGCCTCGGGGTGCGGCCCGTCCCGTCGCTGGAGGTGGACGAGCGTCTCGCCTGGGTCACCGGGGTCACGGACGGGCGCGGCTCCCTCATCTGGTACCGGGACGTCGTCACGCGGGCCTTCGGCAGCCGTGCGGAGATCCGCTCCTTCACCCCGCCGCTGCTGCGCCCGGTGGGCATCGCGCACGCCCGGCGGCAGCTCAGCCGCGCGGCCCGCGCCTTCATCGCGCACGCGCGCCACAACGGGCCCGTCCGGGAACCCACCCGATGACCCGCCATGCCGGTGCGGCATTGAACGATGCTCGAACGGGCTGTCGTTGACCCTGGCGTCATCGCCTGATGTCCCATCACATGGTGTCCATGTCCAGACTCCTCACAGCGCCGTGGGCCGCCGCCCTCGCGACCGCCGCCCTCGCCACCGCCCTGCCGGCGGCCGCCTGGCTCACCGGCTCCACCGCCACCGCCACCACCGGCTACGCCGCGCCCGCGCCCGCATCCGCGGCCCTGGCCCCGGAGAAGAAGTGCACGCTGCCCGGCGGCCTGGCCGAGCTCAGCGGCCTCGCCATGAGCCGCAAGCACCCGGGCGTCTTCTACGCCGTCAACGACAGCGGCAACACCAACCAGGTCTTCGCCGTCGACTGCACCGGGGCGACCGGCCGGCTCAAGGCCACCTACACCGTTTCCGGGGTGGGCAACACCGACTGGGAGGGCCTCGCGATCGGCAAGGACGCCTCCGGCGCCCCGGTCATCCTGGTCGGCGACATCGGTGACAACTTCGCCGGCCGCGCCGAGATCACCGTGCACAGCTTCGCCGAACCCGACCAGCTCACCAACGCCACCGTCACCCCGGTGACCTACCGCTTCGGCTACGCCGACGGCAGGCACGACGCCGAATCGCTGCTGGCCGACCCGGTCACCGGACAGCTCTACGTAGCGAGCAAACTCATCGGAGCCGCCGGCCAGCTGTACAAGGCCCCCCTGCCGCCGGTCACCGGTCAGGTCAACACCCTCACCCCGGTCCGCCCGGGACCGGTCTTCGCCACCGACGGGGCGTTCTCGCCGTCCGGCGCCTCGTACACCCTGCGCAGCGGGGGGCCGCTGGGGGCCAACACCGCCTCCGTGTACGACTCGGCCGGAACCAAGCTCGCGGACGTCGCCCTGCCGGCCCAGTCGCAGGGCGAGACGGTGACGTACGCGGACTGCACGAGCCTGCTGGTCGGCTCGGAGAACGACACACAGATCTGGCGCGTCCCGCTGCCCCCCGAGGCCACCCCGGGCTGCGACGGCATCCCGACGCCCACCCCGACACCGACCCCCACGCCGACCCCCACCCCCGGTGACCTGAAGGTGGCCGACCCGGGCCCGCAGACGTGCAGGTTCAACCAGTCCTGCACCATCCAGCTGACCGCCACCGGCGGCAAACCGGCCATCCGCTACACCGCCACCGGGCTCCCGTGGGGACTGGCCCTGGACGCCGCCTCCGGCCGTATCACCGGCAAACCCTGGGGCAGCGGCACCGTCCAGGTCACCGTCACCGCGACCGACTCCACCGGAGCCACCGCCACCGCGGCCTTCCCGCTGACGGTCAACTGGTTCTGAGACGGCACGAAGAGGACTTGAACAACCCGCCGTCCAGGCCGCACTGTTGGCCGGGTCCCGTCCACACGGTCAGGAGAACCGGCTTGTCGCCACACACTGCAGACGCGCACGTCATCGACCCCGCCGGGGGGTGCCCGCACGCCCTCAACGCGCGGCTGCGGGCCCGGGGAGCCGTCGCGGAAGTCGTACTCCCCGGCGGAGTGCCCGGCGCGGTCGTCCTGGGCCACGACGCCCTGAAGGAGTTCCTCGGCCACCCCGACGTGGCCAAGGACGCCCGCCACTTCCCGGGCCTGCACGACGGCACCGTCCCCGCCGACTGGCCGCTGCGCGTCTTCGCCAACGCCCAGGGCATGCACACCTCCGATGAAGCCGACCACCGCCGGCTGCGCTCCCTGGTCGGCAACGCCTTCACCGCCCGTCAGGTGGAGCGGCTGCGGCCGCGCGTGGAGGAGCTGACCGCCGCCCTGCTGGACGATCTCGACCGGGCGGCGGCCGAGTCCCCGGACGGGGTCGCCGATCTGCGCACGCACTTCGCACTGCCCCTCCCGATGAGCGTCATCTGCGAGCTGCTCGGCGTCGACCCCGAGCACCGGGCCCGGCTCCACCACCTGTCCAACACGGTGATCATCTCGACGGACACCACCCCCGCCGAGGTGATGGCCGCCGTACGCGAGCTCGTCGAGCTGATGGGCACCATCGCCGCCGCCCGCCGGGACAAGCCGGGCGAGGACCTCACCAGCGCCCTGATCGCGGCCCGCGACGGCGACGGCGACCGGCTCAGCGAGGCCGAACTCATCGGCACCATGCGGCTGATGCTCGTCGCGGGCCACGAGACCACCCTCAACCTGATCAGCAACGCCGTCCGGGCCCTGTGCACCCACCGGGACCAGCTCGCCCTGGTCCGGGAGGGCAGGGCGAGCTGGTCGGACGTGGTCGACGAGACCCTGCGCTGGGACGGCCCGGTCAGCTGGTTCCCCTTCCGCTACCCCACCCGAGACCTGACGCTCGACGGCACCCTGATCCCGCAGGGCACCCCGGTCCTGGCCGGCTACACCGCGGCCGGCCGCGACGAGGCCGCGTACGGACCCGGAGCGGACCGCTTCGACCTCACCCGGGAGAACGGCCGCAACCTCTCCTTCGGCCACGGCGCGCACTACTGCGTCGGCGCCCCCCTCGCCCGCCTGGAGGCCACCATCGCCCTGGAGCGGCTCTTCACCCGCTTCCCCGACCTCGACCTCGCGGTCCCGGAAGCCGCGCTCGCGCACCAGCGCAGCTTCATCGGCAACAGCGTGGAGACGCTGCCGGTGCGGGTGCGGGTACGGGACTGACAGCGCCGGCCAGCACGTCCCCCGGGGCGGGGGCCCCGCCCCGGCCGGGGGCTACCGCGCTCCGTCGGCTCCGGCCGCTTCGGGCGCGGAGAGCTCGGTACCGAGCCAGCCCAGGGCGTCGGGGTACATGCCGGTCCAGGTCTGGAAGTTGTGGCCGCCGGACGGGCGGACCAGGGTCCTGACCCGGATCCCGGTGCCCTCCGCCGCATCGGCGAAGGCCGCCAGCTGCTGGGGCGGGCTGTCCTTGTCCTGCGCGGAGGTGCCCAGGAACAGCCCGGTGTCCGCCTTCCGCGTGTGCCGGACCAGCCACATCGGGCTGTTGCGCTCCCGCAGCCCCGGATCCGTCAGCACCTCCGGGTCCCCGGTCAGCGGATCGGGGTCCAGTGCCACGCCCGCCCCGAACACCTTCGGATACTGCAACGGCAGCTTCGCCGCGCAGAACCCGCCGGTCGAGATGCCCATCAGCCCCCACCCCCCGGGCTGTGGCAGCGTACGGAAGTTCCGCGCCACCAGCGCCGGTACGTCGTCCGCCAGCCAGGTGGCCACCTTGCGCCGCGGGACGTCGCTGCAGTCGGTGTTCACCCCGCCGGGCGCGATCTCCGGGATGACCAGGATGAAGGGGTGCGCCGCGCCCAGCTGCACCAGCTGTTCCAGCGATCCCGGCATCGAGCCCAGGTCCAGCCACGAGCGGGGCGAGCCCGGGTAGCCGTGCAGCAGCATCAGCACCGGGAAGCGGGTCTTCTGCGCGCCCGGGGCGTCGTACTCCGGGGGAGTCCACACGAACACCTGGCCGGCGAGCTTGGAGTGGGAGCCCCGGACGTACGTGCTCCGCGTCCCGTCCCCGCCCTGCGTGAACCTGGCCCGTCCGATCGGCGGCCCGGTCATCGCGGAAGCGTTCTGCCCGTTCGCGGTGCCCAGCAGGTCGTCCCAGGAGGCGTAGAGGCCGTAGCTGCCGTTGATCCAGGTGGCCACCACACAGATGGCGGTGAACTGGCACAGCCCGATCATCAGCACCCGCGCGGGCCAGCGCAGCCAGCCGGGCCCGGGAATCCGGTTCCACAGCAGCAGCGCGGCGAGCATGGCGAGCGCGGTGACGACGATCAGCGCCACGAGGAACGACGTGCTGGTCAGCTCCATTGCCTCAATGTACGGCCGGCCCGGCCGGCCGGGCCGCCGGAGCACGCCGTGTCGGCCGCCGTGCAACGGGAGTTGCCGCAGGAGAGCGCCTC
This sequence comes from Streptomyces sp. NPDC028314, assembly GCF_055565795.1. Classification (NCBI taxonomy): domain Bacteria; kingdom Bacillati; phylum Actinomycetota; class Actinomycetes; order Kitasatosporales; family Streptomycetaceae; genus Streptomyces; species Streptomyces sp. NPDC028314. The sequence goes on from NZ_JBVHTP010000006.1 coordinate 238,254, forward strand.
CAAGACGGGACCGATCCTCAAGGGACCGATCCTCAAGGGACCGATCCTCATGGGGCTGATCCTCAAGGGACCGGTCCTCACGGGACCGGTCCTGGGCTCCCGCCGCCGAGCGCCGGGCCGGGCCGGACCCGTACCGACACCGAGTGCAGGCCGGTCGCCCCGTCAGGGACGGTGCCCGAGCGCTCCGCCGTCTGTACGGCGCCGGTGCGGTCCGTGGCCCGGACCTCCAGGAGGTGCCGGCCGGGAGCCGCCTTCCACTGCCACACCCACTGGCGCCACGTGTCGTCGCCGTCCGCGTCCCCCAGCCGCGCCTCGTGCCACGGACCGCCGTCGACCCGTACCTCGACCCGGGCGATCCCGCGGTGCTGCGCCCATGCCACCCCCGCCACCGCCACCCGGCCCGCCGCCGGTTCGGCGGACGGGCGCGGGGTGTCGATCCGCGACTGGGTCTTGACGGGTGCCCGAGCCGCCCACGACCGGCGCACCCAGTAGGCGTCGTACGCGTCGAAGGTGGTCAGCCGCAGCTCGCGCAGCCACTTGCAGGCGGAGACGTACCCGTACAGCCCGGGCACCACCATCCGTACGGGGAAGCCGTGCGCGAAGGGGAGCGGCTCGCCGTTCATCCCGACCGCCAGCAGCGCCTCCCGGCCGTCCATCACGGCTTCCACCGGGGTGCCGAGGGTCATCCCGTCCACCGACCGCGCCACCAGCTGGTCCGCCGGACCGCCCCGGGACGGCGGCCGTACCCCGGCCTCGCGCAGCAGGTCGGCCAGGCGGACGCCGAGCCAGCGGGCAGTGCCCACGTACGGGCCGCCGACCTCGTTCGAGACGCAGGTGAGGGTGATGTCGTGCTCGACCAGCGGCCGGGCGAGCAGTTCCCGCAGGTCGAGGGTGAGCGGCCTGGTGACGCCGTCCCCGTGGATGCGCAGCCGCCAGGTGTCCGCGTCCACCCGGGGGACCACCAGGGCGGTGTCGACGCGGTAGAAGTCCCGGTTGGGCGTCAGGAAGGGCTTCGCCCCGGGGATGCGCAGGTCGGCCCGGGCCGGGACCGGCGCCGCCGGCTCGGTGGCGGGAGGGAGCGCGAAGTCCGCCCGGGAGGCCGTGGCTCCCGCCGAGCCGAACGCGCCCAGGCGCCGGCCGGCGAACCCGGCCACCGCCGAGGCCGCCACCGCGGCCACCGCCAGCCGTCCGAAGCCGCGCCGGTCCAGCGCCCAGGCCCCGCCCTGCGGCGCGCCCGTCGGCCGGGGCCGGGTCAGGGCGGTGACCAGCAGGAACAACACCCCGGCCGAGGCCAGCCCGCCGACCAGCGAGGGCAGTGCGTCCTTCCAGGTCGCCGCCGGCCGGCTGAGCGCGGCCAGCGCCCCGACGGCCCCGAGGCAGCCGGCGAGCGCGATGCCGGCGGGCAGGTGCCGTACGGCGAGCAGGCCGGCCGCGACGGCGATCGCGGCCAGTACGGCGACGATGCCGAGGGCCAGCAGCGGCTTGTCGGCGGTGCCGAACGAGCGGATGGCCCACTCCTTGACGGCCACCGGCGTACGGTCGACCACGGCCGCGCCGACTGCGGTGACCGGGGAGGCCTCGGGCCGCACCGCCGCCGCGGTCAGCTCCGCCAGCGCCAGCCCGGCGAACGCGGCGACCAGCCCGCTGAGGGCGCTCTGCCACGCCCTGGGCCGCGGGTGCCTGGGGTCTGCCTTCGCACGGGTCGTTCCACGGGTCATTCCACGGGCCGTTCAGAGCAGCCAATCGTCAGGTTCGTCTGAATTATCCCCCATGCGGGACGGCATTGTCCCTCCTGCCGCACGGCCCGCGCGCCGCACGGCCCGCCCGTGTCACGCCGTCGGACATCCGCGGGGCCGGCGCTTGCGCAGCTCGACCACCCCGTCCGCGACCAGGTCCCGCAGTTCGGAGGGGCGCGGTGGCGGCTGCGCCGGCTCGTCGGGCCCGGCTAACGGCAGGAGGGCCGGCCCGGCGGCCCCGGCGGCGAGGTGGGCCAGCAGTTCCAGTGCCGGGGAGGGCCGCTCCGGCTCGGTCTCGGACATGCTCGGTGCGCTCCTGAGGGCGTCGGAAGGGGCGGCCGCCGGATCGCTCCGACGACCGCCCCTGTTCGTGTCCGGGTCAGTGAACCGACCGCCCGTCCCGTGCGGCGATCCGCTGTCCGCACTCTCCCTCGCACGAGTGCGGAAGTTCCCACGGGAGGGTGACCGTCACGGAGAATCCCGGCCTCCACCGCGCCCGGTGGTGTAGGTCATCCGGCGGCAGGCAGTGCCGCCGCGATCCCCGCCGCCAGGGCATGCGGATCACCGCTCGGCGCGCCCGGATGACCCGTCGTGCGCCGCGCCCACTGCTCCTCGAACGCGTGCCAGTCGATCTCCCGCGGTGCCCGCCCCCCTACCAGCGCCTCCTCCAGCGCATCGAAGTAGGCGTCCCAGCGCGGGGCGTACAACTCCGAGACCAGTCCGTTCCATTCACGGTTCGCGTAGTCGTGCAGGAAGCCGCCCTCGCTGGTGCCGCGCCGGCCCCACACGCTCAGGATCGAACGCGCGTCGTACTCGTACCGGTCCTTCTCGGCCGCGTCCGCGCCCCGGGCCCGCGCGGCCGAGAGCCAGCTGCCGAGCAGGAAGTGGGGGTCGGCGCCGGTGACCGCGTCCAAGCGCCGTTCCCCGTCGCGCCATTGGGCGGTCAGCCCGCGGAACAGGGTCAGGTCCTTGGCCTCGTACGCGGCCTTGATCTTGGGCAGCAGCACCCGCGAGTGGTTCGCCAGCGCCTGCCGGGCCGTGTCCACCAGGTCGAAGCGGTAGGCGCTGGAGGCCCGCAGCCGCGGATCCACCTTGAGCAGGTGGTCCAGGGCCCGCCGTACCGAACCCGCCGGGTAGCGCATGGACTTGGGGCTCCAGTACGCCGCCCCTGCCGCGCTCAGGCTCGGCCGGGCGGTGAACAGGCTGTCCTGGGACTCCGACCACAGCCCCGAGGAGGTGCTGTACGGCCCCTTGCGCAGCTCCTCCCAGGCGGCCGCGGCCTCGGCGTCGGGCCGCCCGTACCGGCGGGCCGCGAAGGCCGCGAACCACTTCTTCTGGTCGATCGGCGCGGGCTCCCACGCCAGATCGGTGAACAGGTCGAAGGCCGCCGGATTGGTCCCGGTGGCCTCCGGCAGGTACGCGGTCCCGGCCAGGGCGCTGTCCGCCTTGGCGCGCCAGGTGCCGAACCGGTCCATCCAGACCGAGGTGTTGGCGCCGATCGTGGTGTGCCCGCCGAAGTTGTAGATCGTGCCCATCGCGTACGGCGTCCGGCCCCAGCCGGTTTCCCGGTCGAGCCGGTTGTACCGGTCGGACAGCCCGTCGAGGATCAGCAGCTTCGAGGTGTCCACCCCGGACAGGAGTTCCTTCGTGGGGTCGTCCTGCCAGCCCAGCACCGCCCACAGCGCCCCCGGATGGGCCGCCCACAGGGCCTTCTGCACCGCTCCGGCGGCCGCCTTGACGTCGACCGCGCCCGTCTGCCCGCCCTCGTGCAGCGGGCTCATCCGGTACATGGTGCTGTCCCCGAACGCCGCGCGCTGCTCCGCGTAGTACGCGGCGGCCAGCTCCGCGAACACCGGCGAGGTCGGGTCCAGCCAGTCGGGCCGCTCGAAGCCCGCCCAGTCGCCCTGCGGCACCGTCACCGCGCCCCGGTTGCGGGCGGCGAACTCCGGCGGCACCGTGCCGAAGAAGCCCGGCAGGACGGGGGTCATGCCGAGCCCGCGCAGCTGGTCCGCGATCCGGCGGCCCAGCTCCGCGCGCTCGCGCATCAGCGGCTCGGTGACCGGGCCGCCGAAGCCGCTCAGGTTCTGCAGCAGCCACCAGCTCTGGTGCGCGGGCCCCGGGATCCACCCGCGCAGCTCCGCGGCGGTGTATCCGTACCGCTGGAGCGCCTTGTAGTACGGGTACTCCGCGCCGACCTGCACGAACACCTCGTTGATGCCGTGCAGGGCGAGCAGGTCGATCTGCCGCTGGTGCTGCTCGAAGGTGCGGTACGGGCCCGAGTACCCGTCGTCGGTGTCGTTGAGCGCGTACCGGTGCGGGACCAGCGCGCTGCGGGTGACGGGCTGCGGCACCGCGGGCAGGACGGCGGGCAGCATCCCGATGCTGTCGCCGGGCCAGCCGATGTCCACCCCGGCGACGTGCTGGAGGTACCAGCCGGCCCCGGTCAGCAGGGCCGCGCCGGTGGATCCGCGGACCGTCACGGCGCCTGCCGTCCCGGACACCGTGAAGGTGTCGGCCCCGGCGCCCTGGCCGGCCACCAGTGTGAACTGCCGGGCGTGCTGCGGCAGCAGCCGCTCCAGGGCGGCCCGCGCCGGGCCGGTGTCGAACTCCCGCGGCTTCGGCGCGGGCGGCGCCTCGGGGCGTACGGCCCCCTGCCCGCCCTGTCGTACGTCGGCACGTGCGGGCGATCCCGCCCCCGAGGCGTTCGCCCCCGGCGCCGCCCCCGCCAGTACCAGCGTGAGCAGCGCTGCGGGAAGCGCCGCCGCGGTGACCGTGCGGCGCCCCCGCGGGCGCCCGCTTCGTGGCATCGGGTTCCTCGTCTCCTGGTCGGTCTCCGGCCGGCTCCTCCGCGCCCCGCTCAGACCGGCAGCGCCCAGGTCTGGTCGGCCCGGTGGTCGCCGCAGGCGGTCAGCCGCAGCCGCTCGGCCGGGGCGTCGGGGGTCGCCGCCGCGGCGGGCGCGGTCAGGCACAGTCCGCTCGCCTTGTCGGTCAGGGCCCCGGCCCGCTCGTGCGCCCAGCTCTGCCCCGGCTGCCCGAGCCGGCAGCCGGCCAGCCCGACGAGGCCGTCCTCGCCGGCGGTCAGGCACTTGCCGTCCAGCCGCACGCTCGACGCCCCGCCCAGGGTCCACCGCTGGTCGGGGCCGCCGGTGCAGGCCGCCAGCACGACCGCGCCGACACCGGTGGTGTTCGCCCCGTCCGCGCACTTCGCCCCGTCGCCGGTGATCTGCCCGGTCGGCACGGCCTCGCCGCACCCGCGCGGGCTGAGTCGCCAGACGCCGGTGTCGTGCGCGGCCACCTTCCCGGTCAGCGAGACGGCCACCTCGCGGCGCTGCCCGCTCCACAGGTCCTTGGCGTCGGCGGTGCACGAGGCGGGCAGCCCGAGCTCGTCGAGCGGTACGTCGATGTTCCGGGCGCTGCCCGAGCGGTTGAGCACGGCCACCGCGCGGTCGCCGCCCGCGAGGGGCCGGACCAGGATGTCGAAGGTGGCGTTGGAGGAGACCACCGCGGCCTGCCGGCCCAGCGGGTCCTGGTCGAGGGCGATCAGATCGGTGTTGCCGAGCGCGGCGAGCCCGGCCGGGGTCAGCTCGGACACCTCGGAGGACAGGATGAAGGGGGCCGCCATCATGGCCCACAGGCCGACCTGGCTGCGGCCCTCGGCCTCGGTGAGGCCCGGTGCGCCCGCGATCAGGAAGTCGGGGTCGTTCCAGTTACCCGGGCCCGCGTACCGGCCGAGCCAGCGGTTGTAGCCGTAGTTGCCCAGGACCGAGCTCCACCGCGAGGTCGTGGGAGCGGCGGGCTTGTAGACCTTGATGTCCCGGCCCTCGCGCCACAGCTGACCGGTCTCGCCGACCCAGTCGAGCACCTTGTGCCAGTCGGCGCCGCCCCATTCGCCCTGCTGGAAGTAGGCGGGTGCGGACGCCGAGAGGATCATGTCGCGGCCGCTGTTCCGGAGGGCGCGGGCAACGCCGTTGTACGCGTCGCGGTAGGCCTGTTCCTTCGTCCTGCCGGGCGGCACGTACAGGTTGCAGCCGTCCATCTTGACGTAGTCCACGTGCCAGGAGGCGAACAGCCGGGCGTCCCGCTCGTAGTGGTCCTCGCCGCCGCCCTCGGGGGAGCCGCTGCCGGGGTAGCGCTCGCAGGTGAGGGAGCCGGCGTCCTGGTAGATGCCGAACTTCAGTCCCTTGGCGTGCAGGTGGTCGCCCAGCCAGGCCATGCCGTGCGGGAACTTCTGCGTGTCGGTGACCAGGTTGCCCGCCGCGTCACGGCTCTTCAGCATCCAGCAGTCGTCGACGGTCACCGTGTCGTAGCCCTTGGCGGCGAGACCGGTGGACACGAGCGCGTCGGCGTTCGCCACCACCTTGGCCTCGTCGATGTCGCACATGTAGTGGGCCCAGTTGTTCCAGCCCATGGGAGGGGTGAGCGCGAGCGGGGTGTCCGAGGTGGCGGTGGGCTCGGCCCCCGCCGGGGCGGGGGAGAAGGTGAGGGCGAGCAGGGCGGCCGCGGTCAGACAGGGGAGCGACGCACGCAGGCGAGGCGGCACGGGGTCTCCTTGACGTGGGGGGCGTACCGACGGGCTGTCGAGCGCTCAGTGCAGCGGTGCGACTACCGGCTGTCAACATAAGTCGATGGTTATGTGTGGATGACCAGCAATATGGGCGCAGTCCGCGTCACACGAAGGGATTGACGCGCGGTGTCCGCGGTTGACCGCGGGGTCGGGCGCACCCCGTCCGGTACGGCGTCTGTCACGTGGTCTCTTACGCCGTCTCTTACGCAGTCTCTTACGGTGTCTGTTACGGTGTATCTCATGCCGAGAAGATCAGCCGCCCTGGACAGCGCGACGCCCGGGGCGATCGCGGTCGCCGCCCTGCGGATCCTCGACGAGGAGGGGCCGGGCGCGCTCAGCTTCCGCGCCCTCGCCGAGCGGCTCGCCGTCTCCCACGCCACCGTCCAGCGGCGCTGCACCGACCTCGCCGGGCTGCTGGACCTCTGCACCGAGCACCTCGCCGGCCAGCTGCCCGAGATCCCCGCCGGGACCGACTGGGCGCAGGCCACCGAGCAGCGGTTCTCCGCGTTCTACCGGCTGCTCACCGCGCACCCCGGGCTGCTCGTCCTGCGCGGTGGCCGGCCCTGGCTCGGCCGCCAGCTGCTCGCCCGCCTGGTCGAACCCGCCCTCGCCGACAGCGTCGCCGCCGGGATGACCGCCGCCGAGGCGATGACCGTCTACCGCCGGATGTACCTGCTCACCCTCGGCAGCGCCGCCTTCGTCGACCACCGCGATCCGGGCGGGGCCACCGCGGCCTCCCGGGCCGCCCTGGCCGCGCTGGACCCGGCCGAGTTCCCCGTGCTCTCCGCCGGGCTGGCCGACGTACTGCCCGCCCTGACCGACCACGAGGTGTACTACGGCGCCCTGCGCCAGCTCATCGAGGCCGCCCGGCCCGCCACCGCCTGAAGGGGAGCCGCACATGGAACACCAGCTCGACTACGCGGCCGTACGCGCCGCGGCCGGCCGGATAGCGGGAACGATCCGCCCCGCCGCCGTGGTGCCCGCCTCCGAGGGCGTCTGGTACGCGCTGGAGTACCTCCAGCACACCGGCTCCTTCAAGGCCCGCGGCGCCCGCAACTTCCTCGCCGCCCACCGCGAGGCCGGCACCCTCCCGGCCGCCGGCGTCACCATCGCCTCCGGCGGCAACGCCGGCCTCGCCTGCGCCTGGGCGGCCCGCGCCCAGGGCGTGCCCGCCACCGTGTTCCTGCCCGCGAGCGCCCCGCGCGTCAAGGTGGAGCGGCTGCGCGGGTACGGGGCCGATGTGCGGCTCGTCGGCGACCGGTACGCCGAAGCGCTCGCCGCCTGCCAGGAGTTCGCGGCCCGCAGCGGGGCGCTGAGCAGCCACGCGTACGACAACCCGCTCATCGCCGCGGGCGCCGGCACCCTGCTCGACGAGATCCGGGCCGCTCTGCCCGGCCTGGACACCGTGGTCGTCGCGGTCGGCGGGGGCGGTCTGTTCGCGGGCGTCGCCACCGCCGCCCGCGAACACGGCGTACGCGTGGTCGCGGCCGAACCCGAGCACTGCCGTGCCCTGCACGCCGCCCTGGAGGCCGGCCGGCCGGTCGACGTCCCGGTGGCCTCGGTGGCCGCCGACTCCCTCGGCGCCACCCGGGTTTCGGCCGACGCCCTGGCCGCCGCGCAGCAGGGGAACGCGGAGTCGGTGCTCGTGCCCGACGCGGCGATCACCGCCGCCCGCCGGGGCCTGTGGGAGGACCACCGGATCGTGGTCGAGGCGGGCGCCGCCACCGCCCTGGCGGCACTGGACCACGCCCCGGAGCCGCTGGGCGAGCGGGTCGCCGTCATCCTGTGCGGTGCCAACACGGACCCGGCCGACCTGACGACGCCGTAGGGACCCTTGCCGCAGGAGCCGTGCCGCAGGAGTCCGTGCCCTCAGTCGGAGCCGTTGTCGCGGACCACGACCACCGTGCTCTGCGCGTACTGGACCACCTGCTGACTGACCGAGCCCAGCAGGGCGCCCTTGAAGCCACCGTAGCCGCGCGTGCCGACCACCGTCAGTTCGGCCTCCTTCGAGGCCTCCACCAGGACCTTGGCGGGCGGGCCCTGTTCGACGCGGCGGAAGACCGGTACGCCGGGGGAGGTTCCGACCACCCCGGCCACGGTGTCCGCGAGCTTGCGGCGGGCCGCCTCCTCGGCGCCGACCAACTCCTCCTGTACGACCGGATCCACCGCGAAGGGGTTGGTGTTCCACTCCCAGCTCATCACGGCGTGCACCCGGCCTCCGATCGCCTTGGCCTGGGCGACCGCCCAGCGCACCGCTTCCTTCGAGTGGTTCGAACCGTCCACACCGACGACGATCAGGGGCTCGGCGGTCTCACTCACGGTGGTTTCCTCTCGGTTCGCCCGAATTGCCTTGCCTCCCTGTATACACGGGCGGAGGGGGTCGACCTCGAACGACGAACGTTGCGGGAGCCGACGACTTTGGAAGACGGCACCGCGCCCCGCCGCCCTGCGAAGGTCTGACCGTCAGAAGGATCGAAGCCGGCACCGGCAGGGCGTGGAGGAATGGCGTGGCACAGCGCAAGGGTTGTCTGATCGGCTGCGGGGTGGTGCTCGTCCTGGGCATAGCGGCCGCCGTGGCGCTCGTCCTCGGCTTCGGGAAGATCATGGACATCGCCGACAAGACCCTCCTGGAGCCCGACGTCTACCGGTCCGTCGGTGTGGGCGACGCCGAGGACGCCGTCCGCGCGAAGCTGCCCTCGGGCGAGACCTTTGTCAAGGAGGCCCTGAAGGAGGGCGGTCCGGCCGAACCGGCGGGCAGCGTGTGCTCCTGGTACATCTCCAGCGCGGACCCCCAGGCCTCCCACGACACCGTGTTCCGCTTCTGCTTCAAGGACGGCAGGCTCGCGGAGAAGGTCGAGTACCGCCTGAAGTAGGGGTATCCCGCCGGAGCCAGGGCCGGCATGCGGGCGGCTCGTCCTGAGCGGGCGGCCGAAAAGCTTTCACCGGGCGCCAGGTAAAGCGCATTAGTGCAACCTTTCTCGAACCACCCATAAGAAGTCAAACCTCTGACGGGGAACCAGGTTCGTTATGAAATCGATATCACCTGGTCCGGGTTAGGAACTAAAGCGCATTAGCCCAGGTGGCTGCGGTGTTGACGAAGTGACTTCGGTCTGCCTGGCGGACCGGTGTCGCGATTCGGTACGTACGGGTACCCGGCCACCGGGACTTCGGCCGCATTGACGGGATCTCCATTTCGGGCCAGCGTGGGCACCGCGCTCCGGCAGCGAGGCCGGAACTCCCCCTGAAGGCGGCGACGATGACCCGTTTGCAGATGACCCGTATTGCCTTCGCCGCACTGGCGGCCGGCTCCCTTTTCTCCACCGCGGCCTGCGGCATGAACGGTGGCCCGGGAGAGGCGGAGGAGGCGCAGAAGAGCGGCAGGGTGGCCGGCGAGATCACGTTCCGCACGCTCCAGCTGAAGCCCGTGTACACGTCCTACGTGCAGGGGGTCATCGACGCCTTCGAGAAGAAGTACCCGGACGTGAAGGTGAAGTGGGAGGACGTCCCCGGCGACGGCTACAACGAGAAGCTCGTCGCCGACGCCCAGGCCGGCGCCCTCCCCGACGTGGTCAACCTCTCCACCGACTCCTTCCAGCTCCTCGGGGACCGCGGCATGCTCGCCGACGTGGCCAAGCTCGACGGGGAGGTCGCCAAGGACTACGTCCCCGGCTCCTGGGAGCAGTTCAAGCTCCCCGGCAAGGGCGACGGGGTGTTCGCCTACCCCTGGTACGTGACCCCCGAGATCCTCACGTACAACAAGGAGCTCTTCGTGAAGGCGGGCCTGGACCCCGCCAAGCCGCCGACCAGCGTCGAGCAGTTCTTCGACTACGCCGAGCAGATAGCGGCCAGATCCGGTGGCCAGTACTCCGCGTTCATGGCCGATCCCAAGGGCCGGCTGCCCGGGGACTGGCAGAAGATGGGCATCCCGATCCTCAACGGGCCCAAGGACGCCTTCACCTTCGACACCGACAGGGCCGTCCAGTGGGTCGAGCGGATGAAGGACCTCTACGCCAAGGGCGCGATGCCCAGGGAATCCCTCCTCAAGGCAGACGACATCAACCAGCTCTACGGCGGCGGCAAGCTCGTCTTCGGGCCGGGCTCCCCGGGCTTCGTCAAGGACATCAAGCAGAACGCCCCGCAGGTCTACGCCGGCACCCAGGTCGCGGGCGCCGTCACCGGCGAACTCGGCCACATCGGCATCTACGCCCAGTCGCTCGGCATCAGAAGGGACACCAAGCACCTCGACGCGGCGGCCGAGTTCGCCAAGTGGGTGACCAACGGCCCCAACCAGGTGGAGTTCGCCAAGAAGGCCACCATCTACCCGTCCAACGCCAAGGGCCTGGCGGACCCGTACTTCTCCGACAAGGGCGACGGCAAGGACGCCGAGACGCTGGCCCGCGCGGTGGGCGCGCAGGAGCTGAAGACCGCGGAACTCGACGCCAACACCCCGGTCCAGTGGACCAACCAGGTCGGTGACGCGGTGGTGCGCGAGATGCAGAAGGCCATCAAGGGCGAGCAGGACCCGAAGACGGCGGTGCGCAAGGCGCAGGAGGAGGCGAACAAGCTGCTCGCGCAGGCGGCGAGGAAGTGACCACGCAGCAGGCGGCGGGCAGAGTCGGGGGCCGCGCCGGCAGGGCCGCGAAGAAGCGGGCCGAGCGGGCCCGCCGGGCGATGGAGACCGAGACGGGACTGCCCCACCGCACGTGGTGGACCCCCTACCTCTTCCTCGCACCCGGCCTGCTGATGGTGACGCTGTTCAGCCTCTGGCCGTTCGTCAACACCGTCCTGCTCTCCTTCACCGACGCCCAGATCCTGCGCGGCGGCGGCTTCGTCGGCTTCGACAACTACACCCGGGCGTTCGCGGATCCCGACTTCTGGGTGGCGACCGGCAACAGCGTGCTCTACCTGGTGGTCGTCGTACCGTGCCTGGTCTTCCTTCCGCTGGCCCTCGCCGTCCTCGTACAGGCGAAGATCCCCGGCATCGGCTTCTTCCGCTCCGCCTTCTACACCCCGGTGATCGCCTCGGCCGTGGTCGTCGGCCTGATCTGGCAGTGGGTGCTGCGCAGCGACGGGCTCGTCAACACCGTCTTCCGCGAGCTCAGCGTCATCTCCGAGCCGGTCCCGTTCCTGACCGACAGCACCATGCTGCTGGTCTCCGCGATGATCGTGACCGTGTGGAAGGGCCTCGGCTACTACATGGTCTTCTACCTGGCGGCCCTCGGGAACGTCCCCGCCTCCCTCTACGAGGCGGCCGCCCTCGACGGCGCCGGCCCCGTCCGCCGCTTCCTCAGCGTCACCGTCCCCCAGGTGAAGCCGATGATGCTGCTGGTCGGCACCCTCTCCGCCATCTCCGCGCTGCGGGTCTTCACGGAGATCTACATCCTCGGCGGCGAGAGCGGCGGACCCGGCGGCGGCGCCCGCACCCTGCCCTTCCTGATCCGGCAGGTCGGCCTCGGCTTCTCCGGGGAGACCGGCTACGCCTCGGCCATCTCCATCCTGCTGTTCCTCCTGACGCTGGTCTTCAGCCTGCTGGGCCGCCGTCTCTCGAAGGGAGACGAGAATTGAGCACCCCGGCCGTCCCTGCGAGCAGCCCGGCCCTTCCTGCGGGCACCCCCGCCCTCCCTGCGGGCACCCCGGCCCTTCCCGCGGACGAGCCGCCCCGGCGGGCCGGAGCCGGACGCGGGCGCCGCCGGCTCGGCCTCGCCGGCCGGTACGCCACGCTCACCCTGATGCTCGTCGTCATGCTGGGGCCGATCGTCTGGCAGTTCCTGACCTCGATCCGCGGCCGCACGGAGAACGTGTACGACGGGGTGCTGCCCTCGCAGCCGACCCTCGACAACTACGTCCGGGTCGCCGAATCGTTCCCGCTGCTCCAGTACGTCGGCAACACCCTCGTCGTGGCGGTGCTCGCCATCACCTCGAACATGCTCTTCGCCGCGATGGGCGGGTACGCCCTCTCCCGGGCCGGCTGGAAGGGCCGCAAGGCCGTCTTCACCGTGCTCGTCGCGACCCTGATGTTCCCCTTCGAGTCCGTGATGATCTCGATGTTCCTGACGGTCCGCGAGATGGGCCTGGTCGACACCCTCATCGGGGTCTGGCTGCCCGGCGCCGTCTCCGTCCTCAACGTCATGATCATGCGAGCCGCCTTCCTCGCCGTCCCCCGGGAGGTGGAGGAGGCCGCGGTACTGGACGGGGCCGGCGAATGGACCCGCTTCACCCGCGTCTTCCTCCCCGCCGCCAAGGGCGCCCTCGCCGTCGTCTGCATCACGAGCTTCATGGGCGCCTGGGACGACTTCCTCTGGCCCCTGCTGGTCCTCACCAACAGCGAGCACTACACACTCCAGCTCGGCCTGAAGACCCTCGCCGGCGCCACCACCGTCAACGACCAGCGGCTCATCGCCGCCGGGGCGATGGCGGCGCTCGTCCCGATGATGCTCCTCTTCTTCGCCCTCCAGCGTTTCTTCTTCAAGGGCGTGGGCGAAGGAGCCGTCAAGACCTGAGCCCGCCCGCCCCGCACCGTCATCGCCCCACCACACGACCTCCCCTCTCCTGGAGCAGCCGTCATGCATGACGACCGCAGCATCACCGAACACCGCCTCCGCCGGGTCCTCAAGGAGCGGATCAAGCCCGCCGTCCACTCCCGCTCCGTCCCGCTGGACGTCGAGCGCTGGGAGGCCCCGGGCGAGCCCGTCCCGGTCGCCGAGGGACTGGCCGCCGCGTACGAGCCCTGCGCCGTCGGCGCGATGTGGGGCCCGGCCTGGGGCACCACCTGGTTCAAGGTCACCGGCGCCGTACCCGCCGACTGGGCGGGCCGCACCGTCGAAGCCGTCCTCGACCTCGGCTTCGACCGGATGATGCCCGGCTTCCAGTGCGAGGGCCTGGTCCACCGCGCCGACGGCACCGAGGTCAAGGCGCTCAACCCGTACAACGACTGGGTGCGCGTCGCGGACTTCGCCGAGGGCGGCGAGCGCGTCGAGTGGTACGTCGAGGGAGCCTCCAACCCCGTCCTCGTCGACCACCGCGCCACGTACGAGGGCGACAGGCTGACCAGCGGCGACCAGCCGCTCTACCGGCTCGCCCGGATGGACCTGGCCGTCTTCGAGACCGAGGTCTGGGAACTCGTACAGGACCTGGAGGTCCTCTACGACCTGATGACGCAGCTCGGCGAGGGCGACGCCCGGCGGTACGAGATCCTGCGCGCGATCGACGCGTCGCTGGACGAGCTGGACCTCGCGGACGTCCCCGGCACGGCCGCCGCCGCCCGCGCACGCCTCGCCGGGGTGCTCGCAGCCCCCGCCAACGCCTCCGCGCACCGGATCAGCGCGGTCGGTCACGCCCACATCGACTCGGCCTGGCTGTGGCCGCTGCGCGAGACCGTCCGCAAGGTCTCCCGCACCACCGCCAACATGGTCAACCTGATGGACGAGCACCCCGAGTTCGTCTTCGCCATGTCGCAGGCCCAGCAGCTCGACTGGATCAAGACCCACCGGCCCGAGCTCTTCGAGCGGATCAAGAAGAAGATCGCGGACGGCCAGTTCGTGCCGGTCGGCGGGATGTGGGTGGAGTCCGACACGAACATGGTCGGCGGCGAGGCCATGGCCCGGCAGTTCCTCTACGGCAAGAAGTTCTTCCTCGACGAGTTCGGGATCGAGACCCACAACGTCTGGCTGCCCGACTCCTTCGGCTACACCGCGGCCATGCCGCAGATCGTCCGGCTCTCCGGCTCCAAGTGGTTCCTGACCCAGAAGATCTCCTGGTCCCAGGTCAACAAGTTCCCGCACCACACCTTCTGGTGGGAGGGCATCGACGGCAGCCGCGTCTTCACGCACTTCCCGCCCGTCGACACCTACAACTGCGACCTCGGCGGCGCCCAGCTCGCCCACGCGGCCCGCAACTACCAGGAGAAGGGCCGGGGTTCGCGCTCGCTGGCCCCCTTCGGCTGGGGCGACGGCGGTGGCGGCCCCACCCGTGAGCACCTCGCCCGGGCCAGGCGGCAGCGGGACCTGGAAGGCTCCCCGCGCGTGGAGATCGAGCGGCCCGACGCCTTCTTCGAGAAGGCCCGCGCCGAGTACGAGGACGCTCCCGTCTGGGCCGGCGAGCTCTACCTGGAGCTGCACCGCGGCACCTACACCTCCCAGGCCAAGACCAAACAGGGCAACCGGCACAGCGAATCACTGCTGCGCGAGGCCGAGCTGTGGGCCGCCACCGCCGCGGTGCGGGTGCCCGGGTTCGAGTACCCGTACGAGGACCTGGAGCGGATCTGGAAGACGGTGCTGCTGCACCAGTTCCACGACATCCTGCCGGGCTCGTCCATCGCCTGGGTGCACCGCGAGGCGCGCGAGACGTACGCGCGGGTACGGGAGGAACTCCGCGGGATCACCCTGGCCGCGCAGCTCGCGCTGGCGGGGGAGGGTGAGGAGCGGCTGGTCTTCAACTGCGCCCCGCACGCCCGCGGCGGTATCCCGGCCGGCGGCGCGGGCCTGCCGGTGGCGGACGGGGAGCCGGTCACGGTGGAGGAACGCCAGGGGGGCGGGCACGTCCTCGCCAACGGGCGGCTGCTGGTGGAGATCGACGGACGCGGGCTGATCGTGTCCGCGTACGACCTGGACGCGGGCCGGGAGGCGCTCGCGCCGGGCGGCGCGGCGAACCTGCTCCAGATCCACACCGACTTCCCGAACATGTGGGACGCCTGGGACATCGACGAGTTCTACCGCCACAAGGTCACCGACCTGGTGGAGTTGGACGCGCTGGAGGTGACGGCCGCCGGGCCGGACGCGGCGACGGTGCGGGTCACCCGCTCCTTCGGCTCCTCCCGGGCCGTCCAGTCGGTCACCCTGCGGTCGGGGGCGAAGACGGTCGACATCGTCACGGAGGTCGACTGGCACGAGACGGAACAGCTCCTCAAGGCGGCCTTCCCGCTGGACGTCAAGGCCGAACGGACCTCTTCCGAGACCCAGTTCGGGCACGTCCAGCGGGCCACCCACACCAACACCTCGTGGGAGGCGGCCAAGTTCGAGATCTGCGCCCACCGGTGGATCCACGCCGAGGAACCCGGCTGGGGCGTGGCGCTGCTCAACGACTCCACGTACGGCCACGACGTCACGCGGGACGTGCGCGCCGACGGCGGCCAGACCACCACCGTCCGCCTCTCCCTGCTGAGGGCTCCGCGCTACCCGGACCCGGAGACCGACCAGGGCGCCCACACCCTGCGCTTCTCCCTCGCGCCGGGCGCGGGGATCGGGGACGCGGTCCGCGAGGGCCACGCGCTCAACCTGCCGGAGCGCACCGTCACCGGGGCGGGTCCGGTGGCGCCGCTGGTGGTGGTCGACGAGGACGCGGTGGTGGTGGAGGCGGTCAAGCTGGCCGAGGACCGCAGCGGCGACGTGATCGTCCGCCTCTACGAATCCCGCGGCGGCCGGGCGCGCGCCGCCCTGTCGGCGGGCTTCCCGATCACGGCGGCGGTCGAGAGCGACCTGCTCGAACGCCCGCTGGAGGGCGCGGCCGTCGGCGCCCCGGCCCCGGACGGCACGATCCCCCTCACCCTGCGCCCGTTCCAGATCCTCACGGTCCGCCTGCGCAGGCCCTGACGGCGCGGCCACCCGGCCCCGGGTCTGACGGCGCGGCCACCCGGCCCCGGACCGGCTACCCGGTCCGGGGCCGGGCCGCGGGGAAGGCCGCGGGGAATCCGACACCGCTCCGGTGAAATTCCAGCTCAACGGCGTGGACGGCGCTCGCGTCGTTGCCGTATGTTCCTGGCTGCCCGCCCCCGTCGGCGGGTTTCTTCATGTCACCGTCGCCCGTGGGGGGTCCCTCGTCATGTCCTTCGGCACCAGATCGCTGCCTCCGCTCGGCTCGCCCGCGGCTCGCCCTCTCCTGCGCTCCCCGAAGGGCCTGGCCACGGCGCTGACGCTGCTGCTCGGCCTGTGTGCGGCGACCCGGCTGCTCACCCTGGCCGCCGGCTTCAACCGGTACCTGGCCCTGGACCCCCTCGCCGATGCCGATGCCGCGCGGGCGTCCTGGCCGCTGTTCTCGATCGCGATGAGCCTGGCCCTGCTGGCCATGGCCGCCACCGCCGTGGTGTTCGTCATCTGGTTCCACCGGGTCCGGGTGAACGCCGCGGTGTACGCGCCGCAGCTGTTCGGCCGGGGCGCGGGCTGGGCGATCGGGGTCTGGTTCATCCCGCTGGTGGGCTGGACCGTCCTGCCGTACATGATCGCCGTGAAGGTGTGGGCGGCCAGCGCGTCGAGGCTGCCCGGCAGCGCCGCCGCCCCCGTCTCCGCGGCCCCCGTCGCGGCCTGGTGCGGTTCTTTCGGCGCGGCGATGCTCGTGTCGCTGGCCGCCAACCGGATCGCCGACGGCGACCCGGGCCCGGCCGGGCTCCGCGACTCCGTGCTGGCCGGGATGGGCTCGGACCTGCTCTACGCCGTCGCGGCGGGGCTGGCCGTCGTCTTCGTGCGCCGACTCTCGTCGATGCAGTCGGGGGCGTGAACTCCGACACAGGCGGCGGTGGGCCGGGCCGCGGACCCCGGTAATCCCGGGCCCGGCCGCCCCCACCCGGTTATGCACCTAGTTGCAAAACCGGCCTCCCCTCGCTAGAACAGGTTCATCACCCCCGCGCGAGGAGGCGCCCCCCATGTCGCAGAGCCGGTACCCCCACCTGCTGAGCCCGCTGGACCTCGGTTTCACCACCCTGCCGAACCGCGTGATCATG
This sequence comes from Streptomyces sp. NPDC028314, assembly GCF_055565795.1. Taxonomy (NCBI): domain Bacteria; kingdom Bacillati; phylum Actinomycetota; class Actinomycetes; order Kitasatosporales; family Streptomycetaceae; genus Streptomyces; species Streptomyces sp. NPDC028314. The sequence goes on from NZ_JBVHTP010000006.1 coordinate 255,265, forward strand.
GGCTCGATGCACACCGGCCTCGAAGAGCACGAGGGCGGCTTCGAGCGCCTCGCCGCCTTCTACGCCGAGCGCGCCCGCGGCGGCGCCGGCCTGATCGTCACGGGCGGGATCGCCCCCAACGACGCCGGCCGCCCCTTCGAGGGCGGCTCCCGCCTCACCACCGAGGACGAGGCCGCCGAGCACCGGGTGATCACCGAGGCCGTCCACGCCGAGGGCGGGAGGATCGCGATGCAGATCCTCCACTTCGGCCGCTACGCCTACCACAAGGACCTGGTCGCACCCAGCGCCCTCCAGGCCCCGATCAGCCCCTTCGTCCCGAACGAACTCACCGACATCGAGGTCGAGCGGACCATCGAGGACTTCGTCCGCGCCGCCCGCCTCGCCAGGCTCGCCGGCTACGACGGCGTCGAGATCATGGGGTCCGAGGGCTACCTGATCAACGAGTTCATCGCCGCGGCCACCAACCGCCGTACCGACCGCTGGGGCGGCGCGTACGAGAACCGGATGCGCTTCCCGCTGGAGATCGTCCGGCGCACCCGCGAGGCCGTGGGCCCCGACTTCATCCTGATCTACCGCCTCTCCATGCTCGACCTGATCCCCGGCGGCTCCACCCTCGACGAGGTGGTCCGCCTCGCCAAGGAGATCGAGGCCGCCGGCGCCACGATCATCAACACCGGCATCGGCTGGCACGAGGCCCGCATCCCCACCATCGCCACCTCCGTCCCGCGCGGCGCCTACACCTGGGTCACCAAGCGGCTCATGGGCGCGGTCTCCGTCCCGCTGGTCACCAGCAACCGCATCAACACCCCCGAGATCGCCGAGGAGCTGCTGGCGGACGGCCGCGCCGACCTGGTGTCGCTGGCCCGGCCCTTCCTCGCCGACGCCGAGTTCGTGAACAAGGCGCGCGCCGGAGCCCCCGAGACCATCAACACCTGCATCGGCTGCAACCAGGCCTGCCTCGACCACACCTTCAGTGGCAAGATCACCAGCTGCCTGGTCAACCCGCGCGCCTGCCACGAGACCGAACTCGTCCTGTCGCCGACGCAGTTGAAGAAGAGCGTCGCCGTCGTCGGCGCCGGTCCCGCCGGCCTCGCCTGCGCCGTCTCCGCCGCCGAGCGCGGCCACGCCGTCACCCTGTACGAGGCCTCCGGGCACATCGGCGGCCAGCTCGACATCGCCCGCCGCATCCCGGGCAAGGAGGAGTTCGAGGAGACTATCCGCTACTTCGGCACGCAGCTCGCCGCCCACCGGATCGACGTCCGCCTGAACACCCGCGCCGACGTGGAGACCCTCCAGGGCTACGACGAGGTGGTCGTCGCCACCGGCGTCACCCCCCGCACCCCCGCCATCGAGGGCGTGGACCACCCGAACGTGGTCACCTACCTCGACGTACTGCGCGACGGCGCCGCCGTGGGCGAGCGCGTGGCCGTCGTCGGCGCCGGCGGCATCGGCTTCGACGTCGCGGAGTTCCTCACCGACAGTGGCGAGGGCGCCTCCCAGGACCCCGAGGTGTACTTCCGGCACTGGGGCGTCGACACCGCGTACACCGCCCCCGGCGGCCTCGCCGCGCCCGAGCGGCCCGCACCCCCGCGCCAGGTGCACCTGCTCCAGCGCAAGGCCACCAAGGTCGGGGCGAACCTCGGCACCACCACCGGCTGGATCCACCGCGCGGAGCTCAAGCACCGCGGGGTCGTCTCGGTGCCCGGCGCGGCGTACGACCGGATCGACGACGAGGGCCTGCACATCACCGTCGACGGCGAGCAGCGCCTGATCCCCGCCGACACGGTCGTCCTGTGCACCGGGCAGGAGCCGCGCCGCGACCTGTACGAGGCGCTGCGCGCCGCGGGCGTCGACGCGCACCTGATCGGCGGCGCCGACGTCGCCGCCGAGCTCGACGCCAAGCGGGCCGTCCGGCAGGGCACCGAGCTGGCCGCGCGCCTGTGACGGGCCTGCGGTTGCCGTAATTCCCGTACGGATCAATTCTGTTGTGGCGGCCCGGCCGGGCCGCCACAATCTTCGGGTGACGCTGACACCGGCAGACGCGGACAAGATCCTCACCGACAACTTCGCCCCCTGGGTGCTCTCACTCGGCCTCACCGTCCGGGAGACGGGTGAACGGCATGCCGTCCTGCGGCTGCCCTGGTCCGAGGAGCTGGCCCGGGACGGCGGCGGCCTCAGCGGTCAGGCCCTGATGGCGGCCGCCGACACCGCCACCGTCATCGCGATCTCCGCCGCGCGCGGCGCGTACGGGCCGATGACCACCGTGCAGCAGTCGACGAGCTTCCAGCGGCCGGTGGTCGGCGCCGATGTGCTGATCGACGTACGGATCACCAAACTCGGCAAGCGGATGGCCTTCGCCGACATCACCATGACCCCCGAGGGATCGGCGGAACCGGCCGCGAAGGCCTCCACCGTCTACGCCCTGCTCGGATGAGGGACTTGGCCGGCCGAGGCGCCCTGTCCCGCAACCGGGACTTCAACGTCTTCTGGCTCGGCCAGGCGCTCTCGGTCCTCGGCGGGTCCGTCTCCGTCCTCGCGCTTCCGCTGCTGGTGCTCGACGCCACCGGGTCCATCGTCCAGATGGGTCTGATCACCGTCATCTCGGCGGCCACCGGGATCGTGACGGGCACCTTCGCCGGCTACGTCGTCGACCGGGTGGACCGGCGCAGGCTGATGATCGTCTGCGATCTGTCGCGCGCGGTGCTCCTGGGCGCGGTGCCGTTCCTGTGGCTGGCGGGGCCCCGGATCTGGCTGCTGTACGTACTGACCGCGCTGACGGGCGTACTGAGGACCCTGTTCGACGTGGCGTACGTGACGGCCGTGCCGAACCTGGTCCCGCCCGAGGACCTCACCGCCGCCAACGGCCGGCTCATGAGCACCTTCGCCTTCGGCACCCTGCTCGGCCCGGTCGCCGCCGGGTTCATCACCGCCGGGGTCGGTGCGGACTGGGCGCTGGGGGTGGACGGGGCCACCTTCCTGGTCTCCGCCGCCAGCCTGCGGTGGGTGCGGTTCACGCCGCGCGGGGACGCCGAGGGGGCGGGGGAGCGGCTGCGGCCCGGTGGCGGCGCCGCGATGCTGCGCGAGATGTTCCTGGCCGGCTTCCGCTTCCTGTGGGCGCACGCGCTGCTGCGCCCGCTGACCGTACTGCTCACCGCGCTGACCTTCGTCACCGTGGGCGCCACCGACCTGCTGATCTTCCGGGTCCAGCACGACCTCGGCCAGGACGCCGCCACCCTCGGCTACGTCATCGCGGTCAGCGGACTCGGCGTCATCGTCGCCGCCTTCGCCGCCGGGACGCTGCGCCGGACGTTCGGGTTCGGGGCCTGCTGGTCGGGCGCGGTCGCGCTGATCGGCGGCTCCGTCGCCGGCATCGGCGTCAGCCGCAGCGTGCCCGTCATCGCCGTGCTGGCCGCCGTGTCCATGTTCGGGCTCACCCTGGCAGGCGTCTGCTCCATGACCCTGCGCCAGGAGGTGACCCCGGACCACCTGCTGGGCCGGGTCACCTCCGCGTTCTGGACGGTGCACAACGCCTCGGGCCCGGTCGGGGCGGCCGTCCTCACGGTGCTGGCCGACCGGCACGGGGTCCCGGTCGTCAGCGTGGCGGGCGGGGCCTTCTGCCTGCTGATCGCCGCCGCCGCACTGCTGACACCGCTGCGCACCAGCCGCAGCGCCCCGCAGGGTCCCGTCGCCGGATCGCCCGGCGGTCCGGTCAGCGGCCTGCTGCGACGTGTGTGGCCGGCCCGACGCCGGTGAGGCGCTCCGCCTGCTCCCAGAGCCGGGCGCTGGCGGCGCGGTCCAGGGCGCGCCGGGTGATGCGGGCCTCGGCGGTCGGGCCGGCCAGGCCGAACCGGCCGGCCGGGCCGTAGTAGCCGCCGGCGCTCGCGTCGGGGCTGGTGGCCGCGTACGAGGCGGACCCCGCCCTCGCCGTCCTGCGCCTCGACTTCACCGCCACCCTGCGCGAGACCCTGGAGTTCGCGTACCTCGCCGACGGCCGCAACGACCCGCGGTTCAGCCCGCGCGTCCAGGAGATCACCCGCGTCCCCGAGGGACCGACGGCGGTCGGCACCGTCTTCCGCAGCACCGTCAAGGACGCCGGGATGAAGACCGCCCGGGAGTTCCGGATCGACGGGTTCGACCCGCCGCACTCGATCCGCTGGACCGAGCAGAGCAAGAACCTGATCACCGCCGAGGGCGGCTACGACTTCGAGGCGCTCCCCGGAGGCCGTACCCGGGTCCGGATCCACAACACCCTCGAAGGGCACGGCCTCGGCAAACTCCTCCTCGGCTTCGCGCTGAGCGCCGCCCGCAAGGACGCCCCCGACTTCGGCCGCCGGATCAAGGCGGCCGTGGAGGCGTCCCCGTCCCTCTCCTGACGTGAGGGCCCACGGGCGTTCCGCTCGGCGCAACGCCCGTGGAGCCGCCGGCATCAGAACCGCTGCGGTCCCGCCGGGAAGGGCAGCGGCTTCGAGGGATCCGGTACCGCCTGCCGCTGCGGAGCGCCCGGCACCGACCGGCAGGTCACGTCCCGGGCGGGCAGCCGGCCGGTGGTCAGGTACGCGCTGACCGGCGCGTTCACACAGGAGTTGGGGTCGGAGAGATACACCGCGTGGCCCTCGCCGCCCTGCGCCAGCACCATCCGCGAGCCCTTGAGCGCGCGGTGCAGGCCCCGGCCGCTGACGAGCGGGGTCTGGGAGTCCCACTCGTTCTGCACGGTCATCACGTTCGCCCGGGTCTTCATCGGCGTGGCCCGCTCGACCGGCCGCTGCCAGAACGCGCACGGCTTGATGTTGGACGCCATGTCCCCGTACAGCGGGTAGGCGGCCTTGTCCCTGATCGCGTCCCTGCGGTACCGCTCGGGGTCGTGCGACCAGGTGTCGGTGTCCCCGCACACCACGGACCAGAACACGGCGTCACCGTTGTCGTCCGCCGCCCCGGCGGCGGGGGCGGGGCGCTGGGAGAACCGCTTGAGGTCGGGCGCGGCCGTCGGCGGCCGGCCCTCGGCCGCGTCCTTGAGGGACTTGACGGCCTCGGCGGCCATCTCGGGGTAGAAGAACATCCCCCGCCCCGCCCGGATGTCATCGCCGGTGTACTTCTGCCCGTCGACGACGATCGGGTCCTTGTCGGCGCGCGCCACCAGGGCCCAGAAGGTGTCGGACACCGCCTTCGGGCTGTCGCCGAGCCGGTAGTGGTCCGCGCGTTCGGCGGTCCACCGGGTCCACCGTGCGAAGGCCGGCTCCGCCTCGGTCGCCCACACCTGGATCATGCCGCGCCAGATCCGGTCCGGGTCGACCCCGCTGTCCAGGACGAAGCGGTCCGTGCGGTTCGGGAACATCTGCGCGTACACGGCGCCGAGGTAGGTCCCGTACGAGTAGCCCAGGTACGAGATCTTCCGCTCGCCCAGCGCCGCACGGATCGAGTCCATGTCGCGCGCGGTGTTGCGGGTGGTGATGTGCGGGAGCACGGAGCCGGCCTTGTCCCGGCACTTGTCCGCGACGGTGCGCGCCCAGGCCACGTCCGACGGGAAGGTCTCGGGCCGGTAGGGCCGGTTCATGTTCTTCTCGGCCTCCGTCAGCCCGCAGGTGATGGGGCTGCTGGCGCCGACGCCGCGCGGGTCGAAGCCGATGAGGTCGTACTTCTCGCGGACCTCCTTGGGCATCGCCTCGTTCATCATCAGCGGCAGATCGAGGCCGGCACCGCCCGGCCCGCCCGGGTTCAGCAGCATGGCGCCGTGCCGCCCGGCCGGGTTCTCGCTCCTGACCCGGGATATCGCGAGGTCGATCGAGGGCCCCTTGGGGCGCTGGTAGTCGAGCGGGACCTTGAGGGTCGCGCACTCGTACGAGGCCGGCTGGTCCGCGCTGCAGCGGTGCCAGGAGGGCTTCTGGGGCGAGTAGGGGTCGGAACCGGGCGCGGCTGAGGCCTGGGTCGCGGACAGCAGGGGGACGGCGGATGCGAGGAGTCCGGCGGCGGCGAGCAGGGGTGCGAATCGTTTGTTGCGCACGAAGTGCCGTTCCTTTCGGGTGAGGGACGCTTCCCCGCACACGATGTGGCACCCGAAGGGCTGGGCGAATCATCCCGGAGGGCGGCTCTCATGCTCCTCGCGAATGAGTGGAAATCCGGACAACTGGCCGACACGCCAGCAGCGTTGAACGGCAGGCGGGCTTCGGAGCGGCCGCCTGCGGTCCGGGCGCCCGAACCGTACCAGCCTTTCGAGGCGTTGCCCGGATGTTTGTCCATTCGTGATGGTCCTTCAAAAAGGCCACCACAACTGGCACTAGCGTCCCTTGCCACCCGGGAGTTCGGGTGGCGGTGGTCCGTCCTGGCGACGCGACAGGCACCGCCGCCGGACCTTGCGACCCGCAGCTCCTCCCGGTCCAGCAGCAAGGAGGCACAGTGCTGTCATTCCGCCGGTCGACCGTCGGAGCCATGTCGGTGGCGTCGAGACACGTGATGGGAACGGGCATCGTCATCGGCGCCCTCGCCTTCACGCTGATCGCACTGCTGATCCCCGTGCAGAGCTTCGGCGGCAGGAACGCCTCGGCGGCCACGGCCCCGGCCGGCGATGACGACGGCGCCGGGGTGATGAGCACCGCCTTCGGACCCCTGACCCCCCAGGACCGGGACTTCGTGCGCAAGGTACGGCTCGCCGGACTGTGGGAGCTGCCCGCCGGGCGGCAGGCCCAGCAGCGCGGCTCGCGGCCCACGGTGCGCACCGCCGGCGAGCACCTCATCGAAGGCCACACCGAGCTCGACCGGCGCGTCATCGAGGTGGGCGAGGCGCTCGGCGTGGAACTGCCCGACCAGCCCAACGAACAGCAGCAGGGCTGGCTCAACCAACTGAACCGCGCCCAGGGCAACGAGTACGAAAGGCTGTTCGTCCAGCTGCTGCGCCGGGCGCACGGCAAGGTGTTCGCCCTGGTGGCCCAGATCCGCGCGCAGACCCGCAACTCCATGGTCCGGGCGCTCGCCACGGACGCCAACACCACCGTCCTGGACCACATCTCGGTCCTCGAGGCCAGCGGGCTGGTCGACTTCGACGGCCTGGCGGACGCCTCGCCCGCCCCCTCCACCGTTTCCCGACCCCCGACGAAGTGAAGTGATCGCATGAGTAAAAAGGGCCACAAACGCCGCCTACGGCCGTCGCACAAGGCCCTCGCCATCGTGTCCGCCCTGGTCCTGGGCGGCGGCGGGGTAGTGATCGTCGCCCAGGGGGCATCAGCCGGACAGGACTCCGCGCGGACGGCGCCGGTGACGGCCACCATCGACTGCCCCGACGTGGGCGACAAACTCCGCGAGGTACCCGAACAGGCCCGCCCCGAAGTCGACGCGGAACTGGCGAAGCTGGACACCCAGATCGCGGACTCGTACCAGCGGCTCGCCACGGGCAAGGCCCAGAGCGGCGCGCTGCTCGGCGAGCTGAAGGACCAGCGGGGCAGGACGATCAACAAGATGTCCGAGGCGATCGGCCGGTCGGCCGCCCGGCCCGAAGGACTGGACGGGCTCGCCGGCTGTGAGATGAAGCAGGCCGCGGCCGCCGACACCCCGGACGAGCCGGGCGCCCAGGCCGATGCCAAGGCGGCGGCACCGCAGAACCAGGCCGCCGGCAAGGGCAACGGCAGTGGCGGGCCGGCGCGCAGCGACTTCGTCGCCATCGGTAATGTGAAACCGAACGTGCGCACCCCGGCCGCCAAGTCCGGTGCCTCCAAGGGCTCGCTCAGCGTGCAGTGCGGCCGCAACGAGAACAAGCACTTCAACCCGGACAACGTCATCGTCGCCCCAGGCGTGAGCAACGGCGCCCACCACATGCACGACTACGTGGGCAACAAGACCACGGACGCCTTCTCGACGAACAACAGCCTCGCCGCCTCCGGCACCACCTGTTCCAACGGCGACCAGTCCACCTACTACTGGCCGGTGCTGCGGCTGCGCGACGGCCGCGCGGAGAAGGACGCGAACGCCCCCGGCGGCGGCAAGGACGCCAACGTGGGCACCATCCTCCAGCCGAAGCAGGTGACGATCGAGTTCAAGGGCAGCCCCGTCAGCCGGGTCGCCGCCATGCCGCGCTTCCTGCGCATCATCACCGGCGACGCCAAGGCCTTCACCAACGGCAACGCCAACGCGAACGCCTCCTGGAGCTGCACCGGCTTCGAGAACCGGCAGCTGAAGGACAAGTACCCGATCTGCCCCAAGGGCAGTGACGTCGTGCGCACCTTCAAGTTCCAGAGCTGCTGGGACGGCAAGAACATCGACAGCGCCAACCACCGCACCCACGTGGCCTTCGCCGGCAACGACGGCTCCTGCCCGCGCGGCTTCAAGGCCATCCCGCAGCTGGTGCAGCGGATCACGTACGGCGTGGCGCCCGGCGCCAAGTTCGCGGTGGACAGCTTCCCCGAGCAGCTGCACAAGCCGGTGACCGACCACGGCGACTTCATCAACGTCATGTCGAACGGTCTGATGGCCAACGCCGTTCGCTGCATCAACGGCGGGCGCGCCTGCCGCTGAGACTCTCGGGGCGGCGCCCGTCCTCCCACCTCCCCCCGCGCGGCCCCGAGAGCGGTGCCGGTCCGAAGGCGACTTCGGGCCGGCACCGCGTACTGCTGTCTCCGACGGGGCCCGCCGGCCCCGCAGCACACGAGGAGCGACATGCCCGTGCCCTCAGACAACGACTCCCGCGCTCCGCGCGCCGCGTCCGACCGGGAACTCATCCGCCGGCTCCGGCGGCCCCGCACCTCGGGCGCCATGGACCCCGAGGCCTGCGAGCTCCTGTACCGGCGCCACTTCCCGGCCGTCCTCGCCTGCGCCCGGTCCTGGTGCCGGGCCCCGCAGGACGCCGAGGACCTCGTGTCGGAAGCCTTCCTCCGCACCCTCCAGGCCGTACGGTCCGGCGCGGGACCCCGCGACCACTGGCGTCCGTACCTCCTCGCCGTCGTCCGGCACACCGCCGCGGAATGGCGCACCGGGGAGGAGCGGACCGTCCTGACGCCCGACATCGAGGCCTGGTGCCGCCCCGGCCCGGCCGGCGCGGACCCGCAGCGCGGGCTGCTGGACCGGGAGGACCGCCGGCTGGCCGTGCGCTCCTTCCGGACCCTGCCGGCGCGCTGGAAGGCCGTTCTGTGGCACACGCTCGTGGAGGACGACTGCCCGCACCAGGTTCCCGTACTGCTCGGCATCACCCCGAGCGCCGTGACCTCGCTGGCCTTCCGCGCCCGCGAGGGCCTGCGCGAGGCCTACCTGGACGCCCACGTCGACGGCGGCGCCGATGACCGGTGCCGCCACTACTCCACCCTGCTCGGCGCGGCTGTCAGGCGCCGCGGGGTGTCGCGCGGCCTGGGCCGCCATCTGGCGGCCTGCGGCTCCTGCGCGCGGGCCTACGCGGAGCTGGCCGACCTCAACGGCGCGCTGCGCGCCGGACCGGGCCCGGTACTCGCCGCAAGGTGAACGGCAACGGCCCCGGCCCCTCCCCGTCGGTGTGGGGGAGGGGCCGGGGCCGTTCGTCGGGGGGCCGTTCGCCGGGGGTCTCCCGGCTACAGGCCGTTGACGCGGGCCATCCGCCCGGCGCCCAGCGGGGGCCGGAAGTCCGCGGTGACCACCCGGGCCCGGCGGGTGACCCGGGAGTGCTGGCGCCTGACCTGGGCCATGAGGCGGCGGCTGCGCAGGGCCATCTCCAGCTCGAACCGGGTGCGGGGGTCGCGCAGGCCGGGCCCGAAGAGCTTCTCCAACTGCCGCATGCGGTAGCGCACGGTCTGCGGATGCACGCTGAGGGCCTTGGCGGCCTCGGGTGCGCCGCCGCCCTCCAGCCAGGCCAGAAGGGTCACTTCGAGCCGTTCGCTCTGGCGCGGGGTGAGGTCGGCCAGCGGCCGCAGCCAGCGGGCGGCCAGCGCGTGGGCCAGGGGTTCGTCCTGGAGCAGCAGCAGGGTCGAGAGGTGGTCGTCGACGAAGACGGCCCGGGCGTCCGGGCCGGACCGGGTCGGGGTGAGGTTGAGCAGCCGTACGGCCCAGCGCAGCGAGGAGGCGGTGTCGCGGAGGGGGACGGGGTGTCCGACGGCGGCGAACCGGCCGCGCAGCGCGCCTTCGAAGGGGGCGCGTGCTTCCGGGTCGGGGGTGGGGACCAGCAGGCACGGCTGGCCGCCGGCCATACCGGCCAGGGCGTCGTCGAGGACGGCCGCCAGCTGCTGGGTCTCCCCGGGGGAGGCCAGGGCGATGGCCCGTACGGCGCCGGGCAGGGGCCAGCGGGCGGCCGAGGCCAGTTCGGTCAGGGCTATTTCGGACATGGGCATGTCAGCCGTAAGTGCGGCGAAGAGCTCACGCCGGGCGCGTTCGGGCGCCGGGGCGAATCCGGTCGACGGGACGGCCTTGAGGGGAGGCAGCGGTCCGGCGGGGTGCGGGTCGCAGGCGCCGCGGTCAGTGTCCTGCTGCCGGGAGGCCGCGGCCGTCGCCGTACGGCGCTCCCGCTGGTCCTCGTCGGCTTCCCGGTCGGATTCCTCGTCGGTCTCCTGGTCGGTTTCCTCGTCCTGCCGCGGGGCGGCGGGCTCGCGGTAACCGAGGGCCGTGAGCAGAGCCGACTCCACCCGCCGTCTGACCACCTCGTCGTCGATGTCCTCGATGAGTACGGAGGAGCCGGGGTTGCCCTCCCGCAGTTCCTCCACTATCCCCGCGGCCAGCGCGGGCAGTTCCTTTCGCAGGACCCGGGTCCACTCGCCACGTGGGCGGGACCAGATGCGGTTCAGAAGTTCGCACATTGTTACCTCGTTCATGCCGGGGTATGGCCTGCCCCGTGGGAGGGTGACAAGCCTGTCGGGGCTGTCCCCTCCCCGTCGGCGTCCGTGCCGACAGGGGAGTTGAGCGCCTCGTACTCCCTCCAGGAGCATGCCAACCACTTGCAGTCCCGCGACCTTGCCTCGATTTTGCCGTCGGGGAGGTGTGGCGGCGGACAAGGCGTCAACCTGGTCGCTACCGCACCACTGGAAGGGAATCTTCCGGGGATGTTCGAGTCGATGACTGCGCGGGGGCCAGAAATTATCACGTTTCGATAAATCCCGTGGAGGTGCTGCGAAGCTCCACGATGCTTCTGCACTCCGGCCCCCGCTCCCGGCCGGCGAGGCACCCATCTCCCGCCTGCCGCGGAGCAGTTCCGACGACTGCCCCCGGGCGCCGAGCGCGAGGTGGAGTGCTCGGGGCCTGGGCGTATGGGAGAACTACATGCCCCTGCCCCAACCCCGTACGCCCCGTTCACACCGGGCCCGCCGCACCAGACGCCACGCCGGCGTGGCCGCCGCCGCGGCCGCCGGGCGGCGGGCCGTACGGCGGCCGCCCCTTCTGTCCGCGGCCGGAGGCCTGCACCCCGGCGCCCTCAGCCTCGCGGCGCTCGCCGCCCTGGCCGCCCTGGCCGTGGCGGCCCGGGCCGGCGCCCTGTCGCACGTATGGGAGTTCCTCGACTACGGGGCGGGCGTACTGTCGCTCGTCTCGCTCACCTCCGCCGTCCTGTGGGGCCTGGCGGCCACCGACCGGACGCTGCTCAGGTCCGGACACCGGCTGGTCGCCCAGGGGGTGCACCGCGGCCTCGCCGTCTCCGGGCTCGGCTTCCTCGCCCTGCACATCTGGGTCAAGGTCGCCGAGTCGCAGACGGGAGCCGCCTCCGTGATCGTGCCCTTCGCGGACCGCGATCGGCCCGTCCTCATCGGACTCGGCACCCTCGCGGGATACCTCTTCGTCTCCGTGGCCGTCTCCGGCGCGGTCCGCAGCGCCTTCGCCACCAAGGGCCGGTCCCTGTGGTGGCGGGCCCTGCACATGGGCGCGTACCCGGCCTGGGGGGCCTCGCTCGTGCACGGGCTGAAGTCCGGCCGCCCGGCGAGCGGTTGGGTGACCGTGGCGTACGGCCTGTGCCTGATCGGCGTCGCGGGCGTGCTGGCCGTCCGGCTCCGGGCGCGACTGCGTGCCACCCCCGCCCGGCCCTCGGTCGGATCGCCCTCCGCACCCCGCACCCCCGGGCAGGCGCCCCCGCGCACCCCCCGGCCGTTCGTCCGCAGGCCCGCGGAATGGGCCGCGGCCCGGCTGACGGCCCGGCTGGCCCGGCAGACCGACCAGCGGCCGGAGCCGGAGCCGCAGCCCGAATGGGAGCCCGAGTGGGAGCCGGCCCCACCGGCCGCCGGGCGGACTCCCGAACAGCCCTACGAACAGCCCTACGCACAGCCTTCGTTCGCCGGGCAGGGAGCCGGCCGGCCCGGCGGGCGCGAGCCGGACCCCCTCCTCATCCAGCGCGGCGCGGCCGGGCCGGTGACCGCATCCCGGCCCGTACCGCCCGAACCCGGCTACCCGCCCTACGGCTCGGTGTTCTTTCCCAGCCGCATCGGCGTCACCACGGACCGGCCCGGCGGGCCGGTCGACGGCATGCGGGGGCGACAGTGACCGTGCAGAACCCGGCTCTCGGCTGCGTGGGCATGCCCCGGCTGCTGGCGGGGCTCGACGCCGCCGCGCGGCTCGACCGCGCGGCCCACCTCGCCGTCCACGGGCCGCTGCCCCGGTACCGCCCCGAGGAGCTCATGGAGCTCGCCGAGGGCATCGACCTGCGGGGCCGCGGCGGAGCGGGCTTCCCCTTCGCCCGCAAGCTGCGCGCCGTCACCCGGTCCGCCCGGGCCGGCGACGGTCGTACCGCCGTGGTCGTCAACGGCAGCGAGGGCGAACCGAGCTGCCTCAAGGACACCGCCCTGCTGCTGCACGTACCGCACCTGGTGATCGACGGCGCCCTGCTGGCCGCCGCCGCGATCGGCGCCGAGGACGTGGCCGTCGGCGTGACCCGGGAGGACGTCGAGCAGTCCCTGCGGGAAGCCGTCGCCGAACGCGGCCCCTCGGGGCGCCGGGTCCGCGTCGTCAGGCTCCCCGAGCGGTTCGTCACGGGGGAGGGGACCTCCCTCATCAACGGGATCGAGGGCGGCCCCGCACTGCCGTCCGGGCAGAAGGTGCGGACCAGCGAACGGGGGCTGGGCGGGCTGCCCACCCTGCTGTCCAACACCGAGACGTACGCCCAGCTCGGCGTCGCCGCCCGGCTGGGCGTCGAGGAGTACTGCATGGCCGGCACCGAGGCCGAGCCCGGCACCATCATGCTGACCGTGGCCGGAGCCACGGTCGTCGAAGTGCCGACCGGCACCTCGCTGGAGTACGTCCTGGAACTCTGCGGCACGGCCCCCGGCCAGGGCGTGCTCGTCGGCGGCTACCACGGCCGCTGGCTGGCCCCGGGCGCGGCGCGCTCGGCCGCCCTGTCCCGGCAGTCGCTGGCCTCGTACGACGCGGTACTGGGCGCCGGGGCGGTGCTGCCGCTGCCCGAGGACACCTGCCCGGCCGGCGAGGTCGCCCGGGTGACCCGCTGGATGGCCGACGAATCGGCCGGCCAGTGCGGCCCGTGCGTCCGCGGCCTGCCCTCGCTGGCCGACGCCGTGGACGCCCTCGTGGGGGGCGGGGGCGGGGCCGCCCTCGAAGCGGTGCAGGCACGGATGCGCAGCGTGCGCGGCCGCGGTGCGTGCAGCCACCCCGACGGCACCTCGTCCTTCGTCGCCTCCGCACTGGCCGTCTTCCCCGACGAGTTCCGCGACCACGCCCTCGGCAGCGGCTGCGGACGCCGCGTCCTGGGCGCCCTGCCGCTGCCGGCCGACGAGAACCCCGAACGGCTCGTCGTGGACTGGACGCTGTGCAAGGGGCACGGGCTGTGCGTGGACCTGCTCCCCGACGTCGTCCGGCTGGACGCCGACGGCTACCCCGCGCAGGCGGTCATGCCGGTACCCGGACGCCTGCGGCCCAAGGCGCTCCGCGCGGTGCGCCGCTGCCCGGCGCTGGCCCTGCGTATTCAGGAATGAGCTCGCGGTAAACGGCTGCCGTCGACGCGAGTTCAGCCTTTGGCGCGATCTGACAAATTCCTTCGATTCTGAATTCAATAGGCCTCGCAGGCCTTATGAATAAGCCAGTAAGCGAAACGCCGGGCTGGACCCGAAGGAGTGATCGTGAACAACAGGCATCGTGGGACGGCAGCCGCCGGATCGGTAATGGCAGTACTGATGCTGGCGGCAGGATGCAGCGGAGGCGGGTCGGACCGCGCGGTGAATTCCGTACAGCCGGCGGGCGCCGGCAAGGCCATCGGCAACGGATACGACTCGGGATACGGATCGGGATCCGGCTCCGGATACGGGTCCGCCGGAGCGGGCGCCAACCCGGCGGCCGGCGCGGCAGCCGGCTACGGAGGCGAAGCGCCCGCCGGGAAGTCCGGACCGGCCGGGCAGCTCGCCCTGCGGGACATCGCGGACGTGGGCAGCGTGGTCACCGACAGCGCCGGGGCCACCCTGTACCGGTTCGACAAGGACACGCCCAAGCCCCCCAAATCGAACTGCGACGGCGACTGCGCCACGGCCTGGCCAGCGGTTCCGGCCGACGACGCCACGGCCGCCGCCGGCATCGACGCGAGCCTGCTCGGCTCGGTCGAACGCACCGACGGCTCCAAGCAGCTGACCCTCGGCGGCTGGCCCGTGTACCGCTACGCGAAGGACACTCAGGCGGGCGAGGCCAAGGGTGAGGGCGTCGGCGGCACCTGGCACGCGCTCGCCGCCGACGGGAAGAAGGCCATAGACAAGAAGAACGCGCAGCCGCCGAAGACCGATGGCGGCAACGGCGGCGGAATGGGGGACATGAATTCCAAGGAGGGCATCGAACTCTCGGTGGCCGTCAATGAAAAGCTCGGAAAGATTCTGGTGGATGCCGCAGGCCGTACGCTCTACCGATTCGACAAGGACAGTGCCTGGCCGATGAAATTCGGTTGCCTCGATGCCTGCCTGAACACCTGGAAGCCGGCCGCGCCCGTGGACAAGGAGAAGTCCTCCGGAATTCCCGCCGGACTCGTGGGCAAGGTCAAGCGCCCGGACGGGAGCGAGCAGCTGACGATCGACTGCTGGCCCGTCTACCTGTTCACAGGAGACACCGAGCCCGGCCAGACCAACGGCCACGGCAAGCAGGGACTCTGGTTCGCGGTCAACGACGCCGGCAAGAAGGTCCCGGCGGCCGGCTGACCGGGCCCGAGCCCGGTTCCGTGTCCGTGCCCGCCCAGACCCCTGTGAGGGAGACGTGCCAGATTCATCCCGCATCACCGCCCGCCACGTGGCGCCGTGTGTCGCCGTACTGCTCGCCACGATGCTCTGCGGCGGCTGCGCGGGCCACGGGAGGGCGCGGACGGACGCGCACGACGGCCGCCCGGCCGCGGCGGCCGCCCCGGCCCCGGCATCGACCCCGGCATCGACCCCGGCTTCCACCGCCCGCCCCGCCACGCTCCAGGAGATCGCCGCCGCCCTCGGCTGCCAGCCCGAGATCACCGTCGACGCGGAGGAACTGAAAGAAGGCGCGTGCGGGGCGGGGAGGGACGGTTTCCGGATGACTGTCTTCAGCGCCGACCAGGGCCAGCGTGCGTGGCTCGACGAGTCGCGGATGTACGGGGGCTTCTACCTCGTCGGAAACCGCTGGGTGGTCACCGGCGCCTCGGCCGAGGCCCTGGCCCCGCTGCGCGAACACCTCGGCGGCACGGTCGAGACCGGCACCGCGCACGGGGCGGAACACGGCGCGGACCAGGGCGCGATGCCGGGCCAGGAGCACGGTGCGGAGCACGGGGCAGCGCCCGGTCCGGAGCACGGTGCGCAGCAGGGCGCCATGCCCGGCCCGGAGCACGGCGCCGCGCCCGCCGGCTGACCGCGGGCACACCTGCCCTTCGGCACGGTCGCGAAGCTCCGCGCGGCCCTCGCCCCGGGCGGCGTCCTGGTCATCCTGGGATGCCACCCGGAGCGGTCGGCCCTGGACTGGGCCTGGAGCCTGGCCGCCGTCCCCGTCAACGCGGCCGCCCGGGCCCTGGTGGCGGCCCTGGAGAGGAGCCGCGGGCCCGGCGGCCCGCCCGCCCCGCTCCAGGCGCCGGTGAAGCAGCCGACCATGTCCTACGAGGAGATCCGGGCCGCGGCCTCCGGACTGCTTCCCGGGTCCACGATGCGCAGACTGCTCTTCTGGCGCTACCTGTTGACCTACCGCCAGGCGTAGCTCCACGGCTAAGAAGAGGACTTACGTCCGGTTTCTTGGGCCGCGTCGGCCCGGTCGTGCCATGCGGCGTCAGGCCGGCCGGGAGGGCGCCACCGCGCTTCCGGCCGTGGCCAGCAGGCGCTCGGCGCGGTACGGGGAGGTGTCCAGCTCCGCCAGGACGCCGGGGCTCGCGATGCGCGAGCCCTCGTGTCCGGCGGGGTCGGCCCCGGTCGAAGCCGAGACCTTCTCGGGCGGGAGGAAACAGGGCGATGTCACCTTGAGGGAGGCGAGGCCCTCGCCCTTGGTACGGTCCAGGACCCCGGTCACGGCGTCCATCCAGAAGTCATCTGGCTCCGTGCGCATGTAGACCGACGGATAGGGGCCGGACCAGTCGACCTCGCCCGACGAGTTGTACTTGTAGCCCTGCTTCAGCCAGGTGTCCCGTGCCTGCCGTACGAGGTTCCGGGCCTCGGACCCCGGAACCCCGGTCAGCTTGTAGGTGACGGTGACCGCCACGCGGTCGTCAGGACCGTGGTCGTCCCTGGCTATGCAAGCGCCGACGGGCGCGGGGCCCATGCGCTCCAGGGTCGGTTTCGGGGACATGCCCTCCACCGCCTGGTTGATGATTTCCTCTGCCCGGTCGATCGCCTGCTGCTCATCCATCGTGACCTGCTTCTGCACCCCGCACGCGGTCACGACGGCCGTCATGGCCAGCAGTACGGCAGGCGCGATCACTCTGCGCAGATTCACGGTCCTCCTCCGATAACGATCTTTGCCAGGCTGCCGCCGCTCACCCGGGGTCCGAGCCGGGCCCGCGCCCGGACCTCGCACCGGCCGCACGGCGGGCCGGCTGTCATACGTCCGCGGATGCCGGACCGTCGAGGGGCGTCGTCACCGCGACGCGCACCGCCCCGGTGGCCGAGGCCGCGACCTGGGCGATCGTGCCCTCCGCAGGGTGGCGGGCGAAGACGGCGGGAGTGCCCTCGGCCGTCGGTACCTCGCGCACCGTCCACCCCGAGCTCCGGAAGAAGGCCCGCGCGCGTGCCAGCGCCCCTACCGTCTCGTCCTGCGGCAGCGGCTCGGAGGACCAGGTGTGGTGGACCGAGGTCCCGGACTCGTCCCGGACCGTGCTGAGGCCTTCCCCGGGCTGCGTGGGCGCCGATCCGACCCGCAGCGCGTCGTAGATCCGGCTGGAGTGGCCGAGGGCACGGCGCGTGGCGGGATCGTCGGCCTGCGGGGCCTCGAACGCGGCGGGGCCGGCCGCGGTCGACCCCGAGGACTTCTCCGGCGGGAGGAAGCAGGGCGACCTCACCTTGAGGGTGGCGATGCCCTCGCCCTTGGTGCGGTCCAGGACTCCCGTGATGCCTTCCATCCAGAAGTCGTCGGGCTCCGTGCGCATGCTGACCCAAGGGTAGGGGCCGGACATGTCCTCCTCGGTCGAGGAGTTGTACTTGTAGCCCTGCTTCAGCCAGGCATCCCGCGCCTGCAGCACCAGGTTCCTGGCCTCGGTCCCCGGAACCTCTGTGAGCTTGTAGAAGAGGGTGACCTGCAGCCGGTCGTCGGGACCGTGGTCGTCCCTGGCGATGCAGGGGCCGACGGTCTCGGGGCCGGTGCGCTCCAGTGTCGGCTCGGGCGACATGCCGTCCACCGCCTGGTGAATGATCTGTTCCGCCCGGTCGATCGCTTGCTTCTTGTCCATCGTGACCCGCTTCGCTGTGTCTCCGTTGTCTTCCTGTGCCCCGCACCCGGTCACCATGACCGTCAGGGCCAGCAGGGCAGCAGCCGGGAATGCCTTCCGTAGATTCACGGCCGTCCTCCGGTGACGATGTTTGCCAGGCTTCTGAGGGGCTTGTCGTCCCAGTACTGGGAGTGCGCGGGCATCATCTCCCCGCCCGAGCCCGGCAGCTTCCCGGCGGGGACCTTGAAGACCTCGCCGCCGAAGTCGTCGGAGGTCGGGTCGGTCCCGTGGACGACCGAGTGGTCGTCGAAGAACTCCATGTAGGCCTTCGGGTTGAGGGGGGCCAGGGGTCCTGCCGGGGGCGGGGCGAGGTTGATGAGGTCGTTCCTGGCGGTGGCCGCGAAGACGCGGTCCGCCGGGATGTTCAGGTCCTTCGCGTGGTCCACGCCCACCCCCGGACTACCCACCATGATCGCGTTGTCGACCGGCAGGTCTATGTGCATGCTCATCGTCTCGCCCACCACCAGGGACCCGTAGCTGTGACCCAGGAGCGTCTGGTTCACGCCGCCGTCACGGTGATTGGATTCCTCGAGGCCCTGGATGAAGTTGCCCAGCGGCTCCTTGGCGTTGTCGGCCCACTTGGTTTCCGTCGCATCGGTCGTGATGCCCTGCGGGGCGTCGTAACCGAGCCACACGATCGATGCCGTCTTCCGGGATCCGTCGGTGGCTTCCGCCTGCGCCTGGAGAAGCTGGGCCCTGCCGATGTCACCATCGATGGACTCCAGCTTGGCGAACGTCCCGGGCACGTACGTCACCACGTTGTCGGCGGTGTCCGGATTTCCGATGGAGACGATGGCGCGCCCCATGTTGTTGCCGTCGAATCCGAGCAGATAGGGGCGATTGCTCTCGCTCGTGAAGCTGTCGAAACGTTTCTGTATGTCGTCCATGCCCTTGTAGCCGTTCTCCAGCTCCTTCTTCTTCTCGTTCCACTCCTTCCACTCCTCGGTCGGGACCATCGCGCCCTTCACCTCGCGACCCGTGATGGGGCTGATGTAGGGCTTGTACTGCTGCGGTTCCTTCTTGAGCCAGGCGTCGTACTCGACCTGCTTGGCGCCGCGCTGCTCCGCGAGCACGGTGCGGTTCGCGTCGTCGCGCACGTCGGAGGGAAGGCCGTCGAGGGCTCCGATGCTCGCGGGGTGCATGGAGACGTAGGCGTCGCGCTGCTCCTGGGAGAGCCCGTTCCACCAGTTGGCGTTGTCCTGGGGCCAGTCGTTCTTGGGCGGAGGCTTGATCGTGTCGAGGTAGGCATCGGCCGCGTCGCGCACGCCCCCCGTGTCCGACGAGACGTCCGCCCAGTCCCGGCCGGACACGGTCAGGTCGTCATCGGCCTTGAGGGCCCGTATCTTCGGCTCCCACTTCGTGTCCGCGTCGGTGGCTTCCTTGAGCGCGTCGGCGATCCGGTTCGCGTACCCCATCGCCTTGCCGTAGTTCGGGTTCGGGTGGATGTTCGCCGCCTGGCGCTCCAGGGCGTCGGAGGTCGCGTTGCCTCCGGCGCTCCCCGTCACCGTGCCGCCGTCGGTGACCTTCTCGTCGCCCGGCTTCTGACCCGCCGGGTACTTGACCGAGCCGTCCCCGTTCACCGTGCAGCCGTCGGCCTGGGCGTCGTCGACCGCCGCCTCCAGCTTCCGCTTGGCGGCCGCCATGTCGTAGGCGAACCCGTTGAGGGCCGTGCTGATCACGCCGCACTCGGTCAGGGTGTAGTGGAAGTTCTTCGCCAGGGCCTGGAGCTGTTTCTGCGACGCCTCCACGGCCTCGCCCTCCAACGACTTGCGCATGCCGGTGGCGACGGTGTTCTCGAGGTGGTCCTTGGCCGCCTGGGCAGCATTGCCCAGGGTCCGGTATCCGTCGGCGGCTTCCTCGAACTCGGAGGGCTTGAAGGCCTTGAGGGTGGCGTAGTCCATCCCGTCGTCACCGGCCCGTCGACTGGCCGCCGGGGGCGTCCGTGTCCGCGTACTTGGCGTTCAGCTTGTTCATCTCGCCCTTGACCGCCTCATCGGTCGTCAGCACGTCGCGGCCCACCTGCTCCAGGATCCCCTGGAGGGAACCGCACCGCTCGCTGACGCTCTCGGCGTACTTCTTCCAGGAGTCGTACACGTCCTTCTGCGCGGCCGCGCTCAGACAGCCCGTGGTTGCGCCGAGCCCTGCCTGGCCCTCCTCCAGCTTGGTCAGCGCGGTGCTGACGCCCTGGCGGAGGGAGCCCACGCCCGCGCCGGCCGTGGTCCACGCCTTCTTGCTGGATTTCAGGCCGCCCGTCACGGCGCTGGGCCCGCTGCTGGGCTCAACCGGAACGTGGTTGAGCCGCATCGACACGCCCTGCCCATCGGCCACGCCGGCCTTGATCTGTTCCCACTCGTCCCACGCCACGCCCAGCCCCCGTATAACCCTGTGGATCACTCCGGCCGAGAACACTACATCGCACCAGCACCACACAACCCGTGCTGTACGGGGCTCCACATGAGTACCTGTACCTAGGCGCATGAGTACGTGCCCCCGCTCAAGGGCGCCGCGGAGAGGTCCTGATCGGGCCAGGGGGGCGGCAGCCCAGGCGGGTGTCGGCGTCGATGACGACCTGCGCCTCCGCCGATAACCGGAGGGACGGGACGGGGCGCCGACCGTGCGGTCGGGCCGGAGCCGAGTCGGGGTCTTCGGCGGCCGGCTTCCGCGCGAGCGCCAGCGTATGCCCGGGCCTTGGGGGCGCGCACGGCCCTGGGCGTACCGCTCAGAGTCCGTGCCGGTCGAGCGTCGCGATCAGCTCCGGCTTGCGCCTCTGGTCCGCGCGCAGGGCCGCCAGGCAGACGGCGAACTCGGCCTCGGTACCCAGCGCATGGTGGCAGGCCCGGGCGCTGAGCAGCAGTTCCGCCATGAGCCGTACGTGCTGTCACCGGTCTGCTCGCGCAGCGGTTCGATCCGGCGCAGGTGAACGGTCAGCGCGTCGGCCGGTCGCAGGCAGCGGATCCGGTCGGCCAGAGCCGGCCACTGCTGCTCGTCCGCGTACCCGTCGGCGGCACCCTGCCAGGTGGGTGTGGCCGTACGGGGCGGGGTCTGCCGCGTGGACGGCGATCAGCGCGTCCACGCTGCCGCCGTCGACCTTGAGGAGGCGGTCCATGAGGTAGTTCTCCGCCCACCCCTTGGGGTTGGCCCGCCAGGCGGCCACCGCCAGTTCGCGCGCGCGGGCCATGCCCGGATCGCCCCGCACCTCCCGGTGGTCGAAGAGGTCCGTGTCGGTGGCGTCGTTCACCTCGTCCGTCAGGTGGCCCACCAGCCACTCGGCGGTCGCCACCGGGTCGGGCCGGGCAGTCCGGCAGGCCTCCAGGGGGCTTCGGCCAGCCCGGTGGCGACGCCTCCGATCAGGCCGTCCGCGTCGTCGATCTCCCGGTACGTGCCGCCCAGGGACCGGATCGCCTCGCGGGCGACCTCCACCGCGTCAGCGGCCCGGCCGGCCGCCCGCGGTCAGTGCGCGCAGGGCGGTGACCGCCTCCGCCGCCCGCTGCCCGTAGGCGTGGGCATCGGCGTACTCGACGTAGCCGTCGCGGGCGAAGGGGCGGGTGTCGAGCAGGCTCAGGATGCGCTCGCGGGCGATGCCGGCGTCCTCCCCGGCGGTGGCCGCGCGCAGTTCGAGGCGGCGGCGCAGCTCACGGTTGTCGGCGAGCTGTTCGTCGACCAGGGCGAGTTGCCCTCCTGCCGTATGGGCAGTCGCACCAGCCGGTGAGGCCGCCGCCCTCGTCCTCGCTCAGCTCGACCTCGTAGGTGTCGGTGCCGTCCACCGTCGTGGTGATCACCGCGTCCCCGATGCCCAGCCGGGACACCGCGGTCAGACAGCCGAGCCCCGCTCGAAGGAGGCGCGCCCCCGCCAATCGGCGCAGGTCTTCCTCGGTGAAACCCAGGGCATGCGCCACGGCGCCCCTTCAACCGGACCGGAAGCGGTCACCAGCGGGTGTTCAGGATGGTCCGGAAAGCTGACCGGACATGCGAACCGCTGTAGGCTCCGGGCATCGCCCTTGACCTGCGAGAAGCAGGCAGGGAGCAGACACTTCGGGAGTTTCCACATGCTTCGTACCATGTTCAAGTCGAAGATCCACCGGGCCACCGTGACCCAGGCCGACCTGCACTACGTCGGCTCCGTGACCGTCGACGCCGATCTGCTGGACGCGGCCGACCTGTTGCCCGGCGAGCTGGTCCACATCGTGGACATCACCAACGGGGCCCGGCTCGAGACGTACGTCATCGAGGGCGAGCGGGGGTCCGGCGTCATCGGGATCAACGGCGCCGCCGCCCATCTCGTGCACCCCGGGGACCTGGTCATCCTCATCAGCTACGCGCAGGTCGAGGACGCCGAGGCCCGGGCGCTGAAGCCCCGCGTCGTGCACGTGGACGCGGACAACCGGATCATCGAGCTGGGTGCGGATCCGTCCGCCCCGGTCCCGGGAACGGACCAGGAGCGCAGCCCCCACGCGGTGGCTGTCTGAGGGGAGTGGGGAACATGGCGGACGATCCGGCGATCGTGTTCGAGGACGACCGCAATGGCGGGCGGCTGCTCGCCGTCGAGGGCGGGGCGGTGGTCGGCTTCATCGCCTACTTCGTGCTCGCGCGTGAGCCCCGCGCCCTCGTGGCGGTGCACACGATCGTCGAACCCGGACACGAGGGCCGCGGGATCGCGGGGAACCTGGTGAAGACCTTCTACGGGATCGCGGCCGCCGAGGGCGTGCCCGTGGTGCCGCTCTGCCCGTACGCGGCGAGCTGGGCCGCCAAACACCCCGACCAGGCGCCGGCCGCCCCGGCCGAGGTCGTCGAGGCGGCCAAGGCGCAGCTGGACTCGGACTCCGACCTGTGGTGACCCCGCGCCCCTGAGGCCCGAGGTCTGAGGCCCGAGGTCTGAGGCCCGACACCCGACCCCGCCCCCGGCAGCGCCGAGCTGCCGGGGGCGCCGTCGTCCGGGGCGTGGTCCGGGGGGCGTACTCGTACGGTTCCGGGGAAGGTGGGACACATGGTGCGAAACGATGAGCAGACCCAGCCCCCCGTCCCCGCCCCGCCGCCCGGGCCCGGTCCGACCCCGGGGCCCGGCCCGTTCCCGGATCCCGAGCCGATGCCGCGGCCCGCGCCGCCCGTGCCCGGGCCCGTGCCCGAGCCGGACCCGGTGCCCCCGCCGCCGGGGCCCGCGCCGCTCCCGCAGCCCGGACCCCTCAGCTGACAGCGGCGCCGGGCGCGCGTCAGTCCGTACGGACCTCGGAGCGGTCGCCGCTCCAGAGCGTGTGGAACGAGCCCTCGCGGTCCACGCGACGGTAGGTGTGCGCCCCGAAGAAGTCCCGCTGGCCCTGGGTCAGGGCCGCCGGGAGCCGCTCCGCGCGCAGCGCGTCGTAGTACGCCAGTGAGGCCCCGAACGCCGGCACCGGGATGCCCTGGCGGACCGCCGCGACGAGCACCTCCCGCCAGTCGTCCTGCGCCGCGCTGGTCTCCTCGGCGAAGTGCGCGTCCGCGAGCAGGCTCGGCAGCTCCGGCCGGGCGTCGTACGCGGCGCGGATCCGGTCCAGGAACGCCGCCCGGATGATGCAGCCGCCGCGCCACAGCGAGGCCACCGCGCCCAGGTCGATGCCCCAGCCGTACTCCGCGCTGCCCGCCTGGATCTGGTGGAAGCCCTGGGTGTACGAAACGATCTTCGAGGCGTACAGGGCCTGCTCCACCTGGGCCGCGAAGGCGTCGGCGGCCGCCCCCGAGAGCGGCGCGGCCGTCGGGCCGGACAGTCCCCGCGCGGCCTTGCGCAGCTCGCCGTGGCCCGACACCGCGCGGGCGAAGACCGCCTCCGCGATCCCCGAGACCGGAACGCCCAGGTCGAGGGCGATCTGCACCGTCCAGCGCCCGGTCCCCTTCTGCTCGGCCGCGTCCGCGACGACGTCCACGAACGGGCCGCCGGTCGCCGCGTCCGTGTGCGCGAGCACCTCCGCCGTGATCTCGATCAGGTACGAGTCCAGCCGGCCCCGGTTCCAGGTCCGGAAGGTCTCCGCGATCTTCGCGGGGGAGTACCCGGCCACCTCGCGCAGCAGGTGGTACGCCTCGCCGATCAGCTGCATGTCGGCGTACTCGATGCCGTTGTGCACCATCTTCACGAAGTGGCCAGCGCCGTCGGGGCCCACGTGCGAGACGCACGGGGTGCCGTCGGCGGCCTTCGCCGCGATCTTCTCCAGCATCGGGCCCAGCGAGGTGTACGACTGCGCCGAACCGCCGGGCATGATGCTGGGGCCGAGCAGTGCGCCCTCCTCGCCTCCCGAGATGCCCGCGCCCACGAAATGGATGCCCTGCTCGCGCAGTTCGCGCTCCCGGCGGCGGGTGTCCTCGAAGTGGGCGTTGCCGCCGTCGATGATGACGTCGCCCTCCTCCAGCAGCGGGGCGAACTCACGGATCACCGCATCGGTCGGCTCGCCGGCCTTGACCATGACGATCAGCCGGCGGGGTCGCTCCAGCGCGTCCACGAACTCCTGAGCGGACTCGGCCGCGACGAAGGAGCCCTCGTGGCCGAATTCCTCGACCAGGGCCTTGGTCTTGGCGGTGGTGCGGTTGTGGACGGCGACGGTGAATCCGTTGCGGGCGAAGTTCCGGGCCAGGTTACTGCCCATCACCGCGAGTCCGGTGACACCGATCTGGGCGGTGCTGCTGCTCATGCGTGCGCTCCTGCGTGCCTCGATGTGCGGGGAACCCCCGACGCTACATCGGCCGGGATGCGACGGCTCGTCCGTTCTGGACGTATTCTCAACTTCGCCTTGAGCGCGGCTTGTTGTGGCCCTTGTCAGCCCCTCGTGTCGCCGTTAGGTTGTGCGGTTCCTGATGTCTTCAAGGGGGCTCCCATGGGTGTACGGGGCCGGCACCGCCGGTACCAGCCGAGCAGCATCAACCGGGCCTCGCTCGTCGTCACCGCGGGTGGTGCCGGGATCGCGCTCCCCCTCGTCGGAGCCGGCTCCGCCCACGCCGCCTCGGTGGACACCTGGAACAAGGTCGCCACCTGCGAATCCACCGGCAACTGGCACATCAACACGGGCAACGGCTACTACGGCGGCCTCCAGTTCAGCCAGAGCACGTGGCGCGCCTTCGGGGGCACCGTCCTCGCGCCCCGGGCGGACCTCGCGACCAAGGAACAGCAGATCGCGGTCGCGGAGAAGGTCCTCAAGGGGCAGGGGCCGCGGGCCTGGCCCTCGTGCGGACCCGCCGCCGGGCTCAGCCGCAGCGGTCCGGCGCCCGCCGTGACCCCGCAGCAGACCTCGAAGCCGCAGCAGGCGAAGGCCCCGACGCCCTTGGCCGGGCCGCAGAAGGTACAGGTCACGGCCAAGCTCCCGCAGAGCGGGACCCCCACCCCCGAGACCGCGCCCCGCCCGACGGGCACCTCCGTCCTGCCGAACCCGTACGTCGTCGCCCCGGGGGACTCCCTCTCGGCGATCGCCACCGAGCAGCACGTCGAGGGCGGCTGGCAGGCGCTGTACGAGACCAACCGGACCACCATCGGCGGCAACCCGAACCTGATCTTCCCCGGTCAGCGGCTCACCCTGCGGATCACGACCGCCCCGCCCGCACAGAACCCCGAGAAACCGCCGCGCACCGCAGAGCCGGTCAAGCCCGTGGCACCGGCCGCGCCGAAACCCGAACAGACCAAGCCGGCCGAGAAGCCCGCGGAGAAGCCCGCGGAGAAGCCCGCGGAGAAGCCCAAGCCGCAGCAGAGCAAGCCCGCCGAGACGCCCAAGCCGAAGCCCGAGCCGGCCTCAGCGCAGCAGAAGCCGGCGTCCGGAGGGTTCTTCGCGCCCGTCGACGCCGCCCTCGGCACCGCCTACCACGTCGCCGGTTCCTCCTGGTCCAGCGGCTACCACACGGGCATCGACTTCCCAGTGCCGACGGGCACCAGCATCAAGGCCGTGGGCGCCGGCACGGTGCTCTCGGCCGGCTGGTCCGGAGCGTACGGCTACGAGGTCGTCATCAAGCACCCCGACGGCCGCTACTCCCAGTACGCCCACCTCTCCGCGCTCGGCGTCAAGGCCGGGCAGCAGGTCTCCGGAGGCCAGCGGATCGGCCGCTCCGGCTCGACCGGCAACACCTCCGGACCCCACCTGCACTTCGAGATCCGCACCGGACCCGGCTACGGGACCGACATCGACCCGCTGAAGTACCTCCGCGGCCACGGCGTCGGCATCTGACCCCCGTACGTGCGGCGGCACGGCCGTGAGCAGGATCAGGCCGGCCGCCGCCACCACGGCGCTCACCAGCGCCGCCAGCGTGCCCAGGGCCCCGTACCGGAAGCCCTCGTCGAACAGCGAGACGCCGACCGCCGCCGCGACCACCGGGTTGACCACCGTCACCGTGGCCAGCGGCGCGGTGAGCCCCGCGCCCCGGTAAGCCGCCTGGGACAGCAGCAGCCCGACCGCCGCCAGGACGGCGATCGCCGCCAGATCCGGCCACATCGCACCCAGCGCACCCGGGGAGAAGCCCTCGGCCACCGACTTGGTGAACACCGAGGCCATGCCGAAGGCCGTGCCGGCCGCCGCGGCCAGCAGCACACTGCGCAGCACCGCCCGGTCCATCCGGTGCGCCGCCAGGAAGAGGGCGGCCACCCCGGCTCCGGTCACGGCCAGCAGCAGGCTCCGCTCACCGCCGGCCAGCGGCTGGTCCGCGTCGCCGTTCCCGCCGGTCAGGGCCAGCAGCGCCGCCAGCCCCGCCGTGGCCAGCACCGCACCGCGCCAGGCCGCCGCGCCCGCCCGCCGGCGTACGAAGACGGCCGCCATCGGGAGCGCGAAGACGATGGTCAGCGCCCCGAGCGGCTGGACCAGGCTCAGCGGCCCGTACGCGAGGGCCACCACGTGCAGGAGCGCGCCGAGGCCGTTCAGCCCGACCGCCACCCACCAGCCGGCCCGGCGCAGGGGCGCGTACGCGCGGTCGGGGGAACTGGCCGCCACGTGTTCCTGGACGATCGCGCCGCCGGCGTACGCGATGGCGGAAACCAGGCAGAGCAGTACCGACAGGGCTAGGGCACTCATGATTTCCACAATGCCCCACCCGAGCAGCCTATTCCTCCCCCGCGAGGCCCCTCAAGGCGGCCTCGAGTCATCCTCACGGCATACTCCAGACGGAGTACGAGACTTCCGGACGGGCCATTTCCGGCCACCCGGCCGTCACCCTCGAACCCATCCGTACCGTGGCCACCCGCTCGCGGTGCGTGAGGCGCACGGGCACGGGTTTGGTTCCCGGCGCGCCGCGTCCGTACAGTTGCCCTTTTGGGACCTCCGCAGCAGGCGGACGCGGACGAGTGATCAAGGAACGGCAGCGGCCATGACGGTGACCGAAGACAACCACGCATACGGGCCGGGCATCGACCCCGAGCGGCTGGCCCTCGTCCTGAACGTGCTCGGCGAGCTGGACAAGCTCGACGTCGACCACCCGGACGCCATCACCGTACGCCGCGCCACCGCAGGCCTCTACCGCACGGTCAAGCAGCGCCGCCGCCAGGAGCGCCGCGCCGCCAAGACCGCCAACGACAAGGCCGTCACCGAGGCGACCGCGACCGGCTCCGCCGAGCGCATCGACGACGAGACCCAGGGCAACGCCCTGACCGCCGCCACCAAGGGCCCCATCGCCGGGATACTCCAGCGTCCGCGCTCCTGCTACATCTGCAAGACCCGCTACGTCGAGGTCGACGCCTTCTACCACCAGCTCTGCCAGGACTGCGCCGCCTTCAACCGCGCGCGCCGCGACGCCCGCACCGACCTGACCGGCCGCCGCGCCCTGCTCACCGGCGGCCGCGCCAAGATCGGCATGTACATCGCGCTGCGGCTGCTGCGCGACGGCGCGCACACGACCATCACCACCCGCTTCCCCAACGACGCGATCCGCCGCTTCAAGGCGATGCCGGACAGCTCCGAGTGGCTGCACCGCCTGAAGATCGTCGGCATCGACCTGCGCGACCCGGCCCAGGTCGTGGCGCTGGCCGACTCGGTCGCCGCCGAGGGCCCGCTCGACATCCTGATCAACAACGCCGCGCAGACCGTACGCCGTTCCCCGGGCGCCTACAGCGAGCTCGTCGCGGCCGAGAGCGCCCCGCTCCCGGCCGGTGAGCTGCCCGCCGCCGACGTGATCGGCACCTTCGGCAGCGGCACCGTCGACCGGGTCGCCGCGCTGCCCACCGGCAAGGGCGAGAAGCTCAGCGCCCAGGACATCACCGAGCTGGCGCTGGTCTCCGGCTCCGCCTCGCTGGAGCGGATCGCGGCCGGTACGGCGATCGACGCGGGCGGCCTGGTGCCCGACCTGCACGACACCAACAGCTGGATCCAGACGGTGTCCGAGGTGGACCCGATCGAGCTGCTCGAAGTCCAGCTGTGCAACTCCACCGCGCCGTTCATCCTGATCAGCAAGCTCCGTCCGGCGATGGCCGCGGCCGAGGCCGGGCGCCGCTACGTCGTCAACGTCTCCGCGATGGAAGGCGTCTTCAGCCGCGGCTACAAGGGCGCCGGGCACCCGCACACCAACATGGCGAAGGCCGCGCTGAACATGCTGACGCGCACCAGCGCGCAGGAGATGTTCCAGAAGGACCAGATCCTGATGACCGCCGTGGACACCGGCTGGATCACCGACGAGCGGCCGCACCCGGACAAGATCCGCCTGGCCGAGGAGGGCTTCCACGCCCCGCTCGACCTGGTCGACGGCGCGGCGCGGGTCTACGACCCGATCATCCGCGGCGAGGCCGGCGAGGACCTGTTCGGCGTATTCCTCAAGGACTACGCCCCGGCCAACTGGTAGGAACCCCGGTTCCACCACCCCCGGCCCCGGAGTGCGACGCGTACCGGGGCCGAGGGGCGGGGGTCAGCCGCGCTGGTAGGCGCCCGCCGCCAGGCGTTCCAGTACCGGCCGCCAGTCCTCCATCACGCCCGCGTCCAGTCCGACCACCTTGCCCGCGTCGTCGGCCTGCCGCAGGAGCACCGCGGCCGCCGCGTCCGGATCGGCCTCGAACGCGCGGACCTCGGCCCCGTCCATGACCCCGCCCTGCGCCCGCAGCGTCAGCGCGCTCTGCGGGGACAGTGCCCGCTGCGGCTCCACGGCCGCCAGGTACCGCTTCGCCGGCACGTGCAGCCGTACCAGCCGGGCCACCCGATCACCGAGCAGTGGCCGGACCGCGGCCGCCGCGTGGTCGGCGTGCCCGGCGTCGTCACCCGGACGGAGCAGGTGCCCCAAGTCGTGCACCAGGCCCGCGACCTGGAGTTCCTTGTCGAAGGGGTGCGAGCGGCGCAGCAGGGCCGCCGTCTGGAGGCCGTGGTCGTGCAGGTCGACCGGGTCGCCGCTACGGTCGGGGGTGTCCCACGCACCGCGGCAGGCCTCCAGCAGATCCATCAACTGGTCGATGTCGTCGATCCGGGGCACCTCGGACCTGGCCACCGCCGCTCCCTCCGTAGTCCACAGTCCACCGGCCACGCTCGCGCGTCGCACCCCCGAGCAGATCAGCCGCGGTCGACACGCCGTGCTACGACTTACTGAACTCGTGGCGAAAACAAGCGGTCCAGAGCGGATTTTACTCTTCCATCGAGCGGACCCCCGCTCATATGTGTAACCTGATCCGCATGGAGGCCCCACCCGGGCCCCGCTCCACCAAGGCGCCACCGCGTCCGGAAAACCTTTATTTCCCTACTCCGGCGCGCGGACAGCCCGCCGGGTTACGCGACACAAGGGAGTGCGCGGTGACTGAAATGACCAAGCCCGAGCCATCACTGGAGCGCAGCGGACGGGGTGCGACCACCCGGTCCGACGAGCTCGGAAGCCTCGAAGTGTGGGCCCGGTCCGCACCGATCCGCCTGGCGGGGTACGAAGACGACCTGGCGGAACCGCACATCCTGCCCGGTATCGACTAGTCCTCAGGGCTCCAAGCCCCTCAGCCTCCAAGCCCCTCAAGGCCCCAAGCCCCTCAAGGCCCAAGCCCCCACGGCCCGTAGGCCCCATCGGCCCACCGGCCCGACCTGCGCCCCCGCGCCCGAACGGCGACGGGGGCGAGGCATGCGCCGCCCCTCCCGCAGGGCCCCCGCCCGGCCGAAGCGCCCGACCGCGCCCCGGGGCAGTGGAGTTCCCGTACCCCCTACGCCGTGAGCGTCATCGCTGAGGGCGATCATGACTTCCCCCGGACCGCTCCCGCCGTGCAGGCTGACCGGCATGAAACTGCTGATGCTGGGTGGTACCGAATTCGTCGGGCGCGCCATCACCGAAGACGCCCTGGACCGGGGCTGGGAGGTGACCGTCTTCCACCGCGGCCGCCATGCGCCCCCGCCCGGTGCCTCCGCCGTGCTCGGGGACCGCACGACCCCGGAGGGCCTGGCCGGGCTCGCCGAGGGGGAGTGGGACCTGGTCGTCGACACCTGGGGCGGTGCCCCCACCGCCGTGCGCGACAGCGCCCGCCTGCTGGCCGGCCGCGTCGGGCGGTACGTGTACATCTCCAGCCGATCGGTGCACTCCTATCCGGCCCCCGCCGGCCTCGCCGAGGACGGCCCGCTCGTCGAGGGATCGGCCGACGCCGACAGCATCGCCTACGCCGAGGACAAGCGGGGCTCCGAGATCGCGGCCCTCGCCGCCTTCGGGGACCGGGCCCTGCTGGTGCGCGCCGGGCTGATCCTCGGCCCGTACGAGAACGTCGGACGGCTGCCCTGGTGGCTGAACCGCGCCGCCCGCGGCGGCCCGATGATCGCCCCCGGCCCGCGCGAGCTCCCCCTCCAGTACATCGACGTGCGCGACCTCGCGGCCTGGACCCTGGACGCGGCCGAGGCCGGCCGCGGTGGCCCGTACAACCTCGTCTCCGCGGTCGGGCACGCCACGATGGGCAGCTTCCTGGAGGCCTGCGTCGCCACCACGGGCGGTGACGCGGAACTGCGCTGGACCGACCCGGCCGTGCTCCTGGAAGCCGGCGTCCAGCCCTGGACCGAGCTTCCCGTGTGGACCTCGGTGGGCGAGCCGCACGACTACATGTTCGGCGGGGACGTGACCAAGGCCCTGGACGCGGGCCTCAAGTGCCGCCCGGTGGAGGAGACCGTGGCCGACACCTGGGCCTGGCTCCAGACCCTCGGCGGAGTCGCCCCACAGCGCCCCGACCGCCCGGCGCCGGGCCTTGACGCGGCCCGCGAGACGGCGCTACTCGGGCTCTGACCAGGCCGCTTCCGCGAGCCGGGTGGGCGGCAGGTACTCGCGCAGCAGCGTGCGGTGCCACCACGCGCCCGTCTCGCGGAGCTCCCGCCAGGTGGTGAACCGGTAGCGGTACAGCCTGGCCCGCACGTACACGGGCGGGGAGTCCGGGAAGGGGTTGTGCCGCAGCAGCCGCAGCGTGTCCCGGTCGCCCGCCAGCAGCCGCTCCACGAACGGCCCGAACCAGTCCCGGGCGTAGCCGGGGGAGAGCGCCGCGAACCACATCAGCCAGTCCAGGCGCAGATGGTACGGGGCGAACTGCCGCGGCATCCTGCGCAGTTCACCGGGCTTGCCCTTGAAGCCGTACTCGCGCCACGCGCCGTCCTCCCGCGGCGCCCGGTCCGCGGTGCCCTCGACCACCACCTCGTCGCGGATCCGGCCCACCGTGCCGAAGGCCCCGTACGTGTTGACCAGGTGCAGCGGATCGAAGGAGCGGTTCATCACCTGGCGCCGGGAGATCATGTTGGCCACCGGATGCCGGCTCAGCCAGAGCACCAGCGCGGACACCGCGCACACCAGGACCACGTACCAGAGCGGCCCCCCGCGCGAGGCGGCGGCCGGCGGCGGTCCCGCGAGGCCCGTGAAGTCGACGGCGGCCAGGGCCACCGTGATGGTGATCCAGTTCAGCCAGGCGAAATTGCCCGACAGCACCAGCCACAGCTGGGTGGCCACGATGATCCCGGCGGCGTACGAGGCCACCGGCTGCGGGGTGAAGAGCAGCACCGGGACGACCAGTTGGGCCACGTGGTTGGCCGCGCACTCCACCCGGTGCAAGGGCTTCGGCAGATGGTGGAAGAACCAGCTCAGCGGCCCCGGCATCGGCTGCGTCTCGTGGTGGTGGTAGAGGCAGGTGAGCTTGCGCCAGCAGGCGTCGCCCCGCATCTTGATCAGCCCCGCGCCGAACTCCACGCGGAACACCACCCACCGCAGCAGCCACAGCACCAGCACCGGCGGCCCGGCCCGGGCGTTGCCGAGGAAGACCGCGAGGAAGCCCACCTCCAGAAGCAGCGACTCCCAGCCGAAGGAGTACCAGGTCTGCCCCACGTTCACGATCGACAGGTACAGCAGCCACAGCACGGCCCACATCCCCATCGCCGCACCCAGCGGGACCAGGTCCCCGGCGCCCGCCGCGAGCGCCGCCGCGAGCAGGGCGCCGCCCCACGCGCAGCCGGCGAAGAGCCCGTCGGAGTAGCGCAGCTGGAACAGGCTCGGGGCGCGCCGGAAGGGCACGTACCGCACGTAGCGCGGCACGGGCAGCATGCCGTGCGCCCCGATCAGGGCCCGGAACTGCAGGGCGGCCCCGAGGAAGGCGACGAGGTACACGCCGGCCAGGGCCCGCTGGAAGACCAGCCGGGTCAGCCAGTAGCCGGGCGCCGTGAACCAGTCCATCCCCTCCAGTATCCGGCGGATCAGCCGCCGGCGGCCAGCCTGCGCACGGTGCGGCCGAGCAGGCGGGCGTAGCTCCGCTGGAGGAAGGGCACCAGCGGGCCGGCGAGCCGGGTGTACCAGCAGGCCGGGCGGCTGAAGGCGGTCACCTCGAACCACACCGTGCCGTCGGGGTCGAGGTGCACCACGAACGACTCCTCCCCGCTCTCCGGGTGGCCGCTCAGCGTCCCGTACGCGAAACCGGTGCGGGCCGGCTCGTAGATCGTCCGGATCACCCGGCAGGGGGCCTCGATCCGCAGCATGCCGAAGCCGATGCCCACCACCACCCGGATGCCGGGCCGGACCGCGCCGGTGTCCGCCCGGACCAGCATCCCCGACGCGCGATGGGCCCGGAAGGTGGTCACCGCCACTCCTGCGGCCTCGAAGACCTTCCTCCCGTGCCCGATCCGGACCCGGTGGTGCAAGTGGTGGTAGCCGGCGGGCAGCGGCCGGCGCTCCGTCGCACCCCGCTCGGGGTAGCTGAGGGTTTCCCGGCCGGCGCTGACGATCCTGGTCATGGGGTGGTCTCCGATCGGTCCGAGGCCAGCCGGCGCCAGGCCAGCAGCGAGCACAGGGCGAAGCCGAGCGCGTTTCCGAGGCCGTGGGTCGCGGCCATCCAGGTCAAGGTGGGGTGGACGATGCCGGTGGCCTCGCCGGCCGCCCACCACAGGGCGAGCAGCATGGTGGCCACCAGGACCGCGGCCGAGGTCGCGAGCAGCGCGCCGGTGGTCCGGTCGCGTGCGCCGGGCCGGATCTCCCGCCAGGTCAGCAGGGCCACCGTCCACATCCCGGCGGTGAGCACCACCGCCCCCAGCAGCTCGGCCCAGTCGTCGACGAAGTAGCCGATGAGCACGAGCAGGGTGCCGGCGGGGACGCTGTACGCCGCCCAGCGCGCCCGGACTCCGGGCTCCGCGGCCCGGCACACCAGGCCGGCGACCAGGGCGGCCGTGAACCCGGCGAAGTGGAAGTGCGGGACGGTCAGCGCCAGGATGTCGAGGTCGAAGCCGAACAGCCGGTACCCGGCGCGTTCCGCCACCAGGGCGGTCCCGGCGACCGCGGGCGAGACGAGCGCGGTGAACACGGCCACCTCGGCCGGTGCGCGCGCGGCGGTTCCCCCCGCCGAGGTCCCGGGGAGGGCCCGCGCCAGCCGGGCCGGTGCCCCGGCGGCCAGGGCCAGGGCGGCCGCCGCGTAGAGTGCGGCCAGCGCCGTGGCGGGGACTCCGCGCGGCAGCCACAGGCACAGGGCGCCGGGCGCGGCGAGCAGGGGCCAGAGCCGGGCGGTCCGGCGCAGCCCGGACGGGTCGATCAGACGCAGTCCGGCGGGCACGACGTAGAGCATGCCCAGGGTGACGATCAGGTTCACGAGCACCGTCACGACCGACTCCTTTGAACGCGTTCAACTCACGGGGATGACCTTACGGATTTCCTTGAACATGTTCAAGATGCGGTGGCGGGGAACATGCGGCAGACAAGAGAGGGACAACCGGGGCGAAAGGGAGAAACACGTGAGCGACGGGACCGACGTGCACGGACCGACACCTCGTCAGACACCACGCCGTCAGGCGCCACGCCGTCATGCACCGGCCCGGGCGCCCCTCTTCGCGCTCGTCGGCATGCTCGGGCTGCTCGCCACGGCCTGCGGCACGACCGAAGAGCCCCGGGCCGCGGCCGGCCCCGAGAGCCAGGAGCTGTACCTCCTGCCCGTGGGCAGCGCCGGGCCCGACCCCTTCACCAACTCGTCCGCGACGGCCGAGTCGGCCCCCGTTCAGCCCCCGCTCCCCAACGCGTCGGGCAAGGGCATCCGTACCGTCAACGCCGCCACCCCGGGCCTGTACGGCGGAACCCACCGGCTCGGCAGCTGCGACGTGGAGCAACAGGCCGGCTTCCTCGCCGCCGACAACGCCAAGGCCCGCTCCTTCGCCCAGGCCTCCGGCATCGAACAGGCCAACGTCCAGGAATTCCTGCGCGGCCTCACCCCGGTGGTCCTGCGCGCGGACACCCGGCTCACCGGCCACGGCTTCCGCGACGGCCGCGCCGACGACTTCCAGTCGGTGCTCCAGGCCGGCACCGCCGTCCTCGTCGACGGCCACGGGATGCCGCGCGTGCGCTGCGCCGGCGGCAACCCGCTGGCAGCGCCGCGCGCCCCCAAGGGGAGCCCGGCCCTCAAGGGCGACCAGTGGAACGGCTACCAGGCCAACCAGGTCATCGTCATCGAGCCGACCGCCCAGCCGCTGGCCAGGCTGACCATCGTCAACATCGCCAACAACACCTGGATCGAGCGCACGACCGGCGACGACGGCGCCCAGGACAGGACCCCGCGCGCGCTGCCCCCCTTCGACCCGGCCGACGGCATCCCGAGCGGCCCCGCGGCCTCCGGCGGACCCGCGCCGGCGGAGCCGCTGCCGTCCGGGCCGAACCGGCCGAACGTCCCGGTCGCCCCCGACATCCCGTCCGACATCCCCTCCGGGCTTCCCTCGGGGCTTCCCTCCGACGTCCCGAGGGGACCCGCGTCGGACCTCCCGTCCGGTGCGCCCTCCGCGGTCCCGCCCGGTTCCCCGTCCGACGTGCCGCCCGGGGCTCCCTCCGACGTGCCGCCCGGAGCCCCCTCCGACGTGCCGCCCGGGCTCCCGTCCGACATCCCGTCCGACATCCCATCCGACCTGCCGTTCGACATCCCGCCGGACCTCGGCTCGCAGCCGCCCGTCGACCCGGGGCTGCCGACGGGCCCGGACGGCCTGCCGGACCAGGTGGACCCGTACGACCCCTTCACCGTCCCGGACCCCCAGCAGCAGCCCGCCGACCCGGGGAACAATCTGGAGAGCGCCTGACCCCCCGGTGTGTCATGGTGGATCGGTGCCGACCACCGTATCGCTGCCGGACGACTGGCCCGCACACCCGGACCGGTCGCTCTCGCTGAACCGCATGGGCAGCTTCGACTGGGACCTGGTCACCGGGCTCATGCACATGGACGTGGCGGCCCTCGACGTCTTCGACACGTCCGAAGCCGAATACGACGGGCGGCCCTCGTCCCTGTCCCCGCGCGTCCCGCCGGCCGAGGCCACCCGGCTCGACGCGCTCGTCTCCAGCGCCCTCAAGAGCGGCGTGGACAGCTACGGCGCCTACTTCCGGATCCGCTGCCGCGACGGGCGGCTCCGCTGGACGCACACCCAGGGCCGCGTCATGCGCGACCGCGACGGCCGCCCGTACCGGATCATCGGCATCGTCCGGGACGCGACCGAGGAGCTCAGCCATTCGGCGGAACGCCTCGGCCTGGACGAGGAACGGCGCCGCCAGACCTCGGTCGTCGAGAGCACCACCGCCGCCCTCGCCCACGCCCGCACCGTCAGGGACGTCATCGACGTCATCGGCGACGCCCACGGCCTGGAGCGCCTCGGCTCCATGGGCATGGTGATGGGCCTGGTCGAGGCGGGCCGGATCCACCTGGTGGCCGAAGGACCCGTGGGGAGTTTCGTCCCGGGCACCCGCTACACGCGCATCGACGAGCAGTACCCGATGAGCGAGGTCGTACGGTCGCTCCAGCCGAGGTTCCTCGACTCCGCGCAGGAGTTCGCCGACGAGTACCCCGGACTCTGGGCCAAGATCTCGTACATGGACATCTCGGCGGCCGCCTATCTGCCGCTGATCGCCCAGGCCCGGCCGATCGGCGCGATCGGACTGCTGTACCAGGACAAGGACGGCTTCACCCAGGACGAGCGCAACCTGCTCGTCGCCCTCGGCAGCTCCATCGCCCAGAGCCTCCAGCGGGCCATGCTGCTGGAACAGGAACACGACCTGGCGGAGGGCCTCCAGCAGGCGATGCTGCCCCGCCGCATCCCGTCCGTGCCCGGCGCCGACATCGAGGTCCGCTACCGGTCCGCCCGGATGGGCCAGGACATCGGCGGCGACTGGTACGACGTCATCCCGCTGCCCGGCGGCCGGGTCGGCGCGGTCATCGGAGACGTCCAGGGACACGACACCCACGCGGCGGCGGTCATGGGACAACTGCGGATCGTCCTGCGGGCGTACGCCGCCGAGGGGCACTCGCCGGCCACCGTGATGGCACGGGCCTCGGTGTTCCTGCACGAGCTGGACACCGACCGCTTCGCCACCTGCACGTACGTGGAGGCCGACCTGGCCACGGGCGTGCTGCAAGTGGTCCGGGCGGGACACATCGACCCCCTGCTGCGCACCCGCGACGGGGACTGCCGGCGGCTGCCGGTGGAGGGCGGGATGCCGCTGGGGCTCTCGGCGGAGTTCGGCAGGCTGGAGTACGCGGTCACCACCTTGGAACTGGACCCCGGGGAAACGCTTCTGCTGTGCACGGACGGGCTGGTGGAACAGCCCGGGGCCGACCTCGACGACGGCATCCGGCTCCTCACCTCCCTCGTCCGCAGCGGACCCGCGGACCTCGCGCAGCTGGCGGACCGGCTGTGCGAGGTCGTGGACGACCGGGGCGACGACGACATGGCGCTGCTGTTGCTGCGCCGCCAGGCCGACGAGAGCCCGCAGGGCGGCGGGCGGCTCCAGCAGCACGTGGCCCCCGGCGACCCCGAGGCCCTGGTCGCCGCGCGGCACATGATCGGCGCGGCGGTGCGGGCGTGGGGCGCGCGGAGCCGGTCCGACGAGATCGAGCTGGTCGCGGACGAGCTGATCGTCAACGCCCTGATGCACACCGAGGGCCCGGCCATCGTGACCCTGCGGGTCCTGCCCGGACCGCAACGGCGCCTGCGGGTGGAGGTGGAGGACCGCTCCAGCGCGCTGCCCAGGCGCCGGGACGCCGGGGACGCGGGCGTGTCGGGCCGGGGGCTGATGCTGGTGGACCGGCTCGCGGACGTGTGGGGGGTGGAGCCGAGGGGGAGCGGCAAGTGCGTGTGGTGCGAGTTCGTGATGGGGTAGGTGCGCCCCGGGGAGGCGGGTGCTGGGAGGCGGACCCCTGGGAGACCGGGCCTTGGGAGGCCCTGGGATGGGAGGCGGGCCCTGGGAGGCGGGGCCCAGGAGGCGGAGCGGGCCACGGAGAGGCAGGCTGGGAGGATGCCCGAGCTGCCGGAGGTCGAGGCCCTGCGGGAGTTCCTCGACGAGCACCTCACCGGGCGGGTGGTGGAACGCGTCCTCCCGCTCGCCGTCAGCGTGCTCAAGACGTACGACCCTCCCCTCACCGCCCTCGAAGGCCGGCCCGTCGGGCCCGCGGCCCGGTACGGCAAGTTCCTGGCCCTGCCCGTCGGTGAACTCCACCTCGTCACCCACCTGGCCCG
Organism: Streptomyces sp. NPDC028314; assembly: GCF_055565795.1. Taxonomy (NCBI): domain Bacteria; kingdom Bacillati; phylum Actinomycetota; class Actinomycetes; order Kitasatosporales; family Streptomycetaceae; genus Streptomyces; species Streptomyces sp. NPDC028314. The sequence goes on from NZ_JBVHTP010000006.1 coordinate 292,894, forward strand.
GGCCGGCTGGCTGCGCTGGCAGGAGACCCTGCCCGACCGCCCGCCGCGCCCCGGCAAGGGGCCGCTCGCGCTGCGCGTCGTCCTCGAAGGCGGTGGCGGCTTCGACCTCACCGAGGCGGGCACGCAGAAGCGCCTCGCGGTGTACGTGGTCCGCGACCCCCAGGAGATCCCCGGCATCGCCCGGCTCGGGCCCGACCCGCTGGCCGCGGGCTTCGACCGGGACGCGTTCGCCGCGCTGCTCGCGGGGGAGCGGCGGCAGATCAAGGGCGTGCTGCGCGACCAGGGCGTCATCGCCGGGATCGGAAACGCGTACAGCGACGAGATCCTGCACCGGGCCAAGGCATCCCCCTTCAAACTCGCCGCCTCCTTCGACGAGGCCCAGGTGACCTCCCTGTACGAGGCCGTACAGGTCACCCTGTGCGAGGCCGTCGCCCGGGCCCACGGGGTGGCCGCCGGGCAGCTCAAAGCCGAGAAGAAGAGCGGGCTGCGGGTGCACGGCCGGGAAGGGGAGCCGTGCCCGGTGTGCGGGGACACCGTCCGCTCGGTGTCCTTCGCGGACTCCTCGCTCCAGTACTGCCCCACCTGCCAGACCGGCGGCAAGCCGCTCGCGGACCGGCGGCTGTCCCGGCTGCTGAAATAGCCTCCTCGGAGCAAGGGCGGCTGCGTAGACTCCGACACCATGGCCGAGGAGCAGCAGTCGCCGCCCCGGCGGGAGATCGTCACCGGGGTACCGCGTGGCACCCGCCGCAGAGCGCCCGCGCACACGCCGGCCCGGTCCGAGATCTCCGAGCAGACCACCCTCGGCGCCACCTACGTCCGGGCCCTGATGCGCAGCCAGCTGCGGGCCGGCCTGGGCGCGCTGTCCGTCCTCCTGCTGCTGGTGGGGGTGCTGCCGGTGGTGTTCCTGGTGCCGAGCGTGGCGTCGGGCCCGCTGGTCTGGGCGGTGCTGGGCCTGCTCGTGTACCCGGTGATGTGGCTCATCGCCCGGTGGTACGTGACCCGGGCCGAGCGGAACGAGGCCGATTTCACCGGCCTGGTCACGGACCCCGCGGAGGCGCCGGGGCCGCGGCGCCCGGAGTAGCCCCCCGGTCGGCCGCACCCCACACCCCACACCCCACACCCGCACCGCCGCCCCGGCCCGGGCGCCCGCACCCGCCGTGCGCCCGTACCGCCGCGCCTCAGAACAGGTGCATCGCCAGGTGGCCCAGCGGCAGGCCCAGCTGCCAGGCCGGAGTCCAGATGCGGGCGTTCTCGTCCAGCCCCGGCGGGGTGTCGGCGTGGCCGTGCCGGCCGGGGTCGAGGTTGGTGGCGAACAGCTCGGTGTGGTCGAGCCAGCGCCAGGCCGACCGGGCCAGTTCCAGGTCCGCGCCCTCCGCCCCGTCACGTTCCCGGGCCTCCTCGCCCAGCTGGAGGAACCGGGTCTCCACCCAGTCGCGCCAAGGATGTCCGTACGCCGTCAGCGACAGCCACTCGTCGAGCTGCGACACCACCCGGATCCCGGAGAGCTCGCCGGCCGCGTCCGAGAGGTAGATGGTCAGCGCGAGCGTGTCGCGCCCGGCACGGAACTCCAGCGTGCTGACCGGGATCAGCCGGCCCGTGCGCAGCAGCTCGTCCGCGATGTACTCCGCGTAGAGCCATGCCATGGGCACCGCCAGCCCACCGTCACTGGTGCCGTTCATACCCTCGGGCTGCACCGTTCCACCTTCTCCCGCGTGTCGAGCTTCCCGCCGTCAGTCCCGAGCCTTCACCGAGCGGCTCGCGGAGCGGGGGATGTTTACTCAACTTGAACGGTCTGATGCCGATTTCGATGTGCTCCATGTCCGGTCCGTGCACGTTCGGGACGTTCCTTGAGTGGTTCACCGGCGGCCCTCCACCGCCTCCCGGCGCCGCACCACCGGGTCCCCGCCGGGTACGGCCGTGCGCTCAGGCGCCGAGTCCGTACCCCTGGAGCCCCTTCCGCAGGGCGCGCAGGGCGTAGTACGTACGGGATTTGACGGTTCCGGCCGGGATCCCGAGCTCCGCGGCGGCCTCGGCGACCGAGCGGTCCTGGAAGTAGACCTGCATCAGCACCGCCCGGTGCTCCGGGCCCAGGCTGCCCACGGCACGCCGTACGTCGATCGCCGTGACCGAGCCGGCCACCGCGTCCACGGGCGCGGGCGCCTGCTCCAGCCCGTCCGGCTCGACCTCCTGGGGCCGCGAGAGCCGGGCCCGCCGGGCGTCGATCGCGAGCCGCCGGGCGACGGTGAACAGCCAGGGCCGCATGGAGTCGTGGCTGCTCGCCAGTACCTCCGGGTGCTGCCAGGCCCGTACGAGGGTCTCCTGCACGAGGTCCTCGGCGCGCTGGGCGTCCCCTGCCGTGAGGCCGAGCAGGAAACCGAACAGGGCCCGCCCGTGATCGCGCTGGAGTTCGGCGAGCGCCTCGGGATCCGTGCGCTGGAGGGTGGGGGAGGGCGGCACGAGTGGCTCCTTCCGAGGTTCGCCGGCGTCCGCTGGGGAGCCCGCATGAGTCCGAGGACTCACCCTGACCTGCACGGAGCCGCCCGGGAACCGTCCGGCACCGGCGTTGCGCCCAAGCACCCGGGTCATCCGGTGGGCGGCCGCGCCGGGCGGTGAACGGTCGAACGGCGCGGCGAACGGCCATTGGGGTGAGCCGGTGTCCGGCGGGCGGCACCGCTCCTTGACTTGTGGCGTCTTCTTCTATGGATTCGGATCATCGGATAGTCCTACTAATGAGAGTTGGGGCAGATGACCAAGCGCACCCGGCGGGCCCTCGCGCTGCTGTCGACCGTCCTGCTGTCGGCCGTGGTCGCCGGCTGCTCCGCCGCCGAGGACGCCGCCCCCGCCCGGCTCGCGCCGCCCCCGAGCCCGGAGCCGTCCAAGGCCGCCGGGGCGCCGGGCAGGGCGACCGGAGCCGCCGCGAAAGGGTTCACCCTGGTCGCCAGCGGCGACGTACTGCCCCACACCTCCGTCATCCGGCAGGGTGCGGCGGACGCGGGCGGCGACGGGTACGACTTCAAGCCCCTGTTCGCCGGGGTCAAGCCGGTGGTCTCGGCGGCGGACCTGGCCCTCTGCCACATGGAGACCATCTACGGCGAGGACGGTGGGCCCTTCACCGGCTACCCCGCGTTCAAGTCGCCGCCCGAGATCGCCGACGCGCTGAAGGACGCGGGCTACGAAGGCTGTTCCACCGCCTCCAACCACACCCTGGACGACGGCGGGGACGGCCTGAAGCGGACCCTCGACAGATTCGACAAGGTCGGGCTGGGGCACGCCGGATCGGCCCGCACCCAGGCCGAGGCGGCGAAGACCACCCTCTACACGGCGGGCACCGCCAAGGTCGCCCACCTCGCGTACACCTTCGACACCAACGGCTATCCGATGCCGGAGGGACAGCCGTGGGCCGTGAACCTGCTGGAGCCCGAGAAGATCATCGCGGACGCGCGGGCCGCCCGGAAGGCGGGCGCGGACGTGGTGCTGGTCAGCACGCACTGGGGCACGGAATGGCAGACCGAGCCGGACGAGAAACAGCTGTCGCTGGGCAAGGAGCTGACGGCCTCGCAGACCGGCGGCCGGCCCGACATCGACCTGATCCTCGGTACGCACGCGCACATCCCGCAGCCCTACGAGAAGGTCAACGGGACCTGGATCATCTACGGCATGGGCGACCAGGTCGCGGGTGAGATGTACAACTACGAGGGCGCCCGCGACCTGCGCGGCAGCTACGGGTCCATCGGCCGCTTCACCTTCGCCCCGCCGGCGGCGGCCGGGCAGCGGTGGCAGGTCACGAAGGCCGAGTTCATCCCGCAGCTGATGGACAACGACGCGGGCAAGGTGGTCAACCTCGCCGACGGCCTGGCCCGGGACCCGGACCGGGACGACTACCGCACCGCCCACGAGGCCATCACCGAAGCCGTCCTCAGCCGCGGCGCGGCCAAGCAGGGACTGACGGAGGGCAAGTAGCACCTGCGGGCCGGCGGGCCGTGCCCCACGCGGACCCGATCGCCCCCCGCGCGCTCCTCCGCCGGGGTGGTTCCCGGTGGCCCGGTGGGCGCAGTACGGCACGGCTCGCGGGAGCGCGGAGCGGCTGCGGTACCAAGCTGTGCGCTGCTCCCCGCACGCCGCGAAGACGGAGGTCCGTACCCCCATGACCCACGCACACCTGAGAGCGGCGCCGTGGCGCCACCGCCCGGGCAGGAGGGCCGGGGCGCTGGCCGCACTCGGCCTGGCGCTCGTACTCGCGCTGCCCGGCACCGCGCTGGCCGCCCCCGGCGATCCGGATCCCGCCTTCGGGCCCGACGGCCGGGTGACCACCGCCTTCCCCGGGTACACGGAAGGCCACGACATCGTGCGGCAGGCCGACGGCAAGCTGGTCGTGGTGGGCCTGAGCGAGGCCGGCTTCGCGCTCGCCCGGTACAACACCAACGGCAGCCTCGACACCGCCTTCGGCGGTGACGGCATGGTGACCAGCGACTTCGGCGGCGGCGCGCACACGGCCAACGCGGTGGCGATCCAGCCCTCGGACGGGAAGATCGTCGTGGCGGGAACCACCGAGGTGATCGCGGAGGAGGGCGGCGGGTGCTGCTTCTTCTCCGTGGCCCGCTACAACACCGACGGCAGTCTGGACCAGGGCTTCGGCGACGGCGGCCTGGTACGGGTCGACGAGTTCGGCGGGTCCGCGGACGGCGCCGACATCGCGGTACAGCCCGACGGCAAGATCATCGCGGCGGGCAAGGGCGGTGGCGGCGGCTTCGCGCTGGTCCGCCTCAATGCCGACGGGAGCCTGGACCCGGGCCTCGGCGGCGACGGCGCGGTGGTCGCGGGCTTCACGCCGACCTCGCCCCAGGACGCCGGCGGCATCGCGCGCGGCATGGCGCTCCAGCCGGACGGGAAGATCGTCTCGGTCGGCTACGTGGGCAACACCGCCTTCGACATCGGCGTGGCCCGCTACAACACCAACGGCAGCCTCGACACCACCTTCAGCGGTGACGGCATGGTGACCGCCGACTTCGGCGGCACCGAGTTCGGCAACGACGTGGCGGTGCAGCCGGACGGAAAGATCGTCGCCGCGGGTTCCGGCGGCGCCGGCGTCGCCCTCCTGCGCTACAACGCCAACGGCAGCCCCGACACCGGCTTCGGCACCGGCGGGCGCACCACGGTCAACTTCCCCGGCGACGGCGGAACCGCGAACGCCGTGGCGCTCCAGCAGAACGGCAAGATCGTCGTCGCCGGCCAGGCCGACGACCCCAACAGCTCCGAGGCGAACGACTTCGGCGTGGCCCGCTTCAACCCCAACGGCACCGTCGACACCGGCTTCGGCGGCGACGGCTTCGTGGTCACCGGCTTCGCGGACTTCGACGAGGCCCGCGGGGTGCTCGTACAGCCGGACGGCAAGATCGTCGCGGCCGGCTACGGGGCGGGCTTCGCCTTCGCCCTCGCCCGCTACGAGGGCGGCGACGGGACGACCCCGCCGCCGGCGCGGTCCGACCTGTCGGTGACGAAGACCGGTACGGCCGCCGTGAGCATCGGCGACCGTGCCTCGTACACGGTGACGGTCTCCAACTCCGCGTCCTCCACGGCCACCGCGACCGGCGTGACGCTGTCGGAAACGCTCACCGGAGCGGGCGTGACCCTCACCTCGGCCGCCCCCTCGCAGGGCACCTGCACGACCACCGCGACGGGGGCCGGCTGCGCCCTCGGCTCCCTGGCCCCGGGGGCCAGCGCGACGGTCACGGTGACGGCCGAACCCCGGTCCACCGGCACGCTCACCAACACCGCCGCCGTCAGCGCCACCCAGCAGGACCCGGTGACCTCCGACAACACGGCCACCGCCACCACCTCGGTGAACAACGCCCGCGGCTGCACGATCATCGGCACCAGCGGCGCGGACACCCTGACCGGCGGCTTCAGCAACGACGTGATCTGCGCCCTCGGCGGCAACGACACCGTGCGCGCGAGCTACGGCAACGACACCGTCCACGGGGGCTACGGCAACGACAACCTCGACGGCGGTTACGGCGACGACACCCTGAACGGCGGCCCGGGCAACGACACCCTGACCGGCTACTTCGGCAACGACCGCCTCACCACCACCGACGCCGTCCCGGCCAACGACACCGCCGACGGCGGCTTCGGCACCGACACCTGCACCACCGACCCGGGCGACACCCGCATCAGCTGCCCCTGACCCGCCCCCGTCCGAGAGCCGTCGCCGCCCTTACAGCACTGGCTAGTAGCAGTCCATGCGCGATCCGTCGGTCGACGCCTCGGCGAACACGTGGAACCAGGTCCGGGGCACGGAGCCGGTCGGCTCGGGGCCGGGGTCCACCAGGTAGAACTCGCGGAGGTCGGCGGGTGACTTGAAAGTGACGATGACGCTCGGCCGGTCCGGGGATTCGAAGCAGGTGACGGGGGTCCGGCCCTCCGGCGCCGCCCCGATCCGCTGGACCGGATGCCAGCCCGCCGCCGGGAGTTCCCGTGCGTAGTACGCCAGCACGTCCGCGGCGTTCCCGTCGTACACGTACAGCCGGTCCGCGCTCAGCCAGGCGTCCCCGCTGTCATCGATGCAGGTGGCCCCGTCCGCTGCGCCGCCGTCGAGGGGCCTGGCCCCTGGCGGGTGCAGGTCCAGGGCCGGCAACTCATCGAGGGCGGCCACCTCCGGACCGGTGCCCTCACAGGTCGTGAAAGGAGAAAGGAAGGAGCATCCGCTCAGCGTGGCTCCGGCGAGCACGGTGGCGAGCAGCAGCCGCAACCCAATCATGTTCATGGCGGAATTATGCCCATCGGCCGGCTCCCGGTCCGCCGCGGTCAGCGCCCACCGAGGGTTGAGGCATACGAGCCCGATCTCGTTGCAGCGATGGATCACGTCACGAGCGGTGTCCTCGTCCGCCTGGACGAGCCGTGCGATGTCCGGGATGGTGCTGCCGCCGGCCGAGGCGAGCAGCATCATCGCGCGCCGGAAGTGCGCCGAGCTGGTACTGCCCCGCCGGACGATGTGCTGGAGCTTCTGGCCCTCCTGCGCCGTCAGCCCGCGAACCCGAACTTGTTGAGCCATCCGCCTCCCCGCGCTGGTGGGAGAGCTCATTTCCAACCAGCACAACGAGCAACCCGGCGAACTTCCCGGTCACAGCACTAGGGAACGACCGTCACGGGCCAGCGGCCCGCCTTGACGAGGCGGACGGCAACCGAGCCGATGATGCGGTGACCGGCCTGTTCGGAGGCGCCCACCACCACCGCGTCCGCCGTGAGTTCCTCCGCCGCGCTCACCAGCCCGGCGTACGGGTCGCCGCGGAACGTGTGGAACTGCCAGCGCACCTCGAAGATGCCCTTGAGCCGCTCCGCCGACGCGCGGATCTCCGCGACGATGCCCTCCGCGATCTCCCCGGTCGTATCGGCCACCGGCGCGCCCAGCGAGGCGCCGGCCGGCATCACCGGCTGGACGTACACCAGCGCCAGCAGCGCGTTCTGGCGCCGGGCCAGCCCCGCCGCGTACGCCGCGGCCCGCAGGGAGGACTCCGACCCGTCAACCCCGGCGAGGATCACCTTCGGGCCGTCCGTACCGCGCTCGAATCCCGTGTTCACGTGCTCTGTCACGCTCCCGAGGCTATCCGGCTCGGCGCGCGGACCGGCACGGCCCTCCCTACAGTGCGAACCATGAGTGCCACCGTGGAGGAGACCCGAGGAACCCGGAACCGTTTCCTCAACCGGGTTCCCGACGCCTTCGGAGCGTTCTTCGGAGCCCTCGGGCTGTTCTGTGCCCTGCTGGCGCTCTCCCCGACGCTGCGGCGGCTGCTGCGGCACGTCGTGCGCTTCCTCGACCTCTTCGTGGTACCGGTCAGCGAGAACCTCGCCTACGCCGTCTTCCTCTTCCTGCTCGCCGCGGCGCTCGGCACCCGCAAGAAGGTCGCCTGGTGGATCGTCGTCACCTATCTGGCCCTGCTGATCCTGGTCGACGTCCTGATCATCGCCGACGAGCAGTACTGGGTCGGCGGCGTATCCCTGGTCATCGCGCTGGCGGCCCTCGTGATCCTCATCGCCGCCCGCAACGAGTTCTACGCGGCCTCCCGCCCGGGCGCCCTCTGGCGGGCCATGCTCGTACTCGGCCTCGGACTGCTCGCCGCGGTCTTCCTCGGCTGGGGCCTCGTGGCGCTCTTCCCCGGCACGCTGCCCAAGGGCCAGTGGCTGGACTGGGCCGCCAAGCAGGTCTTCGGCGGGCTCTTCTCGGCCCGCCAGTTCGACGGGCACCCGCCCCGCCCGCTGTACTTCCTGCTCGGCCTGTTCGGCGCCCTCGCCCTGCTGAACGCCGCCGCCACCCTGTTCCGGTCCCAGCGGCTGACCGCCGCCCTGCACGGGGACGAGGAGCCCCGCATCCGAGCGCTGCTCGGCGCCTACGGGCGCAACGACTCCCTCGGCTACTTCGCCACCCGGCGGGACAAGGCCGTCGTCTTCGCCCCGAACGGGAAGGCGGCCGTCACCTACCGCGTCGAGGCCGGGGTCTGCCTCGGCAGCGGCGACCCCGTCGGCGACCCCGCCGCCTGGACCCCCGCCATCGACGCCTGGCTGGCCGTGGCCCGCCGCCACGGCTGGCAGCCCGCCGTCATGGGCGCCTCCGAGGAGGGAGCGACCGCGTACGCCCGCTCCGGGCTCAGCGCCCTCCAACTGGGCGACGAGGCGATCCTGCACGTCGCCCACTTCGATCTCGACGGCCGCGACATGCGCGTCACCCGCCAGGCCGTCAACCGCGTCAAGCGCACCGGCGCCACCACCCTCATCCGCCGCCACTCGGCCCTCTCCGAGGACGAGATGCAGATGATCGTGGACCGGGCCGACAAGTGGCGCGACACCGAGACCGAACGCGGCTTCTCCATGGCCCTCGACCGGCTCGGCGACGCCGCCGACGGGGACTGCCTGCTGGTGGAGGCGTCCGACGCCCAGGGCGAGCTGATCGCGCTGCTGTCCTTCGTCCCCTGGGGCAAGGACGGCATCTCCCTCGACCTGATGCGCCGCGACCGCACCGCCCCCAACGGGGTCATGGAGTTCATGGTCTCCCAGCTGTGCGCCGCGGCCCCGGGGCTGGGCGTACGCCGGATCTCGCTCAACTTCGCCGTCTTCCGCTCCGCGTTCGAGGAGGGCGGCCGGATCGGCGCGGGCCCGGTGCTCAAGGTGTGGCGCAAGCTGCTGCTGTTCTTCTCCCGCTGGTGGCAGCTGGAGGCGCTGTACCGCTCGAACGTCAAGTACGGACCCGAGTGGTACCCGCGGTTCCTCTGCTACCAGGACGCCGGCTCGCTCGCCCGGGTCAGCCTCGCCTCCGGCATCGCGGAGGGCTTCGTCTCCGTGCCGCGCATGCGCACCCTGTGGGGCAACGGCCACCCCAGGGGACTCACCAACCCGGCCACCACCGAGGGCCTGCCCTCGATCGACTCCCTCGGGCTGGCACTCGTAGGGGAGGAGGGGGAGAAGGCGCGCGCCGAGCGGCTGCCCGAACAGGTCCGCGTCCGCCACACCAAGCTGGAGCGCATCCGGGCCGGCGGTACCGACCCCTACCCGGTCGGCATCCGGCAGCGCACCCACACCGTCGCCCAGCTCAAGGCCGCCCACCCCGGCTACCCGCCCGGCGCCCGGACCGGCGAACAGGTCACCCTCGCCGGCCGGGTCATGGTCGTACGGGACCTCGGCGGCGTGGTCTTCGCCGTGCTCCGCGACTGGACCGGCGACACCCAGCTGATGTTCACGCGGGACGAGGCGGGGGCCGACGTACTGGAGGCCTTCACCTCCCAGGTCGACTTCGGCGACCACGTCGTGGCCACCGGCGAGGTCGGCTCCAGCAGGTCCGGAGCACTGTCGGTGGTCGTCGGATCCTGGCAGCTCACCGGCAAGTGCCTGCGCCCCCTCCCCGACAAGCGCAAGGGTCTCGCCGACCCCGAGGCCCGGGTCCGGCGCCGCTACCTCGACCTGGTCGCGAGCCCCGAGGCCCGGGACGTCGTACGGGCCCGCTCCAGCGCGGTGCAGGCCCTGCGCCAGGGACTGCTGGACCGCGGCTACCTGGAGGTCGAGACCCCGATGCTCCAGCAGATCCACGGAGGCGCCAACGCCCGGCCGTTCCGCACCCACATCAACGCCTACGACCTGGACCTCTACCTGCGCATCGCACCCGAGCTGTACCTCAAGCGGCTCTGCGTCGGCGGCATGGAGAAGGTCTTCGAGATGGGCCGGACCTTCCGCAACGAGGGCGTCTCCTACAAGCACAACCCCGAGTTCACGATGCTGGAGGCGTACCAGGCCTTCGCCGACTACGACGTGATGCTCGACCTCACCCGGGAACTCATCCAGGGCGCCGCCACCGCCGCCTACGGCTCGCCCATCGCGCACAAGGCGGACCCCCACGGCAAGCTCGTCGTCCACGACATCTCCGGGACCTGGCCGGTCAAGACGATGTACGGGGCGATCAGCGAGGCACTGGGCGAGGAGGTCGACGCCGACACCGAGGAACACGTGCTGCGCGCGCTGTGCGACCGGGCGTCGGTGCCGCACGCCCCCGACGACACGCGCGGGGACGTGGTGCTGGAGATGTACGAGCGGCTGGTGGAGGAGCGGACCAAGCTGCCCACCTTCTACAAGGACTTCCCGACGGACGTCTCCCCGCTGACCCGCCAGCACCGCAAGGACCCGCGGCTCGCCGAGCGCTGGGACCTGGTGGCCTTCGGCACCGAACTGGGCACCGCCTACTCGGAGCTGACCGACCCCGTCGAGCAGCGGCGCCGGCTCACCGCCCAGTCGCTGCTGGCGGCGGGCGGCGACCCGGAGGCGATGGAACTCGACAACGACTTCCTGGACGCGCTGGAGTACGCGATGCCGCCGACCGGCGGCCTGGGCATCGGCGTCGACCGGCTCGTCATGTTCCTCACGGGTCTGACGATCCGCGAGACGCTTCCGTTCCCCCTGGTGCGCCGCGGCTGATCAGCGGGTGGCGGGGCCGGCCGGCGGGTGGTCCGTGCGGGTGAGGGGGAGCGGGTGCCCCCGCGCCTCTCGACATCTTCGGCGATGTCGTTGATACGTAGTAAGAATGAAAAATGACGAGCCGACAGTAGGGCGACGCGTGCTCCTGCGTACCGCCGTCTTCCTGGGAGTGGCCGCCGCGGCCGGACTGCTGGACGGGGGCGAAGCCGGCCGGCCGGCCCCCGGAACCGCCACCGGCCCGGCACCGGCCGCCGGACCGGGCCCCGCGGGGGCCGGGGGCCCGCCCGGGCAGGCCCCCCAGGGCCTGCCCCCCACCTCCTACCGGCTGGCCCCCATGACCTCCGAGTCCCCCGTCCGCCCGGCCGCCGCGAAGCCCGCCGTCCGGACCCGGCCCATCGAGGAACTCCCGGCCGACGCGAGTACGGCCAGCGCCATGGTGCTCACCTTCGACGACGGCCCCGACCCCCGCTACACCCCCGGGATCCTGGACACCCTCGCCCGGTACGGGATCCGCGCGATGTTCTTCGTCTGCGGGGAGATGGCCACCGAGAACCGCGACCTGCTGCGCCGGATGACCGCGGAGGGGCACGTCATCGGCAACCACACCTGGACGCACCCGCTGATCCCCACGCTCACCCGGCCCGCGCTGGCCTCCGAGATCGGGCGCACGAGCGAGGTCGTGGAGCAGACGGTGGGGGAGGCGCCGAAGTGGTTCCGGGCGCCGTACGGGGCGTGGAACCGGGCCGCCTTCGAGATCGGGGCCGAGCTGGGCATGGAGCCGCTCGCCTGGACCGTGGACAGCCTGGACTGGACGGAGCCGGGAACCGGAACCATCGTCTCCCGGATCCTCAAGGGGGCCGGACCCGGGGTGATCGTGCTGTCCCACGACGCGGGCGGGGACCGCTCGCAGAGCGTGCGGGCGCTGAGCACGTACCTGCCCCAACTGCTCGCGCGGGGCTACCGCATGACGCTCCCCGCGCTCCCCGCCCTGCCGGCGCGCTGAGGAGCCCTCCCCGGCCGGCCGGCCCGGGCCAGGAAGTCCGGCCGCTCACCCCGGCGCCGGACTTCCTCCATGCCGGGGGTGGCCGGGTGGGCGGCCCCCCGGGGTGTCTCTGTCAGCGGGCCTCCACCATCCGGGCGAAGACGACCACGTTGCCGTCGTAGCCCCGGGCCTTGGAGTAGCCGCCGCCGCAGGTGATCACCCGGAGTTCCGGGTGACCGGTGTCGCCGTACACCCGGGCTCCGGGGAAGGCGTTCTTGGCGAAGACCTCCACGCCGTACACCTCGAACACCGCGGTCCGTCCGTCGTAGCGCTCCACCTCGATGCGGCTGCCCTTGCGGACCGAGCCCAGGCCGTAGAAGACCGCCGGGCCCTGCGCGTTGTCCACGTGGCCGACGATCACCGCGGAGCCGCGCTGGCCGGGCGAGATGCCGTTGAGGTACCAGCCGGCCAGGTTCGGGTCCTGCGGTGGCGGCGCGTCGATCCAGCCCGTCGCGTCCAGCCCGACCGTCATCACCGGCGCGTCCACGGAGATCGAGGGGATGCGGACGCGCTGGACCGACGAGTGCTCCAGCACCTCCATGTCCGCGGGCGGCGCGGGCGGATCGGCGGGCAGCAGGTCGGTATGCGCCCCGACCGCTGCGGCTGCTGCGGGCTGCGGCGGCCCGTCTTCCAGGTTCACACCATTGCGCATCATGGCGAGGCCGGTGAGCAGGACCACCGCGAGCGCCCCCCAGGGGGAGCGTCTCCTCGGTCGCTGCTCACACTCGTCCTCGGTCATGGCTCTCCCTTCCCGACGCGGGGGTCCCGACCCGCGTTCCAGTCCCTCCCCGGTACGCCCTTCTTCACGCACGCTAAGGGTGCATGGCCGGGACGGCGATCGGGGAAGGGCGAACGGGTGGTGCGGCCGGAAGGGGTGCGGCCATCCAGGTAATCGTCACATAAATGCCTGACGGGTCGTGACCTGCGGATCCATCAGATGAGATGACCGCGCTTCGGCGTGTCGGTCAACCGGGCGGCCCAAAGTCGGAAATGCGCTGCTTGCGAGCCGCCCTGAGGGTTCGTGATGGGAGGCGTTCTCGTCGATCTTCCCGGGCGACCGCTCCGGGGCGCTTCCCGCTGGAGGTTCCACCATGCGTGCTTCTCGCGCTCTCGCCGTCACCGTGGCCGCGTTCGCCGCCGTCGGCCTCGGCATGCCGTTCGCCTCGGCGAACTCAGCGGGCGGGCCACCCTCGGGTGGCGGCAACGGTCCGAGCAACGTCACCGTCAATCCGTACTCCGTCCACCAGGGCTCGACGATGCAGGTCAGCGCGGCCGGCTGCAACCACGGCGGCACGGTCTGGTCGCACGGCAACTTTCCGCAGACGAACCTGTCGGCCGGTTCCATCGGGTTCGCGACCGTCCGGATCTTCAACCACGCCTCGCCCGGTCACCACACCCTGTCGGTCAAGTGCCACGACAACAGCCTCGTCGCCACCCACCGCTTCACGATCCTCGACGGGCGAGGGGCGGAAGGCGGCCTCGGTGGGTCCTTCGGCCCGTCCGCCACCGAGACCGCCATCGGCGCGGGCCTCATCAGCGCCGCGGCCCTCGGCGCCGGCGTCCACGTGATCCGTCGCCGTCGCCCCGTCGGCAGCCGGGCCTGACCGGCTGACGTCCCCGCCGTCCCGGAACCGCCGGTCGCCCCGAGTCCTGCCCCGGACTCGGGGCGACCGGCGGTTGCGGGACGGATCGACGTGTGGGGAGCGGGGGAGGTGCGACGGGCCGGACCGCATCAGTGGCCGCGGGCCGAGGTCCGGCGCCGCAGGACGTATGCCGTACCGCCCGCGCCGACGAGCACGAGCGCGGCGCCCAGGCTCAGCATCAGGGGATCGGTGCCGGCCACGCTGCCGCCGAGACCGCCGCGGACGCCGAGACTGGGACCGCTCGACGCGGGGCGCGAGGTGGCCCGGGCGGGCGTGCGCGCGGGCGTGAGCGCGGGAGTGCGGGCGGGCGTGCGCGGGAAGGTCGATGCCGTACGCGTGGGCACGGGCGGGAGAGCCACCGCCGTCGTACGCGTGGGCACGGGCGGGAGTGCTGCCGCCGTCGTACGCGGAGGCGGAGGCGGGATGGCCCCCGCGGGCGTACGCGGGGGCGTGGACGTGCGCGCGGGCGTGGTTGTCGGCGTGGGGGTGCGCCTGGCACCGATGGTGGAGCTGGTGGTGGGGCGGGTCGTACCGCCGGCGATGGTCAGGTCGGCGGAGCCGGTCTCCCCGTTGCAGGTGAAGGAGACGGAGTACAGGGCCCCGCGCCGGGCGTCCCGGTCCACGGTGACCCGTACGGTCTGGCCGCGCGCGATGCTCACGGTGTCGAAGACCCCGGAGGAGGCGGTGGCGTAGGCCGAACCGCAGTCGCTGACGGAAAGCACCACCTGGCCGCCGGGCGCGACGGTCGAGGGGGTGACGGTGAAGCCGAAGGAGGTGACGGGGAGGGCCTCGGCCGCGGGCGCGGCGGGGGCGCCCAGGGCGCCGAGCGCGAGAGCGGCGCCCGTGGCACCGGCGCTCAGCAGGGCTATGACGGAGCTGCGTATCGCACCCATGGTTGGTCTCCGGATCCCCGAGGCGCCGCCGCGGAACGGTTTCCGCACGTGGGGGGTTGTGCGCCTCGATGCCCGCCACGCTAGGTGCGGGCGCGGTGACCCGCGATCAGGAACGGGCGAATGGGGCATGCCGGTACGCCGAACCGGGGACGTGGAACCCGCCCCCGGTTTGCCGGGCCGCCCGTCTGACCGTCCGTCCGACCGTTCGCCGGCGCGGCCCAGGCCCGGCCCGGCCCTCAGGCGCGGTGGCGGCTCAGCCGTCCAGCCCCAGATGCGGGAACTGCGCGAGGAAGGGCTCGGCGGTGGCCGCGATGCCCCGTCCGAAGGGTGCGTCGAAGTCCCAGATCAGGAACAGCAGGAACGCGATCAGCGCACTGAACAGGCCCGCCAGCAGGAGCTCGCGGAACGAGCGCCGGATCTGCAGGGTGAAGATCAGGCCCACGGTCACCAGGGCTCCGGCGATCAGCCCGAACCACACCACCCCCGGCATCGTGGCCCCCGCGCTCTGGCCACGGGCGTTGCGGGCGTCGTCCACCGCCGCGACCTGGTCGACCAGCGGCTGGTAGGCCTGCCCCTCGTGGTCGGTCTGCGGCTCGTAGTCGGTGACGTTCCGGCGGATACGTTCCAGCAACTCCCCGCTGTGGTCATTGAGATTGCCGCTCTCGGCCATCTCCTTCCACTCCGTGTCCACCACGTAGGTCACGTACGCGTCCACGTCCGACCGGATCTTCTTG
Source organism: Streptomyces sp. NPDC028314 (assembly GCF_055565795.1). Classification (NCBI taxonomy): domain Bacteria; kingdom Bacillati; phylum Actinomycetota; class Actinomycetes; order Kitasatosporales; family Streptomycetaceae; genus Streptomyces; species Streptomyces sp. NPDC028314. The sequence goes on from NZ_JBVHTP010000006.1 coordinate 308,159, forward strand.
CGCACCTCGGCCGGATAGACCTCGGAGCGGACGCTGATCTCGTGCAGGGCCTGCGATTCCTGCCGTACGTACTCCTGGGCGGCCCCGCGGCCCTCCCAGACGCCGGCGATCGCCAGGCCCAGCACGATCGCGTAGATCACCCCGATCATCATCGTCATGTACTCGATGACGTCCGGGGTCTCGTTCGGATCGTCGTCCTCACTGATCCGCCGGTGGTTGAAGAAGGCGATGGACAGCACCACGGCACAGGCCGCGGCCATCGCGAGGGACAGGACGAGCCATTCCGACAAGATGACTCCAAGAAAAGGGGTACGGAAAAGGGCGGTGTGCGGCTCAGCGCGGGCGCAGCGCGACGATCGCGAGCACGGCGGGGGCCGCGGTCATGAGGGTGAACGTGACCGGTGAGATGTGGTGCTCCACCGGCTTGCGGGCGGGTGAGTGGTACGAGGGCCGGGCCACCGGCTTGTGCGTGGGCGGCGGGGTCACCACGGGGGTGGGGGCGGGTTCCGGTGCCGGTTCCGGCGGTGGCGGGGCGGGCGCCTTGCGCACCACGGGGGGCGGCGGCGCGGGTTCGGGGGCCTTGGGCACCGGCTTCGGGGCCGGCTTGGGCGGCGCGGGAGGCGGTGGCGGCGTGGGCTTCGGGGTCGGCTTCGGGGTCGGGGTCGGGGTCGGCTTGGGCGGTGGTGGAGTGGGGGTCGGGGACGGCGGTGGCGTCGGCGTGGGTGTCGGCTTCGGCGGGCACGGCGGGGGAGGCGGCGGGCAGTGGTGACCGCCGTGATGGCCGCCCCCGTGGTTCCCGCCGTGCTCGTTTCCGTGGCCGGATCCGTCGCCGTTCCCGTGATGTCCGCCACCCCGGCCGGTTCCGCCTCCGCCGCTGCCGGCGGCTGCGAACACCCCGACGGTGGTCACGCCGTCACCGGTGTCGATCGTCGCGTAGGCGCAGCTATCGGCCACGGCCGGCGTGGCGGACAAGGCCGCCCACAGCAGGACCGGGACCGCCAGCAGGCGCCGGGCACAGGCTCTGTTCACCCGGGGAGCATGGGCCCGCGCGCGCTCGCGCACGCGAGCCTCGGCCCGGGTTCGCCTGAACGGGCGGAGTTCGGACCGTAGAGGTTTGAGCCAGACTTCGACCGTGTCCGGTTACCCGCCGGTCAATTCCCAAAAGGTATTTGTCGGTTTCGCTCAACGCCTGCGGAGGGCCCCGCGCGCGGCTTTGGTGTGTGACCAAGAACGGATCGCCAATTTCCGCTTTTGCTCGCTCCCTTGGGCAATGATCAGTACATTCGGCTCGGACAGGAGTCCGACCCCCGGGCGGACCCACACCGGATCACGGCACGACTACCGCTTGGAGACCCCGATGGAGCGCCCCGCCTGGGCCCCGCCAGGCATCGACATATCGGTGCCCAGCGTGTCCCGCATCTACGATTACTACCTGGGCGGCTCCCACAATTTCGAGGTCGACCGCCAGGCCGCCCGCCGCGCCATGGAATTCCTCCCGGGCCTCCCCAAGATCATGCAGGCCAACCGGGCATTCATGCGCCGCGCCGTCCGGCACGCCGTCGCCGAGGGCGTCACCCAGTTCCTCGACATCGGCTCCGGCATTCCCACCTTCGGCAACGTCCACGAGGTCGCCCAGGCCGCGAGCCCTGACGCGCGCGTGGTCTACGTCGACCACGACCCGGTGGCCGTCGCGCACAGCCGCGCCGTCCTGGCCGACGACGACCGCAGCGGCGTGATCGCCGCCGACCTGCGCAAGCCGCAGGACATCCTGGGCTCCCCCGAGGTCGGCCGGCTCCTCGACCTCGACCGGCCCGTCGCGCTGCTCCTCGTCGCCGTGCTGCACTTCCTGGAGGACTCCGACGACCCGCACGAGGCCGTCGCCCAGCTGCGCGACGCGCTCGCCCCGGGCAGCCTGCTGATCCTCACGCACGCCTCGTACGAGGGCATCCCGCTGTCGCAGGAGGTCGCGGTCGGCGCGGTCGGCGTCTACCGGGACATCCGCAACCCCCTCGTGATGCGCAGCCACGAGGAGATCAGCCGCTTCTTCGACGGCTTCGAATGGGTCGAGCCCGGCCTGGTGTCGATGCCCGACTGGCGCCCCGACCGCGCCGAATCCCCGGCCGACGGCGACACGCCGGAGGACCCGTACGCCTTCTCCGGCTTCGGCGGCGTGGGACGCAAGGCGTGAGACTCCCGGCTCCGACCCCGCACCCCGCCACCCCGAGCCCGGCCCTCAAGCCGGCTCCCGGGGACGGGAAGCCCCCGAAGGAACCGCCGAGCGCGGACACCCCGCCCGGCCCGCGTGCGGGCCGGGCGCCCGTGGGTGAGCTGCGGAGCGGCCTCGAGGACCGGATCTCGCGCTTCGCGACCATCTGGGGCCGGGCCATCTTCCCGGTCACCGCCACCTCGCTCACCCGCCCCGAGTTCGAACGGCACCTCGTCCCGCTCACCCGCACGCTCACCGAGGCCCTGCACGCACGCCCCTTCGACGCCACCCCCGCCCAGCGGGTCGGCGCCGAACTCGTCGCCGTGCACTGCACCGACCCGGAAGCCCTGGCCGGCACCCTCGGGGTGGTCGAGTCGTACCTGGTGCTGTACTGCGGACCGGACGGCGCCGGGCTCGAAAGCACCGAGGAGTACCGGTCCCGCTGCGCCCGGCTCCAGCACGGCATCGCGGCCGGGTTCGCCCGGGCGCTGCGCGAACGCACCCTCAAGGAGCAGGAGGCCATCGCCCGCTCCGCCCTGACGGCCCGTAGCGACGCGCAGAAGGCGCTGCACGCCAGCGAGGAACGCTTCCGGGCGGTCTTCGAGGGCGCGGCCATCGGAATCGGCATCGCCGACCTCCAGGGCAACGTCCTGGAGGTCAACGACGCGCTGCTGCAGATGTTCGGCGGCATGGGCGGGCACGTCCGGGGCCGCAACGTCAGCGAGTGGGGGCACCCGGACGACGCCCCGCACGTCTGGAAGATGTACGGCGAACTCGTACGGGGCGAGCGCGAAAGCTACCGCGTGGAGAAGCCGTACTACCGGCACGACGGCACCGTGCTCTGGACCAACCTGACGGTGTCGCTCCTGCGCGACGCCGAGGGCCGACCGCAGTACCAGCTGGCCCTGATGGAGGACACCACCGAACGCCGGCTGCTGAACCTCCGGCTCCGCTACGAGGCCACGCACGACGCGTTGACCGGCCTGCCCAACCGGACGCTGTTCTTCGAGCGCCTGGAGAAGGCCCTGAGCGGAGCGGGCGGCAGCCGCTTCGGCCTGTGCTACCTGGACCTCGACGGGTTCAAGGCGGTCAACGACAGCCTCGGCCACTCGGCGGGGGACCGGCTTCTGGTGGAGGTCGCCGACCGGCTGCAGAGCTGCGCGACCGCCCCCGGCGAGGTCGTCGCGCGGCTCGGTGGCGACGAGTTCGTCGCGCTCACCACCGGCTCCGACACCGAGGAGAAGGTGACGGAACTCGCGGTCCGCATCCTCTCCGCGCTGTCCACCCCGATCCGCCTGGAGGGCCGGGAACTGACGGTCCGGGGGAGCATCGGCATCGTCGAGGGCCCCGCGGGAGAACGCACCCCGGCCGAGGTGCTGCGCAGCGCCGACATCACCATGTACCGGGCCAAGGCGGCCGGCGGCAACCGCTTCGAGTTCGCCGACGAGGAGGCCGACGCCCGGGCGATCACCCGCCACGGCCTGACGAACGCCCTCCCGGCGGCGCTGGAACGCGGCGAGTTCTTCATCGAGTACCAGCCGCTGGTGCACATGCACGACGGCAGCGTCCACGGCGCGGAGGCCCTGGTGCGCTGGTCGCACCCGCAGTACGGGGTACTCGGCCCGGACCGGTTCATCCCGCTGGCCGAGCGGACCGGACTCATCGTGCCCCTGGGCCGCTGGGTCCTGGAGGAGTCCGTCCGCCAGGCCTGCAACTGGCAGCGCCAGTACGGCGGCTCGGCCCTGCGGATCAACGTCAACCTCTCGCCGACCCAGCTCCATCACCCCGGCCTGGTCGCCGACACCGTGCGGGTGCTGGAGGCCTCGGGTCTGGCCCCGGGCGCGCTGTGCCTGGAGGTCACCGAGTCGGCCCTGATCGGCGCCGATGACGAATTCCTGGAACCGCTGCGCCGGCTCGCCGCCCTCGGTGTGGACATCGCGCTCGACGACTTCGGTACGGGCTACTCCAATCTGGCCAACCTGCGCCGCCTCCCGGTGAGCGTGCTGAAACTGGACCGCTCCTTCACCCAGGGGATGCAGCACCAGCCGGCCAACCCCGTCGACGTCAAGATCGTGGAGGGCATCGTCGCCCTGGCCCACAGTCTCGAACTCGCCGTGACCGTCGAGGGCGTGGAAACGGGCGCCCAGGCGGCCCAGCTGCGCGACCTCGGCTGCGACACCGCCCAGGGCTGGTACTACGCCCGCCCCGGCTCCCCGGACCGCATCCACACCCTCTCCCTCTCGGACGCGGTCCCCACCCCCTGACTGGGGCGGCCACCTGGCGGGGGCGCCCGCCGCTCCCCGTGAGGGTGGACCCCCGAGAGGGCGGCCCCCGGCGGGGTCTGGCGGTGCGGCCAGGCTCTGGTCGGCGGGGTCGGTCCGCCAGTTCCGGCGGGTCCAGCGGGCTCGGGCGGGCCCCGGCGCGGTCGGACGGGCGAGGCCGCTCCCGGTCGGGCTTGGCGGGGTGACCCCTGGCGGCGCCGCCTGCTGGGGTGGTCGTGCGGGGCCCGGATTGCGGGCCAGGGCTGCGGGTCGGGCTTGCTGTCGGGGCCCGCGCAGGCCCGGGCGGTGGGGGAGGGCTCGCAGGGCGACCGGGGGTGGTCAGTTCAGGCCTGCCTCCGTTCCGTTGCCGGGGATGCGGACGGCCGCCACCACCCGCTCGTACCGCTGCGCCGTGTCGGCCAGTACCTCGGCGGCCGCAGGCAAACGCTCGGTCTCGTATGCGTCGAGCACGGTTTCCCGGGCGGTCCCGGCGAGGGCTGCGGCCAGGGTCCGGGCCAGGGCCGCCGCGTCCTGGATCCCGGTGTTCATGCCGAGCCCGCCGGCTATCGGATGGACATGCGCCGCATCCCCTGCGAGGAAAGCCCGCCCCTCGCGCATCCGAGCGGCCATGCGGACGTTGACCCGCCAGGTCGACAACCAGGTCGGCTCGGTCAGCCGTATCCCCGGAACCCGGGCATGCTGGTCGAACAGTCGCTGGAATCCGTCCAGGGAAGGCGGCAAGGGCTCGCCCTTCTCATCGAGCTCCGGCGAGGCCTGGAGCTGGAAGGTATCCGTCCCCGGTATCGGGCAGAGCATCATGGCGCCGCCGTCCGAGCTGAACCACTGGTGCCACACGTCCCGGTCGATCCCCGCCGCCCTCACATCCCCGATCACCATCGCCGGTTCCGGCTCGGTGGCCCCCTCGAAGGGGATCCCGAGCAGCTTGCGGGTCGTGCTGCTCCCACCGTCGCACCCGGCGAGATAGCCGGCCCTTATCACGCGGCCGTCCGCCAGCTCCGCCTCGACCGAGGTCGCGTCCTGGGTGATGCCGACGAGCCGGGCGCCGTACTCGACGCGCACACCGAACTCGGCGAGCTGCTCGCGCAGTACCTCCTCGATCTGCCACTGGCCCATGAACAGCAGGCCCGGGACGGAGGTGTCGTTGATGTGGGTGCCGTCGAAGTACTTGCGGAAGACCATGTCCGGCTTGCCGACGGCCGACAAGCGGCCGGCGACACCGAGGCCCTCGAAGACTTCGAGGCTGGTTTCGTTCAGGGACTTGCCGCGGGACTCCCGGTGCGGCGCGGGTCGTTGATCGATGACCCGCACGGAGATGCCGCGGCGGGCCAGGTCGCAGGCGAGCGTGAGGCCGGTGGGGCCGGAACCCGCAATCAGAACGTCGGTCATCGGATGTCCTCTCATCGCTTCCTCGTGTCGATGAGTACAAGAAAAGCGGGTTGCGAGGAAAAAAGCAACCCGGTTAGAAAAATGACTCGGTCACTATCTCGTGCTACGCTGTGAAGCATGGAAAAGACGACGGGTCTGCGCGAGAACAAGAAGCTCCGTACGCGCCGCCAGCTGGCGGCCACGGCGCTGGAACTCTTCCTGGAGCGGGGCTTCGATGCCGTTTCGGTGGCGGACGTGGCCGCCGCGGCGGAGGTCTCCAAACCCACCCTGTTCCGGTACTTCCCGAGCAAGGAGGACCTGGTGCTGGACCGCTTCGCCGATCACCAGGACGAGGCGGCCCGCGTCGTGCGGGAGCGGACCTCGGGGCAGACCCCGGTGGCTGCGGTGCACGCGCATTTCCTGGCGGCCCTCGCCGAGCGGGACCCGATCACGGGGCTCTGCGATCACCCGAACGTCCTGGCGTTCGAGGGACTGCTGTACTCCACGGCGAGTCTGGAGACCCGGCTGAACCACTACACCGCCCAGGAGGTGGCGTTGCTCGCGGAGGTCCTGGAGGCGGAGTCGGTCGCGCCGCTGGCGGCCCGACTGGCGGCCACGCACCTGGTGGCGGCCCGTCACGAGCTGGGCCGGGCGAACTGGACCCGTCTCGCGGCCGGCCAGACTGCCGATGAGGCCTATCCGGAAGCCGTGGCCGACGCCGACCAGGCCTTCGCGATGCTGGCCGAGGGCCTCGACAAGGCCCTGCCGAGACGTTAGCCGTGACCCGGAGGCTCCCTCCCCCCCCCGTCCGGCCGGTGGGGGTGCCGTCCTCCGGGGTTCTGGCGCGGAGAGCGAGCCAGGGTGGCGTGGCCGGGGTTGCGTGAGGCCGCCGCGTCGAGGAGGCCGAAGCTGCGGTCCCGGGTGCTTGGCCTCCGGCGGCCGGGTCGGTGTGCCGGAGCGGGCGCGACGGCCCTGACGTGAGGGGCGGGTCCGCGGCCGGTGTCCCCTGCTGAAGTGCCCGCGCGGCGCGCCTCGGCCCGCGCCCGCGCGGCACCCCGCCGCCCCCGTCTGCGCCGCGCCCGACCGCCCGCGTAGCGCCCCTTCCCCTCCCTGCCTGCCCGTGTGGTCCCCCTCGGCCCCTCGTCTGTGCGGGGTCCCGCCGCTCCTGCTGGGGTGGTGTTGCGTGGCCCCCGGCTGCCCGGGGGTGCTTCGGCCCTCGTGTCCGCGGCGCGCCTCGGCCCCTCGTCTGTGCGGGGTCCCGCCGCTCCTGCTGGGGTGGTGTTGCGTGGCCCCCGGCTGCCCGGGGGTGCTTCGGCCCTCGTGTCCG